>JBEKQQ010000015.1:0-62185 GCA_049519555.1 Acetobacteraceae bacterium
CGATCTTCCATGTCGTCATTGCGCAGCATGGCAACATCGATCCGGACAAAACCATGGATCTGTTGAAAGGCTGGAAGTACGACAGCCCGCGCGGCCCGATCATGATCGACCCGGAAACCCGCGACATCGTGCAGAACGAGTATCTGCGCCGGGTTGAAAAGGTCAACGGTCAGTTGCAGAATACTGAGATTGAAACGATCCCGATGGTCAAGGATCCATGGAAGGAGCTCAACAAGACGAAGTAACCAACCAGGCCTCGGGATGAGTTGATGGAGACGGTCCTCGACGCCCTGGTCAGTATCCTGTTTCTTGGCCTCGGCTTCGCGATGGTGCTGTACATCGTTTCGGTCGGCCTGTCGCTGACCATGGGGCTGATGGGGTTCGTGAACCTCGCGCATGGCGCCTTCGCGATGGCCGGCGGGTACATCGCGGTTACCCTGATGAATGCATACCAGGTGCCGTTCGGCCTTGCGCTGGCAGCAGCATTCGTCGTGGTCGGACTGGTCAGTGCGGTGCTGGAACGCACGCTTTATGCGCGGCTTTACGGTGTCGGCGAGCTGGAACAGGTATTGTTCACCATCGGCCTGATCTTCATGGCCGAAGCCATCTTGCGCAAAGCCTTTGGCCCGCTTCCGTTGCCGATGCATCCGCCGGCCATTCTCAGCGGTCAATTGAACCTTGGCTTTCGCACCGTGCCGGCCTATCGCGCCTTTCTGATTGTCGTGAGTTTCGTGCTGATCCTGGCACTTTGGCTTGGCATCGATCGCACGAATTTCGGAGCCCGCCTGCGCGCCGCCGTCGATAACCGGCGCATGGCGGAAGCCATCGGCATCGACACGTCGCTGTTGTTTACCATGACCTTTGCCCTGGGCTCCGGCCTCGCCGCTCTGGGCGGCGGGCTCGGTGCCGACATCCTGGCGATTTACCCGGGGTATGCCGTCGAATATCTGGTCTACTTCCTGATGGTCGTCGCGGTTGGCGGCCTCGGTTCGATCCGCGGCCCATTCGTTGCCGCCCTGGTACTGGGCATTGGCGACACCGCGTGCAAATATCTGGTGCCGGAGTTCGGCGCGTTCTTTGTCTACATCGTCATGATCGGCCTGCTGATATGGCGGCCCGCCGGGTTGTTCGGGCGAGCCTGATCGGTGACCGATCCCGTCATCGCCGCACTGCGCCAGAGCCGTCCTCGCTGGATCGAAACCATCCCCTGGATCGTTGGCGTCGGCGGCTATTTCGTGTTCCCCGACCAACTGCCCTTTGCCAGCCAAATCCTGATCACCATTTTGTTTGCTTTGTCGCTGGACCTGGTACTTGGTTTCGCCGGCATCATCACCCTCGGCCAGGCGGCGTTTTACGGCACCGGCGCTTATGCTGCCGGCATTTACGCGATCCATGTTTCGCAGGAGCCGTTGTCCGGTCTGCTGGTCGCTGCGGCGTCGGCGGCATTGGTCGGCGCGGCCACCGGCCTTATCATCCTGCGAACCCACGGGCTGGCGCAGTTGATGCTGACATTGGCGTTCGCCACCTTGCTCGCCGAGGCCGCGAACAAAGCCAGCTTCATCACCGGCGGCAATGACGGGCTGCAAGGGATCGCGATCGATCCGATTGGCGGTCGGTTCGCCTTCGACATGTTCGGCCGCACCGGCTATGTTTATTGCCTGATCGTGCTGTTTTTCGGGTGGCTGCTGCTGCGCGTTCTGTTGGCCTCGCCGTTTGGGCAGTCGCTGGTCGGAATTCGTGAAAACGTTACTCGGATGCAGGCGATCGGCGCGCCGGTCGCCGGCCGGTTGTTGATCGCCTACACGATCGGTGCCGCGCTGGCCGGGGTCGCCGGCGGGTTGCTCACGCAAACCACCCAGTTTGTCGGCCAAAGCGTAATGAGTTTCGAACGTTCCGGCGAGATCGTGATCATTCTGGTGTTCGGTGGCATCGGCCGCATTTACGGAGCCTTCATCGGCGCCGCCGTCTATATGATCGCGCAGGACCAATTGGCGAAAAGCGAGCCCGAGTTCTGGAATTTCTGGATCGGATTGATCCTGGTGCTGACTGTGCTGTTTGCCAGGGGCGGCATCCTCGGCCTGATCGATCGGTTGCGCGGCCGATGAGTGCGGCACTGGAAACCATCGGGATTTCGAAACAATTCGGCGCGTTGCCGGTCGCCAACGACATTCATTTCCGGCTGGAACCCGGTGCGCGCCATGCACTGATCGGTCCGAATGGCGCCGGCAAGACCACGTTGGTGAATTTGCTGACCGGCCGGTTGGCGCCGTCGGCCGGACGCATCATGCTGAACGGCGGGGACATCACCCGGCTCAGCCAGGCCGCCCGTGCCCGTCGCGGCCTGGCACGGACGTTTCAGATCAACAACTTGTTTCCGGCGCTATCGGTGCTGGAAAACGTTCGCCTCGCAGTGGCCGAACATCGCGGCCTGTTCACCCCGCGCCGCGCGCTGATCGAGGAGGCGTTTGCCATTCTCACGCGCCTCGGCCTGGAGGATGTTGCCGCGACCGTGGTGCGCGAACTGCCGTATGGCAAACAGCGACTCGTCGAAATTGCCATCGCACTGGCTGCGGAGCCGTCGGTACTGTTGCTCGATGAGCCGGCGGCCGGGGTGCCTGGTGGCGAGAGCGGCATCATCTTCGATGTCATCGCGCAACTGCCGGCCGGAATGGCCGTACTGATGATCGAACACGACATGGACCTGGTATTTCGTTTCGCGCAACGCATCACGGTCATGGTCCGCGGCAGCATCCTGGTCGAGGGCACGCCAGCCGAGATCGCCGCCGATCCGCGCGTGCGCGAGGTGTATCTTGGGACCAGGGCGCATGGCTGAGTTGTTGTCACTACGGAATGTCACCGCCGGATACGGCGCCACGGTCGTGCTGGACCACGTCTCGTTTGCCGTCGAAACCGGATCGACTTTGGCGGTACTGGGCCGCAACGGCGTCGGCAAGACCACCTTGCTGACCACGATCCTCGGCCACACGACGCAGCACGACGGCAGCATCGCCTTTGCCGGCCGATCGATCGAGCAATTGAAGCCGTACCGGCGGGCCCGGCTTGGGATCGGCACGGTGCCACAGGAACGGGAGATTTTCCCTTCGCTGACCGTTGAAGAAAACCTGACCGTTGCAGCGCGCGGCGGGGACGATTGGACATTGGAACGAGTGTACACGTTGTTCCCCAACCTCGCCGAGCGGCGCCGCGGCATGGGCAACCAATTGTCCGGCGGCGAACAACAGATGCTGGCAATGGCGCGGGCGCTGATGGGCAACCCGTCGCTGCTGTTGCTCGACGAACCGCTGGAGGGGCTGGCCCCGGTCATCGTCGACCGGCTGCTGCAAACGTTGCAGCAT
The DNA here is from genome assembly GCA_049519555.1 of Acetobacteraceae bacterium. Lineage (GTDB taxonomy): Bacteria > Pseudomonadota > Alphaproteobacteria > Acetobacterales > Acetobacteraceae > Rhodopila. The sequence goes on from JBEKQQ010000015.1 coordinate 3,357, forward strand.
CTGCGGTCGCAGACGCAGCTGACCATGCTGCTGACGGAGCAACATGCCAGGCTGGCACTGGAATTCAGCGATCACGCCATAATTTTGGATCGCGGCCGGATCGTTCACAGTGGGCTGGCGAAAGAGTTGTTAAACGACCCGGAACGTTTGTCGGCACTGATCGGCGTTGCACGGTAAAGCCAGCGAAGGTAGGTCCGGATTGCCATCAGTTACCTGCGTCGACGAGGACATGAAAGTCATGGCTGGCCAAGACGATCTCCGGGCGGAACCTGGCTGCTTCTCGATCATGCCATGAACTAAAACGCTTAACCTCGATTGCCTTACGAAAAGCTCGCTCAAAGGTTTGTCGGTGCCGCTGAAACAAGCGCACAAAGTCCTTCGTACGCACGTTCGGATCGTTGAGGCATTCGCGAAACACCTCTTCCAACACCCGGCACCGGACGGGTTCGCCATCAACCGTCGCCCACATAACAAATGAAGCCAGCTTGCCGCTCCATTGGGCTGCCTCGTCGAACCTGATGTCGGCTTCTGCTGGCTTCGCGGCGGGATCGAACAGTTCCGGTTCCATCTCCCGCCATAGATCTTCGACGCCGAATATGGGAAGGCGCTGTTCATCCACGATCTCTGGAGACTGATTTCGCAGCGTTTGCCAATCACCGCGGACCGCCACCCACGCGTCGTGCACAGAGGCGACCTTCTGCTCATGCGGACTGGCGCCTCGACCGCCTGGACCAATACCGGCCGAAAATGGGTGGGAGCGCAGCCAAACCGGCCCGTAACCAGGAGCCCGCCGTCTTTGTTGCTCATCCATCAAATCGTCCATCGACACCCCCAGAGCGCGGGCGAGGCGGGACAGCGCGTCTGCGCTGCCCGGTTTTCGGCCATTCTCGATATCGGCGAGATAACTTGCGGCCACGCCGGCGGCCGCAGCGAGGGCACGCTGAGTCAAACCCCGTTTTTCCCGCCAAACCCGAACCGGACTTTCGCCGTCCAGCAATCGCCGGGCCTGCTCGCCAGTCAGTGCGTTTTGGCGAACCGCCTCCTTGCCCACGGCCGCCTGCCGCGCCCGGTGACTGCGTACCGCCAGACGGTCCTCCGCATCCTCCAGTTCCGCCAGCAGACGAGCCAGGTCCTGGCGGTTGAGGGTGACCGTATTTTTGGTCTCCGTAACAATCTTGATGGTAGTCATCGATAAACCTCCCTGCGATGTGGGATGCGGTCGACCAGTACGTCGCCATCTTCAATCCGGAATACAGCGCGCCAATCACCTTGCCGGACCCGGTAGGCGTCAGGCTCACCAGCCAGTGCTGTGACGCTGGGATGCAGCGCCGATGGTGTAAGGGCTATTCCCTCCAATCGATCCAGGAGTCGCCGCGCGTCCGCCCTTGGCAGGGCAGCGAGCTGCTTGAAAACGCCGGACGGGATAACCAACGCCACAGTTTCAACCTGCGCTCTTTGAGAGAATTATACAAGATGAAATTCACTGATAGAGTACGCCCGAGTCTCACTGCCCCGAGCTCCCTCCGGCCGATATATTACCCCTGCCTGACCAACCTGACGAACCGTTCCGCCAGCGCGATATCCGCGGCAACCGCCGCGCGCCGGTGTGCGGCCTCGGTATCCTCGCCCCATTGTTCCGCCTGAAACAACTCCTCCAGCGAGCCCAACGCAAACGCCTCCGCCGCATCGAGCTGCGCTTCAACCAGTGCAAGCCCCAGTACCAGACTACCCAATGCCGGCACCGCGATGCCAAGGCCGGCGAGCACATAGGGATCGTATCCACCCACCGCCTGCCGCAACGCATCGATGCTGTCGTGATGCTGGCGAACCGGCACCACGCCGGTCGTCACCCGTAACGGTGCCGCAAACGTCTCAGCCGCCCAATCCAGCCAGGGTTGCCAGGACCGCGCCTGACGGGCGGCCAGTTCCTGCGGAAACTCGGCTCGGTAGCACAACAAGTCGGTCTCGCCGTAACGCGCGATTGCGTCTTCTATCGGTGCCGGATCGGGTGCGATGCGTGCACGCGCGGTGCCGGCGATCCGGGTAAATGGCGTATCCGCAAAACTCATGTCGCCGCCTTTGGCGCCACCCGCGAGGCGCCACTCCTCGGCAATTGCCGCGGCCAGAGCAGGCGGCCCAACCAGCAGCACGCCGCCGGTCGGCAAATGGATCGGCTTGCCGTCCAGCAGTATGCGATGCTGCTCGCCGTCCCGGGTCAACGTCACCGTGTCCCAGAACCGCTTCACGGCTTTGCCCCGGGGGGTGTTGATGCGGCCGGCGGCGGTTCGGCTGGCGCGGTTTCGCGGGCACGAGCCAGAGCGGCAGGACACGGATTGCCGCCACCCGCCGCACCCATCACATCCTTGCCGCCCAATAACAATCCACTCAGGCCGTGGCCAAAACCTTTCGCGGAAATATCGATTTTGGCCGAGGGTTCGCGTAACGGACCGCTCACCCGCACCGGCAGCGCGATCCCCGTGCCGCCAATTTGCGCCCTTGGCCGCACCTGCAGCGCCATGGTCTCGCGTCCCAGGTCAACCTCGCCGTCGCCGCTGACAATCAGCGCCGGGGTGTTCAATGCCACCGGCGCAATCGTTGCGATGCCGGATTTCAGGTCCGCCCGCAAGGCGAAACACCGCAGCTCGGTCTCATCCGGGCCGGATAAATGCAGCGGCTGAACCCGGTCCAGCCAGGCATTCATCATTTTGGTATCGAGTTGGCCTCCCTCGATAGCCACCCCGGCCCAACCGTCCAGCGAAGCGGCAATTGCATGCGGTGAGTCGCCCGTACCGGTCAGATCCGCCTGCACCTGAGCAGTACCGCTCGCAACCTCCGGCAAGCCAAGCGCGCCCAACAGCGGCTGCACCGCGAGCGCCGGAGCGTTGACCGTCAGATGCACCACCGGCGGGGTTTTCGTTGCATCCGCCAGCAGCGTCCCACTCATTTGCTGATCCGGCGCGGCAATCGAGAACGGCGCCACGCGCAGTTGCCCGTCGTTCACCGCCGCCACGCTGTCGATCTTGCGAATGTCGACACCATGGAACCGCACATCGGCCAAAGCAAGTTTGAGGTTGGCATCGATCGCGCGCAGCAGATGGAACGGCAGCGTGCTGTCGGGGATCAGCAGTTTGTCCGGGGGCGAAGCCGGTTCGCTCGGGCTCGCTTCCGGGGTCGTACTCGCTTGTGCCGGCGCAACGGTGCCCCCCGGCGCGGCACTGGCCAACAGCATGTCAAGGTCGAGGCGCTGCGACGCCAGCTGAGCCTCCACCGAGAACCCGGGGCCCGCCGACTTTGCCAGGCGGGATAGCGACCACTGCCCGGTCAGGTCGCCGGCATTCGAGGTAAACTGAAACGGCACCGGACCCGGCGCGTCGGTCAGCCTGGTCTGCAACGCCACCGCCCGCAGCGCCGGCGGCGCGCCGTTGGTCACCTGTAACGGTTTCGGCACATCCACATTCACATCCAGGGCAAATCCGGCGAGCCGGGTCGGCGCCTCGATGGTTCCCTTGATCGAAGCCCGCGCCGAACCGGCATTCCACTCCAGATCGACCGGGACCGGCCCCGACGCGCCATGGCTGAGCCAGTGCAGGTCGCCGACAATGCCGTTAATCCCGGAGTCGATACCGTCTCGCTCGATGCCGCCGACAATCCTGATCGGCTCGTCGCCCTGTGCGCCGATGGTCAGGTTCTGCAGCGTTGCTCCATCCCCGAGTATGTCGAGATCAACCGATGCCACCGTGACCCGAGCCTTCGAAATGGTGGGGGTAGGTCCGCCGCCGTCGCTCACTTCGGCGTGCGCGGACACCGACTTCAGTGACGCCAACGGCAGCTCAGGAAACCAGGGCGCGAAAATCGAGGGGTTGGGCACTTCGGTGTCGATCGCCAGGGTGTAACCGCGACCGGCAAACGGTTGCTCGATCTGCCCGTCTACGGTCAGGGTGGCGTCGCCGGTCGCCAGCTTCAACGCCACCGGCCAGGGTCCGGTGCCGGGCGTCGAATCAGCGAGGTCGGTCGGTTCGGCGCGTCCGGTCAGGTTGATCGTGCGGCCTTCGTAGCTGATTGCTCCGGTCAGCTCGGCCGGCTCACCCAACGGCGCATTCAGCTTCAGCTGCGTCACCTGCGCCTCATGACGTTGCCCGTACTGGGCGTCGAGCCAACCGACTTGCCCATCCTCCACACTGGCGTTACTGAACCAGACCGCAAGTCGCTGGCGTACGGCGGCATCTTCCGGCGGGGCTTCCGGTATTACCGGAGCCGCTTGCACCGGCGGGACGGTTGCCGTCGTTGCCGGCGCCTCACGGGAGAACCGCCAATTGGCACGGCCCGCCGCATTGGTTTCCAGCAGCAGGTCAGGCTGCACCAAGGTCACATGGTCGATTTCCAGCCGATGTTGCAACAGCGGCAGCAGCGCCAGCCCCACCTCCACGCGCCCCACGGTCACCATGCTGGGCCGCGAGAAGCCGGGCGGATTGGCCAGCGCCACATCCTCCATCGACACGGTCGGCGCCAGCGACAATTTAAACCGCGTTGCGCCGGAAATGGTCAGCGTTCGCCCGGTCGCATGCTGCACCGCATTGACCAGCAGGAGCTTCACTCGGTCCGAGTTCAGCGTCCAGCTGATGAAGCCGACCGCCAGGCCAATCACCACGACGACGGCCGCCAGGACAAGCCAAAGCGTGCGGCGGGGTGGGGCCTCGTCGAGTTCGTCGAGTTCCAATCAGCGTCCCTCGCGGCGGGGCGCGCGGGCCGGCGATGCCGAAAACCCGAGCGTGTGAAAGGTTTCCGTCATGTGCGGCGGTAACTCGGCCTCCACCCGCATCATACCGCCAGCCGGGTGCGGAAACACCAGCGACCGGGCGTGCAGATGCATCTTGTCCGACAATCCGGCGACCGTGGCGGCGAAGGCATTGTTCTGGTCCGGGCGGGCGTATTTCACGTCGCCCAATATGGGGGCTCGAATGGCGACGCAGTGGACGCGCAGTTGGTGGGTGCGGCCGGTGTGCGGCTTCAACTCCAGCCACGCCAGCTTGCGGGCGGCGTGGTCCAGGGTGCGGTATTCGGTGATGGCGCGGGCGGCATCCTCATCATCGCGTTCGGCCGGAGCGGTGCGCTCACCATGATCTCCCACCCCTTTGGCCCCGCCAATTCGTTTAAGCGGCAGGTCGATCTCGCCCTCGACCGGGACGGGGCGGCCGGCGACGACAGCCCAGTACGTCTTGTCCATATCGCGTCCCCGGAAGGCAGCGGCGAGTTTGGCGGCGACACCCGGAGTGCGCGCGATCAGCAATACGCCGGTGGTGTCGCGATCCAGCCGATGCACGAGGCGCGGCCGATCGCCGGCTTCATTGCGGAACCCCTCCAACATCCCATCGATATGGCGGGAGATGCCCGGCCCGCCCTGCACCGGCAACCCGTAAGGCTTGTTCAGGACGATAAGCTGGTCATCCTGGTAGAGCAGCATCGCCTCGATCTCCCGAGTTGCCGCGGGATTGACCTCGGCGACCGGCCTTGGCGTTGGAGCGGCCGGCAGCGGCGGGACCCGAACGGCCTGGCCGGACACGAGCCTGGTCGCCGCTTCGATCCGCTTGCCGTCGACCCGGATTTGCCCGGTACGGCACAGTTTCTGGATCGCGCTTTGCGGCACGCCAGGAAAATGCCGCCGAAACCAGCGGTCCAGCCGGATCTCCGTCTCATCGTCCGAGACGGTTTGCGTGGCAATGGTCATGTCAGGCCTTGCGGGGAAAAGTCGCCGCTTCGAGTTTGTTACCGTCCCGGTCTTGCACGAAGGCTGCAAAATAAGGCGTCATCTCCGCCTTACGCGGCCCAGGAGCACCGGCGTCCAGCCAACCAGCCGAGATGGCAGCGGCGTGGAACGCGCGCACGGATGCCTCATCCGGTGCGCGGAGGCAAATGTGGATGCCGGTATCCACCGGCAATGCCGTCTGCGATGGCCGCGCGTTCAGCCAGAACTCCGGATATTTCTTACCGAAGCCGATCGTCGCCGGCCGAGCCACCAGGCGTTGCAGGCCGATGCAGCCCAGTACTTGCTGGTATGCCTCGGCGCTGGTTTGCAGGTTGCGCACGGCGACAGACACATGATCCAGCATCAGGATTTGGCCCTTTCCTCGCGCAGTTTATCCCAGTATTCGAGTCGGCGGGAAATCTCGCGTTCGAAGCCGCGGCCTCTGGGCTGATAGAACCGCTCGCGATTCATGCCGTCCGGGAAATAATTCTGTCCGGAGAACGCGTCCTCGGTGCCATGATCGTATTCATAGCCCGCGCCATAGCCGAGGTTCTTCATCAGCTTCGTCGGCGCGTTCAGGATGTGCGCCGGGGGCATCAGGCTGCCGGTTGCCTTGGCGGACGCCCGCGCGGCGCTGAGCGCGGTATAAACCGCGTTCGATTTCGGTGCCGTTCCCAAATAAACCACTACCTGGGCGATCGCCAGCTCGCCTTCGGGACTGCCGAGACGTTCATAGGTTTCCCAGCCGGCCAGCGCCTGGGTCAGCGCGTTGGGATCGGCGATGCCAATGTCCTCGGCCGCGAAACGCACCAGCCGGCGGGCGATGTAGCGCGGGTCCTCGCCGCCGTTCAGCATGCGGGCGAACCAATATAGCGCCGCGTCGGGATCCGACCCACGCAGCGATTTATGCAGCGCCGAGATCAGATTGTAGTGTTCCTCGCGGTCCTTGTCGTAAAGCGCGGCACGGCGGGCGAGCAACGACGACAGAGCGCCCGGGTCCATCGGCGGCGTGGCTTCCGGCAGCGCGGCGATCTGCTCGGCCATGTTCAGCAGGTAGCGGCCGTCGCCATCCGCCATCGCGCGCAATGCCGCCCGCGCTTCCGGGGTCAGTGGCATGGTTCGGTGCAGTTCGGTTTCGGCACGCAGCAGCAACAAGTCCAGCGCAGCATCGTCGAGCCGGCGAAGCACCAGCACCTGACAGCGCGACAGCAACGCGCCGTTCAATGCGAAGGACGGATTTTCTGTGGTGGCGCCGATCAGAGTGATCGTGCCCTCCTCCACCACCGGCAGAAACCCGTCCTGCTGGGCGCGGTTGAAGCGGTGGATTTCGTCGACGAACAGCAAGGTGCCCTCGCCGAGACGGCGGCGGCGGGCGGCTTCGTCGAAGGCTTTCTTGAGGTCGGCGACACCGGAAAACACTGCCGAGAGCTGGACGAAATGCAGCCCGGCGCGGGCCGCCAACAGCCGTGCGATGGTGGTTTTGCCGACGCCTGGAGGGCCCCACAGGATCAGCGACGCCAACGATCCGCGTGCCAGCATGCGGGTTACCGCGCCTTCGGGACCGAGCAGGTGATCCTGGCCGACGACCTCATCCAACGTACGCGGACGCATGCGATCGGCGAGCGGCCGATCCGCATGGGAATGGGCCCCGCGGGGTTTGCTGTCCGCAGGGGTATCGGAGCCGAACAGATCGTCAGGAACGGCGGACATGGGCCATAGATTTTGTCGCACGCAGCAGAATGCAATGGCCGGACGCTATGTCAGGCACGGCGCGTCGGGCAAGGGACCGGTTGCGGGGGTTCGGTGGAGGTTGTCCCATGGCCGGACGGTGGTTTGGCAAAGGCAAGAATCTTTAGCACAGATACACACAGATACGCACAGATGGTGTTCAGGACCTGGTCGGCAAGATTTTGTTCACGCCACCGGTCGGAAAGAACACCTCCATAGTTGCTCAGGACCAGGTCGGAAAGTTTCTTATCAGATCGTTTATCGGAAACAATATCTGTGTATATCTGTGTTCATCTATGTGTATTTGTGTTCAAACCTTCTTGTCTTCCGCTTGCCCGCCGCGACACGGGCCATGGCCCAGGGATCGGCCGGCGTGACCATTGCTCGGAGAGCGACGATCTGCCACCTCTCGGGGTCGGGGCATGGATCACGGCGATGTCACTTTCCGAATGGTTCTGGAATCAGGAGCTGGTCTACTGGGTGCAAGGCGTAGGCTCGCTCGCCGCCGCGGGCGCCGCGGTCGGCATCGCCCTACGCCAGGAACGGTTCGAGATCCAGCGCGCCGAAGCTGCCCGTTCGTTGCGCCGCCAGGTGCTGGCTGCCGCCATCGCGCCGGTGCTGCGCGACATGAACACGACCGCTCGGATCCGTAATGGGCTGTTGCAGACGATCGGCCGCGCCCGCCTCGACGAGCCGCCGCCTCACCCCGAGGAACTGACATTGCCCCTGCCCGACATTTTCATGACCACACTGGAACGGATCGACGTGTTCGGTGCCGCGATCGCCGCGCAGGTCTATGTGCTGATGCACCGGGTCAACGACTATAACCGAAACGTTCAGGCGTTGCGCGAGTGGGACGTGCCGGTGCGCACCTGGACCATCAACCTGCGGCCGAAGCTCGATGCGATCAGCGAATCGCTGAACGTGCTGCTGCCCAGAATGGAAGCCGAGATCGAGAGCCTGGAGCACGCCAGCAAATTCTGACCGGCGCTGCCGTCATGGCGAAAGCGCGCCCCGGTCAGGGAGACGAGGAGTTCACCGCCTCGCGCCGCACGCTATCCTTTGATCGGCGGTTGCCCAATATCCGCGCGCACTTCATTGATGATCTGCAACACCCTTTCCCGGTACGGGCGATACTGTACGCCGAATTCCTGCACCAGACGGCCGTTGTCGATCAGATAATTGCCCGAGGAGTCCTTGCCGCCGGTTGGCTTCTCGAAGCTGATCTTCGCAGCCGGCAAATAGCCGCGCACGATGTCGGCGATCTCGCCCAGACTGACGGTCACGCCGCCGGAGTTGTAGATGGCATGGGCCGGTTTGTCCTTCATCAGGACGCGCACGAACACCTCGGCGATGTCGTCGACATGGATCGGGCAGCGCATCGCATCGGCAAACGGGAATGAGATCGGCTCGCCGCGCGTCGGCCGTGTGATGATGTTCACGTGATCGACCGAGCCGCGCACCTTGTCCGGACCTGTCACGTTGGCCGGCCGCACCGCGGTGATCGTCATGCCGTGCTTCTCGATATAGTCCTTGGCCTGGAACTCATTGAACGCCTTGTGCGAGCCGTATTGCACGACGGCGTATTTGTAATCGTCCTCATTGGCCGCGCGGTCGCCGAAATTCTTCTGCTGGCCGCTGACGGCGAGCGAACTGGCAAACACCGTATGCTTCACGCCGAGCAGGCGCGCGGCTTCGAAGCAATTGTCCATGCCGACGACGTTCAGCATCGTCGCGCGGTGCGGCGGCAGATCGACGCCGAGATTATACGACAGGTTCAGCACGCGATCGGCTTTCGCTGCCGCCATGTTGGAGATGACCTCGTCGAACTTGGTGACGTCGCCGCGCACAATGCTGACTTTGTCGCCAAGTGCCGCGAGCGTGGGTGCGTTCGGGTTGATGTCCATGCAGACGACGGTCTCGCCGCGCGCGACCAGCAGCGGAATGACGCGGATGCCGATGAAGCCGGTGCCGCCGAGGACGAATATGGCCATTGTCGTTTCTCCCTTACCGCGGGTCATCCCCGCCCGGGCGGCAGGATCGGCCGATCCGCCGATGGGGGCAAGGGGCGCGGATTTGCGAACCGCCGCGGCACGCGTTGATTTGACGAGCCGATCACAGTTTGCTTTCATGTCGTTTGTTAACGAAAATGAAGTCGACGAGGGGCGAATATCATGAATTTCGGTCTGACTCTGAACGTCGCAATCTCGCTGACGTTCGTCTATGTGCTGGCCTCGCTGCTGGCCAGCACCGTCAACGAAATGATCGCCGGCGCTCTGAAGCTACGCGGCGTGTATCTGACCAAGGCGATCGAGTCATTGACCAGTCTCGGGAGCGGCAATGTATTCGCCTGGGGCGGGTTCACCGGATGGTGGCATGCGTATTTCAATCAGACGACTGCGGAGATGACCAAGGATGTGGACAAAGCGACCAAGGCCGCCGTCGATGCCGGAGAACTAGAGTTGCCCGCAGCTGGGGTGCCAGGAGTGATGCCCCCGCAAAATTTGGTACTTAGAGCCATGCTGGACGCGCCGGACGTCGGCGCGCATCCAACATTACAGAACGCCATCAAGGCAGCCGCTGCCACGGCGGGAGGAAACGCAGCAGCCCTGGTCGACGCATTACGACCCGCAAGGGGGATCGCGACCCTGCAACAACACCCGTTATTGATCGGGACCCCGAGCAGTCTGCCGTCCTACGTGCCGTCCCGCGACTTCGCCTCCGCCATGCTCTCGCACCTGACCGACGGTTCGGCGGCGAACGGTTTCGCGCAAGCCCAGGCAGCAATCAACAACCTTCCGGATGGTGACGTGAAGCAGACGCTACTCGCCTTCATCAGCGCCGGTGCCGACAATTTGGATAAATTGCGGACCCGCATCGAAAGCTGGTTCGACGATTCGATGGAGCGGTTGAGCGGCATCTACAAACGTTTCAGCCAGTACGTGATGCTTGCGCTTGGCCTGATCATCGCGTTCGGGATGAACGTCAACTCGATCCAGTTGGCGCGGATGTTCTGGGACGAACCAGCGGTGAGCAGCGCGATTTCAGCTGGCGCCGTGAAGTTCGCGACAGACCAAAAGGATCTCTTCGCCTGCCCGAGCACAACCGCCCAAGCCGCTAACACGAACTCTCCGGCGCAGGCGAATTGCCCGCCCAATGCGAGCTTTACCGCGGTTCAGAACCTGATCGATCAACAGAATCTGCCGATCGGCCGGGGAGTTCACGCCGATTTGTTCGGCTGCGTGAAGCCTTACCCACCGGTTGGCGATAAAAACTCAGCCAATGCCTGCCAGTCGTTGGCACCCAAGAGCTGGACCATCCTGGGCTGGGTGGTCACTGCGTTTGCCATTTCCTTGGGTGCGCAGTTCTGGTTTGGCGTCCTGACCAATCTGACCAGCCTGCGCGCTGCCGGCGATAAACCGCAGCGCGCCAATGCTGTCCCCCCGACCTCCTGACGCCGCGAACACTGCTGACATAACGCTGTCAGCAGGGCGACCCTATGATCGCGGCAACAACATCGGAACAGGAGACAGCAATGGCCTCGATCCATGTCGATATCGGCGAAACCGAGTGGACCTCGGGCGTGCCGTTTTATGGCCCGGACTGCGTTTACGACGGCAAAGACCTCGTGCAGCTCAAGGTGCTTTGCGATCGCCGGCACGAGGGCGGCGGCATCAGCTGGATCGCCAGGTTCCTGCCGCCACCGGGCAAGCTGATCAAGATCGTCGCAATGGCGCTGTCGGACGAGCACATCTTCAACCTGGAAGGCGGCCGCAGCACGAAAAGCGGACAGCCCGTGCGGGGCGGCGGGGGTTACGGGCTCAACACCAAAGGCCAGCCGCACAGCGCGATGATCGCCACCGAAACGATGGCATTGATCATCTATACCGGCGAACCGGACGAGGTCCGATCGATGGAGGTCGTTGATATAAGCCAGGCCGCATAGCGCGCTTTCCCACCGGTTGTCATGCAACAGGACAACAGGCCGAACTGGTGGCAAGGCACGATGTTCGGCTGTGCCGCAGTGTCGATCTGGGCTGGCTGGAGTGTCGTCACGCGGTTGGCTGTTACCAGCGGCCTCGACGCAGGGGATGTCGCGGCGCTGCGCTTCGGCGTGGCAGGCGTGCTGTTGGCGCCGGTCGTTGTCCGCAAAGGCCTCGCGCGCGACAGCCTGGGCTGGTCTGGGCTGGCCATGATCATTGCCGGCGTCGGTGCACCTTATGTGCTGGTGGCGGCCTGTGGGCTGCGCTTTGCACCGGCCTACGATCAGGGCGCGCTCAATCCGGGCTGCATGCCATTGTTTGTCGCGTTGCTCGCCGCGGTCGTGCTGCGGGAACCGCCTTCGATCGCACAGAAGGCGGGACTTTCGCTGATACTAACGGGTGCCGTACTCATCGTAGGGTGGCATGGCATAGGTTGGGATACATGGCGTTTGTACGGCGATGGGTTGTTCCTGCTTGCGTCGTTGCTCACGGCTTGTTTCACCGTGATCATGCGGCGCGCGAAACTCGACCCATTGCACGCGGTGGCGCTGGTGTCGACGGGATCTCTGGTGATCTGGCTGCCACTTTATCTCGTATGGTACGGCACCCGAATTGTGCAGTTGCCGCTTGCGGAAATTACCACCCAGGCGGTGTTTCAGGGCATCCTGGTGACCATTGTTTCGCTGTTGTTGTACGGCCGGGCGGTGGCCATCCTTGGCGCTTCCGCCGGCGCAGCCTTCGGGGCTTTGGTACCGGTATTGTCGGCATTGTTTGCCATTCCATTGCTCGGCGAATGGCCAAACCTGCCCCACTGGGCTGGCATCATCCTGATCTCCGCCGGGGCCTGGCTGGCCAGTGGCGGACCATTGCCGGTCGGCATCCGGCGTGACCGGCAGGTGAAATCGGTGCTGCCATGAGGAACCTGCAGGCCGAACAACCACACACGACGCGACAGCAGGTTGGTCATGGCGGAACTTTGGCCGCTCTGCGTCACCGCAACTTCCAACTGTACTTCGCCGCTCAGGTCGTTTCGAGTCTGGGTTCCTGGGTGCAGATCACCGTCGAGAACTGGCTGGTCCTGCAACTCAGTCATTCCGGTCTGGCACTGGGCGTGACCAACGCGTTGCAATTCGGACCGTCAGTCGCGTTTGGCCTGTATGGCGGCGTGATCGCCGATCGTTGCGATCGCCGGCGCGTATTGATGTTCACCCAGGCCGGCATGGGGTTGCTGGCACTCGCGGTCGGTGTGCTGGCAGGGTTGGGCGTGGTACGCGTATGGATGATCTGGATCGCTGCCGGCGCATTCGGTCTGATCAAATGTTTCGACCTTCCAGCGCAACAGAGTTTCGTCAAAGATCTGGTGGGAACCGGCGACCTGGCAAATGCGGTTGCTTTGACGAATCTGGTGAGCGCCATCGGACGCACTGTCGGACCGGTATTCGGCGGGCTGCTGCTGGCCAGCCTCGGCATCGCCACGGGTTTCGTCAGTAACGCCGCAACGTTCGCGTTGGTCGTCGCAATGTTGCTCTGGTTGGATCCCACGAAGCTGGCGCCGCGAGCCCGGGTGCCCCGAGCATCCGGCCAGATCCAGCAAGGCCTGCTTTATGTTGTTTCGAAGCCTGACCTGGCGGTGACGGCAGTTGTCATGTTTGCGGTGTTCACCGCTGCCTACAATTTTCAGATTGCATTGGCGTTGATCGCGTCACGAAACCTCACCGGCGGCGGCCTGCTCTATGGCATCCTCATGTCGGCGCTTGGACTGGGGGTTGTAACCGGTTCGCTGGCCAGTGCACGACGGGCCAGGACTGGCGTGACGGTCATCCTGCTGTGGACCACGGCGCTTGCGGTGACCCAGCTTGCCGTCGCGGCCGCTCACAGCATCACGCTGTTGCTGCCCACGGTCTTCGTTTACGGTTTGAGCGCCGGCTTGTTCAGTGTCACGGTGATCAATAGTTTGCAGTCACAGACTGCAGAAACCATGCGCGGCCGGGTGATGGCGGTGTACGCCGTGGCGTTTCTGGGCTCCAGCCTGGTGGGCGGACCGGCCTTTGGCGCGCTTGCGGAATGGATTGGTATCTCCGGCGCCATGGACGTGGCCGCGTGCATCTGCGCCATTGTCGTGCTGGGTGCCGCGGCGGCTCAGTTGTTCCGTTAAACTCCTGGCCTAGGATCAGACCTCGGTGTCGTCCTCGTTGTTCGCCTGCACCGGCCCGCTGTCCAATCCCTTGGCCGACTCATCGCGTTCGACCAGTTCGATCACCGCCATATCGGCAGCATCGCCGTAACGAACACCGGCCTTCAACACCCGACAATACCCGCCGGCGCGGTTCTTGTAACGTTCGGCCAGTGTGCCGAACAGCTTGTTGACGATCACGTCATCGCGCAATTTCGCATGCGCCAGCCGCCGGTTCGCCAACCCGCCCTTTTTGCCAAGCGTGATCAGCTTCTCCGCCACCGGGCGCAGTTCCTTGGCCTTCGGCAACGTCGTAGTGATCTGCTCATGCTTCAGCAGCGCATGCGCGAGGTTGCGGAACATCGCCTGGCGATGGGTGGACGTAACGCCGAGCTTCCGGCCGGCAACCCCGTGACGCATGGTTTCAATCCCCTACAGGCTCAGCCCCGGCTAATCAGAACGGCTCTTCCAGCCGCTTTGCCAGTTCCTCGATATTTTCCGGCGGCCAGGTCGGCACGGTCATGCCAAGCGACAGGCCCATGGAGGTCAGCACCTCCTTGATCTCGTTCAGCGACTTGCGGCCGAAGTTCGGCGTGCGCAACATCTCCTGTTCCGACTTCTGCACCAGATCGCCGATATAGACGATGTTGTCGTTCTTCAGGCAGTTGGCACTGCGCACCGACAACTCCAGCTCGTCCACCTTGCGCAACAAATTGCGGTTGAACGGCAGGTCATCGCGCGGCTCCTCGGAACGGATCTGCTGCGGCTCATCGAAGTTGATGAACAACTGCAACTGATCCTGCAGGATGCGGGCGGCCAGCGCTACCGAATCCTCCGGCGTTACCGCACCGTTGGTTTCTACCGTCAACAGCAGCTTATCGTAGTCGGTGACCTGACCCACACGGGTCGGATCGACGCGATACGACACCCGGCGCACCGGCGAATAGATCGAATCCACCGGGATCAATCCGATCGGCGCATCCTCCGGCCGGTTCACAGTGGAGGGCTGGTAGCCCTTGCCCAAATTGACGGTGAACTCCATGCCCAGTTTGGCGCCGTCGTCGAGTGTGCAAATCACCAGTTCCGGGTTCATGATGTCGATATCATGGCCAGCCTGGATCTGACCCGCCTTGACCTCCCCGGGACCGACAGCCGACAGCGTCATGCGCTTCGGCCCTTCGCCGTGCATCCGCAGCGCCAGTTGCTTGATGTTCAGCACGATGTCGGTGACGTCCTCGCGTACCCCGGCGATGGAGCTGAATTCGTGCAAAACACCATCGATTTGCACTGCCGTCACCGCTGCGCCCTGCAAGGACGACAGCAAAATCCGCCTGATCGCATTGCCCAGGGTCATGCCGAAACCGCGCTCCAGCGGTTCGGCAATGATGGTGGCCATGCGGGCGGGATCGGCGCCCGGCTCGACCTCGAGTTTCTCGGGCTTGATCAGTGACTGCCAGTTCCGCTGAATGACCGCGCTCTGTCTCATGTCACACCTGATATTGTTCACGCCATCTACGGCCGGCGCTATCCAAAAGGCGGCGGCAAGCGGCCGCCAACGCGATGTCCGTCCCGAGCATGGGCGTCCCGAGCATGGGCGTCCCGAGCATGGGCGCCCCGAGCATGGGCAAGGACGGAAAAATCAGACCCGCCGCCGCTTCCGTGGCCGGCAGCCATTATGCGGGATCGGGGTCATGTCGCGGATCGCTCCGACCTGGAAGCCGACCGCCTGCAAAGCCCTGAGCGCGCTTTCGCGTCCCGAGCCCGGTCCGCTTACCTCGATGTCCAGCGTTTCCATGCCATGCTCGCGAGCCTTCTTGCCGGCATCTTCGGCAGCGACCTGAGCGGCATAGGGGGTGGATTTCCGGCTGCCCTTGAAGCCCTGGCTGCCGGCGGAGGACCACGCGATGGCGTTGCCCTGAGCGTCCGTGATGGTGATCACGGTGTTGTTGAAGGTCGCGGCGACGTGCGCCACACCAGAGGTGATGTTCTTTCTTTCCTTGCGGCGCGGGCGCGCTGCCGCGGCGGGTCTCGCCATTGTCTATTGTGCTCCATTTATTTGCCGCACGCAGTGATGATCGCGCGGTCGCCAAAATCCAAACAGACTATCCGAACAGATGGGGTGTCCCTATTTGGTGACTTTCTTCTTGCCCGCGATCGCAACCGCTTTGCCTTTACGGGTGCGTGCGTTGGTATGCGTGCGCTGGCCGCGCACCGGCAAGCCTTTGCGGTGACGCAGACCGCGGTAGCAGCCGAGGTCCATCAGCCGCTTGATGTTCATCGCGACTTCACGCCGCTTATCGCCCTCGACCTGATATTCACGGTCGATCAGTTCGCGGATGCGCAGCACTTCGTCGTCGGAGAGCTGGTTCACCCGGCGGTCATCGGGGATACGCAGCTTGGTGCAGATTTCAGCGGCTTTGCTCGGTCCAATGCCGTAGATATAGCGGAGTCCGATCAATACACGCTTGTTGGTTGGGATATTCACACCGGCGATACGTGCCACGCCCAGTACTCCTGTCGGTCCCGGGACGACATCAGGCCGTCATCCACCGAGGAAATGCGCAAGCGGCACTGCCCCATGCGGGGAGTGCGCCAAGGCGGCGGACTATACACGGCGAATTGGCCGGGTCAATCGCTGTGTGCGCAGTTTGGCAGTCGCGGGACGGATTTCAAGGCCTGCGCTGACCGACGCGGATCAGTCTGCACAAATGGATGATACATGGCGGGCATATTGAAGGCGAGGGTCAGCGGGAATTTTGGCTGACAACGACGCCGCAAGACGTGACCCGAGCGGCGGCTACCGCACGATGCATCCGTGTTTATCCTCTTTCATCTGTGTGCATCTGTGTTCATTTCTTCCTATTGCGACGGCGCAATGGAGAGAGAACGGCAAGGCCAATCCGCGCGGCGAGGTCGTGATTCAAACACAGATGAAAGAGGATGCAGGGTCGATGACGGTGCCGTGGCGCATGACTGGGGCCCTCGCTGGCGGCGCGCCATCGAGAGCCGGGCGACGGTTGGCGTTACGAGGGAATACGTTGGAAAATCAAAGCTTCAGGGCAAGCTCCTGACAATATATCGCTTCCAACACCCGGCACAGCCCTACCGTGTCGCATGCCGCGCTCGCGGCGACTTTCGCGCGCAGACCGGCTCGCGATGCCGCCAATCCTTCGGGCGCCAGGCCCAGACGGATCGCCATTGCCTCGAACCCTTTCCGGTCAGCGGCCACCCAATGGTCCAGTCCTGCTGCCATCAGGATCGAGCGGCTGGTGCGCGACGCCCAGCGATCGCCGTTGACGGTCAACAGCGGGACGCCCTGCCAGAGTGCCTCGGCCGTGCTGGTGCCGCCATTATAGGGAAAAGCGTCCAACGCGATGTCGATGCGATCGTAGGTACGCAGGAAGTCGAGATGCTCGCCGCCGCCCTCCAGCGTCAGCCGTGCCGCATCGATGCCGTTGGCCTCGAACCGCGCCAGGAAGTCCGCACGATTGGATGCCTGGCCCAGCGCGCGATTCCGCAGCAGCAGGCGGGAGCGTGGCACGCCGTGCAGGATTTGTGACCAGGATTCAATCACCTGTTCGGTGATCTTGTATGCCGACATTAAGCTGCCAAACGTGACATGACCGGTGCTCGCCCAGGGTGGCGGCGCCACGTCGGGGACCGGGTAGAACACGTCGAACGCCAGATAGGTGTGCGGCACCCGGCGCACCCGCTCGACGCAGAACCGCTCTTCCTCCGGCGGGATAGTCCAGGAATCGCCGATCACGCAATCGACCGTCGGGAACCCGGTCGTCGCATACATGTTGGCCCACGAGAGTTGGATCGGAGCGGCGCGATGCAGCAGGACCGGCATTCGGGCGAGGTCGCTGTAACCGTTCAGATCGACCAGAATGTCGAGCCGGGCATCGGCAATGTGACCGGCCAGTTCAGCGTTGGAAATGTCGCCGATCTCCCAGATCCGGTCGTCTGGGTGATCGCGGTAGCCGGCCGCCGCCGACGGCGGGTCGCCCGTGGCGATCAGGTGCACCTCGAACCGCTCACGGTCATGGGCGTTGATGACCCCCATGAACATCTTCATCCAGTTGCGTGCTCCAAAGAACGAACTCAGGTAGCCGAGCCGCAACTTTCCGTTTCGCTGCCGACTGGGATTGGCCGGCTGGATCGATGCCGAGTCCGCCCATCGCTGCCGGGCGCGCAAAACCGCGGGGTTGTCCAGCGCCGGGTCGCCTGGAGCAATGCAGGCGATGTTCCGCAAAGCCAGTTCGCGCGCCTCGGGATCGCCCATGCCAGCGGCGCGTTCGTACTCGCGCACTGCGTCGGACACGTGGCCCAAAGCAAACAGCGATTCGCCAAGGTTGACCCGCAGCCGGGCAGCATCCGGCTGCATCGCCAGTGCGGCGCGCAAAGCGTCGATCGTCGCGCCATGTTCCTCCAGCGCCCCCAGAGCAAAGCCGAGGCCATACCAGGCGTCAAACAGCGACGCATCCCGCGCCAGCGCCTCCCGGTAACACTGCACCGACTGGGCGAGCAACTTCGCGTGCTGCAGGCGATCGGCCTCGTCCAGCCAGGCGCGCGCGTCGGCGGTGGCGCCAGGGCTGGCCACTCAGCCCAGAGAGTCCAGTACTGCGAAAATCTGCCTGGTGACCGCGTCGATGTCCGCCATGCCGTCCACCTGGCGTAAATTCCCCTGCGCTGCGTAGTGCGGCAAGATTGGCGCGGTCTGGCTGTGGTAGGCGGCAAGCCGGGCCATCACCGTCTCCCGGTTGTCGTCGGCGCGGCGGATGAACTCGTTGCGGCCGCACACGTCGCAAATGCCTGGACGTTTCGGCGGCTTGAAGGTGTCGTGGTAGCCCGCACCACAATTCGCACAGGTGAAGCGGCCGGCGATGCGGTCGGTCAGCACCGCATCATCGACTTTCAGCTCGATCACCGCGTCGAGCTTCATCTGCTTCTCGGCGAGCAGCTTATCCAGCGCGACCGCCTGCGGCACCGTGCGCGGGAAGCCGTCGAGGGTAAATCCTTTGGCGCAATCCGGCTGCTCGATCCGCCCGCCCAACATGCGGACAATGATGTCGTCGGAGACGAGGTGGCCGGCTTCCATGACCGCCTTCGCTTCGAGGCCGATCGGCGAGCCCTTGGCAACCTCGGCGCGCAGCATGTCGCCGGTGGAGATTTGTGCAATACCGTAACGGTCACGCAGACGCTGCGCCTGCGTGCCCTTCCCCGCGCCCGGGGGACCCAGCAGAATGAGTTTCACCGACGTCCCTTCACCTTGCTCTTACGAATGAGCCCTTCGTATTGATGCGCCAGCAGATGCGACTGGATCTGCGTGACGGTATCCATGGTCACCGATACCACGATCAAAATCGAAGTGCCGCCGAAATAGAACGGCAACCCGTAATCGCTGATCAGAAATTGCGGCAACAGGCAGACCGCGACCAGATAGAGAGCGCCAACCGTGGTCAACCGCGTCAGGATGCGATCGAAGAACGCCGCGGTGGCACTGCCGGGCCGGATGCCGGGGATGAAGCCGCCGTATTTCTTCAGGTTGTCGGCAGTTTCCTCGGGGTTGAATACGATCGCGGTGTAGAAATACGCGAAAAAGATGATCAGCAACGCATAGCTGATCAGATAGCCCGGCTGACCCTGACTGAACTGGCCCACGATGTCCTGCAACCACACCGGGGATCCCGTCGTGAAGCCGGCCAGGGTCGCCGGGATCAGCAGCAGCGAGCTGGCGAAGATCGGCGGGATCACGCCTGAGGTGTTGATCTTCAGCGGCATGTGCGTCGAATCGCCGCCGTACATTCGGTTGCCAACCTGGCGTTTCGGATATTGCACCGGGATACGCCGTTGTGCGCGCTCGACGAACACGATGGCGGCGATCGTGGCCACGGCAATGACCAGGAAGCCGACCACGAAGACCGGCGACAGCGCACCGGTGCGGCCGAGATCGAGCAGGGAGGCGAGCGCACCGGGCAGTCCGGCGACGATACCGGACATGATGATAAGGCTCTGGCCGTTGCCGATGCCGCGGGCGGTGATTTGCTCGCCCAACCACATCAGGAACATGGTGCCGCCGACCAACGTGATGATGCAGGAGAAACGGAAGAACCAGCCGGCATCGAGCACCGCAGGCCCGAACGAGCCATGCATCGACTCCAGCCCGACAGCGATGCCGTAGGACTGGAACATGGCGATGAAGGCGGTCAGATAGCGGGTGTACTGGTTGAGCTTCTTGCGCCCCATCTCGCCTTCTTTTTTCAGCGCCTCCAGCGAGGGGACGGCGGCAGTCATCAACTGAATGATGATGCTGGCGCTGATGTACGGCATGATGCCGAGGGCAAACACGGTCACGCGGCGCACCGCGCCGCCGGAGAACATGTCCAGCATGCCGAACAATCCGCCGCCGGGCCGCTGCATCATCTCGGCCATCACGGAGGCATCGACTCCGGGGATCGGGATGTAGGTGCCAAGCCGGTAGACGATCAGCGCGGCCAGGGTGAACCAGATGCGCTGCTTGAGTTCGGTCGCCTTGGAGAAGGTGCCGAGACTCAGATTTGCCGCAAGCTGTTCGGCAGCAGAAGCCATGGTGGGTCCTTTGATTGCGCGGTCCATTGTCCCCGCTGGCGAGGGCGAACGCAAGGCTGACGATGGCGGCGGGAGGTTTTCTGCGCGGAGCGGGCGGGGGTCAAAAGCCGGTCGGCAAGGTATAGATCAAGGCTGGAGCGGGATCCGAGACATCCATCTCCGACACCTCTCCCCGCGCCATTCAGCCTCTGGTCCGAAGCTCGAGTTCGGCGGCGATCGCCCCAAGCTGCGCCTCGATTTCCGCAACCTGATCGCGGATGTCGCCCAACCGCCGTCAATTGGATCTATGGCCGGCAAGATCACGGGCGAAGTCCCCACCATCCCATACAATCATGCCCACGCTCCCAACCGTAAGTAACTACGATAGACCGAATGTCACAGGAGCCGCGGCGACCCCGGCCAATGCGAGGGTGGTGTTCACACCAAGCTTGATGGCCGACTTGCGCGTTTTTCGGCCACTCGGCGTCCACCTCGGTGGCGACGTCCCTCCAGCCGACTGTGAGGTCAGCAAGGACAGTTTCAAGTGCTGCACCGGTTTCAACCAGGTCATCATCGCTGAGGTCGCCGAATGGGTTGCCGTCTGACAACCTGCCGGTTATCCCCGGAACGCGACCAAAGTCAGACCCCTGCCGCTGCTGACGAGCCATGCTTCCGAATGGTCGCCAGATGACCTTCGGCTCGGCCGATATGACGGCGGACGTCTGTCAGCTCTTTCATCATCGCGGTCGTTGCACTCACCCGCGCAATCAGGAGTGCAAAGCTACTAATCGCGACGGCCGCGAGAACGATAGAGGCGCCCAGAACCATGGCATCCTGGAACGTGTCGCGGAATTGCTTCAGCGGGGAAAACCACATTGAATCAATTGACAGCCCAATGATGGCACTGACGGCGAGGACGAACACGCCAAGTCCTACCCAAAGAACAGGCCAAATCCATGAAGGCTCCGCATATGTCTCGATTGGACCGGACGCGCCGGATTGGTCAGACCGCGCAGGATCAGATGGAAAATTCTCCGGGAAGGAGCGGCTGGTGTCCACGACCCGATCCAGCGCTTCCAATTCCGGCCTCATTGGCTTCGGTCGCAGAAAAGCGTGCCACGATTTCCTATCTGGAGAGACCACTCCCGCCGCTAAAGCCACTTGAAATGCAGCCCCCTCCAGATCCCCAGAACCCGTTGCCGGGCTGTAGCACTGACCCAGCCCTGGGCGGTGATGATAATCGTGGGGGATTCGCTCCTGTTTGGATCGCTCACGATGAACGCTTGATGGTCGTCGTCGCCAACCCGCTCGACAACGGTGAACGTGTACCCCCGATCAGTGCACCACTTTTGGATTGTATCTGTCAGATCTTGGGGAGCGCCTCCCAGATCCGAATGTCAGCGCCGGAATTGCCGATCTGTTCGCCGCAACCCCAACACGGCTCGCGAACGCGCATCACAAAGATCGGGCGCTTGATTAGCACAATTCATGGCCGACAGCACGAGGTCTGTCTGCGCCCGCGGCGCCAAAATACCAATGAGATGCGAAGCGCTCACGCGAAAGTCGATTGGCGGGATCGGGATACTCAGGTTCGGGGCGATGTGCTGATCCGGGCGGCTCGAACACTTCATTCGTTGCGTGAATGGGTGCATTTGCGAATACATGGTCGAAGCTCGTGCCTCCTGTCCGACGCTTCTCCTGCCTGAGGAAGGCGGCCCGGATCAGGCCTCGGCCTTAGCCTCCCTCAGGACCGTCGTCGTCACCGTCCCACCGGCGGCTTCCACCGCCGCCTTCGCAGTCGCAGACGCGCCGGACACGGTGATGTTGATCGCCCGCTTGATCTCGCCAACGCCCAGAAGCCGCACGCCGTCCAGATGGTCATTGCCCAGGCCAGCAGCGATCAACATTACTTCGGTGATCATCTGGCTACCATCGACCTTGCCAGCCTCGATCGCCGCATCCAGCGTGCCGATATTGAGCGGCGCGTAACTTTTGCGGAACAGGTTCGTGAAACCTCGCTTCGGCAAACGGCGATAGATCGGCAACTGGCCGCCCTCGAAGCCGTTCAGTGCCACGCCCTCGCGCGCCTTCTGGCCCTTCACGCCCTTACCCGACGTCTTGCCCTTGCCCGAGCCAATGCCGCGGCCAAGCCGCCGGAACTTCAGGCGCGCCCCCGCGTTGTCGCGCAGTTCGTTGAGTTTCATGTCAGGTCCTCGACCTTGACCAGGTGGGCCACTTTGCGGATCATTCCGCGCACCGAGGGGGTGTCTTCCAGCTCCCGCGTGCGGCGGATCTTGTTCAGGCCAAGGCCGATCAGCGTTTCCTTCTGGCCCGGCTTACGGCCCAGAGCGGACGCCGTTTGGGTGACGCGAACCTTAGGCATTCGGCGGCTCCTCGGTGGGCGCTGCGGCCGGCCCAGAAGGCGTGGTGTCACGGCGGCCGAAAATTTCGGAAACTTTCTTGCCGCGCCGCGTGGCGACCGAGCGCGGACTGGCGCAATGCTTCAGTGCGTCGAAGGTTGCCTTGACCATGTTGTGCGGGTTGCGGGAGCCAAGACTTTTGGCCACCACGTCGCCAATACCCAGAGTTTCGAACACTGCACGCAACGGACCGCCGGCGATGATCCCGGTGCCCGCCGCGGCCGAGCGCAGGATCACGTTGCCGGCGCCGAAATGCCCTTCGACGTCGTGATGCAGCGTGCGGCCTTCCTTCATCGGCACGCGGATCATGGCGCGTTTGGCACGTTCGGTGGCTTTCCGAATGGCTTCCGGCACTTCGCGGGCCTTGCCGGCGCCATAACCGACGCGGCCTTTCTGATCGCCGACCACCATCAGCGCGGCAAAGGCAAAGCGCCGGCCGCCCTTCACAACTTTGGCGACGCGGTTGATCGAGACCATCTTTTCGATGATCCCATCATCGGGCTCGCGATCCTCGTTTCTGCCCCGGCGATCGCGGCCACCGTCCCTGGGTTCCCGTGCCATGCTGTGCCTGTCCTTTAAAGTCGAATCCGCCTTCGCGGACTAAAAGTCCAACCCGCCTTCGCGGGCGGCATCGGCGAGGGCTTTCACCCGTCCGTGGTACAAATAGGCGCCGCGGTCGAACACGACCTGAGTCACACCAGCGGCCAGCGCCCGCTCGGCGAGCAACTTGCCGACGGCGGTCGCGGCTTCCTTGTTGGCGCCGGTGCGCAGCGCCTCGCGCAAGGTTTTGTCCAGCGATGACGCGGCCGCCAACGTGTTGCCTTTCGCGTCGTCGATCACCTGGGCGTAGATGTTCTGCTCCGAGCGGAACACCGACAGCCGCGGCCGGCCGTGCGACTTGTGGCGGAGCTGATAGCGCAGACGCTGCTTGCGGCGGTCGCGCAGGTCTTGTTTCGAGCTCATTTCTTTTTGCCTTCCTTCCGCCGGATCGTCTCGTCAGTGTAACGTGCGCCCTTGCCCTTATAGGGCTCCGGCGGACGGAACGCGCGGATTTCCGAGGCGACCTGACCCACAAGGCGCTTGTCTACGCCTTCAACCTTGATTGCGGTCGGCCGTTCGCAGGTGATCTTGATGCCGGGCGGAATCGGATACACCACCGGATGCGAGAACCCGAGGTTCATTTCCAGGTTCGATCCGGCGACCGCTGCCCGATAACCCGTGCCGGTGATTTCCAGCGACTTCGTGTAACCGGTGGAAACCCCTTGCACCATATTGGCGATCAGCGCGCGCGTGGTGCCCCACATCATGCGTGCCCTGGTCTCCGAGGTCTTCGGCGCGACCGACACTTTGTTGCCTTCGACCTTGGCCTCGATGAGGTCGGTCAGCGGCAGCTTCAGTTCACCAAGCCGGCCTTTCGCGGTCAGGATGCCGGACGCGATCGCGACCTGCACGCCTGCGGGGAGCTCAACCGGATATTTGCCAACGCGTGACATCGATCGTCTCCGTCAGAATACGCGGCAGAGGATTTCGCCGCCGACATTGGCAGCGCGCGCCTCGGAATCGCTCATTACGCCGCGCGGCGTGGACAGGATGGAAATGCCGAGGCCGGCATAGACCCGCGGCAGTTCCTTGATTTTCGAGTAGACGCGGCGGCCGGGCCGGGAGACCCGCGTGATCTCCTTGATGACCGGTTCGCCCTCGTTATATTTCAGCTCGATCTTCAACCGTGCAACGCCGGGCCGCAGTTCCTCGGCCGAGTAGCCGCGAATGAAGCCCTCGCGCTGCAACACGCCAAGCACGTTGGCGCGCAGTTGCGAGGCCGGCGACATGCACATCGAGTGACGTGCCCGCTGTGCATTGCGAATCCGGGTGAGCATATCGCCCAGGGGATCGGAGAGAGACATGGTTGATCCCTTCGTTACCAGCTGGCCTTGACCATGCCGGGGATCTGGCCCGAGCTGGCGAGGTCGCGAAGCGCGATACGGCACAGTTTGAATTTGCGGTAATTGCCGCGCGAACGGCCGGTGATCTCACAGCGCAGCCGCACCCGCACCTGTGCACCATTGCGCGGCAATTGCGCAAGTTTGAGCGAGGCGTTGAAGCGATCCTCGACCGGCAACGTGCGGTCCATGACGATATCCTTGAGCGCCTTGCGTTTGCCCTTGTCACGGCCCGCCAGGCGTTCACGCATCTTGTTACGGTTGACCTGCGAAGTTTTGGCCATCCTGTCTTCTTTACCTCCGGAACCTACCAATCCCCCGGCTTGTCCGGGGGATCAGGGGTATTCCAAAAACCCTAGTTGGCGAACGGTAGATCGAAAGCCTTGAGCAAAGCTTTCGCCTCAGCATCGGTACGAGCGGTGGTGACGAACTGGATGTCCATGCCACGCACGTCCTCGACGCGGTCGTAGTTGATCTCCGGGAAGATGATCTGTTCCTTGAGACCCATCGCGAAGTTGCCGCGGCCATCGAAGCCTTTGCCCTGAATGCCGCGGAAGTCACGCACTCTGGGCAGGGCGATGGTCACCAGCCGGTCCATGAATTCGTACATCCGCTCCTTGCGCAGGGTGACCTTGCAGCCGATCGGCAGGCCTTTGCGGATCTTAAATCCGGCGATGGCCTTCTTGGCCACCGTCTTCACCGGCTTCTGCGCTGCAATCAGCGTGAGTTCGGCGACGGCAGCATCGAGTTTCTTCTGATCGCCGGTCGCCTCGCCGACGCCCATGTTGATGACGATCTTTTCCAGGCGCGGCACCTGCATCGGGTTCTTGTAGCCGAACTCGGCGGTCAATTTGGCCCGCACTTCGTCGATGTAACGCTTATGGAAACGCGTGATCTCGCCAGCGGAGGCTTTCGGCTCAGCGACCCCGCCAGTCTCCTGCATCCTTCCCGCGCGCCGCTCCTCGCGGCTGGGTGGTGCAGCACCTTGATTGCCGCGCCCACCGGCGGCTTTCTTGGCACCCGTCCTGGCGCCAGCCTTGCCGCCTGCTTTCTTTGTGCCACTCATCGCTGCTGCCTCAACTCTCGATCACATCGCCGGTCTTGCGGGCGATGCGCACCTTGGTGCCGTTGTCCAGGACCCGGAAGCCGACCTTGGTAGGTTGTTCCGTTTTCGGGTCGATCAGCATGAGGTTCGACAGGTGGATCGCTGCCTCGCGCCGCTGAATGCCACCCTGCTCGCCCATGCGGTTCGGTTTGACGTGATGGACCGCCATGTTGACGCCCGAAACGATCGCCCGTTCTGCCTTCGGCATCACCAGAGCGACCTCGCCGCGGCGGCCTTTGTTGACACCGGTCAGCACCACGACGGTATCGCCTTTGCGAATGCGCGCAGCCATGGTTATCGTGTCTCCGATGCGTGGGACGATCGTGTCTCCGATGCGTGGGACGATCCTGTCTCCGCTGCGTGGGACATCATAATACCTCCGGCGCCAGCGAGATGATCTTCATGAACTTGCGCGCGCGCAGTTCACGCACCACCGGTCCAAAGATACGCGTGCCGATCGGTTCCATCTGCTTGTTGATCAATACGGCGGCGTTACGGTCAAAGCGAATGGCCGAGCCGTCGGGCCGGCGCACCGGATAGGAGGTGCGCACGATCACCGCCTGGTGCACGTCGCCTTTCTTCACCTTGCCGCGCGGGATCGCTTCCTTGATCGAAACGACGATGACGTCGCCGACCGAGGCGGTCTTGCGCTTTGATCCGCCAAGCACCTTGATGCACATCACCCGCCGCGCACCGGAATTGTCGGCGACGTCGAGGTTGGATTCTGCACTGATCATGCCGCAACTCCTTCAAGTCCCTGGCCAGGTCCCTCGGCAGACGCCATCATCGGCTGACCGTTGCGCTCTACCACCATCCAGGTTTTGCGCTTGCTGATCGGCGGACATTCCTCGATGCGCACCGTGTCGCCGATCTTGCAGATATTGGCCGCGTCATGCGCCGCGTATTTCTTCGAGCGGCGAATGAACTTCTTATAAATTGGATGCATGACGCGGCGATCGACCAGTACCGTCACGGTCTTGTCCATCTTGTCGCTGGTCACTCGTCCGGTCAGCACGCGCCTTGGCATTGCCGGCGGCCTCCTATGACTGAGACGCGGTTTTCGCCGCGTCTCGCTTATGTTGAGCCTGGACCGTCTTGACCCGGGCAATCTCGCGCCGTGCCTGCTTCACCCGGCCCAGACCTTCGTTCTGGCCGGTGGCACGCTGGAATCGCAGGTTGAACTGCTCCTTGCGCAATTCCAGCAGCAGCGTAGCCAACTCATCCGGCGTCTTCGCCCGAATATCGCCAATTTTGTGCAACGCGGCCTTGGCCATCTCAGGCGTCCCCGATCCGGGTGATGAATTTGGTTTTGATCGGCAATTTGGCGGCACCCAGAGTCAGCGCCTCTTTGGCGAGTTCGGGGGCGACACCGTCGATCTCGAACATGATCCGGCCGGGCGCCACGCGAGCCACCCAGAATTCCGGGGAACCTTTGCCCGAGCCCATGCGCACCTCGGCCGGCTTGGTCGACACCGGCACATCGGGGAAAATCCGGATCCACACGCGGCCGGCACGGCGCATGGCGCGAGTGATCGCACGACGGGCGGACTCGATCTGGCGCGCGGTAATGCGTTCCGGCTCCAGCGCCTTCAGCCCATAAGTGCCGAAGTTCAGCGTAAAGCCGCCCTTGGACAGGCCGTGGATGCGGCCCTTGTGCTGCTTACGATATTTCGAGCGCTTGGGAGAAAGCATCGTCGGTTACCCCAGGGGGAATTGCGTTGGGAACAGCGTTGGGAATTGCGTTGGGATTATCGTTGTGGTGCCTGCTCGGCCGCGCGGCGATCCTGCGCCATCGGGTCGTGCTGCATGATCTCGCCTTTGAACACCCAGACTTTGACGCCGCAGGTGCCATAGGTCGTCTTCGCGGTGGCAGTGCCGTAGTCCACATCGCCACGCAGCGTGTGCAACGGCACGCGGCCTTCGCGGTACCACTCGACCCGGGCGATTTCCGCACCGCCGAGCCGGCCGCCGCAATTGATCCGAATGCCCAGAGCGCCGAGCCGCATCGCCGACTGCACCGCCCGCTTCATGGCGCGGCGGAACGCCACGCGGCGCTCCAGTTGTTGCGCGATGTTTTCGGCGATCAGGGTCGCATCGATTTCCGGCTTGCGGATTTCGACAATGTTGAGTGACACCTCGGCATTGGCCATCTTGCCGAGTTCTTTTTTCAGGACCTCGATGTCCTGGCCCTTCTTGCCGATCACCACGCCGGGCCGCGCCGCATAAATCGTCACCCGAGGCTTTTTCGCCGGCCGCTCGATCACCACGCGGGACACGCCGGCGCCGCGCAATTTGGTGCGCAGATGTTCGCGCAGCTTGAGGTCCTCGTGCAGCAGCTTGGAGTAATCCGCACCGGCGAACCAGCGGCTGTCCCAGGTCCGGTTGATGCCGAGGCGTAATCCGATCGGATTGACCTTATGACCCATGCTATGTCGCTCCCTCGGTCGTCCCTTGGCCGGAATGATCCGGCGGCGTATGGTGTTCGCCTTCCGCCGCCTGATCGGCGGCTTCGGCTGCATCCGCGGACATCGCCTGCTCGGCGGCCTCGGCCTCGGTGCCCTCGGTTTGCGGCACGGCGAGCGTGGTGTCGGTATGCGCGTGGTCGTCCGTCGTTTCGGTCATCGTTGCATGCGGTTCGGCAGCAGCGGCATGATCCGCCACCTCGGCCGCGTCGGCGGACATCGCCTGCTCGGCGACCTCGGCCGCGGTGCCTTCGGTCTCCGGCACCGCAAGCGCGGTATCGGTGCCAGCGTGGTCGGCCGTCGGCGACGGCGCGGTCCGGCGGGTCGGCGTGGGGATTGCCGACGCCTCGATCACACCGTCGTCCACTTCGTCCTGCTTTTCCGCGACCACGATCTTCATGTGGCTGAACCATTTCTCGATTCGCGCCGAGCGGCCGCGGCCACGCGCATGGAACCGCCGCATGACGATCGAACGGCCGACCTCGGCCCGCGTCACGATCAGCCGGTCGACATCGAGCTGATGGTTGTTTTCCGCGTTGGCAATCGCACTTTCCAGGGTCTTGCGAACCTGGTGGGCGATGCGCCGCTTGCTGAACGTCAGCGTGGCAATCGCCCGCTGCGCCGGCAGGTTGCGGATCATCGCCGCGACCAAATTCAACTTCCGCGGACTGGTACGCACGTTGCTCAGAATTGCCTGAGCTTCGTGGTCGGCCAATGCTCGTTCGTGCTTAGGCTTGCTCATGTCAGCCCCAATCGCCTTCGCTCATGTCAGCCCCAATCGCCTTCGCTCATGTCAGCCCCGCTTCGCCTTTTTGTCCCCGGAATGACCGGTGAACGTGCGGGTCGGCGAGAACTCACCGAATTTATGCCCGACCATGTTTTCGTTCACCTGCACCGGCAGGAATTTGTGGCCGTTGTAGACACCAAAGGTCAGGCCAACGAATTGCGGCAAAATGGTCGAGCGGCGCGACCAGATCTTGATGATCTCGTTGCGGCCCGAGCTGCGCGAGGCGTCGGCCTTGGCCAGCAGATAGCCGTCGACGAACGGACCTTTCCAGACGGAACGTGCCATCTTACTTGCCTTTATTCCGGCGACGAATGATCAACGAATCCGTCCGCTTGTTGGTCCGTGTCTTGTAGCCTTTGGTCGGCTGGCCCCACGGCGACACGGGGTGCCGGCCGCCCGAAGTCCGCCCCTCGCCGCCGCCATGCGGATGATCGACCGGGTTCATCACCACGCCACGATTATGCGGGCGGAAGCCCATCCACCGCATGCGGCCGGCTTTGCCGATCTTCTGGTTCATGTTGTCAGGATTGGACACCGCACCGATGCTGGCCATGCACTCGGCCCGCACCAGCCGCAATTCGCCTGACGTCAGCTTGATCTGTGCGTAACCCGAATCCTTGCCGACCAACTGGGCATAAGTCCCGGCCGAGCGGGCGATCTTGCCGCCGGCGCCGATCTTCATTTCGATGTTGTGAATGATGGTGCCGACCGGAATGGCCGACAGCGGCATCGCGTTGCCCGGCTTGATATCAACCCGCGCGCCGGAAATCACCGTATCGCCGGCCTTCAGCCGTTGCGGTGCGAGAATGTAAGCCAATTCGTTATCGGCATATTTGATCAGCGCGAGGAACGCGGTGCGATTCGGGTCATATTCCAACCGCTCCACCGTCGCCGGCATGTCAAACTTTCTCCGTTTGAAATCGACGATCCGGTACGACTGCTTGTGGCCGCCGCCGCGAAACCGGCTGGTGATGCGGCCGTGATTGTTGCGCCCGCCGTGGCTGTGCTGACCTTCGGTCAGGCCTTTGACCGGGCCGCCTTTCCACAAATCGGAGCGATCGATCAGTACGGTGCCGCGCATGCTTGCGGTGACCGGATTGAATTGTCTGAGTGCCATTTCCCGCGCGCCTTATGCGAGGCTGGTGGTGAAATCGATCGCCTGGTCTTTCGCCAGACGAACAATTGCGTTCTTGACGTCCGAGCGTCGGCCTGGCCGACCCTTGACCCGCTTCGTCTTGCCCTTCCGCACGATCGTGTTGACGGCAACGACGTTGACGCCGAACAGCCCTTCGACCGCGGCTTTGATCTGTGGCTTGGTGGCATCCAGCGAAACCCGCAGAACGTACTGGTTCTTTTCGGACAGTAACGTCGCCTTTTCGGTAATCACCGGCGAGCGGATGATCTGATACATCGCCTCGCGCGATAACCTTATCCCTGGCTTTTTGGTGGTTTCGCTCATGCTGCGTCTCCGGCCGCTGGTCCGCCAGTATCACCGGCCATTTCGACGCCATTGGTATCCGCGTCGCCCTCGCCTTCCGCCGCGGTGCCGTTGAGGCGTGCCTTCAGGCCTTCGACGCCGGCCACCGTGATCGCCAGCACGTCGTGGTTCAGAATGTCGTAGACATTGGCACCAACGGTCGGCAGCACATCGAACTTATGCAGATTGCGGCTGGCCAGCAGAAATCCCTGGTCCACCACGTGATCGACGATCAGCGCCGAGCTCCAGCCAAGCGCCTTGAGCTTCTTCGCCAGTTCGCCGGTCTTCGCGGTGCCCGACGCGGTATCCAACACGACCAGCTTGCCGTCGGCGGCCTTCTGCGACAGCGCACAAATCAAACCCAGACGGCGCACCTTCTTGTTCAGGCGATATTCGTGCGAGCGGACCACCGGTCCATGCACCCGGCCGCCGGTGCGGAACTGCGGCGCCCGTAGACTGCCTTGCCGCGCATTGCCGGTGCCTTTTTGCCGGTAGGGCTTTTTGGTGGTGCCCTGCACCTCACCCATGCCTTTGGTCTTGTGATTGCCTGACCGCCGCTTGGACAGCTGCCAGTGCACGACACGCGCCATGATGTCGGCCCGCGGCTTCACGGCAAACAACTCGTCCGGCAGCTCGGTACTGCCGGTCGTTGCCTGATCGAGCGTGGTAATGTCGATTTGCATCGTCCGATCCTCAGCTCCCAGAGGCCATTGTTGCCGCTGGTTCAAGCAGGACCGCCGGGAACACAGCATCCTTCGGCGGCATCTTCACGGCGTCGCGCACTCGCACATAGCCGCCGGGCGCGCCTGGCACGGAGCCCTTGATCATCAGCAGGCCCTTTTCGGCGTCGACCGCGGCCACTTCCAGATTCAGCGTGGTGATCCGCTCGACCCCGAGATGCCCAGCCATTTTCTTGTTCTTGAAGGTGCGGCCGGGATCCTGGCGGTTGCCGGTAGAGCCCAGTGAACGGTGACTGATGGAGACGCCGTGGCTGGCCTCGAGGCCGGCATAGTTCCAGCGCTTCATACCGCCGGCGAAACCTTTACCCTTGCTGGTGCCGCAAACATCGATCTTCTGACCGACTGCGAAATGGGCTGCCGACAACGTGGCACCCGGTTCCAGCAACGCATCAGCGTCGACCCGGAATTCCATCAGTTTCGCTTTCGGTTCGACTTTTGCCTTGGCGAAGTGACCACGATTCGGTTGCGTCACGTTCTTGACCTTGGCCTTGCCGAGACCAAGCTGGACCGCTGTGTAGCCGTCCTTCTCCCGGGTTTTGGCGGCGACCACCTGCAGCTCGCTGACCTGCAGAACGGTCACCGGGACATGCGTGCCGTCCTCCCGGAAGATCCGCGTCATCCCGAGTTTTTTGGCCAGCAGGCCGGTGCGTTGTTTGGTCATGACGTTCTACCAACGATGATCGTCATGGCCCGGCTTGTCCGGGCCACCTGAACCACGACCGTGCGGCGCCAGATGGCCCGGACAAGCCGGGCCATGACGGGAGGAGCGACGGGGGAGGCAAACATCAGATCTTGATCTCAACATCGACGCCGGCGGCGAGGTCGAGCTTCATCAGCGCGTCCACCGTTTGTGGCGTCGGCTCGACGATATCCAACAGCCGGCGATGCGTGCGGATCTCGAACTGCTCACGGCTTTTCTTGTCGACGTGCGGCGAGCGGTTGACGGTGAAGCGCTCGATATGCGTCGGCAGCGGGATCGGTCCGCGAACCCGGGCACCGGTGCGCTTGGCCGTGTTCACGATCTCCTTCGTGCTGTTGTCCAGCACCCGGTGATCATAGGCCTTGAGCCTGATGCGTATGTTCTGGTTATCCATGGTTCGCTCTGTAGTCCGATCCCCTGTTGCCTGTTGCCTTATGCCTCAGGCCAAAAAAGACCGGCGCCCGGCCGATGAGGCCAGGCGCCGGCGAATGATTTGCCAATCAGGCGGTGATGCTGGCGACGACTCCCGCACCCACGGTTCGGCCACCTTCGCGAATGGCGAAACGCAACTGCGCATCCATCGCGATCGGTGCAATCAACTCGACGTCCATGGCGACGTTATCGCCGGGCATCACCATCTCGGT
Organism: Acetobacteraceae bacterium; assembly: GCA_049519555.1. Classification (GTDB taxonomy): domain Bacteria; phylum Pseudomonadota; class Alphaproteobacteria; order Acetobacterales; family Acetobacteraceae; genus Rhodopila. Next base: position 35,829 of record JBEKQQ010000015.1, read on the forward strand.
GCCTTCCGGCAACTGCACGACGCCGGTCACGTCGGTGGTGCGGAAGTAGAACTGCGGCCGGTAGTTGGTGAAGAACGGCGTGTGCCGGCCACCTTCTTCCTTGGTCAGAATATAGGCTTCGGCCTTGAACTTCGTATGCGGCGTGATCGAGCCGGGCTTGGCCAGCACCTGGCCGCGCTCGACATCCTCACGCTTGGTGCCGCGCAGCAGCGCGCCGATGTTGTCGCCGGCCTGGCCCTGATCGAGCAGCTTGCGGAACATTTCGACACCGGTCACGACAGTCTTCACGGTAGGCCGGATGCCGACGATCTCGACTTCCTCGCCCACCTTGATGATGCCGCGCTCGACACGGCCGGTGACCACGGTACCGCGGCCGGAGATCGAGAACACGTCTTCGATCGGCATCAGGAACGGCCGGTCGGTGGCGCGCTCGGGTTGCGGGATGTAGGCGTCGACCGCCTTCATCAACTCCAGGATCGAATCATGGCCGAGTTCCGGCTTGGTGCCTTCCAGCGCACATAGCGCCGAGCCCTTGATGATCGGAATGTCGTCGCCCGGGAACTCGTAGAACGACAGCAGTTCGCGCAGCTCCATCTCGACCAGTTCGACCAGTTCGGGATCGTCCACGAGGTCGATCTTGTTCAGATACACCACCAGCGCCGGCACGCCGACCTGACGGGCGAGCAGGATATGCTCACGGGTCTGCGGCATCGGCCCATCGGCGGCGGAGACCACCAGGATCGCACCATCCATCTGCGCCGCGCCGGTGATCATGTTCTTCACATAGTCGGCGTGGCCTGGGCAATCGACGTGCGCGTAGTGGCGGTTCTGCGTCTCATACTCCACGTGCGCGGTGGAGATGGTGATGCCGCGGGCCTTTTCCTCGGGCGCCTTGTCGATCTGGTCGTACGCCGTGTAGGTGGCGCCGCCGGTCTCTGCCAGCACCTTGGTGATCGCGGCGGTTAGCGACGTCTTGCCGTGATCGACGTGACCGATCGTGCCGATGTTGCAGTGCGGCTTGTTTCGCTGGAATTTCGCCTTAGCCATCGTCGTGTTCTCCAGTGGATCCCGATTTGGTCCCAATAGCGTCCCCGGTATCGTCCTTCGAGCCCAGTGGTCCGTTCGGCCGTTCGTCTGTCCAGACCCAAGGTCTTTTCAGATTGGGGTCCGTTTGGCCTGTGGCCCGTCAGGATGGGGTCCGTTGCGTTGGTGTCCGTTCAGTTGCCGTTCGTTACGTTGTGGTTAGTAGTAGGGGGTTGATGACATTCGCCTGATCACATTCGTCCCTGGGTGGACGTTCTTTGCGCGGAACTTACCAGCGGTAATGACTGAAGGCTTTGTTGGCCTCGGCCATCCGATGGGTGTCCTCGCGCTTTTTCACCGCCGAGCCGCGGTTGTTCACCGCGTCCAGCAGTTCGTTCGACAGCCGGTCTTGCATCGTGTGCTCGCCGCGCTTGCGGGCGGCGTCGATGATCCAGCGGATCGCCAGAGCCTGACGGCGGTCGGTGCGGACCTCGACCGGCACCTGGTAGGTGGCCCCGCCAACCCGGCGCGACCGCACTTCCACGGCCGGCTTCACGTTATCCAGCGCCTCGTGGAACATGCGGATCGGGTCGGCCTGCGCGCCGCCGCGCCGCTTGAGCACGTCGAGGGCGTCGTAGACGATGCCCTCGGCGACCGACTTTTTCCCATCGTACATCAGCGCGTTCATGAACCGGCTGAGCACGACGTCGCCAAATTTGGCGTCCGGCAGGATCTCACGCTTTTCTGCGCGGTGACGGCGAGACATCTCCGGGCTCCCTTACTTCGGCCGTTTCGCGCCATACAGCGACCGGCGCTGCCGGCGCTTGGCGATGCCCTGGGTATCCAGCACGCCACGCAGAATATGGTACCGCACGCCCGGCAGGTCCTTCACCCGGCCGCCGCGGATCAGCACCACCGAGTGTTCCTGCAGGTTGTGGCCCTCACCCGGGATGTAGCTCACGACCTCATAGCCGTTGGTCAGCCGCACCTTGGCCACTTTGCGAAGCGCCGAGTTCGGCTTCTTCGGCGTGGTGGTGTAGACGCGCGTGCACACGCCGCGCTTTTGCGGACAGCCTTGCAGGGCCGGAACCTTGTTCCGGGTCTTCTGCGGCTCCCGCCCCTTGGCGATCAGCTGGTTGATGGTCGGCATCTGGTTTCCGTTACCTTTATGTACCCGCTCCGGCCGGTGGTTTCGGCCTGGCCGTCGCGGCAATTCCGACCCCGTGGCGAGCCAGCCGCCGTCTAACACGCGACGACCCGTCAGGATGGACCATTCCACCCCACGGGTTCATTGAGACACCCGGCCTGGGCTTGCCCAAAAAGGGAAGCGGCACCGCGTGCATCCGTTGCCTGCGAACGACGGCCACCCCAACACACCATGGGATCGGCCGAGGGCGCCTTACCTAGTCGCGGCACCGCGGGGTGTCAAGCGCATGGCGAAGACCAGAACGAAGACCAGCGTGGGTCAGGGAAAGCGCGAGGGCATTGGTCCGCTTCACGGCCCAATCCTTCGAACCCGCCAGGAGGGCTCTGCCCACCGATCCGCTTCGCGGTTCGATCCCAGCAAAGGGCGAGGCGCTTTGCGGTCTGTCCATTTGCTACGGGGCAGGACGGCGCCGCTATCGCTGTTGGCGGGAAGCCGGGCAGAAAAATGATTTAACCGCGGATGCACGCCGATGAACGCAGATGCATCGAGCGGAAGGATCCGCCGGTGCCATACTTCGTGTGTGAGCCTGGACGGAACCTTTGAAGGGGCACGTTGCATCGGCGTTCATCGGCGGTTGAATCCTTATTCCCTTGGTCCGCCAGCGGTCCAAGACGCCAAATTTGGTCCTCCGACGCCCAACCCAACGCCAGCAGCATGCAACAGACTTCGCCGTAAGAGCGAACAGATAGGCGAAGCGCCCAGGCTCCGGACCCGCGGCGGGCCAAAACCGGGCAGTGCGTGGCGAATACCAGGCGCGAAGGCGGTTGATTATCGCGGCGCGTTGGCTTCACTGCATCTCTGTACTGGGCGGGGAATCGCGGGCGGGCGCATCGGGCGATCAAGGCCGGACGGCTCGCCTCGGATATAACAGAGACAGGTCAGACCGTGATTGAACAAGCTTTCAGGAACATCGACGACGCGCTTCGCAAGGAAGCGGGTTGCACGACGGAACTGGACTATACCGAGCAGACCTCGTGGCTGCTGTTCCTGAAGTACCTGGACGGGCTGGAGCAGGATAAGGCGACCGAGGCGGCGCTGGCGGGCAAGCCGTATTCGTTCATCCTCGATGCGCCGTACCGGTGGGAGAGTTGGGCCGCGCCCAAAGGCCGCGACGGCAAGCTGGATCATAATACGGCGTTGACCGGGGACGATCTGCGGGATTTCGTCAGCGGGAAGCTGTTTCCGTATCTGCACGGGTTCACGCAGCGGGCGAGCGGGCCGAATACAATCGAATATAAGATCGGGCAGATTTTCTCGGAGATCAAAAACAAGATCCTCAGCGGGTATAATCTTCGAGACATCATCGAACACATCGACGAATTGCGGTTTCGTTCGCAGGCCGAAAAGCATGAGTTGTCGGCGCTGTACGGGGAGAAGATCAAACGCATGGGCAACGCCGGGCGCAACGGCGGGGAGTATTATCCGCCTCGGCCGTTGATCCGCGCGATGGTGAAGGTGGTCGATCCCCGGATTGGGGAGCGGGTTTATGACGGCGCGTGCGGCTCGGCGGGGTTTTTGTCATTACAGGCAAAATCGGTCTGCGTGAGGGGACATACAAGAAACCACGCTGTGCCAAGCTGTTGATTTACTTCACAGTGCTGGCGCAAGAGAATGGCCGGATTCGGAGGCGGCACGCGACCGGAGGGGCGCGGGGATGGGGCAGTGCCGCAAGGGGGGCTCGTGCGCCGACAGCAAAGACTTTCAGAATCCGCACACAGGCGTCATCATGAGGACATGTCAACGTTGCACCTGGTTCCCGACGACATCTGCGAACGATACCACGTCAAGGAATGGCGAAATGCCGCGGGCGTTCTCTCCACCGCTTGCCCAAACGAATGGCTTGATATGCAAGAGGTGCTGCGTGGCTTCCGGCTCTTGAAGTCGGAGGTCTTGGTTGGCGGTGGTAATCGCTCGCTTATCAGTCGTCGAATCGATGGTGCCTTCTATGCGAAGGGCTGTCACGATAAGCGCCTCTTGGCTTCATCAACATAGGACTTAGCCTGGGCTTGAGCCGGGAATTCGGCAACCTCGACATAGTCCGGCGCATCTTCCGCGATTTCCGGCGACTGAAGCACCACATAGAGGTTCGGCCGTTGGTCAATTAGGAACGTCAGGTCATCGGCATCGAATGGGACCATGTCACGTTCTTCACAGAACGGGCACTCGTCATCGACCATGCATGACCATTCGCTCTCCCATTTCCCGGTACAGCGATCACACTCGTAATAATTTCGAAACCACGCCATGGTTACATACTTTCGGTGCTCGCGGTGTCCTGTTCCATTGGGGCATTTTGCCCCGTAGGAGCCGCCAATTGGTAAGTTCCATTCCCCAAGAATATCAGGTATCCCATATCCCGCAATACCTGCAATTGCTGACGGATTTTTGGCCTTATGTGTCTGTTTTCGGGATATATCGCCATCAATTCCTGTTCAAACCCATACAAATCATGGAGTAGAAATGTACGATTTTGAATCTTATCGATACACCCCATAATGGAAAGCAACCAGCCTTTCGATCTTAAATCTTTTTGGTGGCGAAGGAACAGCGTTTGCCGCCACTTAGCGATCACATCTTTGGGCGATTCCACGATGCCGTTCTTGATCAAGACAATACGACCAGCATTGGGAATCGTACTAAGTCGAATATTACATCCGACCCAACCAGCCCTGCGGGCACCGGAGGACAGCGGTTTCCGTTTCTCAATAATATCAGGGATGAAGAATTGCTTCGGGATAACCGATAAACTTCGAACCTCCAATCGAATATGGTCATATTCCATCAGCAGAAGATTCGGGTTATTGCTTGCGCTGAGCCGCTCCATCATAGTGCGATATGCGCCATCAACAACCTTTGTACCAAAGGCCCTCTTATATCCCTTTAGTTCGTAGTCCTCCCGACAATTCGAGCAAAAAAAGTCCGCGACCGGAGAATTGTTCTTATACTGGGTTATGCTCACATGTCCACAATTAGGGCAGTACACCTGGCTGCTGACCCAGTGTTCGGTCAAAATTCTAATCTTTTGCGTCGCTCCCTTGTATTCGGATGCAAGCGCCGCCTGAAAAGACAGTTCCAATCGTTTTCTCCCGTCATGCCGCTCTAGTTCACAGTCGTGAGCAATCACAGCGTGCCCCAGAATCTATAGAGCACACAACTGTGCACACCCCGGCCGTGCAACTCGGCCTGACCGCGACGCCGAAACGCCGCGACAATGTCGACACCTATGCCTATTTCGGCGAGCCGGTGTTCATCTATTCGCTCAAGGACGGTATCAACGACGGCTTTCTCACGCCGTTCCGCGTGAAACAAATTTCCACGACCCTGGACGACTACGTCTACACCCCGGACGACACCCTGATCGAGGGCGAGATCGAGACCGGCCGCCGCTACACCGAGGCCAACTTCAACAAGATCATCGAGATCAAGGAACGCGAGGCACACCGGGTCAAAATCTTCATGGAGCAGATCGACCAGCGCGATAAGACGCTGGTGTTCTGCGCCACGCAGCTGCACGCCCTGGCCGTGCGCGACCTGATCAATCAGGTGAAGACCAGCAAGGACCCGAACTACTGCCACCGCGTGACCGCCGAAGATGGCGAACTCGGCAATCAGCACCTGCGCGAATTCCAGGACAACGAGAAGACGATCCCGACGATCCTCACGACCTCACAGAAGCTGTCCACCGGCGTCGATGCCCGCAACGTGCGCAACATCGTCCTGATGCGCCCGATCAATTCGATGATCGAGTTCAAGCAGATCAACGGCCGCGGCACGCGGCTTTGCGACGGCAAGGACTACTTCACCATTTACGATTTCGTAAAGGCGCATCATCATTTCGCCGATCCCGAGTGGGATGGCGAGCCGATCGACCCGGAGCCCGCGGAGCCGGCACGCCCGGGAGAGGTTGGGGAACCGCCGGCCGACCTGCCGATCCCGCCGCCGCATCCACGCCCTGGGCGCGTCAAGGTGCAACTCGCGGACGGCAAAGCGCGCACCATCCAGCACATGATGAGCACAACGTTCTGGCACGCGGACGGCACGCCGATGTCGGCCCAACAGTTCATGGAGATGCTGTTCGGCAAGTTGCCATCGTTCTTCAAGGACGAAGCCGAACTTCGCGCGATCTGGAGCGCTCCCGACACGCGCAGGCAGCTATTGATCGGCCTCGCCGAGAATGGGTTCGGCCGCGACCAACTCGCCGAGATGCAAAAGATCATCGAAGCCGAGAGAAGCGATTTGTTCGACGTGTTGGCTTACGTCGCCTTTGCCACGGCGCCGCTGACCCGGGAGGAACGCGCCGGCCACGCCAGGATCGAGATCAGCACGCAATTCAACGACCGGCAGCAGGCGTTCCTCAATTTCGTCCTGTCGCATTACGTTGGCGTTGGTGTCGATGAACTCGATACGGAAAAGCTCAATCCGCTGCTGCGCCTGAGATACCATGATTCGCTCGCGGACGCTGTCGCGGATCTCGGCGATCCAACGGCAATCCGCACGGCATTCGCAGGGTTCCAGAAGTTTCTTTACGAGGACGGTGCGCGATGGGCCTGATGGCGTGGCGGTTCGTGGCCCAGTAATGTTGCTTTATGAAATCGTCGATGCGGTCGCTCACCCCGATCACACGGTCACGATAACCTGGTCCGACGGTGCGCGAGGCGTGGTGGATTTCCTGCCGATCATCGATCGGGGCGGCTGGTTCACGCCGCTGCGGGACCCTGAATATTTCGTCGCCACGATGGTTCTGTTGCCCGGCGGTGCCGGTCTCACCTGGCCGGAGGAGATCGACTATTCGGCCGATGGTTTGCGTCAGGAGGCGTTTCCACATGGTACGCCATGATTGTTACAGGCCGGCCGCCACCGTGAAAGTTGTCACACATCAGACCGCGATCAGGCCGATCAGATCATCCTCCAGCACCGCACAGGTCAGCTTGCCGCCCATGCCGGCCCCGGTATCGAGACCGATCCGATTGTCGGTGCGGGTCACCGTAGGGTTGGACGAATGGCCGTGCACAACGATCACCCCGAGCGGCTGCTCGGTCCACAGGAATGGCTGGCGGATGCTGACCAGATCATCCAGCGTTTGCGCGGCCAACTTTACGCCAGGCCGGATGCCGGCGTGCACGAACAAATAATCGCCCTCGCGGTGCATCCGCTTCAGGCTACGTAGAAACGCCACGTGAGCGGGGGGCAACGCTGCCTCCCATTGCTCGCGCGGCAGGTCTGGATCAAGCGCCCAACTGGCCAGCGCCGCCTTGCCGCCCGCCCACAGCCAGTCGGTGGCCGCGGCCCGATCGCCGGCCAGCGCGTCGAGCAACATCCGTTCATGATCGCCGAGCAGGTTGATCGTGGGGATCGGCGGGGCGTGCGCAATCAGCTGCTCGATCACGCCGGCGCTGTCCGGTCCGTTGTCGATATAATCGCCGAGATGTACCAGAAGTGGTGCCGGGACCGGACGGGCCGCGAGGTCGCGCACGATCTCCTGATGCAATTGTTCCAGTTGTGACCGGCAGCCGTGAATGTCGCCAATCACGTAAACCCGGCGGCCACGCGGCAACCAGCCTGGTGCGCGGACAAATTGCAGCGCCTCAGCCGAGGCTGCGGCGCCGCGCGGTCCACTCCAGGTCAGGATCGCCGCCGCATCCAACGCCGCCCGCACGCCGCGCCTGGCAGGGCGCCTCATGGGCGCACCGGGGTGGGGAAGCGCGAGGGCTTCGCCCTGCGAACCCACCAGGAGGCTCTGCCTCCTGGACCTCCGGCAAAGGGCGGGGCCCTTTGCAATCTATCCATTGGTTGGTGCTGGGAGAGGGCCAACCGTGGCGTTTCAGGGTCCGTGTAGGCCCTCTCCCAGCACCAACCAAAATGAATGGTTCCAAGGGCCACTGCCCTTGGCGAGGCTCCAAGGGGCAGCGCCCCTTGGTCGGGGGCCGGGGTGAAACCCCGTCGCTTCCCACCCAGTGCGCCCCTGTTGCGCTTTTCGCCGGGCGTGGCAGGCTGCGCCAGCCATAGATATCGGAGGAAACCCTTGGCCAAAATCACATTCCCCGTCGAAGCCAGCCACATCATGATGTTTGCCAACGCCATTGGCGACACCAACCCGGTGTATCACGACGCCGAGGCCGCGAAGCAATCCGTCGGCGGCATTATCCCGCCGCCCACTTTCGTGCAGGCTGTGGCGCAATTCGACCCGGACTACTTCCTGCGCCCGAAGCCGGGCCAGAAGTGGTTCGGCTCCGGCAAGACGCCGTCGGGCGTCGAGGGCAGACCAACCTCCTCCGGCGGACTGCACGCCGAGCAGTCGTATGAATACCATTTGCCGTTGCATGCCGGTGACGTGCTAACCGCCGAGACCAAGCCCGGCAAGACCTGGGAGCGCGAAAGCAAGCGCGCGGGCAAGCTGACGTTCCGCGAACGGGTCACCGAATACCGCAATCAAAAAGGCGAACTTGTGGTCACCGCGCGCGGTGTTGGTGTGACGACGGAACGTCCCGTGGATCAGGGTTGAGGAGCGACGAACATGACACTCAAAGCCTCGGTGTTGAAGGTTGGCGATACGCACACGGAACGTGTGGTCGAGAACCTGTCGCGCACCCAGATCGTGCAGTACGCGGGCGCCTCGGGCGACTACAATCCGTTGCACTCGGATGAGGTGTATACGACGCAGGTTGCCGGCTATCCGAGCGTATTCGCGCACGGCATGCTGACGATGGGCCTGACCTCGAAGATGTTGACCAATTACGTCGGGCCGGGCCGGCTGAAGAAATTCGGTGTGCGCTTCACCAATCAGGTGTGGCCGGGCGACACGCTGGATGCCACGGCGACGGTGGAAGCGATCCGCGATGAAGACGGCGGCAAGGTTGTCGATCTGAAACTGTCGACGACCAATCAGGATGGCAAGGAAGTTGTCACCGGGAGTGCGACGGCGCGGATTGATGCGTGACGGTCGGGTCGCGGTATCGCAACGGCGATACCCTGGTCCGACAGCGGCTCGGTGCCGCGCAAGTGTCCATGATAGCGCGTCGGAATAGCTCGAAACAGGGCTGTTACGCGTACTTGCCTTTTCGTCCCTGTGGTCTCTACTGCCACCTATGCGCACCATCCCAGACCCGCGGAATCCCGCTGTCGTAAAATGGCTGGACGGCATACAGCCTGCATGGACCATGCTGGACTGGGATGGTTTCCTGGCCTTGCAGCTTCCGCCGTCGCCCGGCCGTGGAGCGATCCGGCTCGCCGCCGATTTGACGCAAGCCGAGATCCAGCAATCGGCGGTGGCACGGAACGCCGTCATTCTGTTACGTGCCGCCGCCGCAGGCGCAGGATTGAAGCTGACGGCAACGAAGAATCTTTCGCGCGCGGTGGTGTTGGAGATGATTGACCGTACCGTCTGGCCTGGATTCGACAACGATTTTCACTTTGGATACCACAAAGTCATCAACGAGCCGGAGTTTTACCCGCTGTTCTTTCTGCGCAACCTGCTTGAGGAAGCGAAAATGTTGCGCCGCTATAAGGGCCATCTCAGAACCACGCGGATGGGATCCAAGGCGATGGAGCAACCTGGCGTTCAGGCGTTGCTCGCGCTGCTGTTCTTCACGTCATGCTGGCGGCTCGATCTCGGGTATTTCAGCCATTGCCTGCATGACGACTGGCCGCAATGCCATATCGGCAGCATCCTCTGGTCGTTATCGATCGCCGCGCACGAGTGGCAAACCGGCGAGCGTCTCACCCGATTATGTGCGCCTCCGATCGCCGATTTGTTTGAAAGGCCCTGGGACACGGGGGCACACGCGATGGAGGGACAGATCCTGCGGCCACTCAGGTGGTTCGGGCTGTTGGAGGCCCGCGATGCAGAAAAGCAGCCTGATGAGTACGTCGCGCGTCGCCTCTGGCGCAAGACCGCATTATTTGACCGCTTCCTGTCGTTCGACATTCAACTGCCAGCACGAAACGCACCGCCTCATTGATGCGAGTGACTCGCGATGCCAGTGTCGGGTCGCAAGCTCCCCAGAAGGAACCTCCGCCATGGGCGCGTCAGGTACCGTTGCGATCATCGTCATTATTCTGCTGATCCTGTCCGTACGCATGGCGCAGGAATATCAGCGCGCGGTGATCTTCCGACTCGGCCGCCTCAAGGGCCACCGCGGGCCCGGCCTCTATCTGCTGATCCCGCTGATCGAGCGCCGGGTCACCGTCGATCTGCGCACCATCACCCAGCAGCTCGACACCCAGGAGACGCTCAGCAGCGACGGCGTGGCGGTGAAGGTGAACGCGGTGCTGTGGTATCGCGCGGCCGACCCCGAACGCACCGTCGTGTCGGTCGCGAACTGGCGGAACGCCGTGCAGCAGGCCGCTGAGACCGGAATGCGCGACACCATCGGCCAGAGCGAACTCGATGGGCTGCTGCGTGACCGCCTGTCGGTCAACGCAAGGCTGCTGGAGGTGCTGCGTGGCACGGTGCAACGCTGGGGCGTGGAAATCGAGGCGGTTGAGCTGAAAGACCTCGACATCCCCGAACAGATGCAACGCGCCATCGCGCGCGAGGCCGAGGCGATCCGGGAAAAGCGCGCTCGGATCATCAAGGCGGAAGGCGAGATGGAAGCGGCGCAGAAGCTGACCGAGGCGGCGACGATCATTGGCGAACATCCCGCAGCCCTGGAGATCCGCCGGTTGCAGACAATCTCCGAGGTCGGGGCGGAGCACAACAGCACGACAGTGCTGATGATCCCGACCGAATTCCTGGCCGCGGCGTCGGCCTATGCGCGGTCGCAGTCTGGACCGAAATCGCCGCTGTGAGGTTGCGATCTGGCCGCGAGACCCATATTGATGACTCCTTCCTTCATGGCCGCAGCGGCCCACTACAGGAACTGATTGTGAACGAACTCATCCAGACCACCCGGCTGCCGTCGGGACTGACCATCGTCACCGAGCGGATGGACCGGGTCGAAACCGTGTCCTTCGGCGCCTACGTCGCCACCGGTTCCCGCAATGAGACCGAGGCGGAGAACGGAGTCTCGCATTTCCTGGAGCATATGGCGTTCAAGGGCACCGAGACCCGCTCGGCCGCCGCTATCGCCGAGGAGATCGAGGCGGTCGGCGGTCACATCAACGCCTATACCGCGCGCGAGCAGACTGCCTATTACGTCAAGGTATTGAAAGAGGATACCGCGCTGGCCGCCGACATCATCGGCGACATCCTGACCCACTCGACCTTCGAGCCGGAGGAGATGGAGCGCGAACGCGGCGTCATCCTGCAGGAAATCGGCCAGGCCAACGATACGCCGGACGACATCATCTTCGACCATTTCCAGGAGGTCGCTTACCCGTTGCAATCGCTCGGCCGCCCGATTCTGGGGACGGAAGAGGGCATAAGGGAAATGCCGCGCACGGTGCTGACCGCTTATATGAGGCGGCATTACGCGCCGCCGAATGTCGTGGTGGCGGCGGCCGGGAAGCTGGAGCACGCGCAGATCCTTGATCTCGTCGGCCGGCATTTTTCCGATTTGCCGGCGCAGATCCCGCCCGGGATGGAGAGCGGCGTGTACGAGGGCGGCGAGTTCCGCGAGGATCGCGATCTCGATCAGGTGCATATCGTGCTGGGGTTTCCGTCGGTCGGGTATTCCGATCCGGATTACTATCCGACGTTGTTGCTCTCGACCGTGCTTGGCGGCGGCATGTCGTCGCGGCTGTTCCAGGAAATACGGGAGAAGCGGGGGCTGGTGTATTCGATCTACTCATTCGCCCAGCCGTATATGGATGGCGGGTTGTTCGGGATTTATGCCGGGACCGGGGAAAGCGAGGCCGAGGAACTGATGCCGGTCACGCTCGAAGAACTGCGGAAGGTGCAAACCTCGGTCACCGAGGCCGAGTTGAGTCGCGCCAAGGCGCAGGTGAAGGCGAGCGTGCTGATGTCACTGGAAAGCACCGGCAGCCGGTGCGAGCAGTTGGCGCGGCAGATCCAGGTGTTCGGCCGAGTGCTGTCGACCGAGGAAACGGTCCGGAAAATCATGGCGGTGACGCCGGAGGACGTGCAGCGCACCGCGGTGCGGCATTTCCGTGGCAAGCCGACGCTGGCGGCGATGGGGCCGGCCAACCGGGTGCCGGGCCTGGGGACGATTGCGGAGAAATTGGCCGCGTAACGGCGGCAGCAGGCCTCTTTGGTTGCGCGGCGGCACACCGCTCGTCGCCGCGTACGGGTTCGAATACGAGGTGCGGTATCGGGTCACGCTGTGTCGTTGCGGAGCGTCAAGGAACAAGCCGTTCTGCGACGGTGCCCACCCTGAGATTAAGTTCAAGGGGTTGTAGGGCGGCAATGAACGCCGCCAGTCGCGATGTCATTGGCAATCTGGAATCGTGATTCCAGCCACGTCCCCATTGGGGGAACTTAGGGCGATTCCGGCGGTTACATCCTTTTACGAGCACGGCGCATAAAAGAAACCATCCTATGGTCTGGCGGTTTCCCACGGGCGCGCTGCAAGATTGCATCGAGAGGAAGCCGCAGGAATGTCCGCTACCAAGGCCGTTCTCTACGTCGAAGACGCGCCGACTATCCGCGAACTTTCAGCCCTGGCGCTCGAAGACGCCGGGTTTGAGGTGGTCGTCGCCGGGAACGGCACCGCCGCCCTCAACGCGTTGGATGACCACGCCCACACGTTTTGCGCCGTCGTCACCGATGTGAACCCAGGCCCAGGATCCGACGGCTGGGAGGTCGCGAAACGCGCCCGCCAATCGAACCGGGCACTTACCATTGTCTACGTAACCGGAGCCGTCGCCCATGAATGGTTGACCCGGAGCGTTCCGAACAGCCGTATGCTGAGCAAGCCCTTCACTCCAGCCCGGATCGTCGAGGCGGTGTCCGAATATGTTTGCGCCGCAGGCAACAAATAGACCGTCCCGGGCCGGGGCGCTCTTCCCATAAAGGAGACCAATATGTCTGCCTCCGGCGCGAAATCGCCGTATCGCAATGAAATCCTCGCTGCCCTGCCCACGTCCGAACGGGAGCACCTTCTGCCGCTGTTGACCCGGGTCGAGTGGCAAAACGGCCAGTTGCTACTGGAACGGCATGAACCCATCAACTTTATGTACTTTGCCGAGCGAGGTTTCGCATCCGTGGTCGCGGAAGCTGACCGCGCGGTCGAGGTTGGGCTCGCCGGTCCGGAAACCATGATAGGATTTGCGGCGCTGTTCGACCCTGACGCGATCTCCTTCAACCGCGTCTTCGTCCAGACGCCGGGTGGCGCCTTTCGTATTCGTGCCTCGGACATGCGGGAAAACATTGACGCGATGCCGGCGCTGCTCCTGCTGCTTTTCCGCACTTTCCAGGCGCAAATTGCTCAGAGCTCGCAGACTGCGGCCTGCAATGTTCAACATCGTCTGTCCGAGCGCCTCGCACGCTGGCTGCTGATGGCCCACGACCGAACAGAGGGGAACGAACTGTTTCTGACCCAGACGTTCCTCTCTGTCATGCTCGCGGTGAGGCGATCCGGGGTTACAAAAGCGGCTGCCGCGCTGCAACAAGCTGGCCTGATAGAAAATCACCGTGGCCGAATTCTCATAACGGACCGATCGGGCCTGGAGCGGGCGGCTTGCGATTGTTACAATAACGTGAGGGAGTTTATTGCATTAATGTCCGACCGCGTACGCTGACGTACCTTTGTATGCGTAACATGGGCGGATACTTCGTGCGGGCGGGTCGGCAACGGAGACAATCGACTTGATGTTGCCCCGCGTTAACCTATTATACGCGTGCGGTTCCGACTTTTATTCATTCGCCACTGAAAGTAGCGCATCGTGAGTGACCCTGCCGGCGCGGACCAGCCGGACAAGAAACGGCTTGCGCTCGCCGGTCTCTTTGCATCGGCCGACAGCGTGCCGTCACAGGACAGTGATCAATTCCGGCAGGTGCTGGATGCCCTCCCGGCAGCGGTTTACATCACCGATGCCGACGGCGCGATCACCTACTATAACGAAGCAGCGGTCCGGCTCTGGGGCTGGCGTCCGCAGCTCGGGCAAGACCAATGGTGCGGTTCCTGGAAGCTCTATTGGCCCGATGGCAGGGCGCTGCCGCACGATGAGTGCCCCATGGCCGTGACGTTGCGGGAGGGGCGGGCGGTCCGAGGCGTCGAGGCCGTCGCGGAACGTCCCGACGGAGTCCAGGTGCCATTCATACCGTATCCAACGCTCCTTCATGACGCATCCGGCGCGGTAATCGGGGCGGTGAACATGTTGGTGGACATCACCGATCGAAAGCGCGCCGAGGAGTATTCGCAGCAACTCGCATCGATCGTTGAGTCTTCAGATGACGCCATCATAAGTAAAGATCTCGACGGCATCATCACCAGCTGGAACCGGGGCGCAGCGCGGCTGTTCGGCTATTCGGCGGACGAAGTGATTGGCAGGCCAGTCACCATTTTAATTCCGCCCAGTCATGAAAATGAGGAACCGGAAATACTCAATCGTATCCGACGCGGTGAAAAGATTGGACATTATGAGACGGTCCGCCGCCACAAGGACGGCACCCTGATCGATATCTCGCTGACTGTCTCGCCTCTCAGGAATTCAGAAAACAAAATCATTGGAGCCTCGAAGATCGCGCGAAACATTACCGACCGTCGACACGCGGAGCAAATGGGGCAACGGCTGGCGGCGATCGTCGAGTCCTCCGACGATGCAATCGTGGCAAAGGATCTGAATGGTATCATTACGAGCTGGAACCAAGGCGCCGAGCGGCTGTTCGGCTACACGGCCGACGAGGTGATCGGCAAGCCGGTGTTGATCCTTATACCGGCCGAACTGCAGGATGAAGAGCCGCAAATCCTGGCCCGCATTCGCCTCGGCGAGCGCATTGATCATTACGAAACCGTTCGCCGCCGCAAGGACGGCTCGCTTGTCGATATTTCCTTGACGGTATCGCCGGTCCGAGATCTCAGCGGCGCGATTATCGGTGCGTCGAAAGTCGCCCGCGATATAACCGGGCGCCGACGGGCGCTCGAGCAGCAGAATCTGCTGCTACGAGAGATGAATCACCGCGTCAAGAATCTGTTCAGTCTCGCCGGAAGCATTGTGACGTTAAGCGCTCGTTCCGCGAGCACGCCGCGAGAACTGGCAGCCTCGGTCGGCGACCGTCTGGCGGCGTTGGCGCGGGCACACGAGCTGACGCTTAAGAATCCCGGCGATACCGTCAACAAGTCTGAACACACTGCAACGTTGCACACTTTAGTCAAGGTTATCGTCTCCCCTTACGAGAGCCAGACACGCGGGCATGAAAGCCGCGTTGTGATAAGCGGGCCAGATATTTCGCTTGCTGTGGGCTCCGTATCGGCCCTCGCACTTCTCGTCCACGAATTCACCACCAATGCCGCAAAATATGGCGCGCTTTCAACACCCGATGGCAGTATCGAAATCCGTTGTCTCGAAGACGATGATCAGTTCGTGTTGATATGGAAAGAGCATTGTAGCCAGCCCATCAGCGGTCCAATAGGTGATGAGGGATTTGGCACTCAACTGACACGCGCCACGGCCAAGGGACAACTGGGCGGCACGATCACATGCGATTGGGCTGCTGACGGATTGACGATCCGGCTATCGATGGCACGTGCTCGGCTGTGAAGCTGCAAGACCCGACCCGATAGAGCGGCCGTTCCACCACGATAACCGCCGCTTACCAGGAGCTGAGCAGTCCCGTCCGATTTAGCGCCACAGCCCCGCGCCCGGGCTTGCCGCAGCTGCCTGGCTCGTGGCGCGGCTTCGTGCCTCGCATAGTGTGCGAACGCCACGACGCGCTCATACGGCGCCAATGGACGCCCGGTCGGCGTCGGCAGAACTGACTGGACGTGCCCGCGACCGGCACGAAGTTGCGTTGGCTGCGAAGTTGCCACCTGCCTTTGGTGCGAACCGCCCAACGGCTTGCTTGCGCCCCGCGACATGGCCGCGACAGTTTGGACCCTGTTGGACCGTTGGAAGAGCGTCAGCCGGCAACAGCTTTGCAACCCGCCCCGTGCCCATTCCTGGTTCGACCGCATCTCGGCACACCACCGTATTCTGGCCTCCCCCCGCCCACCTGTGCTCTACCAACCCCGCACAGCCGCAAAGGATTCTCCCCGTGCGCATAACGATGATCGGTGGCGGCTATGTCGGCCTCGTCTCCGGGGCCTGCTTCGCTGAATTCGGCACCGCCGT
Organism: Acetobacteraceae bacterium; assembly: GCA_049519555.1. Taxonomy (GTDB): domain Bacteria; phylum Pseudomonadota; class Alphaproteobacteria; order Acetobacterales; family Acetobacteraceae; genus Rhodopila. Next base: position 52,228 of record JBEKQQ010000015.1, read on the forward strand.
CATCGTCGTCGAGGCCGACGCCGGTCGTCGACTTGTTCGGGGGATCGTCCGGGCCATCTGACCCAGCGTCAAAGCAGGGTCCGGGATCGACGTTGTCCACTCGGCATAGGAGGTGAGCGATGGCATCGACGAAAAGCAAAGTTAGTGTCACCGTTTCCGAAAACGGCCCCTATATCGTCACCGGCGGCATTCCGCTCGCCAAACAGACGATCGCCGCGGATGCCGAGGGCGGTTCCGATGCGTGGCTTGAGGGCGAGCCCGTGCGGCATCGCGACACCTATCAGCTCTGCCGATGCGGGGCGTCGGAGACCAAACCGTTCTGTGACGGCTCACATCAGCGGATCGGGTTCGACGGGGCGGAGACCGCATGTCGAGACGCGTATCGCGTTCAGGCGACGGTGTTGGACGGGCCGGTGCTGCAATTGGCCGACGCGGAAAGCCTCTGCGCGTTTGGCAGGTTCTGCGACCCGAACGGCCAGGTCTGGAACCAGGTGGAGCGGACGGACGATCCTGCGGTCCGCGCAATGTTCATCCGGCAGGTGAACAATTGTCCCGCCGGACGGCTGGTGGCGTTGGATAAAGCCTCGGGACGGCCGATTGAACACGCATTGCCGGTGTCGATCGGCCTCGTTGAGGACCCGGAACAGCAATGCGGCGGGCCGCTCTGGTTGCGCGGCGGGATCCCGGTGGTTGCCGCGGACGGGTTCGAGTACGAGGTGCGGAACCGGGTCACACTGTGTCGCTGCGGGGAGTCAAAGAACAAGCCGTTCTGCGACGGCGCCCACGCCGCGATTAAGTTCCAGGGGTCGTAGGGCCAAAATCCGCGCCGCCAGTCAGACGCGATGAATGAACCCGCAGCAATCGAGCCCATAATTGCTATAAGACAGCTTCTGCGACAGACCAGCCGGGATGGCGAGAGCGAGGCACTCTGCCGCGTCTATAGATCGATCAGGATGTTGATGATCTTGCCGTCCGGACCCGGCGACCGTCGTAGCCTGTCGAGTATTTCGAGGTAGCGGCATATCAGTTTCACCTCTCCGAGCTCGACGCCCGCCTGACGCGCGAGCTCGTCGTCATCCAATCCCGGCGAGCGTCGCAGGGTTTCCATCACACGCTCGGTATTCGTCGGCATCAGGAAACCTCCCGAGCGACGCACCGGTGGTGAAAACCAAACGGAGGAGTCCGGTGGCGGGAGCAAAATGAGCCCAGGAACTGCACGACCGTTTGAAGCGGCGCACAGGCATCGGACTGACCTGCCGCAATGGCCGCGCGCAGCAGGAAGGAGATCGTGGCACCCTCCGGAGGCGGAACGACAGCCGTGCCGTTATGCTTCTTGATTGCCCGCAATCCGGTTGCCCCCCACCACCGCCCCCACCACCCGGAATGTTGCCGTTGACCTGCTCCCACAGGGTTCGGCGGCGGAGACAAACCAGGGGATCAGCGTCCCACCAGTCCTGATTGTGACCTGATTAAGGAGGGGCTGTCGGTAATGTACATTACCGTCTGGACAGCCCCTCGCATTTTACCCGTACGTTTTGGGAAGGTGAAAAGTAATGCGTGACCGGACCAACTGATAACATTCACAAGATGCCCGCACGAGGCCCTGCCGATCAAGTATCGTGACCTGGCGCAGGCCGCGCGCAATCAAACCGGCACGTTCCAACTCCCGGGCAGCATTCGTGATGCTTGGCCTCTGGACTCCCAGCATTTCGGCAAGCAGACTCTGAGTGATCTGCAGCGTGTCATTGTCGCCGCGGTCACGCATCATGAGCAGCCAACGCGCCAGCCGTTGCTTTAGGCTGTGCGCACCATTGCAGGCCACTGACACCATCACCTGCTCAAGAAAGGCCTGGACGTAAGCGAACATGAGACTTCGGAACGCTGGCATCGACGCCATGGCCCGTGTGAACGTCGCGCGCGACATCTTTGCCGCGTCCCCCGGGATCTGGCTGAGAAGCCGGACGGAGGAAACCTTGGCACCGAAGACGGCTTGCACAGCCGAGCAACCCTCCCTGCCGATCGTTGCCATCTCAATGATACTACCGTCGGCATAAACAGCCACCACGGAGACGACACCAATGTCAGGGAAGAATACGTGGTCGAGCGGACTATCGGCGTCCATCAGGACCTGCTCGCGCCCGCAGCGAATGTGTTCAAGCTTTGGCATAAGCCGGTCGAGATCGGACGATGGCAGGGCAAGTAAAAGCCGATTGCGAGGCCAACCTGGTGGCGCACTCATATGCGGTAAATCGTGCTCGTCACGGGACAGGCAACTCCTATTAAATTAAATAGAAGTACCAATATGCCAGGCGTCAAGGCCGGTCTTACCTTGGTGATGCTACGACATGGCATGTTCGACATAGTAAAGACACCTTGTTGCCTGGCTTCATTCCGATCGAGAATCTCATGCCAACTGACGGAAAGGCTGTCATATGCCTCTCTCGACCGTCATGGCCGATCGGTATCAGACCCAATTTCACTCAATTCCGAGCGATCCCCACGCGTTACGAAAAGGCGGCCAGCAACTTCCTCGTCACAATCTGCCTGGCCGTTAGCCGACAGCAATTCCCGAGAGGCAGGTTCGGAAACTGCCTAAGCGGAGTGCGACCAGGTGGTTGGCGTCTCGGCAGCAGGGTCGAGGTTCGCTAACCGCGGTGTGTCGGTCACTTGCTTCGATACCTCGCCGAGGAGGTGCCAGATCAATGTTGGCTGCATCGGCACATCCGGGTCGTTCAGCAGCCGGTCCAGCTCGTCGAGCTTCTGCCCATAATTGTCGTCCGTCATGCCCTGCATCTCCGTGTCGTTGCCTGCGTGCGTTGACCGATCAGCAGCACGACAAAGTATCAAGCCAACCAAACCCTGAATGCCATCAGCGGCACAATGGTCCGCGTCGCCCGACGCCGATTATCAAGCGGTCCTCCCGTGTCAGATCATAGGATAGACGAAGGCAGCCAGACATTTGAGACTCGGAAACTACTCAGACCGACGCCCGTCACGGCACGCCGAGAGCCCATATAAGGGAGAGTTGTCAGAGTAATAAAAAGCAGGGCGATGAAAACAGCGGGCTGCCCGTCCAGTAAGTCAGCCTGATAGCTTGCCAGCCTGGGCGTGTCCTGGCGGGCCGGTTGCTACGGCAAGGGCGCGACGGGCCGAATACCTTGGACCGTGCCAACACCACCCCTCGAAACCACCCCGCAACCGGGCCCGCCCCTCAACGCCGCCCACTCTGGTGCTCCCCACCAAATCCTGGAATCCCCCCGCCCACCTGTGCTCTACCTCCGCCGCACAGCCGCAAAGGATTCTCCCCGTGCGCATAACGATGATCGGTGGCGGCTATGTCGGCCTCGTCTCCGGCGCCTGCTTCGCTGAATTCGGCACCGACGTCATCGTCGTCGAGGCCGACGCCACCAAACTCGCCGCCCTCAACCAGGGCCGCATGCCGATCTACGAACCCGGCCTGGAAAAACTGGTGACCGAAAACGTCGCCGCCGGCCGCCTCGCCTTCACCGGCGACCTCCCCACCGCCGTGCAGCACGCCGAGGCCGTGTTCATCGCCGTCGGCACCCCCACCCGCCGCGGCGACGGCCATGCCGATCTGACCTACGTCTACGCCGCGGTCGAGCAGGTAGCCCAGGCCCTCACCGCCCCCACCGTCATCGTCACCAAATCCACCGTCCCGGTCGGCACCGGCCGCCGCATCAAGGAAATCGTTGCCGCGGTCCGCCCCGACCTGGAGATCGACGTCGCCTCCAACCCCGAGTTCCTGCGCGAAGGCAGCGCCATCGTCGACTTCATGCGCCCGGACCGTGTCGTCATCGGCTCCGAGACCGACCGCGCCCGCGAGGTGCTGAGCCAACTCTACCGCCCGCTCAACCTGATCGAGACCCCGATTGTCCATACCGGCATCGAAACCGCCGAGCTGACGAAGTATGCCGGCAACGCCTTCCTCGCCATGAAGGTCACCTTCATCAACGAGATGGCCGACCTGTGCGAAAAGGTCGGTGCCGACGTGCACGATGTCGCCCGCGGCATTGGCCTCGATGGTCGCATCGGCCGCAAGTTCCTGCATCCGGGCCCAGGCTATGGTGGATCGTGCTTCCCCAAGGATACGCTGGCGCTGGTGCGCACCGCGCAGGATCATGGCGCGCCCTCCCGTCTCGTCGAAACCACCGTGCTGGTCAACGACGCCCGCAAATCCAGCATGGCGATGCGCGTAATCAACGCCTGCGGCGGCTCGGTACGCGGCAAGACGATCGCCGTGCTTGGCCTGACCTTCAAGCCGGAGACTGACGATATGCGGGACTCCCCCGCTCTGCCGATCGTCTCGCGGCTGTCTGGCGATGGGGCGCAGATCCGGGCCTTCGACCCCGAGGGCATGGACCAGGCGCGCCCAATGCTTCCCGAATCCGTCATCTGGTGCCGCGACGCGCTGGATGCCGCAGCAGGCGCCGACGCCGTCGTGTTGATTACCGAATGGAACGAGTTTCGCGCGCTGTCTCCCGTCCGGCTGCGCGACACCATGCGCGGCCGCGTGCTGGTCGACCTGCGCAATGCCTGGGATCCGATCGCGATGCGCCAGGCGGGATTCGAATACCAAGGCATTGGGCGGCCGGGCTGACACCCACTGGGCAACCCATTTTCAACAACATAGCACAATTTTGATTCATGGATGTGCCGGGCGGCCCGTTTGGCAACAGGTCGAAAAGTCGACCCCTCCGCCAATTGCATTCATGGCCTGGCTCGTCCGAGCCATCCGGCGCAGCACGGTGCCGGATCGGATAGCCCGGACAAAAGGCCTGCCCCTGCGACGGCGGGGGCCTGGCTCTGCGAATCCGGAAGCCGGACCCTGGCGGGTGAGAGAAGCGCGCATACGCCGTTCCGCCGGTTGGTATGAAGCCCTTGTGGCCAGGGCGCAGCGCAACGAAAAATGCGCGCCTTTCATATTTAATTAATCGGCCGAGGATTGAGCTCCCAGCCGATCCGTCAAATTGTGGGTCCCTACGACCAACTATCGGATTGGCCGAACCTGATATCGCCGCGCCGCTTTGATTGATCTGGCCTGCCTGAGTAAATACAAACGTATGACTGAGTCAGTCGCCAACTCGGTTTAACCCAGGCCGCCTCCTCGTTTTGTTCTTGCCGATGGCGATCTGGTTTGTCATTGCGCCTTTTCACTGACTGTGTCGATTGCGCCACACCGGGGAAAATCCAAGGAATTCTGCGATTTTTTCGGGGCCGCCGGATATCTGCTTTCTTGTCAGGAACGAAGCGAAGCTGCAATCTTAATGTCGCCAGGGTTAGTGCTTCGCTTTGTTCGCGGCGCCTGCTGCTCATCGCCTGGACGAGCGGATCGCGAGCGCCATGGGGGTTTAAAACAACGATCGCTGGGTTGAGGGGATTGAATGACAAACTTTGCCTCGGCTGGATGTCCGTGACCGGTAACACAAATTACCGCTGCGCATTAAGGTTTCGTCAACCGTTTTGCGTTATGCGTCGGTCATGGACCTGACCGTCTGCATATGTACGCATGATCGGCCGCGCTATCTGCGCGATTGCCTCGACGGTCTGCGCAACCAGACCACAGCGGAAGATCGTTTCGCCGTCCTGATCGTCGACAGCGCCTCGTCGGAGCCCGCCCGCTCGGAACTGCGTGAGCTGCTCAGGCAATATCCAACGGCGCATCTGATCCGGATCGATGAGCCTGGGGTCAGTGCTGCCCGCAACGCCGGCGCCCGCGCCGCAACCACGGACTACATCGCTTATATCGACGATGACGCCATACCCTCGGAAACCTGGGTCGAGGCGATCCTCGACGCGATCAACGAGCGCGGGCGTGACCGCCCGGCATTGCTCGGCGGTCGCATCCTGCCGAAATGGGAAGCGCTGTTGCCCGCGTGGTGGCCGCCTGGCCTGCGCGGCCTGCTGTCGATCATCGAACACGAGGGCACCGGCGAATACCGCAGCAATGAGTTGCCGCCTGCGCTGGAGCCTTATGGCTGCAACATGATCGTGCACGTGCGTTCGCTACTGGATGCCGGTGGCTTCGGCAGTGCGATCGGTCGCATCGCCGGGGTTCTGTTGTCGGATGAGGATATCCAACTGGCCTGGCGCCTGCAGGATGAAGGGTATTCGGTGCGCTACGATTCAAACATCGTGGTGTTCCACCAGATCCAGGCCAAACGGCTCAATCCGGACTGGCTGTTGACGCGCCTCTACTGGCAAGGAGCGTCCACTGTGCTCAGCCGGCGGATGTTGCACGACGGCAGTGCAGTCTGGCGCGAATTGCCACGTCGGCTGCTGGTTGCCGTCCTGTTCGCACCGGCCGCTCTGTTACCGCGAACATCTACGGACTGGCTCGCGATGCGTTGGCGCCGGGCCTACTCGGCGGGGTTCGTCCGCGCGGCACTTGGCTGGCGCGCCACCGAAGCGGCCCGCCGCATGGCCAGAAAACCGGCCCCGGCACCGGCAATCCGATTTGCACGCCTGCCGCCGCCGGTGCCGCCGCCCGCGGCGATCCGAATGCCGGAGCGTTTGCCCATTCGCGGGCGCATTCGCGAGCCGGTCTATGCCTCAATGCGCGCTTCCGTCCGGCTGTCGCCACCGACACCTGCTCGCAAATTTGCCCGAACTCTTGCCGCCGTGACTATTCGCGAGCCAGCCCGCACACCCGCCGCCGTGACCTTTCGCGAGCCGGTCCCGGTCCCCCCACCGCAACCCGTTCGCGAGCCGATCGCGGCGCCCCCGCCACAACCCGTTCGCGAGCCCGATCGAATGCCAGTTCTGGAGCCCTCCACACCGGGCGTCGCGTGATCCTCTACCAATGGCGCGGTTCCCATCGAAATTTCGGTGACGAGCTGAACAGCTTGCTTTGGCCCAGACTACTGCCGGATTTCTTCGATCAAAATCAGGCGACCCGCTTCCTCGGGATCGGTTCCATTCTCGACGACCGTCACGAACCGAAGGCTGTGAAATTGGTCGCCGGCTCCGGCTATGGCGGATATCAGCCGCAAATTGTTCTCGACGAGACCTGGATCGTTCACTGGGTGCGCGGCAAGCGCACCGCGCGCCTGCTGGGATTGCCGCCGGCGCTTGGCATTGGCGATCCGGCCTCCCTGGTGCCGCTGGCCGGACTGACGCCCACGCGCGAGAACCGTGACATCGGCTTTATCCCACACTTTGAAAGCGTGATCCGTGGCGCCTGGCACGAAGTCGCGGCGCGAGCCGGGGCCACCCTGATCGATCCGCGCGACGATCCGCAGACGGTGATCACGGCTATTGGCAAGTGCCGTATGGTCATGAGTGAAGCATTACACGGCATCATCGTGGCCGATGCGCTGCGCGTACCGTGGATTGCGATCCGCCCGCTTGCCCCCGTTCACCGCCCGAAATGGTTCGACTGGGCGGAAACCCTCGACCTGATTATCGAATTCAGCGGCCTGCCTCCCTCCACCGCATTGGAACGAGCGCATCTGAGCCGTTTATCGCGGTTCCATCTGGGCCGGCGGGTTTTGCACCATCAGGCTGCGCGGTTGCGCGGGCTCGCCGGGCAGCAACACATCGACCGGGCGGCCCAGGCGTTGCGTGCCGTCGCACGGTGTGAGCCGCAGTTGTCTCGCAGCACGCTGTTAAAGGACGCGCAGGGTCGGATGATGGAGGCAATCGCCGCGCTCCGGCGGCAACCGATGCGCGGATGGCAGGACAATGACCACATGGGCGACCGGAGTGTGCCGTCGTCCTTGCATGGCAACAGCCGTTGCGCCTACCAGGATGTGCCCGGCCGGCTGACTGCCTGAACCCGCGGCGCCCGTTTCGCCGGGGAGCAGACCGAATCTGATGCCGCCCATGTCCGACCTGTCGCGCCTTATACCGCTCAGCGCTCACGTGGTCCTGGACGTTGGTTGCGGCGACGGAGTGCTTGGCCAGGCCTATCGGCGACTGAACCCCAACGCACGCCTGCTGGCGATCGACATCGATCCGGCCATGGTAGCGGTGGCGCGCGAACATTACGATGAATGCGTCGTCGCCGACGTTCAGTCCACGCCCCTGCCGTTCGCCACGCCGGACGGGATCGACTGCATTATATACAGTGCCATTCTGGAGCATCTGGCCGATCCGTTCGCCGTGCTCGCCCGCCACGCCGCTACACTGTCGCCCGACGGCATGATGCTGATCTGCGTGTCGAACGTGGAACATTGGAGCCTGACCGAACGTCTGTTGCGTGGCGCCTTCCGCTACGATGAAACCGGCCTGCTGGATCGCCGTCATATGCGCTGGTTCGGCATCGACACGTTCGGTCGCGGGCTAAGTGAAGCCGGCCTCATCCCGGTTGACGTGCAACCGCGGATCTTTGACGAGCGGTCCGGCCGCGCGTTCATCGAGGCAATGACCCCTGCGCTCCACAATCTCGGTATTGACCCGGCCGATTACGCGCGCACCGCGCTGCCCTTGCAATATATCTGGCGGGTCCGCCAGACCCCGATCCGTCGGCTGGTGGTGGCGGGCGACATGCTGCGCCCGGTCGGCGGCGTGTCGCACTTGCGGGTCATTCATCCGCTGGCAGCGATGGCCTCCGACCCGGAGGTTGCCACCCATTTCGCACCAGCCTCGCAGCCCCCCGAACCGCAGGACCCGAGCGAGACCGACGCTGACGCACAGCGGATTTTCGTCCTGCATCGGCCCGCACTGTTCGGCGCCGATGGCCAGGCCCTGATCAACAACATGATCGAAAAAGGCTGGCTCGTGGTCACCGAATTCGACGACCATCCGGACTTCATGCGCGGCCTCAATGCGCCGGACCTGGTGTCGTTCCGCGGCGTGCATGCAGTGCAAACCACCACGCTCGCACTGGCCGACGTGCTGCGTCAGAAGAACCCGGAACTGGCGCTGTTTCCCAACGCGGTCGCCATGCTGCCCGAGGTCCGCAACTTTACCGATCCGCGCGTCCTTACCGTGTTTTTTGGTGCCCTGAACCGCGAGCCGGATTGGCGTGATTTGATTGGCGCGATCAATGCGGTTGCCGCTCGGGCGGGGGACCGGTTGCGCTTCCGTGTGGTCCACGATGAGGGATTCTTCCAGGCGTTGGAAAGCCCGAACAAGAGCTTCACGCCGCTGTGCGATTACGACACTTATATGGATTTGCTGGGCACGTCGGAAGTTTCGCTGATGCCGCTGGACGATACTCCGTTCAACCGTGCCAAGTCCGACCTGAAGTTCATCGAGGCCGGCGCCTGCCGGGTCGCCGCGCTCGCCAGTTCGGTGGTCTACTGCAACAGCATCGTGCATGGCGAAACCGGACTGATCTTCAACGATCCCGATGAATTCCACCGCCTGTTCCTGCGCCTGACGATGGTGCCGGATCTGGCGCTGGAACTCGGCAACAATGCGCGGCGGATGGTGAGCCAGCATCGCATGCTCGCCGATCAGGTGCAGCCCAGAATCGCGTGGTACCGGGATTTGTGGCAGCGGCGGGCGGAGTTGACGGAGGCGTTGCGGGCGCGCATCGAGGGATTGCCATTGCCCGCCGGCTGATGCGGACGCGAGGGATTGCGTCATGCCGTTTTTCACCATTGCGATTTGTATCGCTGCCGCCCCGGTTACCGCGCTCGCCATCATGGCGCTCACCGGTGTCGCAGCACCGTGGCCGGCGATCGTGGCGATCGCGCTCACGATTGTTTCCACTGCAACCTTTATTCTGGTCTGGGCGCGCGATCTCGACCTGCTGACAGCGGCGGTGAAGCGGATCGAGGCCGACGACACCGGCCCCGATATGACGGTCTCGTTGGGGCCGACATTAATGGAACCGCTTGGTTTGGAGATTGCCCGACTGTCACGGCATCTCGCAGCACGGGCGGCGCAAATCGAACAGGGACGCCGCGCCGATACCCTGATCCTGGAGCGATTGCCGGACGCGCTGGTTGTGATGCGCCAGGACCGCACCGTCATCCGGCGCAACGCGGCA
>JBEKQQ010000016.1:0-60301 GCA_049519555.1 Acetobacteraceae bacterium
CTATCGGCGTTCATCGGCGTTCATCGGCGGTTGAGTTGCTCTTTTGCCTGGGTTCATATCGGTGCGGACGTAGCGGAAGAATGTTAACCGCCGATGAACGCCGATGAACGCCGATAGCGCACGAGTGAACGCCGACACTCCGGGTGCGTCTTCAGAGGCGCGACAATTATTTCATACGGTTCAGCCACTTTACGACAGGCTAACCGCCACGCCGGTTTCATCCATCAGGGTAGGCCACCCCGGCCGGTGCGGAACTCGCAATGACAGGTGTTGTTGCGGCGTCCCGCACACCAACACCTCTGGCTAACAGGTGCGAATGGCATGATCATAAGCAACCGCAATAAAATCATGACACCATGGTGTTAAGTTGATCGTGCGCGACCATGCACAACAGCGAAGATACCGGCTTAGGAGGCTGAACGATCCATGAGTTGGTCCAATCGCGTGGTCTGGCGAGAAGGCATGTTCCTTCGAACCCAGCACTTCCAACAGCAGGATCGCTGGACCGAATCGCTTGTCCGCGGTGTCACCCGTGCGTTGCGTCCGCATCCCTGGGGTCTGATCGACTACACCGTGGACCGCGATCTTCTGGGCACCGGCCGTTTCGCTTTGTCATCCGCGTCCGGCATGTTCGAGGACGGCACGCCCTTCCTGCTGCCCGGCGAGGCCGACCATCCGCCGCCATTGGATGTCCCGGACAGTGCCCGCAACGCGCTGGTTTATTTGGCGCTGCCGATCCGCCAGGCTGGCGGTGTCGAAGTCTCCGACGATCGCTCCGAAGGCCGTTACGGCGCGCATCAGTTCGAGGCGTACGACACCCAATCCGCCTCCCCCATCCCGGCGGAATTGCAGGTTGGCCGCCCTCGTCTGCGCTACATGCTCGAAGCCGAGGAACGCGCCGGTTACCAGTGCATCGGTCTCGCGCGGATCACCGAGGTTACCGCCGATCGCCGGGTCATTCTGGACGATCGGTGGATCCCTCCATCGCTGGTCTGTTCGGCAACGCAACCGCTGGCCGGGTTGCTGCAGGAACTTGCCGGGATGTTGAACCAGCGCGGCGAGGCGCTGGCGGCGCGCATGACCGCTCCGGGCCAGGCCGGCGTAGCGCAGGTGGCGGATTTCTTGTTGTTGCAGTCGATCAACGGCTGGCAGATGGTGATTTCGCATTGGGCACATGCCGCCGCCATCCATCCCGAAACGATGTACACCGCACTGGTGAAAATGGCCGGCGAGTTTGCGACGTTCCTGGAAACCCGCCGCCCCAACGCCTACCCGGCGTACCGGCATGATGACCTGCAACGCAGTTTCGCGCCGGTGGTTGCGGATTTGCGCCGCTCGCTTTCCGCCGTGCTGGAACAGACCGCGATCCCGATCCCGTTGCGCGAAGCGAGGCATGGTGTGCGGGTGGGGCCGATCACCGACCGCTCGATCCTGCGTGCGTCGAACTTTGTTTTGACCGTGCAATGCGACATGCCGGCCGAGACGCTTCGAAGATTGTTTCCAACCCAGGTCAAGATCGCCGCGGTGGAGAACATCCGCGAACAGGTCAATTCCGCGCTGCCTGGCATTGCGGTCCGGCCGTTGCCGGTGGCGCCGCGGCAATTGCCGTTCTATGCCGGCGCCACCTACTTCGAACTCGACCGAGGCAGCCAGCACTGGGCGCAAATGCAAAACTCAGGTGGCTTCGCCATTTTCGTATCGGGTGAATTCCCCAACCTTCGGCTTGAACTATGGGCGATCCGCGGATGAGCGACGATCCTTTCGCCGAACCGGACGATTCCGACAAAACGGTCATCCGGCCCGCTCCGGGAGGACGGCGCGCGCCGCCTGCCGCACCGCCTGCCAGTCCGTTTGGCGGCGCCCCACCGCAGCCACCGCCGCCGCAACGGCAATCGGCATTTGCCAATGCGCCGATGCAAGCGCAGGTCAGCGGTGGTGCCGAAACGATCCAGTTCGGCCTCAACCCGCTGATCATTGCCGCCGCGCCGTTGCTGCAATTGCTCGGCCGTCTGCGCACGACATTGTCCGCGCCGAATGTCGACGATTTGCGAGAGCGGACGGTACGGCAAATGCGCCAGTTCGAGGCGTCGGCGCGCGAATCCGGTGTGCCGAACGAGCAACTGCGGCCGGCGCATTACGCGCTGTGCGCCAGTATCGACGATGTCGTGCTGAATACGCCCTGGGGCAGTCAGGGAGGGTGGGCGGCGCGATCCATGGTCTCAAGTTTCCATCAGGAAGTCCGCTCCGGCGAGCGATTCTTCCGCATTCTGGAAGATCTGAAAGTCACACCGGCGACGTATCTCCCGGTGCTGGAACTGATGTACTACTGCCTCAGCCTCGGGTTTCTGGGTCAGTATCGGCTGCCACCGCACCGGCCGGGCGAGGTCGATCGGATCCGCGAAGACCTGTACTCGATTATCGTTCGGCAGCGGGCCGCCACCGATCCTGCCCTGTCGCCGCACTGGCAGGGGGTAAATTCCCCATACAAGCCGGCTCGTGCGGTCGTTCCCATTTGGGTCATGGCGGCCGGGGCCTTGGCCATCATCGGCGGCCTGTTCATCTGGTTTTCTTCCGGCCTGAACGCGGCATCGGATGAAACCTTCACCGCCATGCTCAACGCCCCTTTGACGCATATGCCGGCGATCACCCGCACCGCTCCGGTGCGCCCGCCCGAGGTGGTGGTTCCGCCACCGCCTGAACCACTCTACGTGTTTCTGAAACCGGAGATCGATCAGGGTCTGGTCACCGTGCTTGGCGATCACGCCATGCCGATCGTGCGCATTCGCAACAAGGGCATGTTCCCCTCGGGCAGCGCCACGATCAATCAGGGTTACTACAATTTGCTGGAACGGATCGGCAATGCATTGAAGGCCGAAAAAGGTCCGGTGCAGGTCATCGGCTACACTGACAACCAACCGATCCACACGGTGCGTTTCCCGTCCAATTTCCAGTTGTCGACCGCTCGCGCGGAAGCGGCCCGCGACCTGATCGTCAAGGCACTTGGCGATCCCGACCGGGTCACCGCCATTGGTAAAGCGGACGCCGACCCGCTCGCGCCGAATACCACCGAGGAAGGCCGCGATCAAAACCGGCGCATCGAGGTTGTCCTTCGGAGGCAAGGTTAGATCATGGGCGCCATGTTGCGATTTTTTGGCTCCCGCTGGTTCCTGACCTTTATCGGTGTCCTGCTGGTCGGGCTGCTGATCTGGTTCTTTGGACCGTTCCTGGCATTCCTCGAGCCCTGGCTGCCGCGCGCGATCGTCATTGCGGTGATGGTGCTGATCTGGCTCGGGGTGAATTTCTGGCTCGACCGCCGCCGCAAGAAGAACGACGACGCCTTGATGTCCGGCGTCACCGCGACCGCCGCCGATCCATCGCTCGCCGCCTCGGCCGAGGAAGTGGCGGCGATGCGCGACAAACTGACCAACGCGCTGACCTTGCTGAAGAAGGCGTCGAAATCCCGCGGCTATTTGTACGAGCAGCCGTGGTACGCCATCATTGGCCCACCCGGCGCCGGTAAAACCACAGCGTTGCTGAACGCCGGTTTGAGTTTCCCGCTGGCTGCCGAAATGGGCCAGGGCCCGATCGCCGGCGTCGGTGGCACCCGCATGTGCGAGTGGATGTTCACCGACGACGCCGTGTTGATCGACACCGCCGGTCGCTACACGACGCAGGACAGTGATTCCGCCGTCGACAAGGCGGGGTGGGACGCGTTCCTCTCACTGTTGAAACGGACCCGGCCGCGACAGCCACTGAACGGCGTGATCATCGCCATCGCCATGACCGATATCGCGGCTGCCTCGCCGCCCGAACGGCTGGCACATGCCAGAGCCATCCGGCGCCGTATCAAGGAACTGTCCGATCAGCTTGGCGTCCGCATGCCGGTATACGCCATTTTCACCAAAGCCGATTTGCTCGCCGGTTTCATGGAGTTCTTCGACGATCTCGATCGCGAAAAGCGCGGCGCAGTGTGGGGCACCACCTTCCCGTTGAACAAAACCGACGGCGGCAGCAGCGCCGCCTTCGCCGCCGAATTCGATCTGCTGGTGGAACGGCTGAACCAGCGTCTTGTCGATCGGTTGCAAGCGGAACGCTCGCCTGAGCGGCGCGTGGCGATTGCCGGTTTCCCGGTCCAGGTCGGCAGCCTGAAGCAACCGCTGACCGAGTTCGTGCAGGAAGCGTTCGGTGGCACGCGGCTCGATCCGGCCCCGTTCCTGCGCGGGATTTATTTCGCCTCCGGCACGCAGGAAGGCACCCCGATCGACCGGCTTACCGGCGCCCTCGCCCGCGGCTTCGGCATCGATCAGCAGCGGGCACCGTCGCTGCGGCCAGAAGCGGGCAAGAGCTATTTTCTTACGCGGCTATTGAAGGATGTCATCTTCGGCGAGGCGATGCTGGTGTCGCGTGATCCGGCGGCAGTGAAGCGTGGTTGGATGCTGCGGCTTGGCGCGGCTGGTCTGGCTGCCCTTATCGCACTGGTGGGTGCTGCGGCGCTGATCCAGACAAGGTCGGTCAACAGCAGCGCGATCGCACAGGAGAACGCGGCGGTCAGCCAATACGTCGCCGCTGTCCAGGCGCTGCCGTTGGATCCGGTGAACGACGCCGATCTGGCCAAGGTCGTGCCGGTGCTGGACATGGCGCGCAACCTGCCGTTCGGAGCGCAGGTGCCGGCCACTCAGACACAATGGTTCCCCGGCCTGTCCCAGACCGGCAAACTGGGTGCTGGCGCCAACCAGATTTATGCAAACGCGCTGGACAATGTGTTCCTGCCGCGGCTGATGTGGCGGCTTGAAGGACAAATGCGGTCGCGCATCACCGATGCGCCGTTCCTGTACGAAGCCATCCGAACCTATCTGATGCTCGGCTCGGCCGGTCCGTTGGACCGCGCCTGGATCAAGGCGTGGATGAAGCTCGATTGGCTCTCGATGTTTCCTGGGCCGATGGGCCAGGCAACGCGAGACAGCCTCGCCGCCCATTTGGATACGTTGCTGGATCAACCGTTGCCGCACGTAACGCTTGATGGCGCTTTGGTGGACGACGCGCGGCGGACCTTCTCTCGTGTCACGCTGGCGGAACGAGTGTACCAGGTGATCCGCAACTCTCCGGAAGCGGCAGCGTTGCCGCAATGGGTACCAGCCGACGCCGCCGGGGCATCCGGTTTGTCAGTGTTCACCCGTCGCTCCGGAGCAAGTTTGGACAGCGGCCTGCCCGGATTCTACACCGTCGACGGGTTCTACAAAGTTGTCTTGCCGATGCTGCCGAAGGCGCTGGCCCAGGTGGCTGACGACAGCTGGGTGTTGGGCAAACAGTCGGAGTTCAGTGCTGCGAGCCCACAAGCGCAGACGTTGCAACAGGATGTAGTGAAACTCTATTCCGACGAGTATGCGGCGAACTGGGATGCGTTCCTGGCCGACATCGACCTGCCGCCGCTGACCAATTCCCAGCAGAGCGTGCAGACGCTGTATATCCTGTCGTCCCCGCAATCGCCGATGCGCGACATGCTGACGGCAATTGTGAAACAACTGATGCTGACACAGGCTCCGCCGGTATCGCCGACGGCTGCCGGAGCGGCGCAGGTGGCAGCGGGTGCGGCAGGGGCACTGGCCAACAGTGCGACAGCGAAATTGCAGGGTTTGTTGGGCGCGCCCGGCACACCCGTTGAACCACCGGGCAAAGCCATCGAGCAACGTTATGACGCGCTGATCAAATTTGTCGGCAAGGGTCCCGGTTCACCGCTCGACAGTGTGCTTAAAGCCCTCAGCGATCTGCAGCAGGCATTGGACAGGTTGAACAATCCAACACCGGGGGCCGCGGTCGTGTCAGGCGGTGCGGCCAGTGCGATCGAGCAACTACGCACGCAAGCCGCGCAGTCGCCGGAGCCGGTGCGCCGGTGGTTGATCGCCATGGTTGGGGGCGGCTCGAGCCCGGGCGGAAGTAGTCCCGGCGGCGGCATGCCCGGCAAGTCGGGCGCGGCATCGCCACCGCCGCCGGGTGGTGGTGGTGCCATCCAGAAGCAACTCGCTTTGGCGCAGAAGCAGGCCACGTTGCAGGCGTTCAACGCACCCGACGGACCGGCGACGTTGTGTCAGCGGGCCGTTGCCGGGCGGTATCCGTTCGTGCCGAGTTCGGCCAACGATATTCCACTCGATGATTTTGCACGTTTGTTCGCGCCGGGCGGCTTGTTGGACACATTCTTTAATACCCAACTGCGTCCCTTCGTGAACATGGCCGGCACAAACTGGAAGTTGCAGCCGGCGGGCGATGTCGAACCGCCGATATCACAGGGCGATCTGGCGCAGTTTCAACGTGCCGCAGCGATCCGTGATCTGTTCTTCGGGCCCGGCGGCAAGGATCCGGCAGTCCGCTTCGATATCACACCGATATCAGCCGATAACGTCACCAAGCAGGTCACCATCGATCTGGGTGACCAGCAGATTGTTTACGCGCACGGACCAACACGGCCGGTGACGGTCAATTGGCCGGGCACCAACCGGATCATCAGTGCTCGCCTGGCCTTCGACCCGCCGCCTTCCTCGGGCAGCCCCGTCATCCAAACTTCCGGTCCCTGGGCTTTGTTCCGGCTGTTCGACCACGGCACGTTGCGGCAGACCGGCAGTGCCGATCGTTACAATCTGGACTTCGTTCTGGGCGATCGCACGGCGTCATTCGAAATTCGCGCCGGGTCGGTGCTCAATCCGCTGGCGCCCGGCCTGCTGCGAGCCTTCTCATGTCCGGGCATTTAGCGCCCGGCACGCTGCGCGGCTTCTCCGGCAAGGTGCCGGCGCGCGGCGATTTCGTGCACGCCGGATTGCCGCGTGACTTCACCGATCCGTGGCACGACTGGCAATCGCTGGTCATCGCCGGCAGCCGCACTTTGATGGGCGATGCCTGGCTGGAAGCGTTTCTCGAAGCCCCGGTCTGGCGATTCATCCTGCCTCCTGGCCTGTGCGGCGCGCGAGCCGCGATCGGTCTGATCATGCCCAGTGTGGACAAGGTCGGACGATATTTCCCGCTGACCTTGGCGGCATTGCCGGAGGTCGGAACGCCGGTTGCGGATGATTGGTCGGAATGGCTTGACAGCGCCGAAGCCCTGGGGCGTTTGGCGTTGGACGAGGATGCTCCACCGGAGCGATTAATGCCGCCGCCGTCCCCTATGTCACCGACCGTTAAGGGCGTAACAACATGCCAGTGGTGGACCGATGGCGGGCCACGGGTCGAAGCCACGCGGCTATCGTTGACGGCTTTGCCGGATCCTGAATGCTTCGCCTCAATGCTGGGCCATCTCGCACCGACGGAGAGTGCGCCATGATCGCGGACCGGATTCGCTCCTGGCATGCGACCCACGCCGGTACTAAACGGAAATACAACGAAGACACCTGGGTCGATCGGCCCGACCTCGGCATCTGGGCCGTTGCCGACGGTGCGGGGGGCCATCAGGCAGGCGAATACGCGTCGGGATTGATTGCCGAGGCCCTCGATTCACTGCCGACGGAACTTTCCGCCGCCGAATTGCTTGGCGAGGTGCGGGTGCGCATCGCGGCGACCCACCAGGCCCTGCGCGAGGAGGCCGAACGCCGCGGCGGCAACACGATGATCGCCTCGACATTGGTTGCGCTGCTGGCGCGCGGCGATCATTTCGCCTGTTTGTGGGCCGGTGATTCGCGCGCCTACATGCTGCGCGGTGGCGAGATGCGGCAGATTACCAAAGATCACAGCCTGGTGCAGGAGCTCGTGGATGCCGGCACGATCTCGCCGGAACAGGCCGAGCATCATCCACATGCGAACATCATTACCCGCGCAGTCGGGGCAGATATCGAGGAACTGGCGTTGGACAAGGTCAGCGGCCGGTTGCAGCCAGGCGATCGGTTCCTGCTGTGCAGTGACGGTGTGTGCAAAACGGTGCCGTTCGAGCAACTGACTGAGCTGTTGCGTAGCGACAACGGCGTCCCTCCCCCGCAATCTTTGATCGCGGCCGCACTGGCACTGGATGTCACCGATAACGTGACCGCGGTGGCGATTGAGGTACCGATGACGGCCGCAGGTGCTGAAAGCGTGAACCAACAGGACCGGCGCGACTAAGCTTTGATACACGGTTCCGCATTCGCGCTGTAATCGCCTATATTTGAGAGCGTGATTCGCGCTTTCCGACTTGCAGCCACAAGCGATCACGCCCTAAGGCGGCATCATGGCAAACGTCGCGCCGCGCGGTTCGTCTCGCCATTGCTGCCGGCGCAATGCCTCGGTGACATCACGGATCACACTGGCCCAGTCGCCCGGTTTCGGTTGGCGGAACAACCACGCGGTCGGGTACCAGGGACTGTCCGTGCGGTCTTGTAACCAGCGCCAACACTGATCGAAACGATTGAGCACCCAAACCGGTTTGCCAAGCGCGCCGGCGAGATGCACGACCGAAGTGTCGACACTGATCACCAGGTCCAAAGCCGCAATCAGGGCGGCGGTATCGGCATAATCCTGCAGTTCGTCAGTCCAGTCGTGCAGCACCATGCCATCGGGCGGCATTCGCGTCTGGCTTGCGGCATCACCCTTTTGCAACGAAATCAGGCAGAGCCCGGGGATCTCCGCCAGCGGAGCGAACTGTTGCAACGTCATGGAACGCCGCCGATCCATGGCCTGCGCCGGCGGCTGTGGACTAAGCGGCGACCCTGCCCAGACCAAACCGACCTTGCGGCCCGATAGTGTCGCGAGACGCTTCCGCCAGTGGGCGGATTGTTCCGGATTGGCATGTAAATACGGCACCGCAGCCGGAATAGTTTCGATGGTGGTGCGAAATGCGAGCGGGAGACTCAGCATGGGAACCCAGGCGTCGAACGGCGGCAGGTCGTCGCCGTGAGCGACGATCTGCACGTCGCAATCCAGGCTGGACAGGATCCGCAGCAGCGGGCGTGGTACGTCCAGCACGACGTTGGCAAGCCTGGAAAGCATCGGCACGTAACGACAGAACTGTAACGAGTCGCCAAATCCCTGCTCGGCATGCACCAGGATTGTCCGGTTGGCGATTGAGTCTTCGCCCCGCCACAACAACCCGGGCAACCTGGGCAACGCGGCAGCGTGCCGCGTTTGCCAACGCCATTCGTAGCTTTCCCAGCCGCGTTCATAGTCACCCAAAGCCAGATGGCAGGCGCCTTTGTTGAAGCGTGCCTCAGGGGAATCCGGTTGCAGCGCGATTGCCCGATCGCAGCTCGCCAGGGCTTCCTTGCGGCGACCCAGATTGGCCAGCGCCGCGCCGCGATCGGCGTAGGCTTCGGCATAATCCGGTTGCAGCGCGATCGCCCGGTCGTAGTCTGCCACCGCAGCATCGATACGACCCAGACCCGCCAACGCAGCGCCACGGTTTTTGTACGCCCCCGCATGATCCGGTTTCAGCGCAATCGCCCGGTCGTAGCTCGCCAACGCCTCCTCAAGACGCTGCAGTGCCACCAGCGCGTTACCATGATTGTTGTGCGCCTCGGCGAAACCTGGCCGCAAGGCGATGGTGTTGGCGTAACTCGACAATGCTGCATCGAACCGACCCAGGTCCGTCAGTGCGGCGCCGCGGTTGTTGTGAGACTCCGCGTGATTTGGTTGCAGCGCGATCGCTCGATCATAGCTCGCCAACGCAGAGTCGGGCTGCAGCAAATCCCGCAACGCATTGGCCCGGTTGTAGTGAGCGAAGGCAAAGTCTGGACGAAGCGCGATCGCCTGCTCAAAACTCGCCAACGCTTCGGGCGCACGGCCCAGTTTGGCCAACGTGGCGCCTCGGTTCATATGCGCGTCGGCGGAGCCTGGCTGCAGTGCGATCGCGCGGTCATAATTCGACAATGCGTCGGCGAAACGTCCCAGGCGTGCCAGGGCGGCACCTCGGTTATTGTGCGCTCCGAAGTGGTCGGCTTGCAGCGCGATCGCCCGGTCATAATGGGACAACGCATCGTCAGGGCGCCCCTGCTCCGCCAGCGCGGCGCCCAGGTTGTTATGGGCCTCGGCGAAATCCGGTCGCAGCGCGATGGCTTTGCCGAATAATTCGGTCGCGCGATCGGGCCTTCTGGTCTGTAACGCAATCACTCCGCAAAGATACAGAGCATCGAAATGGTTCGGTTGGCGTCGCAGCAACTCCTGATAAATGCGTTCGGCATCAGCCAGCCGGCCATGCTGGTGCAGTTCCAGAGCCTGGTGGAATTCGGCATCGAGTGCCGCGCTGTCCAACTCCTGCATACGCGATGCAGACCTCGTTTGTGCAAAATCACCAGAACGGGACCGCAGGCTACCTGCGGCCGCCGGACCCGGCAACAGCAATTGGCAACGAAAAGGGCCGGAGGAAATCCCTCCGGCCCACTGGAACACGCCGCATGCCGCGTATCAGCCGGCCGTCTGCTTCGCCAGATCGTAAACCACCGCGAGGTTATCGCCGGCCGTTCCGTCAGCTTTCTTGGAAGTGTCCTTGAGTTGGATCTTGGAGAAATTCAGGGAGATGCTTTCTGAGGGACGATCGCCACCGGATGACATGGACCAGCCGGACACACCGGTATCCCACAACGTCACATGCAGATACTCGGAATTATCCTGATCGGCGACGGTAAAGGAGAAATCGACCGTCGTCGCCAGCTTGCCATCGAGCGAGTCGCGCCACAGGTGCAGGCTCGCCGGATCGAGGTTCTTCGTAATGGTGACTTCGGACACCGACGCGTGCGACCCCTGCCGGTTGCCGCCGCTGGCGGTCGCCGAACTAATGCCGCGGCCGGACCCGAACTGGAAGGAGTGACACATGATCCAGCCTTTGTACTGAGTGGTATCAACGTCACCAGTCTTTGCGCCAAACTTCATGAAGACGGCCATAGTACTTCTCCCTTATTGCGGTATGCGGTGATAACGTTGTCAGTTGATCGCGTATTGGAACGAACCTGCCGGATCCACTCCCACGGAGATCTGTTCGATCGCGTCACCTTCGGCGAGGCGCGACAAGA
This sequence comes from Acetobacteraceae bacterium, assembly GCA_049519555.1. Taxonomy (GTDB): domain Bacteria; phylum Pseudomonadota; class Alphaproteobacteria; order Acetobacterales; family Acetobacteraceae; genus Rhodopila. Next base: position 10,959 of record JBEKQQ010000016.1, read on the forward strand.
CCTCGGCTGACAATTCTGGCAGCAGCGTTCGCGACAGGATTTTCTCCACGTTACGAGCGCCAGAAGAGGTTTCCGTGCAGCGGGCGGCGATCGTATCGATCAATGACCCATCCCACAGAAATTTTGCACCGTACGTTTCCTGCACCCTGCGGCGGACGCGATTGAGTTGCAGTTCGACGATTTTCTTGATGATGTCCGGCGCCAGCGGGAAATACGGCACCAGAGTCACGCGGCCCAGAAACGCCGGTTTGAAGGTCTTCATCAGTTCCGGCATCAGCGCCTCGGCGAGGCCGGCGGCATCGGGCATCGTATCCGGATCGGCGCACAACCGGACGATCAGATCGGTCGCGGCGTTCGAGGTCATAATGATGACGGTGTTCTTGAAGTCGATGTCGCGACCCTCACCGTCCTTCATGTTACCCTTGTCGAACACCTGGAAGAAAATGTCCTGGACGCCGGGATGCGCCTTTTCCATTTCGTCCAGCAGGATGACGGAATACGGCCGGCGGCGCACAGCTTCGGTCAGCACACCGCCCTCGCCGTAACCAACATAACCGGGTGGCGAGCCCATGAGCAGGCTGACTTTATGTTCTTCCTTGAACTCCGTCATGTTGATGACGGTCATGTTCTGCTCGCCGCCATACAGCAGATCGGCCAGGGTCAGCGCGGTTTCGGTCTTGCCGGTGCCTGACGTGCCGACCATCAGAAATACGCCGATCGGCTTGCGCGGATCTGTCAGCCCCGCCCGGCTGGTCTGGATCGCCTGAGCCACTGCCTCCAGCGCATGCGATTGACCGACGATCCGCTGCTCCATGGTTTCGCGCAGATTGAGCACCGTGCGAATTTCATTCGACTGCATCCGGCCCATCGGGATGCCGGTCCAGCCTGCAACGACCTCACTGACCGCGACGCCATCGACCACCGGGTAGATCAGCGGCTCCTCGCCTTGCAGTTCGCGCAACTGTTTTGACGTGGCGGTCAGCTTCGCGCGCAACACGTCCTTGTCGGCGGTGTCTTCGGGGCTTTCGATTTTGCTGCGGATATCGGTGATCTCGGTGGCCAGGGCTTTCTCCTGTTCCCACCGCTCGTGCAATGCCACCAGTTCGGAGGCTTTCACCGTACGTTCCGCCAGCAACGCGTCACGGCGGTCGGCATGATTTTCGCCACTGGCCATTTCGCGATCGAGAATGGCGACCTCGGTATCGATCAGACTGATGCGCCGCTCGCGGTCTTCGATGGCCGGGGGCACCGCCGCCTGACTCATCGACACCCTCGCGCAGGCGGTATCGATCAGACTGACCGCTTTGTCGGGCAATTGTCGCGACGGGATGTAGCGCGCGGACAACCGCACTGCCTCACTGACCGCTTCATCCAGAATGCGCACCTTGTGGTGCTTTTCCAAGGTCGACACCAGGCCGCGTATCATCGCGATAGCGATCGGTTCACTTGGCTCCTCGACCTTCACCACCTGGAAGCGGCGGGTCAGTGCAGCATCCTTTTCGAAATATTTCTTGTATTCGGCCCAGGTGGTGGCGGCGATGGTGCGGAGCTCGCCACGGGCGAGAGCGGGCTTCAACAGATTGGCGGCATCGTTCTGACCTGCGGCTCCACCGGCACCAATCATCGTATGCGCTTCGTCAATGAACAGGATGATGGGTTTCGGGCTGGCCTTCACCTCATCGATCACGCCGCGCAGGCGATTTTCGAACTCGCCCTTCATGCCGGCGCCGGCCTGCAACAGCCCAAGATCAAGCGTGCGCAGGGTGACACCTTTGAGCGCCGGCGGCACATCCCCTGACGCCAGCCTCAGCGCGAAACCTTCGACCACCGCGGTCTTTCCGACCCCGGCCTCGCCGGTCATGATTGGATTGTTTTGCCGACGACGGGTCAGGATATCTATGACCTGACGGATCTCCGAATCACGCCCCAGGATCGGATCGATCTTTCCGGCTTTTGCCTGTGCCGTCAGGTCGATCGTGAATTGTTCCAAAGCGCCGCTGCCGCCCGGCCTTGGCACGCCGCCCTCGGAGACTGCGGGTGAACCATCTTCCGCCGTCTGCGTGACCAGCGTGCCCGATTCGGCTGCCTCGGTGCTGTTGGCGGTGATCGCCGCGAAATCGCGCTTTAACAGGTCGGGTTGAATTTTCAGCAACTGGCCGGAGGCATCGCGCGCACTGCGTGCCAGTGTCTCATCGGCGAGCAATGCCCACAACAAATGCCCCGAGCGGATTTTACCGCTGCCCTGTTCGAGCGAGGCAAACAGCCAGGCCTGTTTGACCAGATCGGTGATTTCCGGCGCAAGCGATGGCGCGCGCCCATTGCCGGTCTTCATCTTCTCCAGGGACCGGTTGAGGTCGGTCAGAAAGCGAGCGTTATCGACCTCGTAGTGCCGCAGAATTGCCGAAAAGTCGCCATCGGCGCGGTCGGCGAGCTTAACCAGCCAGTGCTCGATCTCAACATTATAATGAGTACGCGACAGGGTCAGACCTGCGGCGGCTTCCAATGCCCGACGGCAGGTGTCATTGAGCCGCGCGATAAGTTGTTTCAGATCGATGGCAGCCATTTTTTCCCTCTCGCCGGAGCGTACGCAATGACTCGCAAACCTGTCGCCGATATCATTGCTGATACCGGATGTCCGGCGAACCCAACGTACCCTTCCGTCCCGATACTGTAGATGCTATTTTGAGGCATTGTCCAGAAAGAAAGGCATGCGCATGGTAGATTTTCCCGATGGGTTCGACCTGGCTGCTCTCCTCGAGCCAATCCCCGGCGATGCTCCGCAGGGGGTAGATATCAGGGAAGATTTCTCCTCACAATCACCTTACAACAGATTGCGGGATGCCAGATCGGACGCGCGGGATGCGGAGAAGATGATCGACAACGGCGATCCCAATGCCGGCGATCCCATGCCAGGCTGGCGAACCGTGCGCGACGTGGGACTTAAAACTCTGAAGGAAACCACCAAGGACCTGGAAGTGGCGGCATGGGTGACCGAAGCCTATGTACGCAGCCATGGTCTGGCCGGACTGTTCGCCGGTGCGTCCCTGATTAAGGGCCTGTCGGAGCAATACTGGGACGCCTTATTTCCGCTGCCCGATGATTACGGAGTAGAAACCCGGGTAGCGCCGATCACCGGATTGAATGGTCGCGACGGCGGCGGCTCACTCATTCAACCACTTTATAAATTGCATTTTTTCGATCGGCCGGATGGCACGCCGGTGACATTTTTCACTTATCAATCGTCAGAACAGTTGCCGTCGCTGCCGACCGAACGTCGCGACGCCCGCATCGCCGCCGGCGCCATTCCGTGGGAGGACATGGAAAATGAAGCCCGCACGGCGGGCGCCGCATCCATGGGCAGGTTGCGCGATCAGGCCGCGGCGGCACTGGAAGCGTGGGAGGCGATGGCAAACGTGCTGGACGAGAAAGCCAGCGAGGATCCTCCATCCACCTCGCATGTGCGAGACATGCTGCGGCAGATCCACGCGGTGGCGATCCGTTACGCACCTGCAGCCGCCGAGCAAGCGGAAGAGACCGCCGCCGACGCAATGGAAGCGACCGATGCCGCGGCATCCGGCGGTGTCGCCGGTCCGGCTGGATTCTCCGCCACCGCGCGTACCGTTTCACGCGACGATGCGCTTAAGACATTGGAAACCATTGCCACCTTTTTCCGCCGCACGGAGCCGGCATCGCCATTGGCCTATACGCTCGATGACGCGATCCGGCGCGCCAGGCTCACATGGCCGGAATTGCTGGAGGAGGTCGTGCCCGACGTCAGCGTGCGGCAGGCGATCCTGACCTCGCTTGGCATTCGCCCGGCGTCTGAATAGCCGATCCAGGAGCCGCATTTTCCGTGCATGAACAGGAAAGTTGTGAGCGAAATCACAGCGAAAGGCGGCAGCGGTAGTTTAGCATCCTCTGGTTGACCTGGATTGACCCGGCTCGCTAGTATCGCGGCCGAAGCCTGTTCAGAATGGTCGACGGGGAGCGAAACCGTTCTGAAATATCCTAATTCTGGCAGAGGGAAAGAGATCCATGAGCGCGAGCATCCATTCGAAGCTCGACCGAGTCCGCAAGCCGCGGGTTCACATAACCTATGATGTGGAGACGGAAGGCGCGGCCATCGTACGGGAGCTCCCGTTCGTCATGGGCGTCATGGGGGATTTCTCCGGCGATCCCACCGCCCCTTTGCAATCCATGACGGATCGCAAGTTCGTGCAAATCGATCGCGACAATTTCAACGACGTAATGTCGCGCATGAATCCCGGCCTCAAGTTGCGGGTCGACAACAAACTGTCCGAAGAAGGCGGGCAGATGGCGGTCGATCTGAAGTTCAACGCGATCGAGGATTTCGAGCCGGCGCGCGTCGCGCAACAGGTCCCGGCGCTGCGGGCGCTGATGGAAACCCGGGCCAAGCTGCGCGACCTCATGAGCAAGGTGGATCGCTCGGAAGAACTTGAGGGCCTGCTGGAAAAGGTGCTGCAGAACGAAAACGAACTAAAAGCGCTGAGCGGCCAGCTCGGCATTGACTCCAAGGAGGGCTGATCATGTCGGGCGCACAAACGGCAACCCAGACCGCCGGCGCGGAAGTCGCCGAAGGCGTATCGATCCTCGACCAGGTGGTTGCGGCCACCAAGCAGACAGCGCCGGACACTGCCCAGGATCTGATGAAGAACCTGGTCGAACAGGCGATGTCCGGGACGGTGACGTTCGACAAGAACCTCAGCCGCACGTTTGAACGCGCGATCGCGGCAATCGACAACAAGCTGTCCGAGCAGCTCAACGCGATCATGCACGATCCGAAATTTCTCAAGCTGGAAGGCAGCTGGCGCGGTCTGCACTACCTCGTGATGAGCAGCGAGACCAGCACGACGTTGAAGATCCGCATCCTCAATGCCTCGAAGCGCGATCTGTCGCGCGATCTGCAGCGCGCCGTGGAATTCGACCAGAGCCAGTTGTTCAAGAAGATTTACGAGAACGAATTCGGCACGCCGGGTGGCGAGCCCTATGCCGCGCTCATCGGCGACTATGAGTGGACGCAGCATCCTGACGATATCGAGACGTTGCGGTTGATCTCCAATGTCGCGGCCGGTGCTTTCGCACCGTTCATTTCGGCAGCCGGGCCTGGCATGTTCGGCTTCGACAGCTATACCGAACTGGCCAAGCCGCGTGATCTCGCGAAGATCTTCGAGACCAGTGATTACATGAAATGGCGCAGCTTCCGCGACAGCGAAGATGCTCGGTTTGTGTCGTTGGTGATGCCGCGCACATTGGCTCGGCTGCCATACGGCGCGGCGACCAAGCAGATCGACGAGTTCAATTACGAAGAAGCGCCGTATGACGCGACCGGCGCGGCGCGGCCGATGGATCACCAGGAATATTGCTGGATGAACGCGGCTTATGCGATGGGCACACGGCTCACCGATGCGTTCGCTCAGTACGGCTTCTGCACCGCAATCCGCGGCGCCGAGGGTGGCGGCAAGGTGGAGAATTTGCCGACCCACGTGTTTACCTCCGACGACGGCGACATGGACGCCAAGTGCCCGACCGAAATCGCCATCACCGACCGGCGTGAGTTCGAGCTGTCCAACCTCGGCTTCCTGCCGCTGTGCCACTACAAGAACACCGATTATTCCGTGTTCTTCGGTGCGCAGACGGCACAGAAGCCGAAAAAATACGACCGGCCCGAGGCGACCGCGAATGCCGCGATCTCTGCTCGCCTGCCGTATATCATGGCGTCCAGCCGGTTCGCGCACTACCTGAAGGTGATGGCGCGCGACAAGATCGGCAGCTTTATGGAAGCGGGCGACGTCGAGCGTTGGCTGAACCGGTGGATCCTCAACTACGTCAACGGCAACGAAATGGCTGGCCAGGAGACCAAGGCCCGCTATCCGTTACGCGAGGCGCAGGTGCGGGTGCAGGAAATCCCCGGCAAGCCGGGCTCGTACAACGCGGTGGCTTATCTGCGTCCGTGGCTGCAGATGGAGGAACTGACCACCAGCCTGCGCATGGTGGCGCGCATCCCGGCCGCTTCAGGCTAACGGCCAGCCACAAGCCGCCGGCGGATCACGCGCCGTGAACGACTCCAACTCCGCCATCGAGGAGATTATCACCCTCGCGGTGCCTCCCGATGGCGGAGCGGCGACGGCTGCGCCTGAACAGCCCCGCCCGGACCTCCGCGCAGCAATCCTGTCAGGCCGGTTTCTGGGCTTGCAGGACCGCGCGATTGAGGACGCGCTGACCGAGTTCCTCGCCGACGACAACGACGCGGCATTGGCACTTTGGATACCCGAAGGCTGGACTGGTTCGGCGGATGATGTGCGTGGGTTGCTCGATCGCGACATCGTCGCCATCGATGCGATGCTGTCGGAGCAGCTTGACGCCATCCTGCACCACGACCGGCTGCGCCGGCTGGAGGGAACCTGGCGTGGTCTCGCCTGGCTGGTCGGCGGGATTGAAAGTGGCTCCCGCCTCAAGACCAAAATCCTCAATATCGGTTGGGCGGAAATCTGCCGCGACCTGGAACGCGCGGTCGAATTCGATCAGAGCAATCTGTTTCGTAAAGTTTACGAAGAAGAATTCGGCATGCCCGGCGGCGAGCCGTACGGCCTGATGATCGTCGACCATGACGTCAGACACCGGGCCGGGCCGACCTCCCGCACCGATGACGTAAGCGCCCTCGCCGCTTTGGCCGGCGTTGCTGCCGCGGCGTTTTGTCCGACCATCGTCGGCGCTTCGCCGGTGCTGCTGGAAGTCGACGATTTTGCCGACCTCGCGACAGTCACCGACATCGCCAGTCCGTTGCGCAATGCCGATCACGCGCGGTGGCGCAATCTGACGACGCGGGTGGACACGCGGTTCCTCGGCATCACCTTGCCGCGGCTGCTGGCGCGGCCGCCGTGGGAAGACGACGGCACGCGCGCCGACCAGTTTCGCTATAAGGAGTACGCGCCGGAGGCCAAAGACCGCGTCTGGATGACTGCCGGATTCGCGTTCGGTCAGGTGGTGGCCCGCGCCTTTGCCCAAAGTGCGTGGCCTGGCGATACCCGCGGCGCCGACGTCGACCGGTTGGGCGGCGGCATTGTCGACGAGATGCCGGTGGAACCGTTCCGCACCGATCCCGACAGCGTTTGGATACGCAAACCCGTCGAGATCGTCTGGAACGATCGCCAGGAGCGAGAGCTGTTGGATGCCGGATTGATCCCACTGGCGTCGATCCCGCACTGCGACGAACTGGTGTTTGGTGCGGCACGCAGTCCTCTGGTGCCGCAACGGTTTACCGGCAACAATGCGGATGCGGCGAATGCCAACGCACGGCTGTCCAACCAGATCAACACCATCATGTGTGCCTCCCGCTTCGCCCACTACGTCAAGATGCTGGGCCGCCAAATGGTGGGGTCATTCAAGACCGCCGAGGAAATCGAGGACGCACTCGATACCTGGATCAAACAATACGTCCGCAGCAACGCGCCCTATGAAACGCGGGCACGCTACCCGCTGATCGCCGGCAAGGTCACCGTGCACGAACTGCCGGCCAAACCCGGCAGTTTCGGATGCACGGTGTTTCTGCAACCGCACTATCAGATCGATGACGTCGCGGCGTCGTTCCAACTCGTAACCGATCTGGGCGGGCGATGACCCGCGAGGAGCACTCATGAGTGACAAAACAGTGGGAACCAGCCAGACCGCGGGCGATCTGTTGAAGTCCGGCAAATTGTCCGATGCCCTCACCGCAGCGCAGAACGCCGTGCGCAAAGCGCCTACCGATCTCAACGCGCGGATCCTGCTGGCGGAGATTCTGGTGTTTACCGGCAATCTGGAACGCGCGGATGTGCTGCTTGACGCTGCCTCGACGATCGATCCGTCAACCGCGATGGTGGTGGCGGAGTTTCGCCAGTTGATCCGCGCCGATATGGCACGGCGGCAATTGTTTCGCGATGGCCGGGTGCCGGAACTGCTGTCCGATCCGACCGAAGTACAGCGGCTGCAGCTTGCGGCATTGGTCGCGCTGCGTGCCAATGACCCAGAGGAAGCAACAAAGAACGCCGCCGCCGCCGAGGCAGCACGGCCGCGCACGCCCGGTTTCCACAACGACAAAGCGTTCGACGATCTGCGTGATGCCGACGACCTGCTGGCCGGCAATTTCGAGGTGCTGACCACGACCGGCAAATATTTCTGGATCCCAACCGAACGCGTGCTCAGCGCCGAGTTTCATCCGCCGAAACGACCACGCGATCTGATCTGGCGCCGGGTGTCGATGTCGGTCGCAGAAGGGCCGGACGGCGATGTCTATATGCCTGTGATTTATGCGGGCGGCGATCCGACGTCAGAATTGCTGAAACTCGGCCGCGAAACCGACTGGACGGATCCGGACAAGGGGCCGGTCCGCGGCATCGGCCAACGCGTCCTGTTGTGCGGCGAGGACGACATCGCAGTGATGGACCTTGGCGTGTTGCGGTTTGGCGCGTGAGTGGCAGAGGAGGCCCGGCCGGTCAGACCAATCCGGTCCGCGTCCAGTTGCCGCTGCTGGACCGGCTGATTGACGACGCTCCGGATCGCGAGCGCGACCCGCCGATGGCGGCAACCGAGGCGATGCAACATTTGCGACAATCGGTACGCCGGGAACTGGAAGCACTGCTGAACGCCCGCCGCCGCTGGAAATCGCCGCCGCGCGAACTGAGCGAACTGGCGGGTTCGCCGATCGGCTACGGCATCCCCGATTTCGCCGCCGGCGTATTCAACAATCAAGGCGAGCGCGACCGGCTGCGGCTGGAAATCGAGGCGACGATCCGCCGTTTCGAACCACGCTTTCTGTCGGTGCGGGTGCATCTGACGGACAACGAGCAGCGGCTGGACGCATCCTTACGATTACGGATTGAGGCCGTGCTGCACGCCGAACCGGCGCCCGAACAGGTCACCTTCGACACGATCGTCGACACCGTGAACGATAACGTACGGATCCGCGATAACGAGGCGTACTGATGGTTGGCCCGATACCTTCAGAGCAGTTTCCGATCGGATCGAGCGGAAGTGCCGCACCTGTCAGTGCCCGCAAGGCACTCATTGCGACCGTAGCACACGTCATTGCGACCGTAGCACACGTTATTGCGACCGTAGCACACGTTATTGCGACCGTAGCACACGTTATTGCGACCGTGGCACACGTCATTGCGGGCGTAGCGAAGCAATCTACCAGAATCAATGGATGGAGATTGCTTCGCTACGCTCGCAATGACCCGCGGTTTGTAACCCGATCGGGAAGCGCGCCAAATGTCTGACACATTACTTCCCTATTACGATCGCGAGCTGACCGCGATCCACCGCCTCGCGACCGAGTTCGCTGAGGCCTATCCGAAAATCGCCGGCCGGTTGCGGCTTTCTCCCGGCGGGGTCGACGACCCGCACGTCGCCCGGCTGCTCGACGGCGTGGCGTTTCTCGCCGCCCGCGTGCATCACCGGCTGGACGACGAGTTCCCCGAGCTGACCGATGCTCTGCTCGGTCTGTTGTATCCGCATTATTTGGCACCAGTGCCGTCCTGCATGGTGGCGCGACTGGACTGCTCACCGGATCTGCAATTGCCGGACACACGACCGGTCGGCACCGAATTCGACACCGAACCGGTGCGCGGCGAGGCACTGCGCTACCGCACCACGGCGCCGGTGACTTTGTGGCCGATCGAAGTTGAGAACATCCGCCTCACCGGTCTGCCCATCGTCGCACCGGCCAATCCGGCCGCCAGCGGTGCGGTCGCCGCCTTGCGGATCACGTTGAAATGCGCAGTGCCGGAGATGACCTTCGGCCAACTGGAAGTCGATCGGCTGCGCTTCTTTCTGCAAGGGCCCTCGAACCAGACGCTGCCGTTGTACGAACTGCTTGGCGGCCACGTGGTGTCGGTGGCATTCGCAGATTCGGCCACCGACGCCAACCCGGTCATCGTGCCCGCTTCCTCCGTCCAACCGGCCGGGTTCGGCGACGACGAAGCCCTGTTGCCGTGGTCGGCGCGCGGCTTCGCCGGCTTCCGTCTGCTGACCGAATATTTCGCGTTTCCGGAAAAGTTCCTGTTCATCGACATCGCCAACATCGACCGCAAGACCATGATCGCCGCCGGCAACCGGCTGGAGATTTTCATCTATCTCGACCGCGCGGTGAGCGAACTGGAACGCACCGTCGGCCAGCCTTCCATGGCGCTGGGTTGCGTGCCGATCATCAACCTGTTCAGCCGTCGCTGCGAACCGATCGCGGTTACCCACATGCAGACCGAGTATCGGATCGTGCCCGACGCAAGGCGGCCGAATTTCGCAGAAGTCTGGAGTATCGAGCGGGTCCGGGAGACCAGGCCGGACGGGTCCACGCGGCCGTGGCGGCCGTTTCACCGCCTGACGGAGTCCGACCCCGATCCAGACGCGCCCGGCGGTTTCTATCACCCGACAAGGCGCACCGCCGCTCCAGGGGTGCCCGGCACCGAGGTGTTTCTCACGCCACACGACCCCGGCTTCGACCCGACCGTCCCGGGTGATGCCACACTGTCGGTCGATGCGCTTTGCCTCAATCGCGATTTGCCAACCGACCTGCCCTATGGCGGCGGAAGGCCAACCTTGCGGCTGGTCAAGGGTGCCGCTTCGGTCGTGGCAATCACTCCAGTCACGCCGCCTACCACAACGCTGCGCCCGCCGCTGCGGGAAGGCGGATTCTGGCGGCTGATTTCCCATCTGTCGCTCAGTCATTTGTCGGTCACCGGTGGCCGGAGCGGCGCTGACGCGCTTAAGGAAGTGCTTCGGCTTTACGCGTTCCGCGATACGCCGGAGACCACGACGGCGATCGAGGCGCTGATGAGCGTTACTTCGAAACCCGGCACCGCGCGAGCGCCGGGCCGCATGGGCGCGTTCTGCCGCGGCCTGGACGTGACGTTGGAATTCGATCCGCGGGCCTGGCAGGTCGGCGGGTTGTTCCTGCTGGCCAGCGTGTTGGAGCGCTTTCTTGCGCTGCATGCGACGATCAACAGTTTTACCCGGACCCGAGCGGTATTGCGTGGCCGGCCCGGCAATGCCGGCGCCTGGCCCGCGCGCAGCGGGACCCGCGTGCTGGCATGAAGGCGCGTTCACCGCTGGACGCGCTGGCGCAAACGCCGCGCCGGTTTGGCTTCGACGCTGCCGTGCGCGTACTGACCCTGGCACGGCACGTCGAGGACCCGGCCGAAGTCGCCCATTTCCGCAGCCCGCCCGGCCTGACCTACCCGCCGGCCGATGTGGTGGAGTTTCGCGGTAATACCCCTCCCTCTGGCAAACCGGATGTGACGGTGGGAATGATCGGGCTGACCGGCCCCTCCGGCGTCTTGCCGAGGCATTACACGGATGCCGTGGTGCAGGCGCTACGCAACCGATCATCGTCGCTGCACGCTTTCCTCGATACGCTGAGCCATCGATTCGTGGCGTTTTTCGCCCATGCCGGAGCGAAATACCGGCCCGCACGCGCTGCCGAGACAGCCGCATTGCGCACCCCACCGGCTCAGGATCCAATTTCGAAAACCTTGTTGGCGCTGACCGGGCATGGCACAGCCCATCTCACCGATCGGATGCTGATTTCGACTGGGCCGCTGCTGCACTACGCCGGTCTGTTCGCGCAGCGGCCGCGCTCGGCGGAACGGTTGGGCGCGATGGTGTCCGACTGGCTCGGCATGCGTGTCGAAGTGATCGAGTTCGCCGGCGCCTGGCTCAGTTTGCCGCCGGACCAGCGCAGCCGGATCGGCGCCTATGGCCAATTCAGCCAGCTGAGTCTGAATGCGGCGGCCGGGGTGCGCGCCTGGGACCCGCAGGCCCGGATCATACTCCGCATCGGCCCCCTCGACCGCGCCGGGTTCGAGCGGTTGTTGCCGGATCGGCTGGCGTTGCAACGTCTGGTGTCGCTGGTCCGCACCTATGTCGGGTTCGAGATCGGATTCGCCATCAACCCGGTTTTGGCGGCCGGCAGCGTGCCGCCACTGCGACTGGATGCGACCGCCGATCCCAAGCCCAGACTTGGGTGGAACACCTGGCTTGAGCCGGTTTCCGGTGGACGGCGCCGCACCACCGATGCAGCCGAGTCGGTATTCGAGGCCGAAATCATCGAGGCGCAACAGCCTGCCACAGTGCCGGGCCTCGCGACCAAGGAACGCGCGGCATGAGTGGTTGGGGCGGCGGTTACGTTACCGATGTCAATTACACGCTCGGCTGGTATCGCCAGCAATCGCCGGCGATGATCGCCCTTGCGTCAATCATTGGCGGTGCATCAGCCACAATCCCGGCCGGCGACGACCCGGTCCAGTTGCTCGAACTGGGCTGTGGCCTCGGTTATGGTGCAATGGCCCAGGCGGCGAGTAATCCGAGTTGGACGGTCACCGCGGTGGATTTCAATCCGGCTCACATCGCCACCGCCCGCGAGTGGGCTGCCGAAGCGGGTCTGACCAACATCACGTTCCTCGAGGCGGACCTGTCACGTTGGGAAGATCACCCTGCTCTGCACACGCTGCCGGAGATGGATTTCGTCACTTTGCATGGCGTCTGGAGCTGGGTGCCACCGGCTGCACAAAACGGGATCGTTCGACTGCTCGGCCAGAAGGTCCGGCCCGGCGGCCTGGTGCATGTGAGCTATAATACCTTGCCGGGATGGCAGGACCGGATTGGCCTCGCGCGCATAATCCGGGAGGCCGGCCGGCTCGTGCCAGGCCGCAGCGACACCCGGGCACGGGCCGGACTCCGCGTCGTGCAGGACCTGATTGGCGCCGGAGCACATTTCACCACTGGAGCGGCCATAGCCGACCTGGTGGCCTCGCTCGAGCGTTCCAGCGCCCATTATCTCGCGCACGAATTCATGAACACGCATTGGGCGCCGTGCTTCGGCATGGACGTCGCGGCGGCGCTGAGCGACGCGAAGCTGGAATGGATCGCGACCAGCACCCTGACGGATAATTTCCCCGAATTGATGTTGACCGAAGAGCAACGGGAGATTTTCAACCGTTACAGCGATCCGCTGATGCAGGAATTGATCAAGGACATGTGCGTCCCGCGCGGGCTCCGCCACGACGTGTTCGTCCGCGGCGCCCGGCGGATCAATTTGAGCGAGCGGGCAACGGCCTTGATGGACGTCCATCTCACGCTGATGAAACCGGCGGAGGATTTACCCGACGCCATCGCCATGCCGGCGGGACGCGCCGAACTCAACAGAGAGTTCTATCTTCCTATCGTCAAGGCCCTGAGCGCTCGGCCCGGGCGGGTGGGCGATTTGCTGCAATTGCCCGAGTTGGTGGGACGGCGTGACAATCCGGCGGAGCTGATCAGCATCCTGATCGCAGCCGACATGGCCGGACCTGCCGCTCGGCCGACGTCCGCGCCGGGCGTGGAGGCGATGCGGTTCAATGCTGTCACCGCGCGGCGGATGATGGGCAGGGAGGCGCCAGATCGACCGGTTGCCGCCGCCTGCAAGCCTACCGGATATCCGGTAATTACGCCTTTGCTTGCCTTGGCTCTGGTGGAATTCGTCCGCGCCGGAATTACCGACCTGGATGGCCTGATGCGGGCGATGAACACCACGCCGGAGCAGCAGACGGACACGCGGACCTCGGTCGAGGCGTGTCTGAACCGATTCCTGCCGGTCTTGAAAGACGCTGGGGTGTTCTGAGTGAAACCTGCGCTGGCGGGCCCCTTTACGCATCCAAGCGGCTCCACGGGGACGCGGGTGCGGCAAGATGATTTTGGTCGCAACCTGGATTGGCGAGCAGGATCATTTGCTCAAGCCACTGCACTGGCTTATTAAGCGCGTCAGGGAGCGTCCTTTCGCTTCGCCCAAGGAGCATCTTCCATGCGCCGGTTTCTGAAGCCCCTCGCCGCCATTCCGGCGGCCATAATTGCCCTTTCCACCGGCGGAGGTGTCGCAAGCGCGCAGCAGTCCGCCGATTCGATTATCAACGCGCTTCGGCCGACCGGCAATTTGGTCCCTGGCTCGACACGCGGGATCAAACTGGGCGGCAGCGCCGCTCCGCAGGCGCCATCGCCGGCTCACCCGGTGTCGGCAACGGCTTCCGGTGCGTCGGCGACACACTCAGCGCCACAGGTCCGAGATGATGCCGGCGATCCGTCGATCAACCTGACGGTCAATTTCCCCACTGGTTCCGCCGATCTGACGCCAGCGGCCCGCGCTTCCCTCGACAATCTGGGCAAGGCGCTTGCCTCAAGCGAGCTGGCGAATTTCCGCTTCCGGATTGAGGGGCATACCGACAACGTCGGCTCGAAGGAAGCCAACCTCTTGCTGTCACAGCAGCGGGCTGAGGCGGTCGTGTCCTATCTGACGAGCCAATACAACGTGGCGCCCTCGCGGCTGGAGTCGGTTGGCAAGGGCCAGGAAGATCCGTTGGTGGAAACGCCGCCGCAGACGCCGGAAGCACGAAATCGGCGAGTTCAGGTTATCAATCTCGGCGCCTGACGGCGTGGCGCGGAGACGTGGCCGAAACCGCACACTGCCCCGCGAGATGCCCGCCACCCGCGGCGTGGTCAGTGTCATGCAGCATTGGCGGCCCGCGCCAACCTGCCGGAAGTATGGAGGCCCAGGCTCGTTGGCAACCGGGCTGCAGAGCTGAATTGCTGCGGGTCTGGCCAATCCTTTACTGAAGCGTCTTTGCCCATACTGAAGCGTCGTTGTATGAGAGCGTCCTGCACGCTTTTGGTCTATCAGTCTCAGGCGATCACGCTCAGATCCAGTTCATGGCCATGCCGGGATGCCGCAACCGATCGACGACGATGCCACGATCAGGCTGACCAGGCCGAATTCTCCGGGTGCCGGGCCGCCGCGCCCTGCTGGTTCGCCGAAAGGCGCGGCCGCGCCGGTGCCGGTGCCGGTCAAGCTGCCTTGGGTCACCGTCTGGGCGGTCGTGGCCTCCGTTTTGGTTGTGGTGCTGGCCGGCGTTGGAAGCTGGTCGCTTTGGCGGGCAACACCGCCGCCATCGTCCCGGACGCCTGTGCCAGCGAGCGCCCCGGCGGCGACGCCACAAGCAGTCCGGATCCCATCAGGGCCGGATGCCGCTGCGCCGCAGGTTGCTGCATCGGCCGCGGCAGCAGGCGTGGTGCCTTCTGCCGCGCGGGACTTGCAGGGACCGTCCAAAGCGCCTCCGGGCCACGCAGAGTTCACTATCGAAACCGCCACCGAGCAGCAGATCCTGGACCACGTCCCTGAGCCAGGCGCGAGCGACCCAACGGTGTTCCGCTTCGCACCGAACCCAAAAATCCTGGTGCTCGACTTTGCGTCGCTGCTCGAGCAAGGCCGGATGTTGAATCGGGTCGCCGCGCTGGTCGAGAAATCCGGCCTGCCGCATGACCGGGTCCTGACCAGCTTCGAAATCGCTGCCGCCATCCGGGCCAGTGGCGATACGGTCGAAACGTTCTATTACGGCCACGATTATGATGCCAGGTCGGTGATCCGGTTCTTCGCCCTCGCCGATCGCGATAACATCCGCCTTGTCAGCGAAGAGGATCGGATGGGCCGGTTGATCCGCCAGGCGGGTTGGTTCGAGCCGAACGCCCGGGCGGCGTTGATTTCGATCCCGCAGGTTGGCGCCAATGAGCACGTTACACGGGCGGGGCGCGCCACGATCCTGCATCACGAGTTGTCGCACGGCGAGTACTTTACCAATCCGACCTACGTGGCGTTCGTGCATCGGTTCTGGACGCAGACGCTGACAGCCACCGAGCGCGACCGCATCCGCCGTTTCCTCCACTCCGAGGGGTACGATCAGGACCTTGAGGAGGTGATGGAAAACGAGGCCCAGGCGTATTTGATGTTCACCGATGGCGCAGAATTTTTCACGCCGGAGATGATCGGCATGAGCCAGGCGCGGCTTGCCGAGTTGCGGAACGGATTTTTCCGGGCGATGCCGTCGGGGTGGCTGCGCGACAGTCTCGGCCAGACACTGGGCGTGAACCGAACGGCGGTGGAGCGGCCGTGAAATCGTTCCGCACGGGGCGGCCTTGATGTGAGCGTTGACGCTTCAGGTGGGACCTCCGGTTGTCAGCACCAACCCTCAAGGCGACCCAGGCGTTTCCCCGGACGAGTGCCGCAACGTGTGGGTACTGCCACCTTGCGGCCGGTCCACCGGTAGTTCGGACAGTCGCCCAATAAGAATGGCATCTGTGGCGCCGGCCAGGAGCTGGTCAGCTTCCATAGCGGCCTGTCACCTCAACATCATGTCCCGGCCCGACCGCAGCGATGTTGCGGTCGTTCCAGTGCCAAACGTTGGACCACCAGGGAAAATCGCTTTGAACCCCTTGCGACAGAGTGTACCCTTGGCTACATTCTGTCGCCAGAGGTGTAAAACGTGGCCAGGGCCACGGCAACGCACGAAACTTCAACCTGGATGGACAAAACTCCCGCATGAGCGACGCCGTCGTCCAGCAGCCCGGCAGCCCCGAGATCGCCTTCCCCGGTGGACTGACCGGCCGCGCCATGCGGGCAGGCCAGGAGAGCCTGACCGGTCAGCGCCGCGGCCTGCGGGGCTTCCTGCCCTTCGTCGGGCCTGCGGTGATTGCCTCCGTCGCCTACGTTGACCCGGGCAATTTTGCGACCAACATCCAGGCCGGCGCACGCTATGGCTACGGCCTGCTTTGGGTCGTGACGCTGGCGAATCTGATCGCCATGCTGTTCCAGGCGCTGTCGGCCCAGGTGGGCATCGTCACCGGGCAGAGCCTCGCCGCGTTGTGCCGGGCTCACTTCCCCCGACCTGTTTCGCTCGCCATGTGGGTCGGCAGCGAAATCGCCGCCATGGCGACCGACCTTGCCGAGACGGTGGGCGCCGCAATCGGGCTCAGCTTGCTGCTTGGCCTGACGCTGCTGACCAGCCTTGGGCTGACATTGGTCCTGACCTGGGGATTGCTGACCTTGCAGTCCCGTGGCTTCCGCCCGATTGAATTGATCATCGCCGGCTTCGTCGGCCTGATCGGCTTTTGCTACCTCATCGAACTGGTGATCGCGCCACCCGACTGGCGCTTGTTCGCCTGGCATGCGGTGGTGCCGGAAATCCGCGATTCGGGTGCATTGACGCTGGCGGTCGGCATCGTCGGCGCAACCGTCATGCCGCATGCGATTTACTTGCATTCAGCGCTGATGCCCGGCCGTACACCGACTCGTACGCGTGCTGAACAGGCCAAGGTGCTCCGCCATTCCAACATCGAGGTGCTGATTGCCTTGAGCTTCGCCGGTCTCGTCAACCTGGCGATGGTCGCCATGGCCGCCTCGATGTTTCACCTGGGCCATCCCGAAGTGGCCGAGATCGAGACCGCCTATCACATTTTATTGCCGTTGATGGGAGGGTTCGCTGCACTGGTGTTCATGACCTCCCTGCTCGCCTCGGGCGTGTCGAGTTCGGTCGTCGGCACCATGGCTGGCCAGACCATCATGGCCGATTTCGTCGGCTTCCGGACGCCGCTGTGGTTGCGGCGCTTGCTGACCATGGCGCCGGCTTTTGTGGTGGTGGCGATCGGGGTCGATCCCACCCAGGCTCTGGTCGTCAGTCAGGTGGTACTGAGCCTTTTCCTGCCGGTGCCGATGATCGCGCTGCTGATTTTTGTATCCCGAGGCGATCTGATGGGGGCATTTTCACCAGGCAGAATGACCCGGGTGGCCGCGCTGATCGGAACGGTGGTTGTGCTCGGGCTCAACATGGTGTTGTTGGCACAACTAGCCGGGGTATGATCCAGACCCGGCCCAACGCCGGAGCAGGCCAGCAAGGTCCGATCGCACGGGATGGCAGAGCCAACACCCAGGATGATGCCGGACGAGCCGGATCAGGCGATCCGCTTCGGTAAGGCGCGCTCGGCGCAGTCCGGGGCGTTGCTGGAGGATTATGTGGAACTCATTTCCGACCTGCTGGCGCTGAATGGTGAGGCGCGGCCGACAGACATTGCCCGCCGCCTTGGCGTGTCGCACGCCACAGTGATCAAGACGATCGGCCGATTGAAACGCGAAGGCCTGGCGGTCGCCAAACCCTATCGCGGCGTGTTCCTGACCGAACCGGGAGAAACTCTGGCCGACCGGGTGCGCTCCCGGCATCGCGTGGTGGTGGACCTGCTGTTGGCGGTCGGCGTCCCGGCCGAATCGGCTGAACTGGACGCCGAGGGAATCGAGCACCACGTGTCCGACACGACCTTGGCCGCGTTTGCACGGTTCCTGAGCGGCAAAGGGGCGTAGGCCGCCGCCTACCAGGCGAACCGCGCCATCGCCGCAACCGGAGCCAGTCCCGCCTGGCGCGCTTCAGCAGCGACTTCGCTCGGATCATATGACCCGTCTGCGCCGCGCAACGCTTCGCCGTGCAGCCCGTCCAACACCCAACAGGTCGCCAGGCCTACCGAGGCCGCACCCGCAATATCGGTCCGCAGCGAATCGCCGACCGCCAGCACCCGTTCCTTCGGCATGTCCAGTTGGGCCAGCACCGGTTGGTAGATCGCCGGGTCGGGCTTGCCGATCGACCGCACGTCGCCGCCAAGCTCCTGGTAGCGCACCGCCAGCGACCCGGCGCACAACACCCGCACTCCGCCGCGAATCACCACCAGGTCGGGGTTGCCGCAGATCATCGGCAAATTGTGCTTCGCGCAGTCCTGAAGAGTGGGCTCGAACTCATTCATATCGCTGGGGTTGCGATGATCGTCCGGGCCGGTGTTCAGCACGAAATCGGCTTCCGCGGGGGTCTCGACGGTGATCAGGGGCAACCCGTCCAGCACCGGCTTATCGCGCTCCGGACCCAGGTGGTAGACGCGTTGGCCGAGAGTGGCCCACCAGGTGTCCGGCGGAGATTGCAAGGCACGACGCACAGCCTCGCCACTGGTTAAGATGTCGGTGTAGAGCGCATCCTCGATCCCCATCCGGCGCATCATGGTCCGCACTGCCTCATTTGGCCGCGGCACGTTCGACAACAGCAGGGTCTTCTTGCCCGCGTCGCGCAGATGCGCCAGGCAATCGACGGCGTGCGGAAACGCGTTCACGCCGTCATGGATGACACCCCAAAGGTCGAGCACGAAGCCGTCGTAGTCAGCAGCAAGCGAGGCGAAGCCGGTCAAAAAGCGCATTTGTCATCGTTCCGAGAGATCTTGCGCTGCGGTGCCTACCGCGTCTTCGATCCGGGCGAAACCAGCAGCTTTCAGCGCGACCGCCAGCTCAGCCTTCAGCCGCGGGATCATCGCCGGCCCCTCATACGCGAAACCCGTGTAAAGTTGCACCAGCGAGGCACCGGCGCGGATCTTGGTCAGCACATCTTCACCCGAAAACACGCCGCCGGTTCCAACCAGCGTCAGCCGCCCGCGGGCGAGCAAGCAAGCCCGCGCCAGCACCGTTGTGGATAATGCGAACAGCGGCGCACCGGACAGGCCGCCGGCTTCGCTGGCGTGCGGGGACCGCAGACCGTATGGGCGGCTGATCGTCGTGTTGCCGACGATCAACCCTTGGATGCCGTGAGCCACGCAGGTCTCGACCACGGCGGCAAGGCCGTCGCGGGCCAGGTCGGGCGCAATTTTCACCAGTATCGCCGGGCGGTTGGCGACCTGTGCCACGGCAGACAGGATGGCGCGCAGGTTGGCCTCGGTTTGCAGGTCGCGTAGGCCCGGCGTGTTGGGAGAAGAAATGTTGATAACGGCGTAGTCGGCATAAGGGGCAACAGCGGCGATCAAGGCCGGATAGTCACGCACCGGGTCGGCGCCCTCCTTGTTGATGCCGACATTGGCGCCAAGCGGCACTCCACGATCGGACAGGAGTGCGAGTTGCCGGAGATAGGCGCCGAGACCGGCGTTGTTGAAGCCGAGACGGTTGATGACGGCCCGGTCCGGTTCCAGGCGAAACAAGCGCGGCTGCGGATTGCCCGGCTGCGGCAGCGGTGTCACCGTACCGGTCTCGACAAAACCAAAGCCAAGCCGCATCAGCGCCTTTGCCGCAACGGCACCTTTGTCGAAGCCGGCCGCGAGGCCGATCGGATTGGCAAAGCGACGCCCGAGGACGGTGATCGCCAGCGCGGGATCGTCCGGCGCGAGGGATCGTCCGCCGAGACCAAGCCGGAGCGCGCGCAACGCGATGCCATGGGCGCGCTCGGGGTCGATCCGGCGCAATAACGGTAGCAGGGCAGAGGCAAACATGATGCGGGCTTATGGGCCAACGGCCCAGGAGTCGCCACCTGGTCTGGGGGCCGGATATGGCGGCGGTTATTGCCGCCTGCCGACCTCGCGCGCGATCCAGACCGATAACGGCAGCATCGCCGTAAACAGCGACACCAGTGCGGTGATGGCGAGCACGAGTGCCTGCAATCGGTAAACCGGGAACCAAAGCGTCACATCGTCCAACACATGCGAGATACCGCAACAGAAAATGAATCCTGCAAAGCCCCAGTACAACCAGGATGGTATCACCGGCGCGGGCTCGATCGCCTTGAGGACCAGGCCGCCGGCAATGAACATATAAGCGAGCGCGATCAGGCCGTTCGAAAGCAGGACCGCCGCTACGAGATCGGGTTCCCATGCCATGCAGAAGCCGTGCGGAATATAAGCGTCGGCGCCGAACCAGTCGGTCATGGTATTGCGCTACGCAACACGGTGTGACTGTGGGCGAGATCTTGTTCCGGTGATTTAATCATAATTTTCACGCACCGGAACCTCATCGCTGCAACGCGCGCATGATCAGTTGGACGACAACGGTTCCCACGCCTCCCGCGGCCAGTCCAATGACCCCTCCCCACAACTTCGCCCGCAATTCCAACATCGCGACCCGCAAATTGAGTTCCGAAATGCCCGACTGGGCCTCCTTGGCCACCTCGATCGCCTTCTCGCGCGCTGAGTCGTTGAACTTGTCGATTTTGGAACCAAGGTCGCGGATGGCCGCTTCCATCGTCGCCAGTTGCGAAATAATCAGCCGGCGGGACTCGATCCAACTCGAGAACTCGTCAGCGTCCCGCATCGGCTTCTTCGAGGTCCCGGTTCATATCTGGTGACGGTTGCTGGACGCTCCGCGCCGCTGCCTCGAGGTCGACGATCTTCCGCGAAAACCGGATCAACGCGAGATTATAGATACCCGTTGGCACCACCATCCGCGCCAGCGTGATATCGACCGGAAATTCGTGCCCATCTTTGCGAATGCCAATGAGGTTGGCGCCAATTCCCATGGTTAGCGCCCGCTGACTGATGTCGTACCGGTTGTAGACCTCGCGGTCATGAGTGTGACCTGGTCTCGCGCGTTCCGGCATCAGGTTTTCCACCGGTTGGCCGATCATTTCGGATCGGGGGTAGCCAAACATGAATTCGGCCCTTTCGTTGAACAGCGCGATTTTGCCGGTGGCATCGACGACGATCAGGGCGTCGGGTAATGCCTCGATCACCGCTTCGGTCAATGACAGATGGGCTGTCCGTTCGATTTGCTTCATGGACTCTTGTTCGTCCAACTCAATCAGGCGGTCGATGGCTTTCGCCAAATTACGGCACTCCTCTTAACGCGGGCCAAAATGGCGTGGTGGCAGCCAATGTGTACCAGCGTCGAGACCGACCCAAACATCGGCGACGGTTGCCTGGGCGGTTCCGCCAGGCAACCGTCGCCTGTGCGACGGTCGACCGGCTGCCTGCGGACCGAAAAACGCGATAACGGGCGCCTCACGCGATGATCGGCCACTCAAATGACGATGGACTACTGCTCTCCCGTGCAGAATCCGCATCTGGACCCGGCGCGTCAAGGTTGAAATTCCTGATAGTTCCGGCTGTCTGAAGGAGGTCGGCGAATTATCGGTATATATTCCTGGGATCGTGCGCGTTGCCGCCACTTGCCCTGCTGCCGGCGGCGTGCGTCTTCGTGCTGCAATTGGTTGATTAGCCGGTCAGCTGACCGGCGCCGTTCGGACACTGCCGGCCTCGGCGTGCGTAATACACAACATCCGACAGCCCTTGGCGCCGGAAATCAGGATCATGTCGCCCGCCGCCATCATGTCGCTGGCGTCGGCGTAGTAATCGTCGCATGCGACTTCGGCGAGGGATTCAATCCCTGCCTTGTAATGCCACAAAGTAAAGCCATTGGCATACGCCAGTACAGACAGATCGCGGATGGTAAAGGCCATGGTGACGGTCCTCGCAAAGAAAAGGCCGCCACCACTGCTGGTCGCGGCCTTCATGGATTGGGATAAGGAGGGATGAACAATCAGCGGACACACCTCGCCCGTTGACGGGAGACGATATAGTCTTCGGCTATAATTCCTGTCAATGATAATATTTCCTATAACAGAAGATTTTCCCGCCCATCCCGGATCATCGCCGCTCGCCGCTGGCATTGGCGGGCCTGAACCCCACTCGCCTCGCGACAACCTAAGAGCGGCCCAGGTTGGCCGGGAACCGATTCCTCACAGCGTCGCGGAAACCATCGTCTGACCCGTGCTCCGGCGGCCAGGATCGATCGCCTGTCCGGTAAGCCCTGAATTTCGACGCCCGTGAACGTCGTGGAGGCAAGGTCTTTTGCTCCCAGGGCCAGGCCTCAGATCCTTGCCATGAAGCTGATTGATCCGGGATCCAGGTGCATGCCAGGGGACCACAACACCAACGATTCCATCCCGACGGTACACGAGCACAACCAGCGATATGTGCACCGGCATGCGCCCTTGATCAGCGCCGCAAGCAGTCGCCGGTCAGGCCACGATACCCTTGACGCGTAACGGCCAGTCGAGCCGTTCAAGCGCCTCCCGCCACAACCGGAAGTCGCAGCTCTCGCTGGCATAGGCAGGGTTCGGCGGCATCTGACGCTCTCCCCAGGCCCGCAGGACACGAGCGTGAACCAACTCGATCCGATGGCGGCGATACAACGCATCCAGACAGCGGATCACATCGTCAGGCTCACATGGCCGGCTCACCAGACCGCGATTTGCCGTGTATCTGGCGCCCTCCCGTCGCGCCTGCAGCGCCGCCATGGTCCATAACCAGGCTTCCTCGGCGGACCGGAAGGGCCGCGCCGGAATGTCCGGCCGGCCGGCCGATGCGATGTTCCGGGCAACGCGAACCTGAACGCGACTATCCTGACCGGGCATGGCAATCTCACAACAGGAGGTAGCTGACGGAACAAGGAAGCTAAACCACAGGTTGCATACAGGAGCAAGCAAGAAAAGTTAATTTTCCTGTTTCAATTTGCCGCGATTCTTAGGACAATGCACCTTGACGCCGGGATAACAATGATTTGATTGAAAAGTGTTTTCCTGATGCCGGCAAAATCGGGCGGGCAGCACGGCACAGGTTGGGATGATGGTCATGAAACATGAAGATATCTGGCGTGCGATCGACGCGCTGGCAGCAGAAAATGGCTTATCGGCTTCGGGTCTGGCCAAAAAGTCCGGCCTCGATCCTACCACATTCAACCGCTCCAAACGCCGGACCCAGGACGGTCATGAGCGTTGGCCCGGCACCGAAAGCGTGGCGAAAATCCTCAATGCTACAGGAGCCAGCCTGGAATCGTTCACCGCACTGGTCACCGGCACCCGCGCTTTATCGCCAGGAGCGGTGCAGCGGATGGTGCACCGACGGGTCCCGCTGATCGGCTTCGCACAGGCTGGAGGCTCCGGGTATTTCGATGACGGCGGCTATCCGGTGGGCGGTGGCTGGGATGAGGTCAGCCTGCCGGAAATCTCCGATCCTAACGCCTATGCGCTGGAAATCAGTGGCGATTCCATGGAACCGGTGTATCGCGACGGCGATCAGGTCATCGTCTCGCCGGCCTCCCCGATCCGCCGGTCCGACCGGGTCGTCGTGCGCACCTCCAAGGGTGAGGTCATGGCCAAACAGCTGGTGCGCCAGTCAGCCCGCCGGATCGAACTGAAAAGTCTCAATCCGGCCCATCCCGACTACAGCTTCGATCTGCGCGAGATCACCTGGATGCACCGCATCATCTGGGCCAGCCAATAGGCGTCACCGTTTTTTACTGGACAGCTCCCCGCCCACGGCGAACACTCGCGTTCGCGGCGCGTGATCGTACTGGGCTGAACCCCGGCGGTGCGTGAGTTGCGCGATCAACCAAAGGGCTGAGCCGTGGCACCCGGCACTGCCGGGATAATATGGCTTCGGCCAAACCGGAGACGTGTGCCATGGCACGGTTGCGCTGGATCGTGCTGGTCATTGGCCTGTTGCTGTCGATCGCCTCGGTTCTGGTGGCGCCGGCCTGCGCGGCGGACGATGTCGATCTCGCGCTGGTGCTGGTGACCGACGTCTCTCGCAGCATCGACGATAGCGAATTCGCCCTGGAAAAGAACGGCTATGCCGCAGCGTTCACCAGCCATCAGGTGCTCACTGCCATCAAGAATGGGCCGCTCGGGGCAATCGCCGTCGCTTATGTCGAGTTCGCCAGTGGGTTCGAAGTGAAAACGGTGCTGGACTGGAACGTGATCCGTGACCCCGCCTCGGCCAAGGCGTTCGCGGACAAGCTGACGGCTGCGCCACGGTCGTACTGGGGCCGCACCGCGATCAGCGCCGGTATCGATCACGCCGTTGGGATGCTGGCCGAGAACAACCTCAACGCCTCGCGCCGGACCATCGATGTCTGCGGCGACGGCACCAACAACGCAGGACGCGAGGTATCGGAGGCGCGCGATGACGCGGTAAAAGCGGGCATCACGATCAATGGACTCGCCATTATCAACGAGCACCCGGTGTCGTGGACCTTCGCGCATGTGCAGCCGCCCGGCGGCCTGCCGAAATACTACCAGGACAATGTGACCGGCGGACCGGGCAGCTTCGTCATGGAAGTCAGGGATTTTAAAGCATTTGGTGACGCGATGACGCGTAAACTGGTGGCCGAGATCGCGGCCCGCATGCTACCGTCGCAGTTCGCCGCGCGTGGCGTTTCGCGATCACACTGACCGCAGAGACGGTTGTGGCTCGTATGCGCTACCGGCCGGAGGTTCCGACTGCCGTGCCGATGGGCAAGCTGCATGACTGCGACGCCAGACCCCAACGCACTCAGCGGTGGACCATGCCATGACTGTCGTCCGGTTGCCGGTACTGACCGAATTGCCCACCGGCTTCGACGCGCTCCGCAGCGATGCGCGCAGCGAAGGGCATACCAACATGGAACGGCTCGCCGCCGATTGGGCCAGCGGCAGCAACCGCTTCGAGGCCAAAGGTGAGGCATTGCTCGCGGCATTCGTCACCGGAGATCTGGCCGGAGTTGGCGGCATGACGGTCGACCCAACGTGCTCACAGGCGCTGCGCCTGCGCCGTTTCTATGTACGTCCGGTGTTTCGCCGGCTTGGGGTGGGACGTTGTTTGGCGCTCGCGCTGGTCGATCGGGCGCGGCTGTTGACCGACCGCCTGGTGCTCAATGCGGAGACTGATCTCGCCACCCGCTTCTGGGAAGCGTTGGGCTTCGTTGCGGAACGTCGCGATGGCCACACCCACGTTTGGCCTTGACCTGGTGGCGATAGGCCGGAACCGGAAAATGGTTGGCGACGGCCAAATTTGCCAGAAGGCAGACCTTTTGCCAGATATTTGCACAAATCCAATGCTGTCGCGTCGGACGGCTCGGGCCATGCGCAGGACCGATTGAGACCTTGGTACAAATTCCCCGGGAACCTCCGGTCTGCGCGCCCCGCCGGTCTGATGGCGACATCGCCAGCAGGATCCCGATGAACATCCAGGGGCATCTGTGCTCAGAGAGGGTCGAAGAATTTGTTGTCTCCTGCTTGCCTTCCGTAGCCCCAGGTCAGCTGCCCCCCGCTGTCATGGACAAGGCCCCCCACCTTTGACATGTTTCCGTGCCGCCGAACGCAGGAGCAAAGCCGATGGAAATCCGAAATCTGGGCTCGTCCGGCCTGCTCGTGTCCACCATCGGCCTCGGCTGCAACAATTTCGGCGGCCGGATCGACCTTGAGACGACCCGCACCGTCATCCACAAAGCCATCGATCTCGGCATCACTTTGTTCGACACCGCCGACACCTACGGCGAGCGCGGCGGTGCCGAAATCGCGATGGGTCAGGTATTTGGCGACCGCCGCAAAGACATCGTCCTGGCCACCAAGTTCGGCAACCCGATGGATGACGTCGGAGTAAAACAGGGCGGCGCCCGCCGCTACATCATGGCCGCCGTCGAGGACAGCTTGCGCCGCCTGCGGACCGACTGGATCGACCTGTATCAGATCCACAGTTTCGATCCGCGCACCCCGATCGAGGAAACCTTGCGCGCCCTGGACGACCTCGTGCGGCACGGCAAGGTGCGCTATATCGGCTGCTCCAACTTTCCGGCATGGCGGCTGACCGAGGCCCACTGGACGGCGCAGATGCACGGGCTGAACCGGTTCATTTCGCATCAGGACGAGTATTCGCTGACCTTCCGCAAACCGGAGGCGGAGTTGATGCCGGCGGCGCGGGCCGCCGGGATGGGAATGCTGCCCTTTTCGCCGTTGGCCAGCGGCCTGCTGACCGGCAAGTATCGCCGCAACGCACCGCTGCCGTCCGGCACACGGCTTGCCAACGCGCCACGCCTCGCCGATCGTTACTTGACCGATCGAAATTGGGCTATTGCGGAGCAACTCGGCGATTTTGTCGAGGCGCGCGGCAGGACCATGCTGGAACTCGCCTTCTCCTGGCTGCTTTCAAGCCCACCGGTGACCAGCGTGATCGCCGGCGCGACCCGGCCGGAGCAGGTCGCGCAAAACGTCAAAGCCGGGGCGTGGCAGTTGACCGAAGAGGAACTGGCAGAGATCAATCGTATTACGGCGGTCTGAGGCGATGGCTGTCGTGGGGGGCCCTGCCCGGACCCCGCTCGACGCCCGGCGCGCCTTAGAAGCGCGTCCAAAGCCTTGATAATACGACTTTCTTGCTGAAACTCGACGCGCGCGATGGAGCCAGACCGCCACGGTTCGGCGGAACATGGTTGGCACGCCACGAACCCTGCTGCGGACGCTATGGTCCGGCGCTGTAGCAGTCCCAATCAGCAGGGAGACGCAACGGGCAAGTCGCGGGCTGTCCGTACTTGAAAGCGATATTTCTTGCGGATACCCGGTGCCACAGGCATTTTGCCAGCCATGAGCATGACCTCGACTCAGGGCAACGCACCCGAACAACCTGCCTCCGCGCAAGCAACCCTGGCTACCTCCGCGCAAGCAACCCTGGGGCGACCCACGTCCGGGCAATCCTCACCGGGACAGCCTCCGGCTCCGCAAGCTGCCGCCGGTCAGACAGCGCCTGGCCAACCGGCCACGGCTCAGTCCAGCCCAGGCCAGCCCGCCGCAGAAACCCCGGATCAGGCCCTTGCCCGCGCGCAGTCGGCCGCGCAGGCAAAGCGGCTGAGCGAGGCGAGCGGGATTTGCGAGGATGTGCTCGCCGCCAACCCCGACTACCCGGCGGCGCTCGCTCTGCTTGGCATCGTCATGGCGATGAAGAACGACCTCGAGCGCGGCGTCGAACTGATGCGCAAGGCGATATCCTTGCGACCGGGGATACCCAGTTGGTACGCCCATTTGAGTTCGATGTGCCGCAATACCTACCGCATGGAGGAAGCCGTCCAGGCCGGTCAGGAATCGATCAGGCTCGATCCCAACAACGCCGACCACCTCGTGAACATGTCCCTCGTTTTTGTCGACGTCGACGAGCGTGAGCGAGCCATCGCCTGTCTGCTCCGCGCCCTCGGCCTAAAGCACGACCACGCCGACGGGCACCTGGCAATGGCCCAGATCCTGCTGGCACAACGCGATTTCCAGCCGGGCTGGGCGGAATACGAGTGGCGCAACCTGACCGAGGCCGGCAAGGCCACCATGCCGCCGATGACCTCAGCGCATTGGAACGGCATGCGGATCCCGACCGGACGATTGTTGCTGGTCGGCGACCAGGGTTATGGCGACACCATTCAGTTCTCTCGCTACATCGGCATGGCGGCCGAGCGCGTGCAGGACGTCATACTGGGCTGCAGCCAGGAAATGGGGCCGCTGTTGCAGAAGATTCCCGGCGTGGCACAATATTGCCATCGCTGGAACGACGTGCCGGGCCATGCGGTGCATTGCCGGCTGTCCAGCCTGCCGCACATCTTCGGCACCACACCCGACACGATCCCGGCCAAAGTGCCTTATTTGTTTGCCGAACCCGAGCGGATTGCGCACTGGCGCGAGCGCCTCGATGCCACCCTGCCGCATGGTCTGAAACGCATTGGTCTGGCCTGGACCGGCCGGCCGACCCACCCCAACGATCGCCGCCGTTCCGTGCGGCTGTCCCGGCTGCTGCCGCTGACCGAGGCCGGACCGGCGGTCTTCGTCTCATTGCAGAAACCAATACCCGCCGTTGATGTGGAAACAATGAAGGCTTTCAACGGGATGACCGATCTCTCGGCCGATCTGAGCGATTTCGGCGAGACCGCGGCGCTGATGCAAAACCTCGACCTGGTGATTACGGTCGACACCTCGATGGGCCATCTGGCCGGGGCGATGGCCAAACCAGTCTGGATCATGGTGCCGAAGGCGGCCGACTGGCGGTGGCAGTTGGAGCGTGAGGAGAGCGCCTGGTACCCGACCGCGCGGCTGTTCCGTCAGGCGAAGCCGGGTGAGTGGGACCCGGTATTGGCGCGCTTGACCGCCGCTCTGGCCGGTGAACTGCGGCAGCAAGCCGCCGCCGACTAATACCGCGGTGGCTGACCCGGACTCCTGGACCAACGCCGGCCGCTGGTTCGATCGTGACTGGTACTTGGTCCGCAACCCCGATGTCCGCCAGGTCGGCATCGAACCGCTGGCCCATTACCTGCGCTATGGCGAAGTGGAGGGCCGCTTTCCGTCGCCCTGGTTCAACCCGGCCTGGTATCGTCAGGTGTACGATATTCCGGCGGAGCAGTCGCCGCTCGAACATTTTCTGCAAAGGCGCGCCACCGGTCAGTTTCTGCCTTGCGCAGCGTTGTATCTGGTGCCGCATTTGCCGGCCCGGCCCGACAATAACATGGCGGGCGCCGATCCATTCGACCGGTATTTGACAGAAATGATCATGCCAGACCACGAGCTGTTGCCGGATTTGACGCAAATTGAACCCTCCGGACTGATTGACGCGACGTACTACCGGATCAACCCGGTCCGCCCATACGAAGACGAGCTCGATCCAGCCTTGCATTATTGCCGGATCGGTTGGCGCTTCGGGCTGCACCCCAGTACCGCGTTCGAGCCGGATTGGTACGCCGAGACCAACCCGACCGTTGCGCGGCTGCAGATCAATCCGCTGACGCACTATATCCTGGAAGGCGAGCCAGCCAATCGTCGCCCAGTACCATGGTTCGATCCGGCCTGGTACCGACTCACCTACCAGGTGCCGCCGGAACAAACGGCGTTGGCGCACTATCTGCAGCATCGCCATGCGCGAGCGGTCAGTCCCAACCCATTGTTCGATGTAAACCGGTATGTTGCGCGTTATGGGGCGTCGATCCCGCCTGAGATCGATCCATTTTCACATTATCTTGTGCGAGGCGCACTGCAGGATATCGATCCGTCGACGCGGTTCAACGCTCGGATGTGGCGGCACCGGCACATGGCACCACTGGCGGCGGAAGGTCAGTCCGAGCTGCCGGTGACGGCACGCAATCCGCTGGTACGTCATCTCCGGCTGCAGTATCATGCCGATCGGCATAACAGGTGACATCTGGTGATTTCGCGGTCATTGCCGTGACCAGTGGCAACACAGCCGAGCGGAATTGATGTCCACCGATATTACCGGCGTATGGATTTGACGACATTGCCCGAACCGGGATGGAATCAACACTGCGTATCGCGTTATAGACTTCTTCAGGTTCGCCACCACGCTGTCGCGTCGGCATCGCCGGCGCACCGGAGCTGGCAACAATTGAACAAAGGCAAAACCGCAATCAATGAATGTCAACTTGAATGCAGGGGCTCTGAATAAGGTCCCCGAAGTCACCTTGATCTTCTGGGTCATGAAGATCGCCGCGACAACGCTGGGAGAGACCGGAGGCGACTCGGTCACGATGACGTTCAACTGGGGTTACCTGGCCGGCACCGCACTGTTCGTCAGCTTGCTCATTCTGCTGGTCATCGCGCAGATTTCCTCCAGTAAATTTTACGCATCACTCTATTGGGCGACGATCGTCGCCTCCACGACCTTCGGCACCACCATGGCCGATTTTGCCGACCGGTCGCTCGGCATTGGCTACACCGGCGGATCGCTGCTGCTGGCCTGCTGTCTCACTTTGGTGCTTGCCTTTTGGTACTGGTCCGAGGGCACGGTTTCGGTAAACACCGTAAGTACGCCGAGAGTGGAAGCGTTCTATTGGGCCGCCATCACCTTTTCGCAGACGCTCGGCACGGCGCTTGGCGATTGGATGGCCGATACCAGCGGTCTGGGTTATGCGGGCGGCGCGCTCGTCTTTACCACGGCGTTGGCGGTGATCACCGGCCTCTACGTCTGGACCCGTGTATCGCGCGTGCTGCTATTCTGGGCTGGCTTTATCCTGACACGGCCACTCGGTGCCACAGCCGGGGATTTTCTCGATAAGCCCCTGGACCAGGGCGGTCTGGCGCTGAGCCGCCCGCTCGCATCGGCCGCGATCGCAGCGTTCATCATTTTGTGCCTGTGCGTGCTGCCGCAACGCGCCGGGCGACATCCCGGGGTACCGGGCGTGACGATCAGCAGATGATGCGTGACTAAATCGTACGAGCCGCCCAATGCTCTGGCTGGCACAAACGCTGACGCTGCCGCCCTCCCCGCCCGAGCGAGCGCAAGAACCGGGATGCGCGGGAAGCTGCCAGGCGGCATACTCTCGCCATGACCGATCTTGATCTGAACCCAACGCAATTGGCCGCTGAGATCGACGCCCGGGGCTATGCGGTGCGGCATGTGCTGAATGCAGCGGCGTGTTGTGAGGTGGCGCGGACGTGGGATGAGGAAGCCCGTTTCCGCAAGCGCATCATCATGCAGCAGCACGCTTATGGCAGAGGCGAATATCGCTATTTGGCCTATCCCTTGCCGGACACCGTCGCACATTTGCGGCAGGCGTTATATCCGCCGCTGGCCGAACTCGCCAATTCCTGGCGACGGACTTTGGGACAGGTGGGGGAGTTTCCCCCGACCTTAGGCGAATTCATCGAGCAATGTCATGCAGCGGGCCAAACCCGGCCAACCCCGTTGATGCTGCGTTACGGACCAGGCGACTTCAACTGCCTGCACCAGGATCTCTACGGCGATATGGTGTTTCCGCTGCAGGTTGTCATTCTGCTCAGCGATCCTGGGCGTGACTTCACCGGCGGCGAATTCCTGCTGGTCGAGCAACGCCCGCGCGCGCAATCCCGTGCCGAGGTCGTGCCTTTGGCCCTTGGCGACGCCGCGATCTTTCCGGTGCACCACCGTCCGGCGCGCGGAACGAAAGGCCCGTACCGCCTGACCATGCGCCACGGCGTCAGCCGGGTCCGGTCAGGCAATCGTCAGACCCTGGGTGTGATCTTTCACGACGCGGCGTGAGTTCCGGGATTACCCAGCCCAGACCGTGACCTGATCCCGGGCCGCCGGCCGCGGTGCCGGCGAACTGGCGCCGGTATTGGTGCCGAGATACAGAAATCCCATGATCTCATCGTCGGCATTCAGGCCAAGCGCCGTCTTTACGCTAGGGTCATAGGCGGGCTCACCGGTTTTCCACATGGCGCCGTAACCCAGAGCGTGCGCGGCAAGCATGATGTTCTGGGTGGCCGCCGCGGCCGAAGCAATTTGCTCGAATTCCGGAATGCGGTGGCCCTTTTGCACCCGCGCTGCCGCAACCACGATGGTCGGAGCCCGCATCGGCTTGGCCCGTTCGCGGTCCAGCATGTCCGCGCTGACTTCCGGATCGCGGTTGCGCATGGCATCGGCCATCAGTTCGCCGAGCCGGGCCCGTTTGTCGCCCTCGATCACCACGAAGCGCCAGGGCCGCAACCGGCCATGGTCCGGAGCGCGCACGGCACTTTGAAACATGGTGTCGAGTTCCGCCTCGCTCGGCGCCGGGGCGTCGAGTTTCAGCGCCGATTCCCGCGTCAGAAGAAGGTCGATCGCTTCCATTGTCTGGCTCCTGTGCTTTCCTGGCCTCGGGCGCCGCCCTCCGTGAGGGGACGTTGCATTCTGGGCTGATGTTCCCACAAGATGGACAGAACACAAAGCGAGGAAACGTTTGCCATGTTCGGCTGTCCCTGCGGCTGCATCGCGAATTTCGGCCGCCGGGGCTTGCTTGCGTCCGCCCTCGCCGCCTCGATGACTTTGCCACGAGCTCTTGCGGCCGAGCCACCCGATCCGGCCCTGATCGACGATCTGGTCGCCGCCAATCGCATCCTTTACGACCAGGGTGTGGTGGATGGGTTTGGCCATGTCTCCGCCCGCCACGACAAAGACCCTGGCAGGTATTTACTGTCGCGCAGTATGGCTCCCGCGCTGGTGACTGCTGTCGACATCATGGAATTCGATCTGGACAGCAACCCGATCGACCCTCGCGGGCGCACGCCGTACTTGGAACGTTTCATCCACGGTGAGATTTACCGGGCTCGGCTGGATGTCATGGCCATCGTGCACAGCCACTCCCCCGCCGTGCTGCCGTTCGCGGATACCAATGTGAAGCTGCGGCCGATGAACCACATTGCAGGCTTTCTGGGCGACGGCCCGCCGGTGTTCGAAATCCGCACCGTGGCCGGCCCGGACAGCGACATGTTGGTCAGGAACAATGCGATCGGACGAGCGCTCGCGAAGACGCTTGGGCCGAATTCCGTGGCGTTGATGCGAGGTCACGGCTCAGTCGCCGCCGCCCAATCGCTGAAGCACGTAGTGTTCCGGGCGATTTATACCGAGGTCAATGCACGCACGGAAATCCAGGCTTTGGCAATCGGCAAGCCGGTGTTTCTGAACGACAAGGAAGCCGCTGCCGCCATG
Organism: Acetobacteraceae bacterium; assembly: GCA_049519555.1. Classification (GTDB taxonomy): domain Bacteria; phylum Pseudomonadota; class Alphaproteobacteria; order Acetobacterales; family Acetobacteraceae; genus Rhodopila. The sequence continues at coordinate 43,839 of JBEKQQ010000016.1, forward strand.
AAGACCAACGATACTCTGGTCGACCGTCCCTGGGCTTTGTGGAAACAAAAAGCGATGCCGAAATGAACCTCAGTCGCCGAGCACCACGTTCACGTCGTCGCCCGCCGGCTCCAGCCGCGTGCCATATTCGGCGCTGCGCCTGACGATATCGGCGAATTCCGCCGGTTCGTCAGCCAGCGCGCAAAGCACCGTTTCGTTTGCCATATTGTGGCGCACGAACTGAAACCGAGCGGCCCGAATGCCGTCCCGCTCCACATCGGCGCGCACCATCATGCCGACCCAGTCGCCATGCGCTCGTCCGCCATGACCGGTATGGAACGAAAAACTGCCAAGACCGTAGAAGATCGGTTTGCCGCGGTGCACTTCAACTGCAAGCGAGTAGTGCGGACCATGGCCGATCACGATGTCAGCACCGGCATCGATGGCAGCACGGCCGATGTCGCGCATATAGGACAGGGTGTCCTTGCCCAGTCCCCAATGGCACGAAGCGACGATGATATCGGCATGAGGCCGTAATGTTGCGATATCGTCGCAAAATGTTCGTAACGAGTCTTGATCCGCCCAGGTAACGATGATTGGTGGGATTCCGGGGCGGTTCATGGGTGGGATTTCCGGGCGGGTTTTGTGCAGCGGCACCTGATAGGCGGTGTGCGCCCGAATGACCGCGATACCGGGATCATGCGCACCGGCCTCATGATTTGTCGGCCAGTAAACCGAACTGCGTTGCAGGAATCCATAGCGGATACCGCTTCGTTCGGCGATGATCGGAGCGCGCGCCGCTGCGCGGTCTGCGCCGGCGCCGGTATGGGCGATGCCGGCCCGATCCAACGCTGCGATCGAGTTCAGTATCGCGGCATCGCCGTAATTAACGTTGTTGGCAATGCCAACGGAAGCGATTGCGGCTTCGCGCAACGCAGCCCCGGCAATTTCGGGGTCGGCATAGAAGCCTTCATTGTGGAACGAATGGACTTTGGGCGGAGTGTAGAGACAACATTCCAGATTGGAAAACACCATGTCGGCAGCACAGAATTCCGCCGCCACGCGGCGAAACGGTGTGCTCGCATCGGTAACGTTCATCAGGTTGACGTCACCGGTCAATATCAGCCGTGCCATGGGTGTTCCCTTTTGCACAGTCGCCGGGCCGAGATCCGTCACCCATTGCGGAATGACGGGCCTCGGTCGAGCAAAGACGTGCCGTTCGCTTTATTTCACCGAAGAATAGGGCGTCGGCGCGAGAATGAAATTCTTCACATTGGCGACGATCGGGCCGTTTTCCTCGGTCTTCGCCCGCGCGGTCAGCCATTCCGGATCGGCGCCGAACGCGGCCCACTTCTTCTCCCGCTCAGCCAGCGATTCCCAGGCCAGCATGTAATACAGTGTCTGGCTCGACTCGCCGATCACGGTGGTCCAGAAGCCGGCTTGCTTGATCCCGTGCTTTTCCCATAAATTCAGCGTGATTGTGGAGAAGCGTTTGTTCAGGTCGGGCAGCTTGCCGGGGACGCATTCGTAGATTCGCAGTTCGTAGATCATGGATGGTCTCCTCTCGCTTTGGGCAGGTGGCAGGGGGCAGTGTGAGGCCGGCCGGCGTTCGGGACAAGCGTCTGGTCAGGTTGCGTCCGGCTCGGGGTCCGGAAAGGTGACGCCCTCGTAAATTTCCGACAGTGGCAGTTCGACAGCAATCTCCGGCATCGCGAGCAAGGCGTCGCCCTCGACCAGATGGCCTACCCAATCATCATCCGAACGGGTGAAGACAGTGATCCCCTGGCGGTCCTGTTCCACCATCACATATCGCCGGATGGATGGCGTGTCGCGATATTCCCGATTCTTGTCGATCCGGTCGATCGCTGCGGTGGTTGGGCTCAATATCTCGAATACCACGACAGGTTCGGTCACAACGAGCGAACCGCGCGGCAAAGTCGTGCAATACACGAAAGTGTCGGGGTAGCGGATACTCCCGGCCGCAGAAATTTTCAGGTCGCTCCCCACGACATGACACGGCCCCCCGCGAAGTCGAACGCGAAGTGCAGCGATCAGGTTGGCCTGGATCAGAGAATGCTCCTGGGTTCCGCCGGTCATCGCAACAGCTGCAAACCCGTCAAACTCGTACCGCAACTCCTGCCGGTTTTCCCAGTCCACGAACTCGTCCATTGTCATCGATTTCCGTTGGGCCGCACTCATGCTCGGAGGTATAGCACAGACGGCCGGTGCCCAACCAGTCGCCAGGTCTTTGAAAAGATAAGGCCGCGACCCAGATGTCAATGCCATGAAACTTTCGCAAGGATCAGTTCAAGGCATCGCCGGTACAAGCCCAGTACTTGCATCGTAATCAGAATACGCTATTGCCGCGCCCCACAACCAAGACGGGAGAACGCGACGTGTCCGATCCTGGCCCCAACGCCAACACCGGGGCCCCCCTGGTCGAAATCGCCCCCCTGATCGAAATTGAGGGCCTGACCAAGCGCTTCGGCGCCTTCACGGCGGTGGATAACGTGTCCTTCACCGTCGGGCGAGGCGAGGTCGTGGGCTTCCTGGGTCCGAACGGCGCCGGCAAGTCGACTACGATGCGCATGCTCGCCGGGTTCATGATCCCGACCGAGGGCGTCGCCCGTATCCTGGGCCACGACGTGCAGACCGACGGCGTGGCCGCACGGCGTGCGCTTGGCTTCCTGCCCGAGGGCGCGCCGACCTATGGCGAAATGTCCGTCACCGGCTTCCTGCGCTTCTGCGCGCGCATCCGAGGCTATCATGGCGCCGCACTGCAGGATCGGGTGGTTTATGCGATCGGCCTGACCCGTCTGGAAAGCGTCCGGCTACAACCGGTCGAGACACTGTCGAAAGGCTTCAAGCGACGCGTCGGTCTGGCACAGGCGCTGCTGCACGATCCGCCGGTGCTGGTGCTGGACGAGCCGACCGATGGCCTCGACCCCAACCAGAAACACGAGGTCCGCGAGTTGATCAAGCAAATGCGGCCGGAAAAGGCGATCATCATCTCCACCCACATCCTGGAGGAGGTCGACGCCGTCTGCACCCGCGCCATCGTGATCGCATCCGGACGGGTCGTGGTCGATGCCACGCCATCGGCACTGTGCGAAATGCATCCGTCCGGCAAGCTGGACGATGTGTTCCGGCAACTGACCCTGGAGGCGGCAGCCTGAGCATGCGCAACATTCTGACCATCGCTGGCCGCGAACTCGCGGCCTATTTCGCCACGCCGGTCGCCACCGTATTCATCGTCATCTTCCTGGTGCTGCAAGGCACGTTGACCTTCAATCTCGGCAATTTCTTCGATCGTGGCCAGGCCGATCTCAATCCGTTCTTCAATTTCCTGCCGTGGGTGTTTCTGCTGCTGGTGCCCGCCATTACCATGCGACTCTGGGCTGAGGAACGCCGTCTTGGCACCATCGAATTGCTATTAACGTTGCCGCTTACCCAAACTCAGGCCGTTATCGGCAAATTCCTCGCCGCCTGGGCTTTTTGCGCCATCGCGCTGGTGCTGACCTTCCCGATCGTGCTGACGGTTCGTTACCTTGGCAATCCGGACATGGGGGTGATCTGGTCCGGCTATTTCGGCGCCTTGCTGATCGCGGGGGCTTATTTGTCGGTAGGCTCGGCGATGTCGGCACTGACACGCAACCAGGTGATCGCTTTCGTGCTCGGCGTGATGGTCTGCTTTATCTTCGCCGCCGCATCCTATCCGCTGGTCACCGACTTCCTTAGCCGAAACACGCCGGTGATGGCAGATGTCGCGCGGCGCTTCGCTATCGTCGACCGCTATCAGGACTTCACCCGTGGCATCGTGTCGCTGCGGGACCTGATATTTTTCACGACGTTCATCGGGTTCTGGTTGTTCCTGACCACGGTGCTCGTCGATCAGCGCAAGGCAGATTGATCCCATGCGGCGTCTGGCATTTTCCGTCATCGGTGTGATCGCTGTCGCGGCGATCGTGATCGGCATCAACATGTTTGCCGACGCGCGGTTCGTCGATATCCGCGCCGATCTGACACAAGGCAAGATCTACACGTTGTCACAAGGTACGAAGCAAATCCTGGACGGATTGAAGGAGCCGATTACGCTGCGGTTCTTCTACTCCCGCCGGCTCGGTGCGACGATCCCATCGTACGGCGCGTACGCCGATCATGTCCGCGAGATGCTCGAGGAATACGCGTCCGCCTCACACGGCAAGGTCAAGGTCGAACTGTATGATCCCGAACCGTTCAGCGACACCGAGGACCATGCGGTCGCTTACGGACTACAGGGCGTGCCGGTCGATAATGCCGGCAACAACGTGTATTTCGGCCTTGCCGGCAATAACCTGGAGGATGACGAGCGCACCATCCCGTTCTTCCAGGCCGAACGCGAAGGCTTCCTGGAATTCGATCTGACGAAAATGATTTACGAACTGTCGAATCCGAAACGCACCACAATTGGCGTGATGTCCTCGCTGCCGATCGAGGGTGATCCGCGCGCGATGATGATGGGCGGTGGACAGGGTCCGAACGGACAACCTTACGCGGTCTCGCAGCTGTTGCAGCAAACCAACACGGTGCAACCGGTGCCGCTTGACAGTTTGGTGATCGATAAGGACATCCAGGTTCTGCTGGTGGCCGAGGCGCAGCATCTGTCAGATGCCACGCTTTATGCCATCGACCAGTTCGTCATGCGTGGCGGTAAACTGATGGTCATGGTAGATCCGTGGAGCGAGGCGCTCGCCGCAATCCCCTCCCCCACCGGCATGCCGCCCACCGATACGTCATCGGATCTGAAGAAATTGTTCGATGCATGGGGGATCGTTTACGACCGCACCAAGGTGATCGGCGACCTGACCGGGGCATGGTTGGTTCGCGGCGGCGGCGAGGACCGCATGCAGGCGGTCAATTACGTAGCCTGGTTCAATATCCGCGATGGCATCAACCACGACGATCCCGCGACGGCCGATCTGACGCAAATCACTGTCGCCTCGCCTGGCGCACTCTCCAAAGCGCCCAATGCGACGATCGAGTTCACCCCGCTGCTGACCTCCAGCGCGCGCTCGGGCTTTATTCCGCGCGATCAGCTGGCGATGCCGGACCCCGGGAAAATTCTTGCCAACTTCAAACCGGAAGGGGGGCCGCGGGTCATCGCTGCCAGGGTCCGCGGCGAACTGAAATCGGCGTTCACCGGGCCCCCCGCCCTGCCGGCCGGCAAGACCCAGCCGTCGTATTATCCGCCGTACAAGGCAAACACCGACGGGCCGGCGAACCTGGTTATCGCTGCCGATGCGGATATCCTCGCCGACCGGTTCTGGGTGCACAAAGCTGACTTTTTCGGTCAGCCTTTGGTGACGCCGTTCTCCGACAACGGCCCCTTTGTTGCCAATCTGATCGGCACGCTGGCGGGAGGCGATGCATTGATCGGACTACGCTCCCGCGGCGTGACCAGCCGTCCGTTTGAGCGCGTGGAAGCGATCCAGGCCGAAGCGGAAGCGAAATATCGCCAGACCGAGCAGAAGTTGCGCGCCCACCTCGAGGACGTCGAAAAGCAACTGCGTGGCCTAAGGACCGGTGGCGGAGAAGGCGAAGGAGCCGCCACCGAAGCAGTGATCACGCCGCAACAGCGCCTTGCGATCGACGCCGCGCGCAAGGACATCGTGACCACGCGCGAGCAGCTTCGCCATGTGCAACTGGAACTGAACCGGCAGATTTCCGCGCTGCAAACCTGGCTGATGATCGCCAATATCGTTCTGGTGCCAGCCGTTTTGGCGATCCTGGCGATCGTTCTGGCCCTGATCCAACGCCATCGGCGCGCCAACGCCAGATCCGCGGCCTGACAAGGAGCCTTGCCCATGAGTCAAACCCGGCTCCTTGCCCTCGTGATCGCCGCGGTGCTCGCGGTCGCAGGCGGCTGGTATTTCGGCACGGCAACGCAACCGGTTGAGCAAACCTCGATCGACAACGGCAAGCTGATGTTCCCCGATCTGACCGCGAAACTGAAGGACGCACAGCGGATCGAGATCACCAATAAAGGCCTCGTGACGACAATCGAATTGAAGAATGGTGTCTGGGGTGTCGCCGATCGTGGCGGCTACCCGGTGCAGGAGACCAAATTGCGCGGCCTGCTGACCGGATTGACGGAACTTCGCCTCGCCGAGCCGCGCACCTCTGATCCCGCGGAGTACGCTCGACTAGGGGTTGAGAATCCAACGAAAGATACCAAAGGCACCGCCAGTTTGCTGCGCGTGCTGGACGGTAGCGGTAAACCAATCGTTACGCTGATCGTGGGTCACCGCAAAACGCGCACTCAGGGCGATGTGTCGGAGGAAGTTTATGTCCGACGCCCCGGCGACGCGCAAAGCTGGCTGGCGGACGGCTCGGTGCAGGCCGATCCCGATCCGCAGGTTTGGCTCGATCGCAACGTCATCAACATTGCACCAACGCTGATCACCAAGGTCGTCTCGACCAAAGGCGGCGGCACGATGGAACTCACGCGTGACGGCGACAAATTGAAGGTGACACAACCGGCGGAGTCGCCAAAGTTGGAGGATTACAAGGTCGAGGATGTCGATCAGGCGCTGTCAAATCTGACGTTTCAGGATGTCAGGCCGCTCAACCAACCCTATGGCGACAAAGCTGGCGAGGCCGTGTTCAGCACCTCCGATGGGCTGAACATCACGGTCACGCTGTATCACCTTGGCAAGGATTCCTGGACCCGGTTCGCCGTCGCTGCGCCGGACCGCGGCAAGCCGGAAGCGGACCGGCTCAACGCGAAACTCGCCAACTGGGCTTTTGAGACCGGAACCTGGAAAGATGCGGCGTTGGTACCGTCACTCGACGACCTGAAAGCGCCGCCACCTGCCAAACCCGCTGAACCACCCACGCCAGAGGCACCGAAACCATGAGCGACCGCGAATATCCGAGCCGGCCCTGGATCGGCATCGGTATCGTGGTGATCAAAGGCGACCATGTCCTGCTGTGCCGCCGCGGCAAACCGCCGAGTGTGGGAAGTTGGACCTTACCGGGCGGCGCCCAGGACCTTGGGGAAACGTGCGAGGCGGCGGCTCGGCGCGAACTGCTGGAGGAAACCGGCCTGACCGTTGGCCACCTGCATTTTTGTGCGCATGTCGATACGATCCGCCACGATGACTCTGGGCGCATCCGGTTTCATTACACCATCCTGGACTTCGCCGCGCGTTGGACCGAAGGCGAACCCATTGCCGGATCGGATGTTTCGGAAGTTCAATGGGCGCCGATGGATGCGCTGGAGCCGTACGATCTGTGGAGCGAGGCGCACCGGATCATCGCCATCGCTCGTCGGCTGGTTGGCTGACCCAATCGCGTGGCACCTGGCGTTAGCTGACGCCACTCTTCCTATCTGAAAGGACCCGGCCATGCCTCCGTCCATCGAAGACCGTTTCGGCATCAACGATCTGTTCGTGCGCTACACGACCGCACTGGACGCCGGAGATGTCGACACCATCGTTTCCTGTTTCACCGACGACGGCGCGTTGGAAAGCCCGGTGGTCGGCAAATACTCCGGCCATTCCGGCATACGTACGTTCTCGGAACGGTTCGCGGCGATGCACCAGCGCGGCGTGCAACTGCGCCATGTCATTTCAAACATGGCGATGACCGTGGACGGCGATACCGCGCACGCCACCTGTTACCTCACCTGCATCATCACGATGAACGGAAAAAGCGAATTGATGCCGCCAGGTCGCTATGAGTGTGAGTTGCGGAAGGTTGATGACGCCTGGTTGTTTCTGAACCGCCTGGTAATCATGGACGCGCCTTATACGTTGCCGGGGATTTAGCTACCCCAGGTCGCGAACATGACCGCGACCGCAACTGCCATTACGCCGGTGCACAACCAGCCCATCGCCTGAAGCGGCCTGGGCAGCACGAAGCTCCGCATCACCCTGGGTTGCATGGCCATGATCATCATCACAGTCATTAACGGCACCGCGACCACACCGTTGATCACCGCGCACCAGAACAGCGCCTTGATCGGATCGATGCCGACAAAATTGAAGCCGATGCCGATCAGCGTGGCCGCCGCGATCGCCCCATAAAACGCCTTGGCGTCCAACGGTTCGCGTGCCAGTCCGGTGGTCCAACCCAACGCCTCACCCAGAGCATAGGCCGACGATCCGGCCAGCACCGGGATCGCCAGCAATCCAATCCCGATGATCCCGGCAGCGAACACGAAAAATGTGAATGGCCCCGCGATCGGCCGCAGCGCCTCGGCCGCCTGAGCCGAGGTCGTTATGTTGGTGATCCCATGGGCGTGCAGCGTTGCCGCCGTCGTCACGATGATGAACCAGCTGATCAGGTTGGAATAACCCATGCCGACATAAGTATCGATCCGCATCCGTTTGATCTGCGACCGCGCCTCATCGGGCGCATCGATCAGTGTGTGCGCCTCCGGATCGACCCGTTCATCCTCGGCCTCCTGCGAGGACTGCCAGAAGAAGCAATACGGCGTGATGGTGGTGCCGAGCACTGCGACGATTGCGACGACATAGTCGGTCTGCAACGAGAAATTCGGCACGAAGGTGTTCCATGCGACGTCCCGCCACGGCACCTGGACGGCCAGCGCGGTCGCGACATAGGCGAACAGCGTGACCGAGGTCCACTTCAATATCGAGACGTAATTATGATAGCGCGACCAGATCTCCAGCAGCACGCAGCCGATCGCGAAGCCGACGACGTAGACATGCGACGACCCACCGATCAGCAGCACCAAAGCGTCGCCCATCGCGCCAAGGTCGGCGCCCAGGTTCAGAATGTTGGCGATAAGCAACAACGACACGATCACGGAGCCGAGCCATCGCGGATAATGCGCGCGAATGTTGCCGGCAACGCCGAGGCCGGTGACGCGGCCGATGCGGGCACTGATCTCCTGGATTGCGGCCATCAGCGGATAGGTGAACAGCATCACCCAGCACATGGCGAACCCGAAGGCGGCACCGACCTGGGAATAGGTAGCGATCCCGCTCGGATCGTCGTCTGACGCGCCGGTGATCAGACCCGGCCCCAACACCGCCAGCCACCCCCTGGGCCGGGGGGTTCGAAAACGCAGATGACGGGCAAAACGCAGGCGATGGCGGTGGGCACGTTCGGGCATACGCGGGACCTGCCCCGAGCCGGAACGATCCGTCAAGCGACCCCGGCAAGATTATCGCTGGCCCGCGACCGTTGTCACCGAGTGGCCGCCAAGCGCCTTGCCCAGAATCGATCCCACCATGGCGTGGCCGGCCTGCGCGAGGCCACCCTCAACGGCATCCCCGCGGACGATACTGCGGACCGCCTTGCACCCGAGTCGCTCACCCAGGGCATCGAGTTCAGCAACCAAGGCGGCGAGCACGTCGTCAGGATGCAACAAATCGACCGCGACGAAGTGTTCGGCAACCAGGATTTTGCCATGTGCGGGATCCGGGTCGACGCGATAGCAGAACAGACCGCTGGGAAAATCATGGCCCTGCCGCCGTGCCACGATGATACCCGCCTGCCCGCCGCGGCGCGCCGAGGTCGCACTTTGGGCAAAGCGCAGCCACGCGGTCAGACTTAGCCCAGGTATGGCCTCGCGGATCAGCGGATAGACGGCGCGGACCTGGTCGCGTGCCAAGGGCTCAACGGAAAATGGTGTCATTGGGGGGCTCGCCCGAATTCTGCCACTCAGGGTGCCCGACTGATCACGCACTTGCGTTGATTCAGATCAAAGCGCGAATGCAGCAGACGGCTCATCGTATGAATGAAAGCTGAACCAGGTGTGCCTTGGGCAGGACAGGAGTTGCCGACAACAGCAGAACTGGCCTTACCGGCCGGCGTGGCCTGGGAAATGCCTGGAAACCGCGCAGTCATCGCGCACATGACAAAAGACTCAGGAGCCAAGGGTAACAAAATGCACGCTGCGACCATGCGTCCTGTCGGCCTCGATCCGGGCGGGATGCCAGAAGGAATGATTGAAGCATGTGCGCGTTGCGGTGCACGCGCACAAAGTGTCTGCAATGCGATTCCGGATACCGAACTACGACGGCTGGGCGAGGCCTCGACCACGCACACCGCGGCCCCGGGCAGCAGCTTCATCACCGAAGGCGAAGCCGCCACCGCATTTTTCAATATCACCGCCGGCACCGCCAAGCTTTACAAGCTGCTGCCCGACGGGCGGCGGCAGATCACCGGGTTCGCCGGAATCGGGCATTTCCTTGGCCTTGCGGTGTCCGACACCTATGCGTTCAGCGCCGAGGCGATCGTGCCTGTGCAGTATTGCCGGTTTTCCCGGCCAAAATTGCGCACGCTGCTCGATGATTTCCCGGCGATGGAAAAGCGCCTGCTTCAACTGGCGTCGAACGAACTGGTCGCGGCACAGGAACAAATGCTGCTGCTTGGCCGGAAAACCGCGCGCGAGCGGGTGGCAACATTCCTGTTGGCGCAATCGCGTCTGGGCGTCATGTGTCCAATGCCGCGGACACATTTCGCGTTGCCGATGACCAGGGGCGACATCGCCGATTACGTCGGTCTGACCATCGAGACAGTCAGCCGGACACTGACCAAACTGCGCTCGGATGGGTTGGTTGATATTCCGAACCAGACCGATATCGTGATCCGCAATCGGGCATGGCTGGAACGAATTGCCGAAGGTATGACCTGACACCTCTGAGTTCCGCTGGTAGTCTGAAGCAATGCCGGTTGAATGGAGGTTGCGCTGGCAAAGTTGGCATTCAGACGCTGCCTGGTCGTCGCGGTGTTGTTGGGCCTCATCTCAGTGGCGCACGCCGCGCCTGATGCGGCGAGCAACGTCGTCACCATCATTATCGATGGCAAGCCGCAAAACGTGCTGGTAGTTGCACCCGCAGCGAAGCCGGTGGCCGCAGTGGTGATGTTCCCCGGGGGTGACGGGGTGATCGGCATCACCACCTCGGGTTCGATCGCGCGGCCGGGCAATTTTCTGATCCGCACGCGGGACAAATGGCTGGCACGTGGGTTCCTGTTCGTCGCGGTCGACGCCGCGGCGGGGCGCGCGGGCACAATCGGTGACCGCGTCGGGCCCGCCAACTTACGCGCCATCGCCGAAATCGTCCGCGCCGTGCGGCAGCGCACGCCGGCACCGATCTGGCTTGTGGGCACCAGCGCCGGCGCGCCGGCGGCGGTGGCCGGGGCCGCCAGCTTGCCCGCAGGGTCGATCAAGGGCGTGGTGATCAGTTCGCCGGTCTCAATGCCGGGTGGGCACGATTCGGTATTTGATGTGCCGCTGGCACGGGTCAGCGTGCCGGTACTGATCCAGATCCATCAGGACGATCGCTGTCCGGTCACCCCTCCAGCCAATGCTGCGAGGATCAAGGCTGCGCTGACGTCGGCACCGGTGGTGGATGTGCAACAATTCTCCGGTGGTTCGTTGCCCCGCTCGACGGCCTGCGAGGCGTTCGCGCAACACGGTTTCTTCGGCATCGAAGACCAGGTAGTCACTGCCGCAGCGAACTGGATCATCGCGCATTAAGCCGCCCGAAAGGCGCGGGCCGTTGACCGATCCATGCGAGGGCGTCAGATTCCCCGCTCTTGTCATGGTCGGCGTCACGGCGCCGCGATCGAACGAACGCCGCGCTTTCCCGGGATGATCGATGCGATCGTCGAACCGCAATAAGGACGCAATAAGGAGACGTACACGATGATCACAAAATTCAACACCGTTTATGCCGGTCACGTGGACATCCAGGATCGCGGCCAGGATGGCACGCCGGCCAACGACCGGCGCTTCTCGAATGCGCATCTCGCCACGGTGTTCTCCAAGGCCGAGGCAATCGCCACGCTGATGGATGAGACCGGCTGGAATACCCTTTGGATGGCCGAACATCACTTCCAACCGGAAGGTTACGAGGTGATTCCGAATTTGTTGATGCTGGCCGTGCATCTCTGCCACCGCACCCGCAATCTGAAAATTGGTTGCGGCTTCAATATCACGCCGATGTGGCATCCGTTGCGGCTCGCCGAGGATTACGCAGTTGCCGACATCCTGACCAAAGGTCGCACCGTGTTCGGTGTTGGCCGCGGCTATCACTCGCGTGAGGTGGAAAGTTTCGGCGCCCCGATCATCGACCAGAACGCCAACCGCGAGCTGTTCGAGGAACAGGTCGAGATCATCTTCAAATCCTTCAACAACGAACGCTTTTCGCACCACGGCAAGCACTACACCCTGCCGCCGGAGGTGCCGTATCGCGGCTATACGCTGAAGGACCTCACATTGGTGCCACGGCCGGTGCACCTGCCGGTGGAGTGCTGGCAGCCGGTGGTCAGTGCCGGGGCGCGCGGACTCGACTTCATGGTGAAGCACGGGATCAAGGGCGCGGTTGGCGGTGGTGCGGCCACGCTGGAACGTGGACCGATCAGCGCATATCAGGAAGCCGGACAGCGCGCCGGCAAGGACTGGAAACTGGGCGAGAACCTGATGATCGGCGTTACCATCCACCTCGCCGATTCAAAGCAGCAGGCGGTGAAGGAGATCGTTCCGCTCTACGAAGAGCATGCCAAGATGTTTGCTCCGCTCAACTTCATGCCTGGTATGACGCCGGAACAGGTTGCCGCAGTCGGGCGTCGCGGCGGATGGTATGAAGCCGGCGTGCCGCGGGTGGAAAGCTATATCGAAAAGGGCGGCTGGTTCGCCGATACGCCTGAGCAGCTCGTCGCTTTCCTCAAGGATCTTGAAGTTCGCTATCCCGGCCTGGAGCACATCAGCCTGTCGACGCCAATGGGAACACCGGAGGCGATCATGCTCGAACAATATCGGCGCGTGGCGGCCGAGGTGATGCCGCACTTCAAGCACTGATTTACGGTTACCAGGGAAGGAAAATCCAATGCGAGCGGCAGTATTCCACGAAGCCCATCAGCCCATGACCATCGAAACTCTCGAGGTCGCCAAACCGCAGGCGCACGAGGTCCTGTTACGCACCGCCTACGCCGGGCTTTGCCACAGCGATCTGCATTTCCTCGAAGGGCTGTACCCGATTCAGACGCCCGCAGTGCTCGGCCATGAGTCCTCGGCTGTGGTCGAAGCCGTCGGCAGCGAGGTCACTTATGTGAAGCCGGGCGACCGCGTGATCACCTGCCTGTCGGTGTTCTGCGGCACGTGTTCGTACTGCACGACCGGGCGGCCGCAGCTGTGCGACAACGTGACCGTGAAGATGCCGCCGGGAGTCGCGCAACGATTGTTCTGGCAGGGCAAATCGGTCGTGCAGTTTGCCAATCTCTCGTCATTCGCCGAGCAGTTGCTGGTGCACGAGAACGCGGTGGTGAAAATTGCTGACGATATCCCGCTCAACATTGGTTGCCTGGTCGGCTGCGGCGTCATGACCGGCGCTGGGGCAGTGATGAATACGGCGAAAGTTCCCCCCGGCGCGACAGTCGCCGTGTTCGGCTGTGGCGGTATCGGGCTCTCGGCGGTCAATGGCGCGGCGATCGCCGGCGCGGACCGGATCATTGCCATCGACACGATCTCATCCAAGCTGGATGTGGCCAAATTGATGGGAGCCACCGATGTCATAAATGCCAGCAACGTTGATCCGGTGGTTGCGATCAAAGAACTCACCGGCGGCGGCGTTGAATACGCGTTCGAGGCGGTCGGCCTGAAGACCACGGCGGAACAAAGTTTTCAGTGTCTGCGTCCCGGCGGCACGGCCACGATCATCGGCATGGTACCGTTCGGGATGAAGATCGAGTTACACGGCTACGACTTCCTGCGCGAGCGGAAGATCCAGGGTTCCTCGATGGGCAGTAATCGGTTCCGGGTGGATATGCCTCGGCTGCTGAATGCCTGGAAAAAGGGCCAACTGAAACTGGATCACCTGATTTCCAGCCACATTAAGTTGGACGACATCAACGACGGCTATGCCAACCTGAAAGGCGGCCACGTTTTGCGCCAACTCATCGACTTTGGCGTCGCGAAGTAGCAACGGCACGACGGAGGGGTAGCGCGAGGCTCCGGGGCGGAAGCCCCGGTGCCTCGCGCCGCAATGCTCAGTTCAGGCCGTAAAATCCCTTGGCGCCGCCGGCCAGCACCTGGTAGTGCGTCGCCTCCGAAAGACCGGCAAGTTTCTCTCGCACCATGTCCGGCGCGCCCGGGAAGAACCCGTCCGGATGCGGATAGTCGGTCGCCCACAGGATCTTGTGCGGGCCGATGTAGTCGGCGAGCACGCGCAGACTGCCCTCTACCGGCTCGAACGAAATCCAACAATTACGCTGAAAGATTTCACTTGGACGCATCGAGAGACCAGAGTCATTGAAACCCTGGTCGTCGAAGTGCCGGTCCATACGTTCCAGCCACGGCACGATCCAGCCGCCGCCCGACTCCAGGAAAGCCACCCTGAGTTTGGGATGCTTGTCGATCACGCCGCCCCAGATCATACCAAGACAGGCCATCATCATTTCCATCGTGTGGGTCACGATGTGGCGAGCGCCGCGTGTTTCGAACCGGTCCATGCCGACCTGCGCCATGCCCGAATTGCCGCCTTCATGGAATCCCACGGCCATGTCGTAAGCTTCCACCGCTGACCAGAACGGCTCGTAGTCAGGATGGTGGATCATTTTGTTGTTGTACGGATTGGGCCGTACGAAGATACCGGTCATACCAAGTTGCTCGCGGGCGAATTTCATTTCCGCGATGGCGTGCGGCACCGACTGCAGCGGCACCATCGCAATGCCGAACAGCCGGTCCGGATAGGGCTTGCAGTAATCGGCGAGCCAGCGGTTGTAGGCCCGACAGATCGCTGCCGAAATGTCCGGGTCGTCCACCGCACCGGCGAACAAGCCGATCGAGGGATACAGATACGCTGCGTCGATCCCGTCCAGGTCCATATCGGGGATGCGGGCATGCGGATCGAAGCCGCCTTTGCGGCCATCTTTGTATTCCGAGGCATTATCCACCACCACAGTGCCGTCGCGCGAACCGACCGCTCCAAGCGAGGCCATGCCGCGTTCGCTGCCCAACGTCTTCTGGCCGATCAACAGCCGTTCCATGCCCTTGTTGTCGCGCACCAGGCGCGGCGCGTGATCGCGATATTTCGGGTCCATATAGTCGACCCAGAGTTCCAGTGGCTCCAGGATGTGCCCGTCAGCATCAATACAATTGTATTCACGGCTCATGGTTCGTCTCCTTCCCGGGTGTGATTTGATGGTCCGGTGCGACGGCGTGCCGATCTATTGCGCTGCGTTTGCGACAGTGTCCGGACGCCAGGTTTTCAACACCGGCAGCACCTCCTTGGCGAACAGGCTCAGCGATGCCTCGGCCTTCTGGTATGGTATGCCACCGAAACGGAACGACGCATTGAGTTCGAAATCGCCGATCAAAAGGCGGCGTGCCTCGAGTTCCCGCAGCACCCGATCCGGCGTGCCCCAGACCGCGGCCTTCATGAAGCCCTCGACCGCGGCCGCCAGCCCGCCTTTACGCGCGATCTCAGCTTTTTGCGCGTAGGCGTCGTAACCCTTCACGGTGGCGAAATGCTCGCCGAGCAGTTCGTAATGGTGGAAATTGCTTTCGACGAACTTGCCCATGTGTTGGCGAGCAAGTTGTTCCGCTTCGTCAAGGGTCGGCGCGCAGATGCAGAAATCGGTGATCATCATCGCCGGCGCCGGACGGCCATGGTACTTGCGGTGCAGCGTGCGGTTGAGCTCGATCGCCGGCAGTCGCATTTGCCAGGGCCGATCGGAGAACATCACCATATGCGCGCCAAGCCGGGCGGCTGAATCGACGGAATCCTCGCTGGAGGCAACCGCATAGATACGGCCGTCGAAGCGATGCTCCGGCCGCGGGCGGATTTCCACTCTGGGCTGGGGGTAATGCTTGCCGTTGCCTTCCATCCAACCGGTACGCAACGCGTTGACGATCATCGGCGCTGCCTCGTCGAACCGCTCGCGGCTTTCGTCCATGGTGCCACGGAAGGCGGAGAACTCACGACGGGCCAGACCGCGGCCCAGACCCAGCCGCAGACGGCCTTTGCAGAAGTAGTCGAGCACGGCAGCCTGCTCGGCGACCCGTACCGGATCGTGCCAGGGAATGATCACCGCCGCCGTGCCGAGATCGATGTCCGGACAAGCCGAAGCCAGGTATGTCATCACCTGTAGGTTGTCGGGGCAAAACGAATAATCGAAGAAGTGATGCTCGGCCGACCAGAGCACGTCAAAGCCGAGGGCAGGCGCCAGCTTCGCCAGACGGATGTCTTCGTCCCAGACCTGCCGGTCGCTCATTCCGTCCCAGCCGTAGCTGGCGAAAATCATCATCAAACCGACGTCCATGGTTTCCTCGGGAGTTTGTTTATGGGCGAGGCGGCGCGGGCGATCGTCGAGCGCGAGGGCCTGAAATCGATATCCGATGCGGGCGAACTGGAACGGATCGTTGACGGCGTCGTCGCCGCCAACCCGAAACAGGTCGAGCAGTACCGCGCCGGCAAGACCACGGTGATGGCCTTCTTCATCGGCCAGGTGATGAAGGCCACGCGCGG
>JBEKQQ010000017.1:0-59369 GCA_049519555.1 Acetobacteraceae bacterium
CCAGCGCGGCATGGGCAACTTTTTCGATCCGGTCGGTCAGCCGCACCGCGGGCTGCGGCGAGGTGGCCGGCGGCAAACCCTCGGGCGAACGAAAGTCCGGAAAGTGCGTTGCGATGGCGGTATCACGGCGCCGGAACAAACGATGCTTTGCGTCGAGCGGCTCGAACAAATGGGCGCCACGGGTGACGCCTTCCGACGGGCCCAGGAACAAGATGCCGCCGGGATGCAGCGCATAGTGAAACATGCGTATCACCCGCTCCTGCAGGTCGGGATTTAAATAGATCAGCAAATTACGGCACGATACCAGATCCAGCTTCGAAAACGGTGGGTCTCTGACCACGCTGTGGGTCGAGAAGACGCACATCTCTCGGATCTGCCTGACCACGCGGTAGCCATCGACTTCCGCCTCAAACCAGCGTGCGAGACGTTCCGCCGACAGCGCGCCTTTGGGTTCGATGTAGCGCCCGGCGCGTGCGACCGCGACTGCGCTCTCATCGATATCGGTGCCAAAAATCTGCACCCGAGGACTGATCGCGTGACGGTCCATCTCTTCCTTGAGCAGGATCGCGATCGAATAGACTTCCTCACCCGTCGCGCAGCCGGGAACCCAGACACGGATCTGATCGGCGTCAGTCTTGCCCGCGAGCAGCGTTGGCAACATTTCGGTTTCCAGCACTTCGAAGGCAGCCGGATCGCGAAAGAATTCGGTGACATTGATCAGCAATTCCTGGAACAGCAGGTTCCGTTCGAGCGGTTCGTTGCGCAACTGCCGGATGTAGTGCTGGACATTGTCGATCCGCAGTAACTGCATCCGCCGCAAGATGCGGCGCGCCAGGGTGTTTTCGTTGTAGTTGGCGAAATCGTGCCCCAATCCGGAGCGTAACAATGAGGCGATTGCCGCGATCTGCTGTGCGGTCACCTGACGTGTCTCGTAGCTGTCGCCATGGCTGGCAGCGGCAATCAAATGCCGTTGATATTCAAGCAGCCGCGCCGGCATGTCCTCCACCCGCATGACGCTATCGATAAGGCCGGTGGCGGCGGCGCTTTGCGGCATGCCGGTCATGGCCAACTGATCATGTTCGGATTGCGCCAGCGTGAGCCCGCCATGCTCCTTGATTGTTCGGATGCCCAGGGTGCCGTCGCTGCCGATGCCGGACAAAACGATGGCGGCGGCGTTCGCTTCTTGATCCTCGGCCAGGGATTGGAAGAATGTGTCGATCGGGAAACGACGTTGCCGGGGCGGCGCCGGACGATCCACGTGCAGGATGCCTTTGACGATGGTCAGCGTTGAGTCCGGCGGAATGATATGGACGCGGTCTGCGGCGACCGGCATGCCATCCTCGGCCTCCATGACCGGCATCTGCGTTTGCCGGCCGACCAGTTCGGTCAGGATGCTCTTGTGGCTGGGATCGAGGTGTTGCACCAGCACGAAGCCGATCCCGCTCTGCGACGGCATCGTTGCGAAAAACGCCTTGAACGCATCGAGCCCGCCGGCGGAGGCGCCGATGCCGACGATCGGTGTTGGCTGCGCGAGGTCCAGGGCGCGCGGAACCGGAGCGTCCGGCGGCTCCGCTTTGGCCATTTGCCCATTTGTTTCACCCTGTTGCCGGGGGTCCGACGCATCACTCATGACACGGTCGCCGGCGATTGGATCTGCTCAGCAACTGATTTGGCGCACGAACCTGGCCTCCCTCGCGATGGCACGGCTCGACCGGACCATTCGAACCAGCGTTGTACGTCGACAGGCCCTACGGTCGAGCCGAGGTTGCCTACGCGAAGCGGTGCATCGTCAATGCACCTGCGTACCGCATCGGATCCGGTCGAAAGCCGGTACGCATCGTCTGGAGGAATCTGGCGTAGCCCAACTTGATCTTTCGTGACGGACCCGAGAGCCGCGATCCGTGTCTTTGCTGATTCCGAATGTAACCTACCGTCGATCCCGAGGGATTGCAAACCCCGATGGCGGCCGGCGGAATCGATCGGATCATCTGAAACGAATTGGCATACCCGGCAAAGCGTGAGTTTCGCGTCTTTGCGGCCAGATGTCGTCTGGCGCCTGCGATAATAACATCCCAGGTAAGACCACGAACAACAAGAACCAACAAGACCTCAAACCGGGTAGCGCAAATGTCGGCCGATTTTCATCTCGCCGCCGAACGAGCGTAGGCGCTGATCGGCGCCTCCGACGGAACATTGCCTGGCACACAGGAAGCAGCCGTGGCTATTTGCGAGCAGTTACGGCTGCTTGATACGCAGCAGATGATGCAGCCGGCGTAAAGGCATGAGTTCCAGCAACCGGCCTGGCGTTGCAGCCCGACGCAATCCTGGACCCGGCCGCGACCAGGGGTACGCGCACCCTCGGCCCGGTGCACCGGCGTTTGCGATGCCGGCCATGGACAGCGCTTAACGTCGATGTTCAGCCGCGCCAGGATGTTGTTTGCCTTGGTTCAGGTACGCGTTAGCGGTGTCGGGCCGGTGGAACGCGATCGCTCCAGGCGGCCCCGGGCAGCTGTTGCCCTCGAGGCGGCGACGTCCGAGGATTGGGCGACACCCCTGCGGACCGCCTGTTGCGCGGGATCGCCACGCCACGCCACCCATTCCCAGTCACGCGCAGGCAATCGTTCGACGGTCATGTGATAGCGTATCCCGTCCCGGCCAATTATCGTCGATGCCAGAAATCTTTCATCTTTGTGGGTCCATAGGTCGAACAAGGCTCCTGCCTCCTTTGCCATTAAGGATGAATTTCAGTTTAGTAGCCGCTTGCAACGCTCCGGTATGTTCAAAATTGCTCAGCCGATGCGACGCCGCACCGCGAGTCCGGAGACCGCTCAGTCGTGCAGCACGACGCTCAGCAGCGAGCTATGGATCTTCAAATTGCCGTTGTAAGTGACGAACCCCAACTTACGGAATTTGTTCATGAAAAAACTGACGCGTGAGCGAGTCGTGCCGATCATCGCGGCCAAAGTCTCCTGATTGACGGCGGGAATCACGACTTCCGGTTCGGTCTCTTTGCCGAAATGCGCCAGCAGCAGCAGAACACGCGCCAGGCGTTTTTCGCTGGAATTGAACAGTTGATCGACGAGGTCCGCCTCGGCACGGGCATTCCGCCGCAGCAAATACGCGACGAACAATGCGGAGAACGTCGGCTGATCGTGCAAAACTTTGACCATTGCCGATTTTTCGATGCGAACAACGGTGCTTTCGGCGATCGCAACGGCCGAAGCCATGCGCAGCGGCTGACCGGTGAGGCAGCCCTCGCCAAAGAAATCGCCCACGGTCAAATGGCCGAGCACGGCTTCCTTGCCGCGTGCAGATAAGACCCGGAGTTCGACGCTGCCTTGCTGCAAATGGAACACCGCGTCGGCGGGATCACCTTGCGCGAAGATCGGTTTGCGCTCGTGCAATCTGAGCGTGGTCTTGCCCTGTCCGACCTTGGTGAGGAATTCCTGCGGGTCGAATTTCCATCTCGTATCGGGTTTCATGACGCAGGCCCTTAATGGCGGACGTCGGCTGGTGGTTTGCGCGTTGGGCTGGCGAGTCCTGGTTTTAGTTTGCGAATTCTGCGCCCAGGGGAGCGTGTTAGCACAATCTCACGGTAGCAGTAATGCCACTGCAGACATTGACTGTCATTGGGTAACCGACCAAATATTAGGCAATTCCATCTCGTAGAGCTAACATTACGACCATTAAGTAGGCAATATCCGGTATATGCATAGATTATTGACATTCTTACGGGACCAGTCAGGCTGAGCGGTCATGCAAGGAGGTATCAGCGTGTCCGAACCGGTCCATCCTGTCGACGAAGTCCTGCCACTGCCCAGATTGTTCGCACTTGGTTTGCAGCACGTCCTGGTCATGTATGCCAACGCGGTCGCCGTACCGCTGATCGTCGGCGGGGCTCTGCATTTGCCCAAAGACCAGATCGCGCTGCTGATCAACGCCGATCTGTTTGCCTGCGGCATCGCCACGCTGGTGCAGACCGTCGGCATCGGCTGGTTCGGCATCCGGCTGCCGGTAATCATGGGAGTAACGGCCGTGTCGATCTCGCCGATGCTGGCGATGGCGGCGATGCCCGGCGTCGGCCTGACGGGGATATACGGCGCCGTGCTGGTGGGCGGGCTGTTCGGCCTGTGCGTGGTGCCTTTTGTGCACAAGGTACTGCGCTTCTTTCCCTCGGTTGTAACCGGCTCGATCATCACCATGATCGGCGTGTCATTGATGCGGGTCGGCATCGGTTGGGCCGGCGGCGGCGTCGCCGCAGCAGATTTCGGCGCCGCCGGCTATCTGGGCGTGGCCGCGCTGGTGCTGGCGATCATTTTGCTGGTGATCAAATACGCACACGGGTTCCTGGCCAATATGTCGGTGCTGATCGGCATCGCTGCCGGTTACGTGCTGACCATCGCGCTTGGCTGGACCGATTTTTCCGGGCTGGGTCAGGAGGCCTGGTTGCGCGTCGTGCTGCCGTTGCAGTTCGGCCTGCCGACATTCCATTTGGTACCGAGTCTGATCATGTGCCTCGTCGTAACGATCGTGTTCATCGAGGCGACCGGCATGTTTCTCGCGCTGGGTGCAATGACCGGCCGCAAGGTCGGTCCCGAGGACATCAAACGCGGCTTGCGCGCCGACTCACTGGGCACCTTGATCGGTGGTCTGTTCAATACGTTTCCTTATGTCTCGTATTCGCAGAATATCGGCCTTGTCGGGGTGACCGGCGTGTTCAGCCGTTGGGTTTGCGCGACCGGCGGTGTGATCATGCTGGCGCTGGGGCTGGTGCCGAAGCTGGCGTTCATCGTCGCCTCGGTGCCACAATGCGTGCTTGGCGGCGCCGGGTTCATCATGTTCGGGATGGTGGCGGCCACCGGGATCAAGATCCTGTCGACGGTGGATTTCACGACGCAGCGGCACAACGTGTTGATCGTGGCAATTTCGATTGGGTTTGGCGTGATCCCGATCGTGTCGCCGAATTTCTTCCGTATCATGCCGGCGGAATTGAAGCCGGTGTTCGGTGACGCGATCATCATGACGTCGCTGGCGGCGGTGCTGTTGAACGCCTATTTCAATCGCACAACCGAAGCCCAGGCAACGGAGGAAGCGATGCTGGCGGCACAGGGCGCGGGCCATATTTAGGCGGCACGCGAAGACGCCGGGCGCCTGTCCGTCCGCCATTCCGCAGTACGGCGACGAACAGAAATAAGCGCACCGGGCCGGCCATCACACCAAACGTCATCCCCGTGCGTGTCACAGTGCGTGTCACGGGGATGATGACAAGGGAACCTTCCGCCAATCAAAGGAACCAAATCACCTCGCCACGGTTGCCGATGGCATACCCCGCGCCGCAGTCCACAGTAGCGGGAGCTTTGCCGGCAGGAAATCATGGCAGAAGGTCCGACGACCGATCCCGACGACCCGCGCCCGAACGCACGAGGATCGGTGCGCGCCTATTGGCGCCTCGCTGGCGATTACTGGAAAGGGCCGACAGCGTTTCAGGCCTGGGCTCTGACGATCAGCGGTTTTGTTCTCGTCGTCGGCAATATCGTCGTCCAATACGGCATCAACGTGTGGAACCGAGCGTTTTTCAACGCGCTGCAAAAGCATGATCAAACCTTTGCCTATCAGGCGATCGTGCTGTTCTTCATTTTGGCCTTTGTCGCCGCCCTCGTCGCGGTATTGCAACTGATGTTCCGCATGAAGCTGCAAATCCTCTGGCGGCAATGGCTGACCCGCCATCTGGTTGCGACGTGGTTGAGCGAGCAGCGGTTCTATCGGCTCAGCATTGCCGCGCCGGATCTGGATGCGCCGGAATTCCGCATCGCCGAAGATGCCAAGGTCGCCACCGAGCCGGTCGTCGATTTTGGTTACGGCATCGCCAATGCAGTGCTGACTGCGATCGTTTTCTTCGGGGTGCTTTGGTCCGCGAGCGGCTCGGCCACGTTCTTTGGTTGGCGCATCCCGGGTTTCATGGTTTACGCGGCGATTGTTTACTCGATCGTCATGTCGGCTTCGATGATGCTGTTCGGGCGGGCGCTGATCACCCGGATCGAGGACCGCAACCGGACCGAGGCGCAGTTGCGTTACGAAATGGGCCGGGTGCGGGAAAATGCCGAGAGCATCGCCATGATCGGCGGTGCCGATGATGAGGTCAAAGGCATCGGCGCGACCATGCAGCTGGTCAGCACGGCCTGGACCCAGGTGGTTGCGCGTCAGGCCTGGCTCACCTGGCTAATGGGTGGCAACGGCGTGATGGCACCGGTTTTGCCGCTGTTGCTCGCGGCACCGAATTACCTGAGTGGCGAAATCACCCTGGGCGCGCTGACGCAAACCGCCGCTGCCTTCGTCCAGGTCCAGGTGGCGTTGAACTGGCTGGTCGACAATTATGCGCGCATCGCCGAATGGCTGGCGTCGGCCAGCCGGGTGACCGGCCTATGGACTGCGTTCTCCGACCTGGACGCCTCGGTCGGCATCGAGGAAAGCGAGCGCATTACCATCGAAGACAGTCCGGACGGCGATATTCATCTCGACGGTCTGGCGGTCGCGCAACACGATGGCCGGATCATGATCGACGAAGCGGACACGGTAATTGCCGCCGGCCAGAAGGTGTTACTGATGGGCGAGTCAGGCACCGGCAAGAGTACGCTGATCCGAGCCATCGCCGGTCTGTGGCCGTGGGGATCCGGCAGTGTGCGCCTGCCGGCTGGCGCAAAAGCCGCCTTCCTGCCGCAACGGCCCTATTTGCCGCTTGGCACGTTGCGCCAGGTGCTGTGCTACCCTGACGACGGCACCCAACGTGATGACGAAACGTTGCGGCAGGCGCTGACCCGGTGTGGCCTGAAGCGCCTGATCCCGCGGCTGGATGACGAGGAAAAATGGGACAAGCTGTTGTCGGGAGGCGAGCAGCAGCGCATTGGCTTCGCTCGCCTGCTGGTGATGCGGCCCGATATCGTCATCATGGATGAGGCGACGGCGGCGTTGGACGCGGCCAGTCAGGATTCCGTGATGGAATTGTTCCGGGATGAACTTAGCCAGGCGACGCTGATCAGCGTCGGCCACCGGTCCGAGCTGGAGGACTACCACGAGCGAAAGCTGACATTGCATCGCCATGCGACCCGGGTAGAGATGGCCGCCGGCGAAAACATCCGCCACACCAGACGGCTTTCCGGGCTGTTGCGCCGCACATTGCGGCCGCGGCCGTCGCCGGATCCGTCAACCCCGGTTTCCGGCCGATCCGATTGACCGGGCCCCGGGTCGCCATGGTGCGGTTTCTCCGTACAGGCGGTAACCTAAGCGCCCGCCGCTCCGGCCTGACCCGATCCAATCACCCGGCGGATTGATCCAACTCGACGCCAACGAACGCGATCGTGCCGTCGCGTAGCACTCGCAAGGCCACCGCGTGGGCCTTGCTCCCCAACGCCGTGCCGATGGCTTTGGTGGCCTGTGTCGGAGAGCTGACGTTCTGATTGCCCACACCGACAATGACGTCACCCGGGCGCAGGCCCGCCTCCTCGGCCGGCGAACCGGCGCGCACGGAACGTATCACCGCACCATCCTGACCGTCGGGCACCTGCAGCTGATCGCGCGTGTCCGGTGTAAGCGGCGCGAGAGCCAGGCCCAGTGTGTTGTGCGTGTCGTGGTCTGCGTCAGGCTGCGCCTGGGCGGTTTTCAAGGGCGGCTGTTCGCCGACCGTCAGATCGATCTCACGATTCTGCCCGTCGCGGCGGATTTGAACTTTCGCTTCAGTACCAGGTGTCACATCGGCAACGGTCAAGGCGAGGTCACGCGGCGAGGCGACCTTCCGGCCATTCACTGCCTCAATCACATCGCCCGGCTGCAACCCGGCTTTGGCGGCCGGCGAGCCCGGCAGGACGTTGGCCAGCAAAGCGCCCGAGGTTTCCGGCAAATGCAGGGCCTTGGCCATCGCGGCGGTGATCGCCTGGGTGCCGACGCCGACATAACCGCGGGTCACGTGACCGGTCGCCACGAGTTGATCGGATACGGTGCGGATCATGTCGGAGGGAATGGCGAAGCCGATGCCGACCGATCCTCCGGTGGGCGAGAAGATCGCCGTGTTCATGCCGATGACCTTGCCGTCCTGCGTGAACAGCGGGCCGCCGGAGTTGCCCTGATTGATCGGCGCATCGACCTGGATGAACTGATCATAGGGACCGGCGCCGATGTCGCGGCTGACCGCTGACACGATGCCTGCGGTGACGGTGCCGCCGAGACCGAATGGGTTACCCATGGCAACGATCCACTCGCCAGGCTTCACATCACCGGAATTGCCGAGTTGGATGAACGGCAAAGGTTTGCCCGCGTCGATCTTCAACACCGCGATGTCGGAGCGCGGATCGGTGCCAAGAACTTTGGCGTTCAGCTCGGTGCCGTCGTCCAGCGTAACCTTGACCGATTTCTCGTCCTTGACGACATGGTTGTTGGTCACGATCAGGCCGTCCTGGCGGATGATGAAGCCAGAGCCGCGGGCCTGCTCAATTCCGTGCTGGCCGTGCGGCACCATCTGATTGAACGGGAACGGCAGCGGGATCGGTATCGACGGGTCCTCGGCCTGCGCGCCGAGGGTGGTGGTGATCGAAACGACCGCTGGTTTCACCCGTGAAACCAATGCGGTAAAATCGGGCAGTACCGCCTGATTTGGCTCCGTAGCAGGCGGGTTCACCGGACCCGGTTGAGCCTGGGCGGTGAGCCCGGTCAGTGCAGTGCTGACGAGCAGGGCACCGGCGAATGCGGCGCGGCGCCAGGGCTTCGACGAAAGCATTCGATTTCTCCATACATGGGTCCTGTCATGTCGGGAGATGGGACGGGCGGAGGACCGAACTACTTGCGGCGCGATTAAACCTGGTTCATGTGTAGATTGGAACGGAGCTGCACTGGACGGCTGAAACCCCCGCGGGAACCGATTCAATTGGCCCAGGCGCCGTATCGTGGGTGACCAGTACCCGGAATTGTTGAAGCACGACGCAGGCTTTCCGTCATCGCGGGCGCGGCGAAGCGATCTCATGAAAGGTGCGCACCGTCACCGGGATTGCTTCGTTGCGCTCGCCATGACCGGGCGTGTCGCAGGACTCATGTTCCAATGATAGCGGGTGCCAGACGGGTCGCTTCATTCGTAGCGCGACAACATCTGCGAAAGTGACGCGTTTCGGAGGACGCGACGCCACATGGCTCACGTGGGAACGAACCACGCGGCAGCGCTGCCTGGCGCCGACTTCCAGAAATTGAGGCAGGCCAGATGCCCAGGCGAGAGCCGATCAGGCTTTTGCTGCGTCCCACTTATAAATCTTCTGCAGCGCTCCGCCCATCAGCGTCGCGCGGTCGCTGTCCGACAACCGGTCGGTGACACGGAACGCCTCGACGCCCTGCCCATATGTCAGCAGGTTGACCGCCCGGGTCCAGTCGGTGCCCCACAGGCAACGATCGAAACCAAACGCGTCGAAGATGCGGCACAGCGGATCCCAGATATCCTTATAGGGAAACGCCTCGTGCGACAGCGTGCAGGCACCGGAGATCTTGACCGCGATATTGGGGTGCGAGGCCAGCGCCAGCAGCTTCGGCAGATCGGCCCAGGGCTGCGGCGGCGCCGGGGGTTGCTGCGGCTGCTGTAGCCCGAGGTGGTCGATCACCACCTGCGTGTTGGGGTTGCGCGCTGCCAGTTGGCCGGCCTGTTCCAGCCGGCCCGTGGTCATCAGGTTGACCGGCAGACCGTGCCGCGCGCCAGCCGCCAGCACCCGGTTGATGCCGGGGTCGGCGGGGTCGGTCGACACACCGTCTCGCATCATGATGCGGACGCCGACGGTCCCCTTGATCGCGGCCCACTCGGCGATTGTTTCCGCCACGGCGAGGTCGTTCGGGTCGACCGGCTTGATCAGCCGATACCGCGTCGGATGCGCGGCGTAAACCGTGACGGCGTAGCTGGCGTCGTAACGATACATCGCGAACGGCGAGACCAACAGCGCCCCATCGACACCAACCGCGTCCATCGCGGCAACCATCTCATCGCCGGTGACGTGCGGCGGGCCGGTCAGCACACTGACCCAGGGGCGGTCCGGATGGTCGTGTTCGTAACAGTGAACCTGGGAGTCGATTGTCATCATCATGTCCTTCCTTCCCATGGGCCTTCCCTGTTGACTGATCCAGGAGGCCTCGAACGAGAATTACCGCGTGGTGCACCGGCAGCCTCGTCGGCCTGGAACGATCCGTCCCGTAGCGACTTCATGCGTGGCCGAGACAGTCTTGTCCAGGGCGTGATCGATAGCCCGCGGAGCCGGTGTAGTGACCGGAGCCGCCGTAGTGTAGTCAGGCAACCGGCTGGGAGCCGAATGGCACCGGGCCTTCCTGGTCGATGATTTGCTAAGACACACGGGGTGGATGAATGACGGATATGGCCACGCATGCGGAGCAGGCAGCGGAGTCGGCGGGGCTTATCGTCAGGCCACTCAACCTCGATATTGCGGCGTCTGGGGCGGAACCGACTGCGATGCAAACACGGTGTGATTAAGCAATGGAGTTTGCGACGCCCGTCCGGGATCATGCCCCGCTCACGGGTTGGCTTGTGGTCTGGTCATCCGCATCGTTGAACTGGCAACACATCGTGTCGCGATTCCTGACCGTCGCCACCGCGTCGGTCTTGCTGTGTGCCGCGATCCACCCGGCGCCGGCACAGGGCACCGCGCAGTGGAACCTGGCAACCCTCATGAGCGCCATGCACCAGGTGCGTTCAGCCACCGCGCGCTTCGTCGAAATGCGCTATTTTCATCTGCTCAACCAACCTCAACAGTCGTCCGGCAAGTTGCTCTACGTGGCCCCCAACTATCTGCAAAAAACCACCACCGAGCCAACCGCTTCCCGTCTGACCGTCAGTGGTGACCGCCTGACCATCGAGCAACAAGGCCAACCGACGCGCGCCGTTGCATTGCAGGACTCATCCGAAATCCGCACGTTGGTTGACAGCACAAGGGCAATCCTCGCCGGAGACATGCCAGCATTGACCCGTTCGTTCACCACCACACTGGTTGGTAGCGCGGATGGCTGGACGCTGACTTTGGAGCCCAGGGAAGCGAAATTGCGGGAAATGGTGGCGTGGATCCGCATTCAAGGGGTGCGGGACACGATCCGCGACGTCCTGACACAACAAGCCGACGGCGACCGGAGCGACATGACCGTGACGCCCGAGCCGCAATGATTCCGGGTCGCCTTCGCATCATCGCTGTTTGGCTGGTCGGGTTGCTCGTCTGTGCTGCCATCATCGTCAATACACGTTTCAGCACCGACATGTCAGCGTTCCTGCCGCGTTCGCCCAATCCGGCGCAACAGATCCTGGTCGATCAGCTGCGTGCGGGGGTGGTATCGCGGCAGCTCTTGCTCGCCATCGCGGGCGGCGATCCCAACACCCTGGCAGCGCTGAGCAAGGCAGTGGCCCACGACCTGCGCGCCGCGCCCGGCATTGGCATCGTGAACAACGGCGAGGCCGACAACTTCGCGCGAGACCGTGATGTGCTCTGGCGAAACCGTTACTTGCTCAGCGCAAATGTCACCGCCGAGCATTACACCCCCGCTGCTCTGCACGCCGATCTCGAGGCCGACCTGAGCTTGCTCAATTCTGATCTCGGTTTGCTGGCAGCGCGCACGATTCCTGCCGATCCTACCGGCGAGATGGTGCATCTGCTGGACGGTCTCGCCTTCGGGTCGCGCCCGGAAATGTTCGACGGCGTCTGGATGTCGCCCGACCACTCGCGCGCTTTGCTAATGGTGCAAACTTTGGCGCCCGGGTTTGACCTCAACGGCCAGGAACAGGCGATTGACCGCATAGAGGTGGTGTTCGCTGCGGCTCGCAAAGACATCGCTGCCGCAGGTCAGGCGCAATTGCTGGAAAGTGGGCCACCGCTGTTCGCAGTGCAAACCAGGGCACACATGATACAGGACGTGAGCCGGTTATCGATGATCGCCATGGGATTGGTCGCCGCGATTTTGCTGCTGGCTTACCGTTCCGCGCGCGTGTTGGTGCTGGCGTTGTTGCCCGTGCTCAGCGGCATCATTGTCGGCATCGCGGGCGTCAGCCTGGGCTTTGGTTTTGTGCACGGTATCACACTCGGCTTCGGGGTCACGCTGATCGGTGAAGCGGTGGACTACGCAATTTATTTGTTCACCCAGACCGAATTTGGCGCCGCGCCGGCTGCCACTCTGCGCCGCATCGGACCAACCCTACGACTGGGCATGCTGACATCGGTTTGCGGTTTCAGCACCATGTTGTTTTCGAGCTTTATTGGATTCGCCCAGTTGGGGCTGTTTACGATCGTCGGGCTGCTGGTGGCACTGACGGTCACGCGATTTGTGTTGCCTGCATTGCTGCCGCGGCAATCGCCATTTCGCGGCGCCACCGTCTTTGCCGTGCCGCTGCTGGCTTTGATGCGCCAGGCAAGAGCAGCCCGGTTCGTCATGGCGGCACTGACCTTGGTCGCCGCAATCGCACTCGTTTTGCACAAAGGGCGTTACTGGGAAAATGAGTTGGCCAGCATGAGCCCGCTGTCCGCCGCGCAAAAATCGCTGGATGACCAATTGCGCCGCGAAACCGGAGCACCGGATGTGCGCTACTTGCTGGTGGTCGAGGCCGCGGATCAGCAACACGCCCTGATGGCCAGTGAGGCAGTCGCCGAACGGCTGAAGCCACTGGCGGCCGCTGGTACGATCTCTGACTTTGACTACCCCGGACGGTGGCTGCCGAGCGAGGCCATGCAGAAAGCCCGCCAGGCCGCATTGCCGGCCGCCGCGACATTGGCGGCCAATTTGGCGCAGGCGGTGGCGGGTACCGCGTTCCGGCCGGACAGCTTTGCGCCGTTCCTGGCGGATGTTGCCGCTGCATCCCGGCAGCCGTTGTTGCAACGCTCCGATCTGGACGGAACCAGCCTGGCACTGCGCCTCGACTCGCTGTTGCTGCAAGGCCGACACGGATGGACGGCACTCTTGCCGCTGCAAGGCGTTACCCAGCCGGACGCGCTGGCCGCGACGATTGCCGGCTTCAAACAGCCGAGTTTGTTGTTTCTCGACCTGAGGGCTGAATCCGATCGATTGCTTGCGGCTTATCTGCATGAGGCGCTAACGCTGTCCCTGGTCGGCTGCCTCGTCATCGTCGGGCTGTTGTCAGTTACATTGCGCTCGCCGGGGCGTATCGCGGCAGTCTGTCTGCCATTAGGTGCAGCGGTGATTTGCACTGCGGCGGCGTTGCTGACCGGTAATGGCGTGCTGTCGATATTCAACCTGTTTGGTCTGCTGCTGGTGGTTGCCGTTGGCTCCAACTACTGCCTGTTCTTCGAGCGTTCGGAACCGGACGATCCGGTGCGCGAACGCATGGTTGCGTCGCTCTTGCTGGCCAATCTTTGCACGGTAATCGGGTTTGGAATTTTATCGTTCTCCCGCTTCCCCGTGTTGCACGGCATCGGCTCCACGGTGGCGATTGGCGCCGTGCTCTGCCTCGTGTTCGGCGCGGTTCTGAATGAACCGAGCGCGTCCTTGCGTCGGGGGAAATGATGCTTCAGGTTCCGATCATGCCGGGCCGAGCGGACACCACCCCATGATCTCGCGGCGTGTGCTTGCCTGGCTTTTGTGCTCCACGATTTGGCTTGGCGGTTGCGTCAACAGCTACTTCACCGTGGCCGGCGACGCGATCGACGAGGCGACATATACGTCGATCTATCCTTGGTATGCCGAGTTCTGCGCGCTCTCGGAAATCGACAAGAAGCCTGGCTTCGGCGTCGAGATCGTCCCGGGCGGAGCAGGCGGGCATTCCATCATTTACCTCAACGGTGTCTGCCGGGTGCAAGATGCCGGGTATCCCGTGGTCGCGCTCTGCAATGACGGCGGGACCCCAAAGCCTGGCGAAGGGGTTGGGCTCAGTGTCAACGACCATTACCGGAATGCCAACTGGATCGCGACGCAGGGGCGGAATTTCGTATTTCGTGGCGACCTGCGCCCAGGCGAGGCGTTGACCAAAGAGCGGTATTTGCAAACGCAGAAGACGGCTGAGGAGATGGGGATCCTCGACGGGGTGGTGTTCCATCGTGAGGTGTTCAAGGACCAGCCCGCCGGAATGTCCAAAACTGCCTTCATGTACGACATGTCGGTTGCCACGGATTACGCGATCGGGTTCGGCCGCGATCGGTATTGCGCCCGGGTGCCACTGGATCGAGCGAAGATGGCCGCCATTGTGAAGTATCTGAACCAGCTCAACGCGCCCTATCGGTCCGGACAAAAGGTGTTTAATTGGAACGTGTTGGAGAACAACTGCACTCATCTGGCGCACAATGTGCTCGCGGTGGCCGGAGTGTGGTCGGAATGGCCTACCGACCGCCCGTTGCTGATCTCAGCATTCGATTTCCCGGTGCCGAAGAACGAATTCGTCAATCTGATGCTGCGCACCAATGAAATGCCGATCACAGACCTGGGCGCGCTGTATGACGACACTTCGGCGCGCGCCACGATGCTGAATTGGCATTATATCCCGACCCGGCCAGGTGGGTTGGCCGAAGCGGTGCGCGCGATTCGACCAAACGAGGTCTACAATACCCATCTGCGGCTGATCTTTTATGACCCGCCGACACCCTTTGGCCATTATGAACTGTGGTTCAACACCATCTTCAGCGATCCACGCTACACCGACCTACGCGCGAATTTGCGCCATTTCTCAATGTTGTACACGACCACTTTGGCTGCAAGGCGGGCGGCGTACAGCAGAATGCCGGAGCGTAAGGCCGACCGAGGCACCTTTGAGGCCGCATACTACGACATCATCGAACGCGAGAAAGCGAAGCTTGACGAAGCTCTTCGTGTCCTGTCGGCTGGTCCCGGCCAAAGATCCTGACACTCCCGCGGCCTCTCGCGCCGGCTTTTGCGGTCATATTTTGCCGAGTCGCGTGACCGGTCTGGCCGCCAGGCGAGCCAACTCACCCGCCATGGTTTTCAGATAATATATACTTTTGAACAAACGCAGGCGCCTATGGATCGGCGACTGACGGAACACGTCGCCCGACATCAGTGACAACACGGCCTCACGCATGCGTAACGTGTTGGCGGGTTGCATGAACAATGCCCGGATGGCGGGCCGGTTGACCCGGTAGATGAACCAGGAAAAGCGAACCATCGCACGTTTCACGTCCGCCTCATAGCGACTCAGCATCCGCTCGGCCTCGGCCTGCGGATTGTGCAGGCAGGCGGAGACCGCATCGGCGGCAAAAAACGCTCCCTGCATCGCCAAATAAACCCCGGACGAGAACACTGGGTCGATGAAGCTATAAGCATCGCCGACCATAAGATAGCCCGGACCCCAAATGCGATCGGAGGTGTAAGAGTAATTGCCGGTCGCCGTCGCCGGCCCTGTCAACTCGGCGTCGCGCAGCCGATCCGACAAGGCCGGCGACAGGGCAATCACGTTTTTGAAGAACGTTGTGACATCGGTTTTCCGGGCCTTGATGAAATCCGCATGGCAAACCACGCCCACACTGGTCGTTCCATCCCGTAACGGAATGAACCAGAACCAGCCATGATCGAACCAGAACACGCTGATATTACCTTCGGTCTTGCCGGGCAGCCGGCGTGCGCCGGTAAAATGGCCATACACCGCGGCACTATGATGCCGTCGGTTGCTGACCTTCCTGGCGACCTTATTGGCGAGCAGCGTGTCGCGTCCCGAGGCGTCGACCAGAAACTTCGCCGTGAACCGGTGTTCCTCCCCATCGTCCCCACGTGCCGACGCAACAACCCGACCGCGCGACGGGAATTCGACCGCGGTGACGCGACAACCTTCCAGCGTCAAAGCACCAGCCGCAGCGGCGTTCCTGAATAAGATATGATCAAACTCCGACCGCCGCACTTCGTACGCCGAGTCGAACTGCTTGTCCCAGCTCTCGGCGAAATCGTAGCTCGATGGGGTGGCGTGGTATGGCGAGACGAACTCGACACCGTACTTAGGGATTCCGATGCGGGCGATCTCGTCGCCGACACCGAGTTCGTCGAACAGCGGCAGATTCATCGGCAACAGTGACTCGCCGATGTGAAATCGCGGGTGACGCTCCTTTTCGACCAACAGGACCCGCTCACCACGGCGGGCGAGCAATGTTGCAATCGTCGATCCAGCGGGACCTCCGCCGACTACCAGCACGTCGAACGAATTCTCAGAAGAGGTTGGCCTGGCATCCAGCATTGCGCACACATGCCTCCGAACACGATGGACCGCCAGTTTGCGGTGTCTCGCGCGGCCCTGCAACCGGGCCGGGAAATCGACGGCATATTCCCACGCGCGCCGTGCAGGACCTATGACTGGCATAGCATGCAACCGAGGAGACCGTCGTGGCACAGCAGATCGAAGACCTGGCGGCATTCGTCGCCGCGGCGCGCTATGATGATGTGCCCGTTGCCGTGTGGGACCAAACGAAGCTTGTGTTGCTCGACACTTTGGGCGTCATCCTTGCCGGCAGCGAGCGGCCCGAGGTGCAGCAATTGCGTGACCGTCTGTCAGGCGGCACCGGCGCCACCGTCTACGCGCGTGGCTGGCCGGTCCAGGATGCGCGCACCGCAGCGTTGTTAAACGGCATCGCCGGCAGGTCGATCGAACTGTGCGAAGGCCTACGCTTGGTTTCGGGTCAGGCGGCCATGCAGGTGCTGCCAGGAGTGCTGGCCGTGGCCGAGCAAGCCGGCAGCTCCGGACGCGAACTGTTGATGGCGCTGTTGCTTGGTTATGACGTGGCAGCCCGGCTGGCCGGCGGGTTCACGCCGCGACCGTTGGCTCATCAAAACGGTCAGGTGTCGCTGGTCGCGGCGGCGGCGGCGGGGGCCCGGTTGCGTGGCCTCGACGCGGCAGGGATATCCCGCGCCATGCGCATCGCAACGACGCTGGTGCTGACGCCGAGCTACACCAACGCCGTGGCCGGCGCGACAGCACTGAACGTTGCCGGCGGCATGAGCGGGTTCGCTGCCTCACTGGCGCCTGATCTGGCGCTCGCCGGGTTCGAGGCGCAGAGCGATGCGATCGAACTGGCATTTGGCCAGTTGGTCGGTTCCGCGTTTGCCACCGACGGGATGCTGGATGCGCTCGGCTCGACCTGGCATATTACGCAGAACTATTTTCGGCTGTATGCGTGTTGCAATCCGATCCATCCGGCGCTCGATTGTCTGGCACTGGCTTTGGCGGAGCTGCAGCCGCGGCCAGAACAGATTGCTCGGATCGATTGTGTGACGTATCGGTTTGCCTCGGTGATGCGCGAGGCAAATCCGGGCAATTATTTTGCTTCGAAGTATTCGTTGCCACATGCCGCCGCGACGATGGCGGTGCGAGGCCATGCCGGTTTCGCCGCGCTCGACGATAGCGCGGTGCATGATCCGGTGATCGCGGCGCTGCGCCAGCGTGTGACGGTGACCGAGGATCCGGCGATGACCGCTCTGGTGCCGCGGTTGAAGCCAGCTCGGGTGACGGTGACGCTGACCGATGGACGACGGGCTACGCATTCGTGCGACAGCCACCGGGGCGACTTTCAGGCGCCGTTCACGGCGGCAGAGCTGCGCGAGAAGTTCCGCGAGTTGGCTGGTGTCGTGCTGACGGCGGAAGGAGCGGCGCTGGTCGAACAGGCCGTCGATCGTTGCGTTGAATGGGACAATGTTGGTGTGCTGACTGCACTCTGCCGCGGTCATGGCCGAGTGTGACAGAGGTCGTGTTGCGTGATCCGGCGGACCATAGGCACACTGCGCCCCCTGGAAGTTAATCTGGGAAGCTAAATTGGGAGGTAATCAGCATGACCGTCGCAGATCCGAACCGTATCATCCTGACCGGGGAAAATCCGTTCATCCGCCTCAGTGAGACGGATGGTGGGCCGTTCTCCACCAATGCCAGCTTCTGGCGGATCATCTCCTCAGGCGGCGGTCCGGGCCATGTGCTTTATATCAAAAGCGAACTGACCGAGGAGCGGTGGCGCATCTACTCCGACAACATCGCCATGGCGCGCTGGCTGCAGCGCACGGTGCAGGGCGTGTTGAACGCCGAGTTGAAGGATTTGTCGATTCCGGTGACCGACGCAGCGTTCAGCAAGTCCGGCGATCCGCGCGATTACTGGACCGAGACTGCGGAAACGTTGGACGAGACAGTCAGCCTGACATGGTATGACATCGGCGAACCGATGCTGATCCACACTTACCCGAATGTCGGACCGGATGCCCGTCCATATGGGGTGAGTTCCGTGCTGATTCCCGCGTTAGGCGCGCAGGTGACACGGAATGGGGTGCAGGCGAAGGGGACGCCGTTTCCGCGGATGCGGGAAGGCCGGCCGTTCAGCAACTGCGCGTTGGCATTTTGTGAAAGTTGGACGGAACCGGTGTAGGAGAAAGCGGCGAGCTTTCGCAGCGCGCAAGGCTCGCCGGTAGCCGTCCGACGGCTTGTATCACGCGGCCGGGAAGTTCGTCGTACCGCAAATCGCGCCAAAGCGAGGCCACGTCGCTCTGGTGCTGTCTGCGGCTGTACGTGTCGCGGGTATTTCTGCCCAACGCAGCTGGATTTTCTGGTGAGCAGGACACGATCTGGCCGATTCGTTCTTGCGTATCATCAATGCGAGGATGATCTCGACCCCCGTTCCGCCATGGTCGGTCTTGTTGCAATCCGCGGTATCTTTCGTAATTCCGGCGTAATGCCGAAGCGATGACAACTCCGATCGTCGCCTTGAAAAATCTCGAGAGGACCGCAATGATCCCTCACCTGCCTGGGTCACCGTGAGCTACTTTGGCGGAGCTTTCGCAATGGTTGAGGCCGGGTTGCTGCTTGGTCCTCCCACGGCGGTAGGCGTCTACTTCATCATGAGTCTACATTCACGACGGGCACTCTCGTCGACGTCGAAGTTCGTTGTGACATACATCGCCATTATCCTGGTCCCGGCGGCCGTCGGTCTTCGCTTCACCGCGGTATCGGCCAATGTCGCGAGCGTCGCTCTGATCTGGCCCGCCTGGTGCTTTTGTTGCGCCCGTGGATGCGGAGCCAAATGGCGGTCAGTGCGCGTGCTGTCCTGGTTTGTCGCGGTTCCCTCGGTCGGTTTGGGCTATCTGGTCGGCACAGTTGGTTGCCTGGGAGTGGCCTTCGGTGTCGGCGATACTGTTAGTACGCCGACACATATTCAGTATTTCGAGACACCGGACCTCGTTTGTGAGATCACCGAGTGGGGCGGGGCCGGCACGCACGAGGGAACCAGCACCGTGCTGTATCGCAGGTGGGCCGCGGTACCTTGGCTCCGTTACCGAGTGGCTGAGTCGACGGATGATTGGACCGGGGGCGAACAGGGCATGTCATGCGCCGATCTGGCGGCCAAGAAATAACGATGCCATCGGCTCGTGCCTCGTTCGGGTCCTGCGGATCCGTTCACAAGCTTATTCAATGAACGATGAGGACCCGCCTCATCAGTCCACTCGCGCGTATTCCAACCGCCGCGCCAGCCAGCACCCGACCTCGACGCCATCGACCCGCCCTGAAGCATCCCGCCGAAATGCCAAGGTCCAATCGCCGGGCGGCGTATGGTCCAGCGCGCGCGGACAAGGCAGCGCCCAAACGTCCGGCCCCACGGGTTCCAGCAATTCCATCCGGCCCTGCCCGAGGAACCCAGAAAACGCGCCGTAAACCACGCCCGATCGATCCGTTACGGTCACCTCGGTCTGCAGTTCCTCGCACCGGTACTGGCCGGAGATATCGGTTGCCGGCACGCCTTCGAGCGGCCGTAAGCATGTACTCCAATTCTCCCGCGAGCGATCCATCCACAGCCCGTCTGGGCTGGGCCGCAACCGTGTCCCGCCCTCGCTGCCCGCCGATCCGTCAGTCCGCAGTTCAAGTTGTTCCGGATAATGACCGTAACGTAGTCGGATCGTTCCCGGAGATCCTGCATCGATGCGAACCGAAAGCCCGGTCTCCGGCTCGACGTAGGCTCCGAACCAGGGCGGGGGCGGAATCGTTGCGTCTGGCGATTGCCGTTGTGCGCCCAACATCGCACTGAGCAAATCCATCGCTGCAGCCTGCGGATCTGCCATGTGATTGAACAGTACGACAACCGACACGCGCTCTGACGGAAGATGCATCCGATGGCTCCGCCAACCGCGCAGCGCGCCGCCATGGCCTGTCAACGGACGGCCGAACTCGGTTGACCGGCCCAGCCCAAATCCGTACGCGGCCGGATTGCCATCGGCAAACGTCACCGGGCGCGACAACCGGCGGTACAGCCCGTCCGCGTCATCCCGCGTCGCGTCGATGAACCGCTCCCAGGCGATCATGTCGTCCAGGCTGGCGCCAAGCCCAGCGTCGCCGGTCCACAAAATGCGGTTTTCAGCAGCGCGGAAGCCGCTGGATGGCGAGCCCTCGTAGCCAACCGTCCCGTCCGGCATGGCGCTGGTATTAGCTGCCAACAACGCACTGTCCATTCCGGCAGGATCAAAAATCCGATCACGCAACAATTCGGCGAAACTGCGGCCGGTGCGCTGCTGCACCAACTCCGCCAGCATGCGAAAGTTCTGGTTGCAATAGGAAAACCGGGTTCCGGGCGTGAAGTGTAACGTCTGCGTGGCGCCAATGATCCGGGCTGCCTCGGTCGCACCGAACGGCGCCTCGGCGGGCGAACCGTGCAGCATCGCAACAGCCCAGTAGTCGCGCAGGCCAGACTGGTTGTGGCACAAGTGCGGTGCCCCGGGGGCTGTTTGCCGCAACGCCGGCAAACGGGCGCGCACGTCGCCGTCCAGCACGGACGGGTCCGGGAAAGCATCCAGCACCACCCCACAGGTGAACTGTTTGGTGATCGAGCACATGCGGAACAACGTGCGCGGCGTAAATTCAATGCGCTGCTCTGCGTTGGCCCAACCCCAGCAATGGCGAACCACCACCTCGCCCTCCCTCACCACGGCAACCGCGCCTCCTGGGCCGGCATAGCTGCGTGGGAAAGTTGCGACCGCACGGTCAAGCAAAGCAGAATCAAAGGTTGCCATACCGGGAACTCTGGCGCCGTCGCCGCTGGATGGCAACGCGCAGTACCCAAAGTTAACCGCCGCCGAGCAACCGGACCAATGGCGCGATCGTTGTCATGGTATCGAGCTGCCACACCGCGCCGATCACCTCGTCGATCGCTCCCTGGAACCCGCCATACACCGCCAGATCGCGCACCTTCGCGGCAATCTCCTCGTCGGACAGTGGCCGTTCCATGCTGCCTCTGGCGTGCAAAACGGTCGAGGTCAGGGTGCGCCCATTGCGGGTGCGAACCACCACGGTAGCCGCCCCACGCGGACTGGCTGCGTCAAGCCGCGCCCGGGTCAGTCCCCGCAAAGCGACGACAGCCGGATCCTGCACCACCGCGTCAGAGAATTCCCGCAGCCCCGCTGCACCAAACAGCAATGAGACGGCAGCACAATGGTGAATGCTGACCCGCGCATCCCGGTCGTTGCTGACGGTTCGATCGCCGCGATCAAGCAACAACTGATCGCCAGATACAATGACTTCCGCAATCTCTGGCGACGTCAGTCCATGCTGCTGCCGCAACTCCAGACAGGCATCGATCACCGCATGCATCACGATTCCGCACGGATAAGGCTTGTAGGTGTTGGCCAGCAACTCCCAACGCTGCCCCAGATCGCCGATAATGTCCGTGACTACAGCTTCGTCGCCCATCGCACGGGCCCAACCAAGCGTGCCCTCGATCGCGGCCGGAGCGGACGTGTAACCCTGTTCCGCCAGCAGTGCGGCAAACATCCCTTGCCGCGCCGCATTCCCCACACTCACATTCTTCGCTCCACTCGGCAGGTTCTCCA
Organism: Acetobacteraceae bacterium; assembly: GCA_049519555.1. Lineage (GTDB taxonomy): Bacteria > Pseudomonadota > Alphaproteobacteria > Acetobacterales > Acetobacteraceae > Rhodopila. Next base: position 21,814 of record JBEKQQ010000017.1, read on the forward strand.
CCGTGCCGGCGGATTGGCTGGCGGCAATGCCGAGCGCATGCGCGGTCCGTTCCGCGTCCAGCCGCAACAGTTTCGCCGATGCCGCGGCCGAGCCGAACACGCCGCAGGTCGAGGTAATGTGCCAGCCGCGCGCGTAATGGCCGGGCGACACCGCGTTGCCGATCCGGCACTCGACCTCGGCGCCGAGAATGAAGGCGTGCAGCACGTCTGCGCCAGTCAGACCACGCTGTTCAGCCAGAGCCAGCGCGGCCGGCGCAACCGGTGCTGTCGGATGGATGACCGTGCGCAAATGGGTGTCGTCGTAGTCGAGCAGGTTTCCGCCGATTGCATTGATGAATGCCGCGCCAGGCGGATCGAGCCGTTCCGTGCGGCCAAACACGGTCACATGCTCGGCGCCGGACAACGGCGTCAGCACCCGTACCGCCATGTCGATCGACGGAGTTTTTGCGACGCCAAGGGCGCAACCGACAAAATTCAGCAGCGACCGCTTCGCCTCCTGACGCAACGCGGGCGGCAGAGCATCCCATTTCGATGCCGCGACAAAGTGGCCAAGGCAGGTGGTGGCGAAACCCGAATCTGTCGCCATTCGGGCGCTACCGGGCCAGCCGGCCGACACCGTCGAGGACGGCGTCCCAGTCATCGACGTTGCGATCGTGCGGGGCGATCATAACGTGCTGCACGCCGACCGCCTCCAGGCCTTCGACCTCCTCCTGCAGCGCGCCAAAGTCCATGCCGTTCCACTGCACGCGCATGGAGATCGTGAAGCCAGGTTCCGGACGGGCCGCGCGCAGCCGGTGCACGATTGGCTCAACTTCCTCCGGGGAGTGACGTGAGCCATGCCACCCGTCCGCCACGCGGATCGTGCGTTGCAATGCTGCATCGGAGCTACCGCCCAACCACAGCGGGATCGGGCTGGTGGGCATGGGCGTCATGGTCATGCCCTCGATCACCGCCGGAATGTATCGGCTTTTGAACGTGACCGGATCCTGGCTCCAAACCGCGCGCATCATCGCCAGTCCTTCATCGAGCCGCCTGCCGCGTTCCTCGAACGGCACGCCGAGTGCGGCAAATTCCGGCTTCAGCCAGCCGACGCCGGCGCCCAATATCAGCCGCCCTTCCGAGAGGTTGTGCAACGTCGCCAGTTCCTTCGCCAGCGGTAAGGGATGGCGCATCGGCAGGACCAGCACGCTGGTGCCCAGTCGAACGCGGCGGGTGACGGCGGCAACCCAGGTCAGCGAAAGCACCGGATCGAAGAACAATGGCGAGCGGGGAAACTGGTCGCGCGGCACAATGATGTGTTCGCTGACCCAGACGTCATCGAGGCCAAGTTCCTCGGCCTTCACGGCGAAGCGGCGCAGCAGCGACGGTGTTGCTTGTTCGCCGGCATGAGGCAAATGAATGCCATAGCGCATGGGGGTTTCCTCCGGTTGCTGCGATGCGAAGGCAGAAGTGTAGCCTGGCGCAGCCGGAAGGCCAGAGCGGTCTGGTTTGCCGTCAGGGCCAAGGAGTGGGGAGTAGCCCGCCGCGAGCCATGTCGACATTGCCGGTGTAGGTCAGATGGTTGCCGGTGGGCTTATAAAACGGGCCATAGGCGCCACTGAAGTCGATGTAGTTGTAGGCTACCACAACACCGTCGATCGTATTGGGGCCGGATGCCTCACCGACAAAGATCGAGTAGGACATGGTGCGCGCGCCCTTCGCCACGATCACATTGTTCTCGACCCAGGTGTTGGTGATCGTGGAACCATTCTGCGCCTCGATCTGCAGGCCCTGGTTACCGCTCGGATTGGACTGATAGACCGTGTTGAACGAAATGACGGAGTTGTTGGAGGTCACACCGGTATATTGCACCGAATCGGCATGTGCCTGCGCGTCGGTGCCCAGGTTTTCGAAGACGTTATATTCGACCACGGTGGTCATGGTGCCGCCACCGAAGTCGATGGCGTCATCCGGCGAATTCAGGAAACTGTTGTATTCTGCAATGAACCGGCCGGAGCCGTTATAGTTGACCAAAGCCCACGCCTTGCCCGAATTGGTCGTGGCATCGAACGTATTGTCCAGAACGGTCAGGTTGCCGCCTCCGGCTCCGGCGTTGATCGGCACGAGATTGTTGTCGCCGACCAGGAAATTACTGTTCCGGATGATCGTGTTCGCCGCCTTCGCATCAACATAAATGCCCCATCCGCCGGAGCGCCCGAAATCATAGCCGCTCAATGTCACATTGCTGCCGGACACGGTGATGGTGTGCTTTGCCGCATCAACCGAAACTCCGCCGACCGCAATCGTCGCCGGATCCTGCAGCGTTGTACCGGCTGGAACGCCAACGGCGTAATCGACCCCGGCAACCTTCCACGGCGGTCGCACCGCGTAGTGCAGTAGAATACCCGGCAACAGCGGCTTTCCCGCCGGAGCGGCGGCAGACCCGTCATCGATCCGAAGCTGTGGCTCGGCCGCCGCATGACCTAGTACGCCCGACAGCAACGCCAGCGAGACGGCAGCACCGGTCACGGCCTGCACGCCGCCGGGTTCACTGTTGGCGTTCGCCAATGGCGAATGTTTTCGTTGCATTTTCAGTTCAGTCGACCGCATGCTCGCTCAATGCGCCGGGGACGTCGTATTCCGGCGGTTTTGATAGACCCGCAGTCCCCAGGCTGCAACCCGCAGTACCGGACCGGCAACCACGAGCATGTCGAACGGCAGATATCCCAGCAAGAACTTGACGTCTACGCCGGCCGCAAACTTCAGAAAATCAACCGCAAACGCCAGCGCAATGAAATTCAGCCCGACCAGATTCAGCAATCGCCAGACCAGATGACCGACGGCGCGATGCAAGCTATCGATCGACAGCAGCGCGAGACCGTAGGTCCACAGCGCGGCGATGCCAAAGAACACAAAGGTGGCGAGCCCAGGTGCCGCACCGATCCGACAGAGCCACACCACCAGACCTAAATGGACAACATGGGCGGCGGCGAAGGCGAGACCAAAGTCGCGGGCATGCTGCCGGATGCGATCGAACGGCGGGCCGCACAATGCGGCCAGCGCACTGCCGCAATAGGCTGGCAAGAACAACAGGAATGACAGGCGCGCGGTCAGTTGCAATGCGACATCGGTGCCTCGCTCACCGGCGCCGAAACCTGCGAGTACAACGACGGCCAAAACGAGCTCGGTGATGAAGCCCGCCTCCATCCACAACGTGGTGATGGTTTGCGATCGGATGAATTTGCGAATTGTGGCCTCCGACGTTGGTTGCGGCCAGGCGGTCACCCCTATACCAGACGGAGTACTCGTGCGGCGGTCTTATTGTGGCAAGGGCCCGTCCAGAAAAGCAAGAATTCGTGCGTTCACGGCGTCAGGTTTGCTCAACACCATGTCGTGGTCCCCACCTTGGATGATGACCTCCTCGGCGTCAGGAATTGCGTGCGCGAGTTGATCGGTGTGCGTGCGTTTGATCACGTCGAACTCACCCGCCATGACCAGAACCGGCGCTTTGATCCTGCCGAGATCAGCGATCGTGTAGTGCGGTTGCGTCGCCCACATGGTGACGACCTTCCGATACAATGCCGGCCAATGCGCCGGGTCTGGGGCATTGCGAGCATAGAAGCCGGGGACCGGCGGGATAGGCGCGTTCAGGTCCGGCCTCTCCTTCAGGCCGTCCACGTCATAAATGGCACCGATGGCTACCAGACGCCTGACCCGCTCCGAATGATGCATGGCAAGGTCGAGGCCAATGATTCCACCGTCGCTCCAGCCGACGATATCGGTCTGCCGAATGTTCAGCTGATCAAGCAGTTTCAGCATGTCATCCGCCATCAACGCGTAACTCAGTGGCACATCAGCGTCGGAGGACCGGCCATGACCACGACTGTCCACCGCGATGACCAGCCACGTCGCGGCCAGTGCCCGGATTTGCTCTCGCATGTCGTCGAGCGAGCCGGTACCGCCATGCAACACCAGCACCGGCCGGCCGCTGCCGTAGGTCTCATACCAGATGCGTACGCGGTTAATATTTGCGTACCGACCGCCATGCGCTTCGGATGAAACCGCACGCCAGACATTGAACACCAAATGCCGGGTAAATGCAGGCCGAAACAGGAGGAGGGAGGCGCCGAGGAAAGCGGCCAACGCGATCGGCAGAAGTGCGACAGTCCGGATTTACAGCAACCCCGACCACCAGCGCTCGACTTTGCCTTGCGGAGGACGCTTCGGCGCTTGCTTCTTGCCCATCAGGAAGGTGTGCGGCGACAGGCAGGCCTGCTTTAGCGTGGAAGCCAGCGACATCCACCAGTAACCGCCGGACATTTTCAGGAAGAATTCCAGGTCGCTGTCATCGGGGCTGACCGCAACCCGACCGCGAATGAACTCACCATCCCGCGGATAGACCGTTGTCGGCACAATGCCATACACCAGATCATAGCCGGCTGTTTTGCACATCGCCGCGACTTCGTGGTCGTAATCGCCGTACGGAAACGACATCAGGCGCACGTCCTGACCGGTCATCGCACTCAGCAGCGTACGTGATTTCTCGATTTCTGCACGCGCTGTCTCGCGTGGCAAGCGAGACAAAAATGGATGGGTCAGCGTATGGGCGCCAAGCGTTACCAATGACGATGGCAACGACTTGATCAGATCCTGATCCGCGACCACATCGTCAGGTGCATAATTCGTTTCCATGGTCCAGCCCGGTGGCCGGCCCAGAGCGCCAACGGGGACAAAAATCGTGCACGGCAGGCGCCGTTTCGCGAGTTCGGGAAGTGCATTGTCGAGCACGCTGACGAAGGCATCATCGAAGGTAATTGCGCAAACCCGACCTTTGACCGCACCGCCACGCCAGTCCGCCCCGACCACCGTGGCGCGTTGCATAAGCTTGTCCATCTGCCGGGCAAACCGCGCCCGGATCGCCGCGGGTATGTCATGATAATACAGAATGACCAGCCTTTGCTTTTTCTCAATGCCAACGACGCCGGCGAGCGCGGAGACCGGCCATCCCAGCACGTAGAACACACAGCTAATTGCGATTTTGAGTTGCCGCTTCAATTGCGCCCGCCCTTGGCATTCTTGTGGTCCCGTAGAAAGTCATTCGGGCGCCCCGTGCAGCCACGCACGCCATCGACAATACCACGGAATGCAGCCTTGAAACTGCCGATTGGATAGGCACGCGCTTTCGCCACGATCCTGGTGAGCTGTATCGTGATCGTCCACAGCAGCCAAACCGGGAACTTGTCGCGCACAAACAGGATACTGTTACGGTACTCAAGATAGACCGACAATGGCGACTGCCGCGCGGTGCGGGTGGAGCTGCCGATCGTCGTCCCGCCGGCATGCACGACGATGGACCGATGCGCGTAGCCGACGCCGAACTGCTGCCTGGCGCGGAGGCCCCATTCCAGGTCCTCGAAAAACAGAAAATAGCGCTCGTTCATGAGGCCGATCTGCTCCATGCAGTCGCGCGTCACATACAGCGACGCCCCGGAGGGTGCGTCAATACGCGCGTCGACCCCCTGTGGATCAGGTTCGAAATCGACGGGGGAGTGTAAATCGACCGCGCGCGCAACAGCCCATCCCTTGCACCAATGCAACCCGCGCGAATGGACGAAATCGGGTTCTGCGGTGGGGATCAGGCGGCTACCCACCATGCCCTTGCCCCACCGCTCGGCGTAGGTGGCGAGTTCCAACAGCGCATCCGGCGCTGGTTGAGTGTCGGGATTGAGGATCCACGCCGCGGGCCAACCGGGAACCTTCATTAAAGGCCGCAACCAGGCGTTGACGCCGCCGGCATAACCCAGATTTTCGGTCGCCAGGCCGAGGTGAACCAAGGTTCCACCCGCCTCACCCTGGAGGGTCAAAAGCCGCCGTCCCACCAGCAGAGGCGTATCCAGTACCTCATCGTCGCCGATATCGTGGCACGGGCCGTCTACCGCGGTGAGTACCGCAATAAGCTCGGCATAGGCTTGCGGACCACCGTTCTCGCAAATGAAGATCTCAAACCCGGGTTTGCTACGTGCGTGGCAAAGCGCGGTGAGGCAGCCGACGACGTCAGGGGCGTTGCCATATGCGACAATAAGAACCGGTATGGCGGTCAGCGTTGTTATCGGCGCCGCCTCGCGTTCGGCCTCAGATATCTGAACCAAAGCCGGCGCATAATCCTCGGGTGGCAATCGCAAGCGGCTGCTCGCAATGGTACTTAAACCTCGCAATGCCGTGAGGAAGCCCCCATGGCTCACTGCAAAGGCCAGTGCGGGATCGGTCGAAAGGGGTGTCATCCTGGCCCTTGAAAGATAATGTTACACACGTCGCACGACCCTGTCGCAGGCCCAACCCACTGGATCAGGGAACCGCACCTGCCTACCGGTGCATTCCCCTTAAGTACCGAATAAAGCGGCCTCGGTGTAAGCCAGATCCCCGAGACGCGGCCTGTCTGGCCCTCTATAATACATCGGAGCCCTTCCTTCATAATATTTTCCGGGAAGTCCGGAGATTATCTGATTGGTGCCAATAAGCAACACCGGCATCCCGCGCAGCGCCAGATATCGTCCGATCAGACCAGACAGCCGCACGACACATTCCAACTCACGCACATAAATCAATTGAGCGCACGGCATTCGCATAAAATTGGAACTCCGGCCAACCAGCCGGCGCCGGAAAATGATCGGATAACTGTCGCCGTGCTGTTGCAGGATCAGGCTTAAACAGCCACGCGCCGCGTGATCCCGCAGCAACGCCACCTCAAAATCCGGCAGGTAATCCTGCGCACGGTCAGTGTCCGCCAGCCGGATTGCCGTGCCGGTCCAGGCCCGCGTGGTCAGCGCCGGCGTCGCCGCGAATACGCCATTGCAGAACCGCTCAAACCCTTGCGCTGTGATCGTCGGCAACGTGTTATTTGCCGGCGAGATGTTGAGGAAGGTTACCTGCTTGTGGCGCAGCGCCCGGTGGACCAGCAGCGGCGCAAGTGCGCGAAAATCCGGTGCCACATACCAACTCGAGACATTGCACCGTGTCGACTCAGCGTTGCCGTTCATTCCAGTGGTAAATATAAGCAGCACCACGCCGGCGATCCGGTCGCCATGCGCCAACAACTGGCCGTAGCGCGGAAACCCCTCGGGGGAATCTCGCTCCTTAAGATAGCGAAGGGCGGCAACCCAATAGCTTCGATCGTAGCGTGGGAACCCGACCGTCAACAGATCGGCGACGGCATCGAGATCATCTGGGCCGATCTCACGGCAACGTACCCCGCCGGGAGCAGCCGCCGGCTGGACACGATCATCTTTTGTGAGTGTGCCAATGGTCACGTTGGGCTATCCACGATGTGCAAGGCGGGCACCGCTGGCGAATGCCACTATCGCAGTTATCACGCGGCGTTTTGCGCTCATTGGATGGATCCTTTCAAATACATTTCGGCAGGCGCCCTCGCAGTTGAGGATGCCAGTTCCGTCAATAGCCTAATCGCACTATGCCAACGTGTGGAATGGGTGGCGAGCCAAAGCCATCGCGCTTAGTTACTGTCCGCAACATAATCGGGCACTTCGGCAATCGCGCGACTCAAATTAAACCCTGCGCCTGCGACGTCCGACAGCGCCTGCGTCGCGGCAATCTGTTTCAGCCAATTGCCGAACACGGCGACGGCGGCCGGACGCCATGCGTCCCAGGTCGGCGCACCGTGTTCGATGCGCGGAAACAATTCCATGATGCTGACGTCGCCTTGCGCAATCGCCTGCTGGCGGAACGCGAGCAGCATCTGAATCTCGGCTTCCCGGAAATAACTGCGCGGCAATTCCGGGTAGGTGGCGCGTTGCCCCGAGAGAAACCGTCCGACGTCGCGCCGGTACTCGCGCAGCAGATCGGGGCCCTCGTATTCGGGATGCCCCTGGCAAAACAGCCACGGACTGCGTCGCTGCCTGAGGAAGAAGCCAACCCCGACGTCATCGGACCGGCTGAGAACTTGATAGCCCGCCTGGACCAGTTCCGCCTCGTTCACCTGATTCCAGCGGGTGTGCGGCAGCCACATCCGCGCACCGGCACCCTGCATCAAAGGATGGTCCTGCGTGGCTTCGTGCTCAAAAACGCCAAAGCACTTGTCGTCGAGCGTCGCCCGCGAAATGCCGTCCAGATGCAATACGGCGGCATGGGCGGCGAGGCAGGAAAACATGGCCGGAACGCCCAGTTCGTCGATCCAGTCGATGAGGGCGGTGAGCGAGTTCCAGTATAATTCGTCTTTCAGGCAACGCTCACGCGGCTCGGCGCCGGTAACCACGAAGGCATCGGGCGGGTTGTCCCACAGCGCATCGATCGGGAGATAGGAAGCCGCCATGTGCTCGCGGATCTTGCCCGAACGGAGGATCGACGGCAGCGAATAATACACCACCTCGACCTGAGCGCCCTCAGCGGCCTGCTGCAGCAAATGGGTGAAATGATACTCGGTGCGCGCGATCGCACCGTCCGACATGTTGTTGATCAGGCCAATTCTGATCGGCTTTTCACCAGCCAACGGCGTTCGTGGCGCCAAGGGACGAAAGACTTTGCTGCCACCTTCCGCGACTGACATTAATTTGTCCTTCCGCTGGGCCGCCATTGAAAAAATCGGACCAAGGTGTGGATGGTTTGTCTCGAAATATCCGGCGGCCAACCCGCGCCCTGCAAATGCAGAAAACGACTTTACCCCAGGATTGTCAAGGCAATTTTAGCGTCCCTCGACCAATTTCTAGACAATTCCGCGAGCAAACATGAAAATTCATCCATATAATGCATGTATCCGCCCATGGCAACCCCGACGGCCGTTTTGTGTCGATTTTGTGACATGGCGGGAACCATGCCACGGGGTGAGACTGATGCAAGCCGGTGGGACGCCACGCGAATCCGGACGTCGACCATCGTTACTGTCTGGAAACGCCGGACTGCCTGGAAACTGGAACTCAGGCCTCGGCGGCCGCCAGAGCCTGGTCGAGATCGCCGATAATGTCGTCAACGTGCTCGATGCCAATGCTCATTCTGATCATCTCAGGCGAAACGCCGGCATGACGTTGTTCCTCGACGGACATTTGCCGATGGGTCGTCGAGGCCGGGTGACACGCCAGGGTCTTGGCATCGCCCAGATTGACCACGCGCTTGACCAGCTTCAGCGCGTTGTAAAATCGCATGCCCGCGGCGAATCCGCCGCTTATGCCGAACGTCAGCAGCGAACAGGCCCGGCCACCGAGATATTTCTGCGCCAGCGGGTAATAAACGTTGTCCGGGAACCCGGCGTAATTGACCCATTCCACGCGCCTGTCGCGTTGCAGGAATTCGGCGACGCGGCGCGCATTCTCCACATGCCGGTCGACCCGCACGGCGACCGTCTCGATCCCTTGCAGCAGCAGGAACGCACTCAACGGCGGCAGCACCGAACCGGTGGTACGCATATAAAAACTGCGGCAACGGGCGATATACGCGGCTTTGCCGAAATGCTCGGTGTAAACGAGGCCGTGGTACGACTCGTCCGGCTTGCAAAACATCGGATAGCGTTCAGCGTGACGCTGCCAATCGAAACGACCGCTGTCGACGATGGCACCGCCGAGCGTCGTGCCATGGCCGCCCATGAATTTGGTCAGAGAGTGTACCACGATGTCGGCGCCATATTCGATCGGCCGCAACAGAATGGGCGTTGCCACCGTGTTGTCGACCACCAGCGGCACCCCGTGCTTATGCGCGACCTGTGCGAGCTTCTCGATGTCGCACATGTTGCCCGCCGGATTGCCGACGCTCTCACAGTAGACACCGACGGTATCATCATCGATGAGCGCTTCAATGTCGGCTGCCTGATCGCTCGCCGCGAAGTGCACCTTGACCCCGAGCCGCGGTAGGAAATGCGCGAACAAAGTGTGGGTCGTACCATAAAGCTGCGGCACGGAGACGATGTTGCGGCCGGCTTCGGTCAAATTGAGGATGGCGTAATGCATGGCTGCCTGACCGGAGCTCACTGCCAGCGCTTCCAGGCCGCCTTCAAGCGCGGCCACCCGTTGTTCCAGCACAGCAGTGGTGGGATTGCTGATACGCGCGTAACGATGCCCCTCAACCTCGAGATTGAACAGCGCTGCGCCATGTTCGGCGCTATCGAAGGCATAAGCGACCGTTTGATAAATCGGCACGGCCACTGCCCGCGTTGTGGGATCAGAGCTGAAGCCGCCATGGATGGCGATCGTCTCATTCCGCATGCTGGTCGCCCTTTCCCGCTGTCGTATCAACCGCCGGGTTGTCGTCTCGATGGATTAAATTACACATGGCCAGGCTGAAATTCTCCCTGAGTGGACGGCTCAACCTGACAGCCGCTCACCGAGCGTGTCAACGTCTTTGGTCGGTAGCTCCGTTCAGCCTACGGGACAGTGTCACACCGGGGTAGGTGGCGCAGGAAAGCTTTCGCTGTCTTGTCCGGCGACCCGCACCAGGTGTATTCGCGTTGACCCCTGACATGCGGGGACGCCCCGCACCGGCTACTCTGTTTCAGCGTTGCGGCGCGCCGAACGCTGCACCTGGTCGCGTTGCAAGATGCTAACAACCTATAGTTGTATATCTTCGCACTCTGGCGCGCGCTTCCAATTATTGGCGGTTCTTTCGCCTCAAGGTTGCATAATACTTTCTGCTGCAATCAATTCGCTTCGGCGGCCAATACAATTCGTTCAATTTCAGACACGGATACATCGTAATCCTTGCAAGGAACGAGCGTTAACCTTTATGCTACGCCATGGTCAACCGGCGGCACGGACTAACTTGTGCCGCTGTCGAATGGTCACCCTACCGCTCGCCCGGGTTTCATCCGTAACGATGCCGATAGCGGCGTGATTTGCATGGGCGTGCAAACGTCAAGGGAAGTCGGTATGTCGCGAACCAGGCCGATGACGCGTTGTTCTGCTGCAATGTTCGCAGCGTTTGCGTCGACCCGAGATGACGCGCGTGACGTGCCTTGACTCTCCATTTCATCACCAGGTCTTGCCGCACGGTTCGAAGCGGTGAGCGGAAATTGCATTTGTCATAGGGCTATTCACGATGTTTAACGGTAAACGGCACGACAGTCAGACGGGCGAAAACGAACGGTCGCGCGAGGCTGCGAGCTTTCTCGGCGTCCCGGTACACTTGCTGACGATGGACCAGACCCTGACGCGCGTCGCCGACGCGATGCGAGAGAAACACAAGATTTTGCACGTCGCATTGAACGTCGCCAAGTTTGTCAAGTTGCAGCGCGACGAGGAACTGCGTGCCGATGTGTTTGGTGCCGACCTCGTCGGGATCGATGGCGCCGGAATCATCCTTGGCGCGCGGTTGTTCGGGATCCATGTGCCGGAACGTGTCGCCGGGGTGGATCTGATGCATAACATTCTGGCGCTTTGCGCTGAGCAAGGCTATCGCCCCTATTTTCTGGGTGCTCGTCCCGAGGTGCTTGAAACCGCGCTGAACAGACTCAAACAACGGCATCCGAACATTGCAATCGCCGGCAGCCACCATGGCTACTTCAAGCCGGAGCAGGAAGCGGACATCATCGAGGCGATCCGCGTTGCGCAACCTGACTGCCTGTTCGTCGGCATGCCGACGCCACGCAAAGAGCGTTTCATGGCCCGTCACCGTGCCGGACTTGAAGTGCCGTTCGTCATGGGCGTCGGTGGCGGGATCGATATTCTGGCTGGCCACGTGCGGCGCGCACCAGACTTCTGGCAGCGTAACGGAATGGAATGGCTGTATCGCGTGTTGCAGGAGCCGCGCCGCATGTGGTGGCGTTATCTCAGCACCAACCTGCTCTATGCGGGTATATTGGCCAAGGCGATGTTGCATGCGCCGAAGTCGGCAATCCGGCCGTCACGGGTGAGCTGGCAGGAAAAACAACCCGGTTAAATCACCAACCGAAATTCGGTTGGGCTCTCGTCCGAAACGTCGTGGTCCGGCCCCGCCTTCGCAGGGGCCAGGTTTGTTTGGGCCAACTACCGGTCGTTGCGAACGCAGCGAAGCAATCTTGTTATCTGTACGCATCGTTCAGGTCATCGCTTCGCTGCGCTCGCGATGACCGAAGGGACGTGTCGCGCTACAACGATCCGGGACCGCGGCCATGCCATCCGGGCCTGCGATGGCCCTGGCGCCGCCTGCAGTCCTGACGTGACCGCGCCATCGCTCCGTTCGTCGCATGAAGAGTAATGTCCCTCCCCCGGTCAAACCAGGGAAGGGCCATGATGCAGCAACATCATTTCTGGGCAGCAAGCTGAAACGCTGACGACTTAGTACATCAGCCCGATCACATCCAGCACTACCTTGCTTAGCAGCAGCTTCTTATCCATCCGGCGGAACTGCCGATGGCCAACCAGGAATGTGACGATGTCAGCATTCTGCCGCGCCGTATCGGCGTCAACCAACGTCACGTTCCGCAAGCCGCGCAGGCAGGACGGCAACTCGGTAACGTTCGGCTCGACCACCAGGACCCGCAGATCCGGCCGCTCCGACAACAGCCGGACAATTTCGACCGACGGGCTTTCCCGCAAATCGTCGACATTGGCCTTATAGGTGATGCCGTAACAAGCAATCACCGGCTCGCGGAAGCGTGACGATAACGAAATCAGATGCTCGGCCACCCAATGCGGCTTGCGATCGTTCACTTCGCGCGCCGTCCGGATCAGCCGCGACACCTCGGGCGCTGCGTCGATGATGAACAGCGGGTCCACCGCAATGCAATGGCCACCCACGCCGGCGCCTGGCTGCAGAATATTGACCCGCGGATGCTTGTTGGCCAGCTCGATGGCGCGCCATACATCGACGTTCAAATGTTCGCAGATCAACGATAACTCATTGGCGAAGGCGATATTCACATCGCGGAACGAGTTTTCAACCAGCTTGACCAGTTCGGCGGTCCGACAGTCGGTGGTGAACAGCTGAGCGGAAACGAAGCTTTCATACAGGGTCAGCGCACTTTGCGCGCATTCCTCGGTCATGCCGCCGATGATGCGGTCGTTCGAGACCAGCTCGCGCACCATCTGTCCGGGCATGACCCGTTCCGGGCAATGCGCGATACGGATATTGGCCTCGCTGGTGTCGCCGGATTCCATGTAGCCGGGAAACACCAGATCAGGCCGCGCCTCTTGCAAACGCATTGCCATGCGTTCGGTGGTGCCGACCGGCGAGGTGGATTCCAGAATGACCGTGTTGCCCGGCGCCAAGTACGGCGCAATGGCATCGGTCGCCGCCTCGACATATTTCATGTCGGGCTTCTTGTCCTCTTTGAATGGGGTCGGCACCGCCAAAATGAAATAATCGGCCTCGGACGGTTTGGTTTGCGCCCGCAGCTGGCCGGTCTGCACCGCGGCAGCCAGCAGCATTTGCAGGTCGGGCTCCTGGAAATGTGCCCGCCCATTGTTGATCGCAGTGACGGCGCGCTCATTCACGTCGCAGCCAACGACTTCATAGCCGCGGCTGGCCAACATTGCGGCTGTCGGCAGTCCGATATAGCCTAGTCCGACAACACAAACTCTGCTTGTCATAATCTCGATCCTTCAATCGCATCGACAATCTTTTTTGCCGCAGTACCGTCGCCGTACGGGAAGAACGGCCGCGCGCGACGCTCGTATTCGGCCGCATTGTCGAGCAAGACATCGACTTCGCGGCGCATCAACGCCGGGTCGGTGCCGATCAGCCTGACCACGTCGGTGGTCAGCGCCTCGGGTCGTTCGGTAACATCGCGGGTGACCAGGACGGGCTTGCCGAGTGCCGGCCCCTCTTCCTGAATGCCGCCGGAATCAGTGATGATCAGCGTCGAACGTTGCATCAGCACGACCATGTCGAGATATTCGACCGGTTCAATGAGATGGATGTTGGCGCAGCCGGACAGCCGATCTTTCACCACGCCCTGAACCTGAGGATTGAGATGCACGGGGTAAACCACGTCGACATCGCCGCGCGAGGCGACGGAGGTCAGCCCGTCGCACATGGCCTGAAACCCGGCACCAAAACTTTCCCGGCGATGGCCGGTCACCAGAACCAATCGCCTTGGGGAATTGAGGAACTGGTATTTGGCGGCGATCTCGGCAGCGATCCAGGGTTCGCGCGTCCGGCAATTCGCGATGTAGAGCAGCGCATCGATCCCGGTGTTGCCGGTTACGATGATATGGCCGCGTCGATTGTATTCCTCGCGCAGGTTTGCGGCAGATTTTTCGGTGGGTGCAAACATGAAATTGGCGATCGAGTCGATGGAGACCCGATTGAATTCCTCCGGCCAGGGCCGGTTGAGGTCGAACGAACGCAGCCCGGCTTCGACGTGGCCGACCGGGACACGGGCGTAAAATGCCGCCAGAGCCGCCGCCATCGCTGTCGTGGTATCGCCATGCACCAGCACGAGGTCAGGTTTTTCGCGGCCGATGACCTCACCCATCCTGACGATCACTTTGGCGGTAATATCCCCCAGAGTCTGACCAGGCGCCATGATGTCGAGATCGATATCCGGGCGCTGGTTAAAGGCGGCAAATACCTGGTCGAGCATCTGCCGGTGCTGACCGGTTACGCAGACAATCTGATCCAGCGATTTGCGGGTCCGGATCTCGCGCACCACCGGCATCATCTTGATGCCTTCTGGCCTGGTGCCAAAAACCGTCATGATGCGTTGCTTTAACATCCGCATACCGCCGTGCTCAGGACAATCTCCGCCGCTTCAATCCGACACATAGTTGTCAATTCCTCGATAGTAAGCGCCGTAGCCGGACCCTTCATATTGCGGCGCCTTCGACAAATCCATCTTATTAAATACCACGCCCGCTAAAGTTGCCCCGTTCGCCCGCAGCACCTTGATACCTTGCTTGACGATATCTTTTGGAGTGGTTCTCCATTGAACGATGAACAGCGTGGCATCGGAGACGTTGGCGATCAGCACGGAGTCGGAGACCGCCAGAATGGGCGGGCTGTCCAGAATCACCATATCGAAGTCGTTGGCCAGTTTCTGGATCATCGCGCCAAACCTCGGCGAGCCAATCATGTCCGGGCTCAACCGTGACGATTGACCTACCGCCATGACCGTCAGCGGCAGCTGGTCAAAGGTTTGCAATGCGGTGCCGATCATCGAATTGCCCTGGATGACGTCGACGACGCCTTTCGACTCCTGCAAATGGAACAGGTTCGACACCGAGGAATTACGAATATCGAGATCGACCAGAACCGTGCGCAGACCGGCGATCGCGGCTGAGGTTGCCAGCGCCGCCGCCACGGTGGATTTGCCCTCGCCCGGCACCGATGAGGTGACGTGGATGATGCGTGGCGCGATCGGCGTCGAGTTGCGCAACCCGGCGCGCAGCGAGCGCAGCGATTCAGCGAAACGCGACAACGGCTTCGCCCGCAGATACTCCTGGATGCCGGAGCGGCGGCCGATCCCGGCCATTTCGCGACGGCGCACCAGCGGCAGCAATCCGAGGATCGGCAGTCCCAGGGTGTCCTCAGTCCAGGCCGCGGTCACGAAACGGTTCTCCAACAGCAACCGCGAGCCGACGATAACCACGCCTCCCATTAGACCAACCACCGCACCCAGTAGCAGGAAAATCGCGCGTTTGGGGAATTTCGGCGCGGTCGGCATGTCGGCTGGCGACAGAATGCGCGCTTCCACATCCTGACGGGTCTTCATCAGTTCGGCTTCCCGCAGGCGGCGCAGTTGCGCGTCATAGAAGGCCTGGTTGGCCTCGACGATCCGTTGCGCCTCGCGCAATTTCACCCGGCCGGTGCTGCTGGTATCGTCCTGCGTCGTATCGACCTGCGTGCCCAACATCTTCTTGAGTTCGTCGCGACGCGCGACCGCCGTTTCGTAGTCATTGTGGATGCTTTCGGCGATGCGCCCGACCTCGGCAGCGATCCTGGTGTCCAGAGCTCTCTTGTCGCGCTCGGCATCGATCAGCCCAGGATAGTTGGCGGTATAGCGGGCGGTGAGGTCGGCAATCTTGCGGTCAACCTCGGTCTGTTGCAGGCGAAGCTGCTGGATAGTCTGCGAGCTGGCGGCCTCGGGGAGCGATCCCAGGTCGCCATTGCCCTTACGAATACGTTGCACCTGCTGATACCTGGCCTGCTCGGTCGCCACGTTGCTTTCGGCGGTGACCATCTGGGCGGTCAGTTCGGTGATGACCTGGCGGTCGGTGGTAGAGTTGGGACCTTGCGCAGTCTCGGTCAGACCATATTGCTTGCGCAGCGCCTCGACCTTTTCCTCGCTGGCGATCAGTTCGGTGCGCATTTCCGCCAACTGGGAGGCGAGCCAGGTGGTGTCGCGGACCGCCGCCTCCTGCCGCGTTTTAAATTGATCGTCGAGATAGGCCTCGGCGACCGCAGTCGCCAGCCTCTGGGCGTCATTGGCCTTCGGCGCGACGACCTGCACCTGGATCACGTATGTGAAGTTCACCCGCGTCGTGGTCACTGAATGCTGCAACCGGTAGAGTGCGCGGGCCTCACGCGCTTCGCGCGTATTCGGCTCAGGCGGGGCCAGATCACAGACCGGGAACGGCACCCATTGCCGCACCACCGTGCAGCCACGGTCGAGCACCGACGGCATTGGGGCGTTGAAGTCCGGATCGTCAGCAAGGTTCTCCGATTGCACCACCCGGCTCAGCAGCGTTGAGGACTCAATGATCGAGGCGACGGTGCCGATCTTGGTGCTATCCACCTGCAGGTTGGCAAATTGCCCATCGTCGCTGATGGCGCCGGGCCGCTTCGGTTCGAGCAAAATGGACACCGTGCTCGCGTATTTCGGCGGCAGCACCTTTTGCATCCAAAAGCCCAGTACGATGCCGCCGAATGTCATGCAAAGCAGCAGAGGCCAGCGACGCAGCAGGCCAAGAACGAGCCGGCCAATGTCGAAGCCACTCGCCGGAGGAGAAAGGGAAATTGCCAGTGTCACTTGATACCTGATGTTGTTAATGGTGATGAATGCACAGGCACAACCGGTTTTCGGCTGCGCGAGGCTGGCGGGTCAATAGGCGTCTCTGTCAAACAGAGCCAACGCAACGGTGCGGAAAATAATCCAGGCGTCGAGAGCGATCGACCAATTCTCAATATAATGGCAATCCAAGGTCACACGTTGCCGCAATTTGGCTTCGTTGGTGACCTCACCGCGGCAGCCATTGACCTGCGCCCAACCGGTAATGCCCGGCTTGATGCGATGGCGCGAGGCATAAACGTCGAGTACTTCGTGCAACGGCAGGCCAGCCGTCGTCATCGTATCGGCATGTGGCCGCGGTCCGACGATCGACATCTCGCCACTTATGACATTGAACAACTGCGGCAGTTCGTCGAGGCTGGTGCGCCGCAGGAGCTGGCCGAGGCGGGTGACGCGATCGTCGTCGCGGCTGGTCTGGCGTAGTACCGGTCCGCGATCGGCGTCGGGACGCATGGTGCGGAATTTCCAAACCTTGAAGGCTTTGTCGTGGAACCCAAGCCTGGTCTGGCGGAAAAACACCGGGCCCCGGCTGTCGAGTTTGATCGCCAGCGCAATCAATAACATCATTGGTGCGGCCAGCAGCAGCATGATGCAGCCAAGCACCAGATCCTCGGTTCGCTTGATGAACGATTGGACCTGGGTAAGGGGGCGGCAGGCGACATCGACCGCCGGCAACATGCCGATCCGCCAGGCACGCAGCGACGGCGCGCGCACCCCCTGGAAATTCGGCAGCAAGGTCACGTCCACGGCCAGTTGCGCCAGCCGGCCAAGCAATGTGTTGGTTTCGGCGACATATTTGTCGAAGCCCGCGACAAATACATGATCGATGGAACCGGACCGGATCGCCGACTCGACGAAACCCAACGCCGGCGAGCCGGGAAGACCCGGGATCGGCGCAATGGCGGTGATGCGGATCTGGCCACGGCTCTCACGTTCAGCGGCATCGCGGGCGGCGTATCCGCTCGGCATGGAGCCGCACAGCAGCAGCGCGCGATCGAGGCAGTAGCCACTGCGTAACATGGTTTCCAGGCGTTGGCGGAACGCCAGCCGCACCACCAGGACCCACAGGCAGGTGCTGGCCCCCGATGCCATCAGCCAGAGGCGTGAAACGCCGCCGATGAACTTAAATCCGAACGCCAGCAGCATGAGCAGTCCGAAGGCGATGGCACAGGTGGCGATGGTCTTCAGAAACAGCAGGCGGCGGCCGGAGAACGTGGCGCCGCGCTCGTACAGCCCTTGCGAGTAGGCGGCCAGACTCCAGGCCACAACAAAGCCGCCGAGCCCGGCCCAGAGCTGGGTTCTTGCGTAATTCAATGGTTCTGCGTAGACGTTGAATATGATCAACGAAAGAACGATCGCGCCGCAAATATCGGCGCACATCAGCGCGGCCATCCAGCCATGCAACCGGATACGGATGTAATGCGCGGTCGAGAGTTTGGCGTCTTCGATCTGGCTGATCGCCTGACCCGACTGAACCAAATGTAATCGTTCGAGCAGCACGCCCCACCTCACTGTTCAGAGTGCAGGCCCAAGAAAGGCAATAAATCGTCTTAATTTTTAGACCAAAGCCTAATCAGCAAGCCTCTCCATCGCAAAAGGCCAGAGAGCTGCCCAACACATTCGTTCTGTAATCGATGGCAGTAGTTAACGGCCTGGTCAAAATATGTCAATCAAATATCTTTGTCGAATTATAGAGACGATCGATTTTCGCCCGTAACGCCAGCCCGGACCGCCCAACGCCAGTCAAAACGGCGCTATACGATCGCCTGCCGGGGCTCCGAAGCCGCCTTATATCGCACCTCGCAGCAGACCGGCACCGCCCCACCGCCGTCTCTCTGACCAAATTGCCGCCCGATCCGACCGACTCCAAACAGCCTGGATTCGGGTTATTTACAACAACTGATGTCGTTAGATTAACTTGCAAAACGGACGCCGTCCCGAGCTTCGTCAAAGACCGCACCATGGCGCAGCAACCAGCTGGCGTCCAAAGATAATGCGGGGAACCAGGAAAACCCGACAAACGCCTCCTCGGCATCCGGGACCGGCCATTGCGCGGGCCTGGAGACCTCGCCCGTGCACAACAACACCGCGTCAGATACTCATAGCTCGCGGCACCCCAGTGGACCGTCGGCACGCGCGATTCTGTCATCCCGTCACCACCTGGCTCGTCACTCAGGGACTCGGTGACGGGCCACCTCGAATCGGTTCCGCGCCGGAGCGGACGACCGATAGCCGGCCGACAGACAGCACGTTCTGCCCGTGGTGATTCTGATCTAAGTGATGTTTTTTGATATTTCCTGACCTGAATCAATAAAACGTGGCGGATCAATCGGCCCGTCAAGAATGTTTTAGCACAGTACGTAACGTCCGGAATTCCGACACATTCCGCACTGAACGAGATGCCTGCCGACCGACGAAGGCATGCTGTCTGGGCATCGTGCCATGGGATCGAGCCGTACATATAATGTATCCATTCATGGTCCGTGCCAAAAACCCAACAATCGGAGGCGCCGCAAGTTCCCTGGTTTTGGCCAGGCGATCATGCATTGCTGGCCATGCTCCCTCACGATCGATTGCAATGCCGTTTCATAGGTCGGCAACAACGCGGCGCGGCCTGCCGCGAAGCCTCCCCCGCCGGGCCGGTCCGGGAACGCCACGACGCAGGTTGGTGCGAAGCAAACGGCCCCTGATGCGCAGCAACCCGAGGTTAATACGTAAGCAACCCGCATCGATTGCTGCGTTGGGAAGCAGGAATAACTGTCGGAGTAGGCACGGCAATCCGTTGCCGCCAACAACCTGGTTCGAACCTCGCCGGCCTGACCGTCCGGGTCATTGCAAATAAGATGGGATCGAACGAATTGCGCCCGGCGAGCCGGTGAAGTTTCGTCTGCCGTTTTGTTAGCAGCCCGGAATCAACCGCACAGCGCGCGGGATAGTCGCGTCCGGTTGATCGAAAAGTGTAGCGCCGGCCGGGCCGGGAACCCGCCCCGCCTGGCGGCCCGCGGTTCAGCCCGCCGCCGCCGCGAGTTCACGCCGGTTGAGCGCACCCAGTTCGCCCAGATGCGCTCTGAGGCCGGTCAGCAGGCCCACCAGGATCCAAAGCGACCCCCAGAAATGCACTGTGAACCCGGCAAAGATAATCACCGCCATGATCACGCCCGACACTGTGCCCGCGCGGGACTCGGCCGGACCCAGGAGGGCTCTGCCGAGGTCGGTGGGCAGCGAACAAGCGCCAATCATCGACAGCCCGACCATGGCCGAACATGGGATGCCATAGGACGCCGCCAGCACCAGCCACAGCGAGTCGACTGAACCCTGGTATTCGACGTCTGGGGCGTACACCCCGAACCACGGGCTCGCCAACACATAAGGACCGACGCTGTTCCAGACGTACAGCCGGTAATAGGCCGTCGAGGGGTCGATGGTGGCAACGTCGAACAGCGCTCCGAATGGCCGGTTCGACGCCATAAACAGGGTCAGCGCAAACGCGGCGATCGCGCCGATGATAAGCAACCACTTGACCCTCAGGCCGGCCATTACCCGGCCATAGACCAGCAGCCCAAACCCCATGAGCACGCTCTGTTCCGGGGCCGACGAAAAGCAGATGATAATGCCCAGGCCGCATGCCGCGATGCAGAAGGGGCGCCATCTGATCCGCACATAGGACGAGTATAAAAGACCGATTCCCGCGATAATGCCGAACAGGATCGGATGTTCGATCGGACCGGCGGCGCGCAACAGACCAAACCGGAAGGCATCCTCCCACCCGCCGTTCCACTCCTTCTGAAACCCGGTGATCGCGGTGACCACGTCGCGGGTAAAATAGTGGCCGGTCAGGGTGTCCATGAAAGCATCCAGACAAATGCCGGAGATCACCGCGCACAGCATGCTGATGAATGCCAATGACTGGCCATTCTCTTCCAGCAACACCCGGGTGGCCATATAAGCAATCAGGTATTCGAGGACGACCGGCCCGGAATGGGCGAGCGAGTCGCCTATGCCATAAATCACGGCGGGCCCAAGAAACATCCAGAACGCAGAGAGCGGCACGAACAGGTCCGACAGCACGAAGCGGTAGCGCCTGCTGCTGATCTTGTTGGCAAATCGGGCGAACACCACCGGGGTGAGTACCAAAAATATCACTCGGATGACGTTGAGTCGCATGCCGGCGATGAAAAATGACATGCCCTCGGGCAGAAACCAGGACAGCAGTACGAGTTTCATCGCCAGCGGCACTCTGGCCTTTTCGTTGATTGCGTTGGGGCCGGGGATAATGGCCGGTTGCGGGTTGCGTCTGGCGTCAACGAGGAATGTATCCATACTGCAATTATCCCGTGGGAAATCCGCTGAAAATCCCGGTTGCCGGGCAGACCGCGTTTTGCTGGGACCGGCCGGCTATCCCGCGCCCAAGTTCGACCACGGCCCACGGCTCCGGAACCGATGGTGTCCGACCGTATGTGACTGGCACTGGCAGAATGGTTTCATCGGCGTGACCGCTGGGTTCAGTAAACTGCCGGGAGCATACGCTGCCGCCCACCTGATTGCAGCAATCGATTGTGTCATGCGGTCGATTGGTCGGTGCACCGCGAGTGGCTCGGGTAACTCCCCGGTTTTTTCTTTCCCTATGACAACCGAAGCGCTTAAATAGCCATTATATCAACAATTAGGCTTGCGGAAGGTGGACCGGTTGCTTCGAAAGTTAACAAAGCGATTACTCGGTCCTTACCTGGGCAACGCGCGCTTCATGTTTGCCGCGCCCTTGGCCTACCCACCCGGCCATTTTTATTCGCCGATCTGCGATCCTGCGGAGCTCACGCGCCATTACCGCGATCCCGCTACGACCCCTCCACCTGACGCACTGCCGGGCATCGATCTCGCGCACGGCACACAGCTACAATTATGGGAACAGTTGGCACCATTCCTGGCGGACGCCAGTGCACTCGTTACCGGCAAGCTATGCAAGCGGTACCCGAAACCCTCTCTCAGCTTCGGCGTCGGTGATGCGATCATTTATTGCTGTATGTTACGCCACTTGCGTCCAGCCCAGATCATCGAGATCGGCGCGGGTTCTTCCTCAGCTTTGGCGCTTGACACGCTCGACCAGTTTTTTGCCGATCGTCCGCGGTGCTGCTTCATCGACCCCTATCCGGCCCTGCTGCGATCCATGTTGACGCCAGAGGATAACGCGACAGTTGAAGTGATCGAATCCGGAATCCAGGATGTCCCTCTTGCCCGTTTCGACGTACTGGGGAACAACGATATTTTGTTCATCGACTCAACGCACATCGTCAAGACCGGCTCCGACGTGACGTATGAGTTGTTTGAGCTTTTGCCTCGGCTGCGCTCCGGCGTGGTGGTGCATTTCCACGATATTTTTTATCCGTTCGAGTACCCGCGTCAGTGGGCGGTGGAACTCAATTATTCCTGGAACGAGATATATGCGTTGCGGGCGTTTCTGACCGGGAATCGCGACTGGGAAATCCTCTTCTTCAATGATTATTTTGCCCGTATCGAGCGGGCGCGGGTGGCCCAGGACGCGCCCGAGATCCTGACCAACCCAGTTGGCAGCCTTTGGCTGCGGCGACGCTGAGAGGTTATGCACGCAATAGTAGTATGATTGTGATATTCACTCGTAGTCATTGAGAGAATCAGCCAGGAATTATCCAACAGGCGAGAAAAATCTCGGCTCAAACGAAAACGCTTCCCCTCAGGTAGTAGGTTGCCTAGAATAAGGCGTTAAGAGGCTCGACGCGGATTGCGAGGCAAGCGTGGTAACACAAGGCATCACCACTTCGCGGCCGTTCGTATCGGTCGTCATACCGCATTACAACGACCTCGCCCGGTTGCAGGTTTGCCACGCACAACTGCTGGCCCAGAGCTGGCCGCGCGATCAATTTGAAATCGTCGTGGCCGACAACAACTCCGCCCGCGGCCTGGCTTCGGTGCAGAAGGCAGCTCCCTCCGCATTGGTTGTACCGGCACCGATCCAGGGCGCCGGACCAGCGCGCAACGCCGGCATAGCGGCCAGCCACGGCACGGTGATTGCCCTCATCGACAGCGATTGCGTGCCGGAACCCAACTGGATCGCCGAAGGCGTCGCCGCTCTGGACCGCTTCGACTTCGTTGGCGGGCGGGTGTTCACCTTCGCCCAGTACCCCGAACGGCCCACGCCGGTCGAAGCTTACGAGATCGTGTTCAACTTCAATTTCCGTCGCTATATCGAAACTGTCGGGTTCACCGGCACCGGCAACATGTTCGTACCTCGCGAGGTATTCGATCGGGTCGGCGGCTTCCGCGCCATGGTCGCCGAGGACATGGAATGGTCGTTCCGCGCCCGCAGCCTTGGCTACCGGCTGGGTTATGCCGAGCGCTCGGTCGTCGGCCACCCGGCGCGCCGCAGTTGGGCAGAGCTCGAACGGCGCTGGGATCGCATGTTGCAGGAGGACATCGCGCTGGTCCACGAACAGCGGTACGGCCGAACGCGGTTCGTCCTCAAGGCGTTGGCCATGCCGCCCTCGGTCGTACCGTATGCGGCGAAGGTCCTGTGCACATCAGAGCTTCCGGGCATGCGGGCGAAGCTCGGGGCGATCGGCGTGCTGACGCGGCTGCAGCTGTGGCGTACCACGCGCATGTTGCGTCTGGTGTTTGACAGTGCCGTGCCGATCAGCTTGCCGCCGGAAACGCGTCTGCGATAATCGCAGACCTGATTTTGTTACACGAAATTGGAGCGAGGTCAATATTGCCACCCAGCAAAAGCGCCCGCAGTGACGCTCTGAACGCATGGATCCGCGCACTCGGCAATACTGGGGCGCTGGCGAAGAACCCTTCCGTCACGCTGCCGGCGTTGATCGACGAACTGGCCGGCAAGTACGGCGAACGCCCGGCATTGCTGTCCGCCGGCGGCGCCCTGACCTACCAGGCGCTCGCCGAGCGATCGAACCAGTATGCCAGATGGGCGCTGGCGAACGGCCTGCAGCCAGGGGAGGTAGTCTGTTTGCTGATGCCCAACCGGCCCGAGTATGTCGCCTGTTGGCTAGGGATCACGCAAGTCAGAGGCGTGGTGGCACTGATCAATACCAATCTCACTGGCGACGCATTGGCGCACTCGATCGGCATCGTGGCGCCCGTGCATGTAATCGTCGATGCCTCGCTGGCGCATGTGGTGACGCAATTGCCGCCAGGTGTGCGGTGCTGGGTGCATGGCGATCGCCCGGCTTGTGGATTTCCACGCATCGACCTGGCGATCGAACAGTACGCCGGGGCCGCGCTCGATGAGACGGAACGGCGGCCGCAGTCGATCAACGAGCGGGCGCTGCACATCTACACATCGGGCACCACGGGTCTGCCAAAGGCGGCAAATATCAGCCATTTCCGGCTGTTGGAATGGAGCTATTGGTTTGCCGGCATGATGGATACCAAACCATCCGACCGGATGTACAACTGCCTGCCGCTGTATCACAGCACTGGTGGCGTACTGGCGATCGGCGCTCTGTTGGTCAACGGCGGATCGGTGGTGATCCGTCCGTCGTTCTCAGCCAGCCGGTTCTGGGATGACGTCATTGCCAACGAGTGCACGCTGTTCCAGTACATCGGCGAACTTTGTCGCTACCTCGTGAACACGCCGTCGGTGCCGCGCGAAACCGAACATCAGCTGCGTTTATGCTGCGGCAATGGGCTGCAGCCTGACATCTGGGAGACGTTCCGGAAGCGATTTAATATCCCACGCATCCTGGAATTCTACGCTTCGACCGAAGGCAACGTCTCGTTGTACAATTGCGAGGGCAAAGCGGGAGCGATCGGCAGAGTCCCGCCATTTCTCGCACACAGCTTCCCGGTGGCATTGATCCGCAGCGATGCAGCGGGCGAACCGCAACGCGATGCGGAGGGGTTTTGCATTCGGTGCGAGACAGAGGAAGCCGGCGAGGCGATCGGCAAGATCGCCGGCGGGGACGCGCCGCATATGAGTCAGTTCGAGGGTTACACCGATGCGGGTGCGTCAGACACCAAGGTACTGCGCAATGTGTTTGAAGCCGATGACGTGTGGTATCGCACCGGCGATCTGATGCGGAAGGATGCCGCCGGGTTCTTCTATTTTGTAGATCGGGTCGGCGATACGTTTCGCTGGAAGGGCGAGAACGTTTCGACCGCACAGGTGGCGCAAACGATTTGTGCCTGCCCAGGAGTGCGGCAAGCGGTAGTTTATGGCGTGGCGGTGCCGGGGACTGATGGCAAGGCCGGCATGGCAACGATGGTGGTGGATCAGGCGTTTGACCTGGCAGCGTTTCGGCAACACCTGACCGCGACGCTGCCGGGTTATGCCAGGCCTTTGTTTGTGCGGATTGGTGCGTCTCTGGAGATGACGGGAACCTTTAAACCGACCAAAGGGCAGCTGGTGCGGGACGGTTTCAACCCGGTTCGGACGGAAGACGTCATCTGGTTCGATGACCGCACGCGCGGAGCATTCGTGCCGGTCGATGCCGAGCTCTATGCCGCGATCTTAAACGCCAGGGTTCGGCTGTAACCGGACTTATACCAACCGTCTGAACAATTGACCGATGAACCCGCTCTTTCAACGTCATGGCCAAGAGTCAAACGAAATGACGACTGGTATTATACCGTATTCCCCGCGTCGACCGTGACCACCGTGCCGGTGATGTTGCCTGCCTTATCGCTCAACAGAAACTCGACAATATCGGCAACGTCGCTGATTTCCGGCAAGCGGCGCAGTGCACTGCGGCGGATGATCTGATCGCGTTGTACATCCTTCATATCGCGCGTCAGGTCGGTATCGATGAAACCAGGTGCCACGGCATTCACGGTGATGCCAAGCGGCCCCAGTTCACGGGCGAGCGAATGGGTGAAGCCGATCAAGGCAGCTTTGCTCGCCGCATAAACCGACAATCCGCTATAGCCGGTCGAGGCAACGATCGACGCGATATTGACAATCCGTTGGCCACTGCGGTCGGCCATCATCGAACGCACGACGTATTTGGTCAGTGTGATCGGCGATTGCACATTCAGCCGCAGCAATTGCTCGGTCATCGGGTCTGGCATGATCGCCAGCACACCGCTGGTGCCGATGCCCGCATTATTGACCAGCGCGTTCAGTGCACCGAACTGGCCCCGCAGGTCTTTCACCAATCCGGAAAGCCCAGCGATATCGTTGAGATCGAAGGCCCGGAAGTGAAGTTTGCCGGCGCCGCGATCGTTGACCTCGCGGATTGCTGCAGCCAAAGCTTCGCTGTCCCGCCGCGCGACGGCAATGACCTGATCGCCCGCCAAAGCAAGCCGCGTGGCAACACCCAGACCAAGCCCTCGGCTGCCGCCCGTAACAAGGACATTACGCACGAACGCGGGCCAGCTTTCCGGATACGCCGACGTCCAAGGCGGCTACGACACGGATGTTCGCTGGGATTTTGTGGGCGGGTAGTGCGTCCCGGCATAATGCCAGAATTGCTTTGCGGAATTCGTCCGGATCGCCGTCAGCGGCCGGCTTGCGCACAACTTCGGCAACCACGATGGCGCCCGTGATGGGATTGGCGCGCGATTTGACGAGCGACATTTGCACATCCGGATGCTGATTGATGATTGCCTCGACCTCTTCCGGATGCACCTTCAGACCACCGACATTGATGATCCCTTCCCGTCTGCCGGCGAAATAACAGCGGCCGTCGCGCTGCTCGATCATATCGCCGGTGTCGACGAAGCCTTCGCCGTCCATCAGGTTGGGCATGTTGTCGCCGAGATAGCGCAGAGCGGTGCGATTGGAGCGGATTCGCATCGATCCATCCTGAATGCGGATCGCCGCTACCGGTCCGTTGTCGCTGATCAGGTGCGCCGGGAAGCCTGCCTGACCGTCGTTGACATCGAACGCGAGACCAGCCTCCGTCGAGGCAAACGCATGTGCCACGGTGGCGTTCGGGTAGAACGTGCGCAGCTTGTCGATGATTGCCTGGTCCGCGACCTCACCCGACATGCGCGCGTATTTCGGGGAAATATCCCGCGCCACCGGGCTCATCAGCGCGCGGCGCCAGTGCGACGGCGTGCCGGTAATATGGGTCACGCGGTTGGCGGCCACGCGGGCAAGATATTCCGCCGGCGACTCGTTTGGGCTCGACAGTACAATCGAGCCGCCGCCAAGCAAGGCGCGCAGCAGGATTTGCAAGCCGCCATAACGCCTGATGTCGTAATATGTGCTCCAGATCGCTCCGGCGCCAAGCGCGAGTATGCGTTCGATCGGTCCGGCCAAAGTATCCAGCGTGTGCACCACCATTTTCGGGGTGCCGGTCGTACCGGACGTGAACAGAATCCATTCTGTCACCAGGCGATCCTCGCCGGCCGGTACCGGGGAAAGCTCGTCCGGCCGACAGGTGACGTAGCGGATTGTCGTAGGTACTTCGGCGTTATCGGGCGCGTGGTCGGAGACGATGGTGTCGACCTCGGCGGTGGCCAGCACGTAGGGCAAATGGGTTGGCTTCAGGTCTGGCGGACAAAGCACGATGCGCCGTGCGACGCCGTCGAGTGCCAGCAGCGCCAGTGCCGCGGTCATCTGTTCATGCGAGGAAACCAGGATACTTTGCTGACGCAGTTCCGCTGCCACCCCGGGACCGCTGGCGTTTTGCGCCAACGTTGCGAGTGGCAAACGCAGCGTGGCATCCGCGATGAAACGCTCGACGTTGGCGCCGGCGGCGCGCGTAAGGTCCCAGAGCGATCGGCGGTTATCCAGCTGCATTCTCATAAATTCTGATGAAGTCGCCCACCGTGACCGGCAACATCACGTCGTCGCCACCGCTGAACGGATCCAGATTAAGGTCGTCGTCGAGACGGGCAACGATAATGGCAATACAGAGCGAGTCCAGGCCGGAATCCATCAGGGCCAGATCGTCGGCCAATGGTGCCAGCGTCTTGCCTTGCTCTTCCGCCACGGTTGCGAACGTCGTGGTGATTGCCGTCCTGATTGATACGGTGGCCTGGCCGTTGGCTGACATGGAACCCCCAATCGACAAAATGAGGTGGCGAGGAAATGAAGTGGCCGCGACCGCCACGTTAGCGACAATTGGTTGCCTGTGGGTTACCTGCGCAATCGGGTCACGTTGACCTTCCGTGCCACAATCCCAGGCGCGTGTCCACAGATTTGCTCCGAAATTGCGACAGAATACGAATTTCACACCTTGATATAACGCCCGATTTCCCGGCCGCAGATCACGCGGTCAGCCACTCGACCGGACCCTGCTGGCCTGGTGCTCCGTGGGTCCCGGCGACCACATATTGCTTGGTCAGGTGATCGCGCAAAATACGGCCGGTGACAGCATCGATCAGGCGGGCTCGCGGCCCGTCAAACCCTAACCGAACACCGCGCCGGACAACGAATCCGGCCTGATTCATCAGGGCGACCACCGACGCGCGATCAAAAAACCGCAAATGCGTGCGATCGAGAATTCCCGCGTCCTGGTACTCAAAGCGTGCCCGCAATAACAAAGGCAGCGAAACCGACGCGTGCGCGACGTTAGGCACCGACACAATGACCGTCCCGCCGTCCGGCATCGTGCTGGTGACGCGTTTCAGCACATCCACGGGTTGCATCAGATGTTCCAGGACATCGAGGCACAGCACTAAATCCGGCGTGCCGACATCCGGAAGTTGGCCATTCAGATCCAGGATCACGGCTTCATCGACGTTGCGGGCCAACTCATCCCGGATCGCCGGATTGCCTTCGAGCGCGATCGTGGTGCAACCTGGGTAGCGTGATTTGAGCCACGCCGACGTCGCACCAACGCCGGCTCCAACGTCGAGAATGCGGTTGGCTGATGGTGGCAGCAACCGGTCAATGTCGCGACGGACATGACGAAAGTAGGCCTCGTCCATAACGTGACTCCAAAGCAGACTCGTTCATTTGACGCGGCCGCCGCCGGTCGCCGGGCAAGAGGGGGTCGCGACTTTGCATTGCAATAATATCTCACATTCCCCAGCGCCTGAAATGGCAATTCAACTTCGCTCTCAGGCGACGGCATCGCGATACTCTCAATGCAACGTAGTAGCTTGAACCGCACAGCAATACTACCTTGGGTTGTGCGTCATTCACCCCCAGGGAGTTGCAGCTCCTTTCGATTCCCGGTACCGTGAGATTCCGGCACTGTGAAAATTCCTGGGCGAATGCTTCTTTTCTTGACACAGCGGCGGCGCGGCGATAGACATTAGCCCAGGCCATTCATTCAACCGCCGGCGGCATTTAGCCACCTGACATTCGACACAAGGTTGCCAACGCGATGACCCACACCACTAACGCCACGGTACGGGACCGGCTGATCAGCATGGTCGAGCGGACCCTCGCAAACAATTCAATCAATCGGCCATTTTCAATCAACGATCAATTGGTGGATATCGGTTTAACCTCGCTCGACATGGTCAATTTATTGTTTGAGGTTGAGGCGGCATTCGACGTCACGATCCCGTCACACGAACTTACCACTGAGAACTTCGAGACCATTGCCGTCATCGAAAACCTCATGACGCGGCTGGACGTCGGGGTCCACGCCTGACCAAAGTCGCGTGCAACGATCACGAAGGTACGGCTCCGCTACGACAACGGTTACGTTCGCCAGACAGACCACTGCCTGGCGCTGCTGCCGTGTGAACACCTCCGTTCTGCAAGTCTCGGCCGGGTCACACCATTCGGACAAAACAACGTCGTTGGCCCAATTGTTTCGCCGTGACCTGACCATATACCACGCTCACATGATGCAACTTTAGTGACCGTAGTTGCGGTGCAATTATCAGGCTTTCGGCACCGAGGTCCTCACCAGGCGCGGATTCCCTGCGAACAGCAATTCCGACCGGGCTGGCAATGTCGAGCCGGAATTCGGCGATTCCGCGAGAAACGGTCCATCACTGGCACACCCTCCCCTGAGACGGTTTTTCAATACAACCGGTCCGCTCAAATCGCGGCGCCGAATTTGCTCTGAATCAAATATCCGTTGAATTGTATCTTATTGCATCATTAATTGGGCATTTTGGGCCCAAAAGAAACGACTGAGTGCCCTCGACGCTCGGGGCCGCCGGGCTCACGACATATGGCGAATCCTGCCCTTGACAACGCCGGTATTGCGCGCGCGTCCCCGGGCGATACGGCACTCAGCCCAGATGCGATGGCCGGCAGGCAGAGCAAGGACCGGCGGTTGCACGACCGTGATGGCGCAATTGGCCCGGTTGCAGATCGACCTGGATCCTGATCGCACGAGCCATCTCTCCAGCCGGCTCGTGATATCGGGCGGTGAAATCTTCGCGACCCAACCATCCGGAACGTCCCGATCACGCCTCCGGCGACGCAAACTCGATTCGGTTGGTCAGCTCCAGGTAATCGTCACGCCCACCAAACGACCACAGCAGCCAGCCGAATTCGTAACTGCGCATTTCCTTGGTCAGCTCCAGAGGCACCTTGACCGACGGCCACGCGCCGGTCCCGACCGCGGCAGCGACCGCGGCTCGCATCAGGCGCGCTTCACGGCGGCCACCCAGGCCCCGCCGCCGCTGCGAACGGTAAATCAGCTGCAAATCCGGCCGCAGCATCGACACGCCCATCTCGTTGCCACCGAAAATCCACCGAAATCCCGTGACGATCGCCTCCCTGGCCCCCGGGACGCCATGCTGAACCGCGTAATGCAATAAGGCCGGCGCCATCCCATGCTGATGCACCGAGTAAATTTCGTAAGGGTCGAGGACCCGATCCGCCCGCGGCAAATAGAACCACGGCCATTCGCCCAACGGCCCCTGCAGTTCGATCAGCTTCGCCACGCAGGCATTCGCCACCGCAATGGCGTTCGCATCGCCAATCACCTCGCCATACTGATACAACGACAATGCCGCGTACACCTGGGTTGCGAAGGTCGCAAAATGCCGGCGCGGGCCATGCCCGCTGTCGCGAAACAGCGCGCCTGGGCCGCGGAAATGCTGTAAAAGGACCTCGGACAATGGGCGAGCGACGGCGTGCCAGGACCGATCCCGCCGCGCCTGGGTTGCGGCGCCTGATAACGACAATCCGACATCCTGCGCGGTCCACGTCGAGGCTGTCTCTGGATCGGCTGCTACCCCGCGCACCCGGTCCGCCGCCAGCCCCGGTGCGTCCAGACCCAGTTCGCCCGCGGCCCAGAGCGCCATGCCCCACGCGCCGTTGCGCACAGCATGCTTCGGCAGCTCGCCGCAAATCGCGTTGAACAGCACCGGCACATCGTACGGCTCGTTCGCCAGCGCCTGCCGCACCGGGGCAAATCCCAGCAGCACATTTAGCGAGTAGTAAAGATCGCTGTGCGGGATCGACTCGTTTGGCGACGGCCGCCCGTCCAGATGATATTTGTGCGACCACCTGTTGTGCTCGGGCATCCAACAGCGCCGCAAGCCCGCGAGGCCATAGCGAGTGAGCGGGCTGATGCTGTTCATGCTCGAAATTCCCTTTGGCGTAGTAATCGTAACAATTGCCGTCATCAGTCCTCCCACGCAACCGGAACGTGTAGCAGTTGCAGCCTCCACGCATCACGGCGGCGACGGCTCACCCAAAGAACTGGTGGTTTCCACAGCGGCCGCCCGCACACTACGCGCGACCATCCTGGGCGGCGCGCAGCGCAGCCACGAGTTCATCGACATCACGCTGTGTCGTTTCGCCATGCGTCAAACAGGCCCGAATGACCGCCTGGCCTTCGTAGGTCGCGGTCGAAATCCAGGCACGGCCCGACTTCAGAACCCTGGAGACGACGGTTGCGACATCCGGCGACCCGGACGGCGGCAATATCGACAGCACCGCCAACGGCGAGTCGTTGACGATCGTCCAGCCCAGAGACCGCAATGCCCGGGCCAGGCTGGCAGTCAGTTCGACAGAATGTTCGATGTGCTCGCCATAACCGGCCCACCCGGCCGCCGCGAGCGAGAGAAACAGCCGCAGACCGAGAAACCGCCGCGACCACTGCAGCGAGGTCACGTATGGATCCAGGGTCTTCAGGTTGGACGGCATATAGGTGGTCGACACCTGGAACGCGGAAGAAAGCAGCCCAGGATCTCGGGTGATGAACATGCCGCAGCCCATCGTCGTGGCGAACCACTTATGAGCATCGATGGTCATCGAGTCGGCGGCTTCGATGCCCGCCAGAAGACCCCGCAAGCGGTCGGAAGCAATCACTCCGCCGCCCCAGGCGGCATCGGCGTGGTACCAAACGCTTTGCTCGCGTGCGATTTCGCCGCACGCAACCAGCGGATCGATCATACCGGCATTGGTGGTCCCGGCCGTGGCTACGATCATGACCGGCACATGCCCCTCGGCACGATCAGCGGCGATCGAGGACTGCAATGCAGGGATCGACATCCGGCCGGTACCGTCGGTCGCCACCAGCCGCACCGCAGAGCGGCCAATCCCCGCCTGATGCGCAATTTTCAGCCAGGCCAGATGGGATTCCTGCGATGTATAGAAGGTCGGACGACCACTGAACGCCCTCGCGCCATCCAGGGCAAAGTCGGGACACGCGCGCGTCAAAGCACAAATCAGCGCGGTGTAGTTCGCTTCGGCTCCGCCGGTGGTGAAGTGTCCGCTTGCCGTCTCAGGAAAACCGGTGCGTTGCGCAACGGCGCGGATGACATGCGCCTCGATCGCGACCGGCACAGGCGACGTCGTCGAGGTGGCGAGCTGTGGATTGAACACCGCGGCAATGCGGTCCGCACACTGCGCCGGGAAGCTCGGCGCCGGATTGAACAGACCGAAATAGCGCGGATTGGTGATGTGCGTGATGCCGTCTTCCAGCCGCGCGACGATCCAGGTCAGTGCATCATCCAGCGACCGAGGTGCCTGGAAATCGAATCCCGCCAATTCTTCCCTGAATTCTCCGACATTGACGGTCGGGGTCACCGGGCCGACGACAACGCGATCGTTCGCATCACGCAGTTGCCTTGTCAGCCGGTCGTCGATGCGCGTCCTGTCCTCCGGCATCGGGAACAGTGCGGATTTCCCGGCGGATGCCTGGTCGTTGCGGTTCATCGGCGAAGCATCAGCCCTATGCCGGTTCGGACGGCAGAGGTTTGGATGGAGGCGGGCATTGGACGAATCGCAAACAATCCAACCGAGCCGTTTGAGGCGGGAATTGGCATGCCGGGCTGGTCTCGCAATCTCGTCTCCATGTCCGTGGACCGAAGCACAACGGCACCATCATGTCCGTCAGCAAGGTATCCACTCCATTCTTACGTAGCAATTCCAAACGCGCCGCTGGCGGAGCGCTGCGTGAATGCCGGCATGGTGCCTCATCGCTTCCGGGCGTGACTCTTGACCGGGGTGTGCGGCAGGTCTGGGCGACTCGAATAAGTGTCGCCTAGGCCGGGTCGACCATGGTATTCCAACCCCGAAGCAAGAGGATACTTTCCCACGCGGAAATTGTCCCTGTGCCGGCATCGCCTGACCGCAAAACCTCGCGATTTACCGAGGGGTCGGTGAGTGGACTACCGACACGGGGCCTGACGGCACAGCCCGCCAGAACGTTCCGCCGCGCGATCCGGTCTGGGAAGAATAGATTCCTTGGCCTCACTCCACACGGGGGCAGTTACTTCGAAAGGGCGCGGAAGTTGGCGCCCGGGAAACTGAAACCGGGCGTGGTAGCGAGAGCAAAACCGGCACTGTCTTCGGGCGACCGTCGGTCGCCCAGGCTGTCCCGCGAAACTCGAACGTAGCAACCGCCCTAATATTCCCCACTCGGTGCCTGTGCGGCGCCCCGATGGCGAAGGAATCTCGTGGCCGAACAAGCTTTACTGGTCCAGCACGGCCCGCCGAATTCGGGCGTACGAGCGACCAAAGATCCTCACTCCAACGTCATTCCGCCCAGCAACCCAGGATGGAAGGCCACGGTGGCGGCGACATTGAGATCGCTGGACCTGAGCCGACGCGTCCTCGGTGCCGATCATCAGGAAACCTTCCGTTGGATGAGCAAGCTCGCCGGCGCCATACAGCCGATCGACGCGGGCCTGGCGCTTAAGCTACATCGCTTCACCGCCACCCGGGCTGCCGACGCTTTGGGTATCAGGCACCCGCGGACACTGCATTGTCGGCATTATCTCGCGATCTGCCTGCACGAGAGCGGCGAAACCGAAGCCGGGTTGGCGCTGCTGCGGGAGGTTCTGGACCGGCGCGAACGAGCCCTCGGACCCGAGCATCCGGACACCCAGGCCACTGCCAAAGCCCTCGCGCGCTATTTGGACGCAAATGAAGGCTCCCAGGCGGTGGTGCGGCTGTTTCGCGGGACGCTGGAGCGGAACCAACAGAAATACGGCGCCGACCACCCGCGCACACTGACCAGCGTGCATGACGTTGCGATGTCGATCGCCACCGGCGGCGACCCGGTCCGTGCCTTACCGCTGTTGCGGCGTGCGATGGAAGGACGCGAGAAACTGCTTGGCCAGGAGCATCCAGATACCCTCGCCAGCCTCAATGAGGTGGCGGTTTGCACGGCCTCGACCGGCGATCCGGCCGGCGCCGCGAGGCTGTTTCAGTCGGCGTTGGCAATCCGCGATCGCGACCCTGGTCCCGACCATCCCGACACGCTGGTCACATTAGGTAATCTCGTGGCCTGCCTTCACGCTGCCGGCAACATGGCCGATGCGGTACCGTTGCAGTTACGCAAGGTACGCAGCCATGAACGGCAGCTCGGATCTGGGCATCCGGATACGCTGCAAGCGATCGTTTTCTTAAGCAATTGCGTGATCCGAGCGGACTCAGACGCCATCGCCCTGCCGTTGTTTCTGCAGGTGCTGGATGTAACGGAGCGGCTGCTGGGACTGTACCATCTGGCGTCCGTTGCGTTACGCGATTTGCGACCGCTCTCGACGCTTGGTGTGGCGGCGGGTCCATTGCGATAGCCTAACCGACTCAAAATCGGCCCCCTGTCATTGCGAGCGAAGCGAAGCAATCTCCTTCAGGAGAGGCATGGAGATTGCTTCGATTCGCTCGCAATGACGGGGAAGGGCTTTGGCGCAACCTGTTCGGAAACCGTTCTGGCCGACCTAAAGTTTAGCAACCCGCATGGCCCAAGTAAACAAAGCCAACATATGAAACTCAAGTGCGCCATGTTGCCGGCGATACTTCGCCCGCATGCGCCGGCGCCCCTCGCGCTGCAGCTCAAGTTGGGCCGGCGGAGGGTTTCGCGAATGCATCAAGGATGGGTAGCCGATACGGTAGTGCAACGCTGTCCGGTCCATGAACCACGCGCCATATTTCCGCATCACCAATGGTCGATCAGGTCGCGCACGATCGACATACGTTTCAGCATCTGCGTCTGCGGCTTGCCCTGGCCGGCATCCACCGCTGGTCCGAGCAAATGCGTGAACGGCGGCATCCGCAGTGCGGTGAACCCCATATTGCGCGAAATCACGAACGGTAGCCGTCCGACCACCTGATCGCCGCTGGTGACCCTGACCTCCTGATATTGGCCTTGCGTCACCGCGTCCAACCACCAAGGCGGCGGCCAGCCAGCCCAGGCGATCTGGCTGCCGCAATGATCGGCGTGATATGATGATCGATCATCATATGGATCGCCCCGACCAATGCGCGCCGGTTATTCCCAATCTGGCGGTCGCGGCGGCTTTTGAGGACCGCGCGGGCCAATGCGCCAGCACGCAAGGCGGTCCAGCTTACAGCACGCCGCGGCAGCGGCGATCCGACCGGCGCTCAGATAATTTGCGCCGAGTGCGGTCAAGGCGAACCGGCGTCAGTGGCCGTTGCTGGATGCCCTGAGCTCGGCGCCCAGTCGCTGCATGGCAGGCAACCCATAGGGAATCACCCGCGTTAATGCGTAAAACAGGTGAATCATGCCGGGGTGGCAGGTGTAGGCCACACCGACACCGGCCGCCGCCAGCCGATCAGCGTAGGCGCGCCCTTCATCCCGCATCGGATCGAACTCGGCCGTGTGAATGTAGGCGGGCGGCAGCAAGCTCACATCCTTGGCCCGCAGCGGCGAAATCCGGGGATCATCCGGCGCCACGCCTGTTGGCAAATAGAGGCCCAGATCGTGATCCATCATTGTCTTGCTCACCAGGCGGTCGTCGGCGAACGCAAGGCGCGAGCCTGTGGTGCCCGCGTAGTCCAGGATCGGGCACAGCAGCAACTGCCAGGCAAGCGTCTCGCCTCGCGATTGGCGAACCAACTGACAGACGATCGCAGCCAGGCCGCCGCCGGCCGAGTCGCCACCTACCGCGATCCGGTCCGCTGCAATTTGCAGGGCTACGGCATTGTCGATCACCCATGTCGTGGCGGCTAGGCAGTCCATGACAGCGGCAGGAAATTTGTGCTCCGGCGCCAGCCGGTACTCCACCGATACCAGGCGACACCCAATGTCATGGGCGAGAACCCGGCAGAGAATGTCGTGGGTCTCCACACTACCGGCGACCAGACCTCCGCCATGAAACCAGAGTAGCCCAGGAAGGCGGGCGCCAGAGAGGGAAGGCGGCGTGTAGACCCGGATCCGGATCGGACCGTCCGGGCCGGGCAGCGAACGATCCTCGACCCCGGCGATCGGCGGGGCGACTTCGGAAAATCGCATCAAATCGCGAAATCCATCCCGACGCTGCCTGACGGTGAGACGCGACGGATCCACCGGATGCGTCGCGGCAAGGACCCGGAGAAAACGCTGCACATGGGGATCAAGCGGCATAATGGGGAATTCCGGCGAGGGCCGCCACGATGGCATCGCCTCGCACTACATGGCAATCGCGCGTGGGTCGTGGGCGCGACGACGGCAAGCGCCGGGGTTTCACCCCGGACCCCACAAGGAGGCCCATCGATCCGCTTCGCGGTTCGATCCCTGACCTCCGCCAAGGGCATTGCCCGGAGCCTGCCCTCGCGCTTGTTACGCGGGCCAAGGGTTCAGGGGCCAGCCTCCCCTGGCGGATCTGAAGGCGCAGCCCTCGGGCTTTCCTTGCCGCCGCCAATGACCTTGGCGCACCTGGCCATGCTGTGCGAACATCGTGCGCCCCGGTGGTGACGGGACATTATGGTGTTGAATTCAGGGACGATGCATCGTCGGCAGCTGTTGCACGTGGCGGTCGCCCTGGCACCCGGTGGCGTGTGTCGCGCGGCGACCAACGGCCCGCCGACGTTCACCATTGATCCCGCCAAAAGTGAGGCCTGGCTGGCGCATTGGCAGCAAAACATTCTGACCGAAGCGAAGGCCCGTTACTGCGATACCGCCATGGGCGAGGAAATCGGCTGGCTGATTTCGCCGCTATTAGACGGTTTCCACTATGGCTTTCTGCTGACCGGCGACACGCATTGGCTCGATCGTCTGACCGACTGGACGGACGCCTGGATCAGACGCGGGGTGACCGAACCCGATGGTTATATCGGCTGGCCCAAGATTGGCGCGGCCGGGACTGACGTCGACAATCTCGACAGTTTTTACGCGGACAGCCTGCTCGGTGAGGCCATGGTGTTGCGGCCGGTCGTGCTGGCATCCGCTGCCATCCTGAAAGATCCAGCGCTCACCGGACGCTACGGCCCGCAGGCCCGCGGATACCAGGAACTCGCACGCCGGACGTTTGAGAAATGGGAGCGACGTGGCGCCTGGCGGACCACCGATACCGGGATGATCACGGTCGTGCTGCCATATGGCATCGACACGACGACGGGGCGTTGGAC
>JBEKQQ010000018.1:0-58916 GCA_049519555.1 Acetobacteraceae bacterium
CTTGCCACGGTGCTCAGCGGAACACCATCTTGCGCGAGAGATTGAAATTCAATGTCATCCCCGCTATCGCGCCGGCGAATACTGCTATCACCGGCTGGCGTGCCGCGACAGCGACGAACGTCACCAGCAGCGCGTAAACACCACGATTGATGACGAAGCCGCTGAGATTTGCGGCCAGGAAGCGACGCCATTGCACATGCCACGGGTCTGATCTGCCGATATGGCGAAAGGTCCATGCGCGGTTGCAAAACCATGTCCCGGTTGCCGCAGTGAAATAGGCGGCGAGCCCAGCGACGTATAAGCCCACGGCATGACGCAAGGCATAGACGGTCCCGGTGTCGATCACGAAACCGACCAATCCAACCATACCGAACATGACGAACTGCACCAGAACACGCATGCGCGCTTCCGAGGCATGGGCGCGCAATGAATTCGGCAACCAGGCCGACACGCGGAGAAGGAACCCGGTCATGAGTGTCAACTAGTCTCCGGCGACAGGTTCGGCAACCAAACCCGATCGATGCCGACCCCGCCCTTGCCGACCTCCCGCCGGAACGTCTACACGCCGCGTCAGCACAGATTCCCCTATTGTCTCAGACGCGGGACCCCCAAAGGAGCGACCATGGCGACCGAGCGTACTCTCTCCATCATCAAGCCGGACGCGACACGGCGAAACCTTACCGGCAAGGTCAACGCCTGTCTGGAGGCAGCTGGCCTGCGCATCGTCGCGCAGAAGCGCCTGCAGCTGACCCAGTCTCAGGCCGAGGCGTTTTACGCGGTGCACAGGGAGCGCCCGTTCTTCCGTGATCTGGTGACGTTCATGACGTCGGGTCCGGTCGTCGTGCAGGTGCTGGAAGGCGAAAACGCTGTCATGCGCAACCGCGACGTCATGGGCGCCACAGACCCGAAGAAGGCGGCTGCGGGCACCATTCGGGCGGAATTCGCGGAGAATATCGAAGCGAACTCGGTGCACGGCTCGGACAGCGCGGAGAACGCCGCCAACGAGATAGCGTTCTTTTTTGCAGGAATCGAAATTACCGGATGATGCAAGCATGCCATGGGTTATTCTGCTGAGCCGTGTGTTGATGGCCGCGATTTTCATACACAGCGGTTACGGCAAAGCCATGCACCCGTCGGCGACGACGGCGATGCTGGCCCACTACAACCTGCCGCTGCCAGGGGTTGCGTACGCGGTCTCACTTCTGGTGGAGATCGGCGCCGGGATCGCATTTCTGGTGGGCTGGAAGGGACAGGCGGCAGCTTTGATTTTGGCGATCTGGTGTGTCGCGACGGCGTTCGTTGCGCATTACCATCCAGGGGACAGCGGCCAGATGATCCACTTCATGAAGAATTTGTGTATGGCTGGAGGGTTCCTGCAGGTCGTGGTGTACGGCGCGGGCGAGTTCAGCCTGGACCGAAAATAAGCGAGTTCAGGATGCGGCGGGCAGGTCGCTTCCTGTAGGGGAACCTTACCGACCCGTGAACGCCGGGGCCCGTTTCTCCACGAATGCCTGTGCCGCCTCTGCGTGATCGGCAGAGTCCCGGCATCGCAACATACCGTACGCTTCAGAGTCCAACGCGTCCGACAGGGTGCCCTCCTCAGCAACCCTGATGTTGCGCTTGATATAGCGATAGGCCACGCGCGGGCCCGAGGCGAACTGGCCCGCCAGCGCCATTGTCTCTGTGACCAACGCAGCGTCCGGAACGACCCGAGACACCATGCCCAAAGCAAGCAGACGGGGTGCGTCCAGCATCTCGGCGGTGAGATATAGCTCGCGGGCTTTCGATGGACCAACCAGTTGCGTCAGAAAGTATGTGCCGCCGTAATCGCCCGACAGACCGACCTTGGCAAAGGCGGTCGTCATCCGCGCTGACTCGCCGGCGATCCTCAAATCGCAGGCCAGCGCAAGTGACATCCCCGCCCCGGCCGCCACGCCATTAACCATCGCGATCGTCGGCTTCGGCATGTCGCGCAGCAGCCGCGAGGCCTCCATATTGGCGCGAAGCTGGTCGCTGCGCTGCTCCGGGGACTGATCCGATTTTCCTGCCACCGCCGCCTGCACCTTGACGTCGCCGCCAGAGCAGAACGCCTGGCCATTGCCGGTCAGCACGACGCAGCCGACCTCCGGATCCTCGGCCACAGCCGCGAGATGCGTGAGCAGTCCGGACAGCATCCCGCGGGTCAGCGCATTCAACCGCTCCGGCCGGTTGAGAATGAAAACAGCGATGCCATTCTCAACCGATAGCAACAGTTCCTCGCTCATGCTGCGGCACCGTTGCGGTGAGAGAACGCAGTTTCGGCACTGGTGACGAATTCCAGCAGGCAGGTGTGGCCGTCCTCGGTCTTGCGTTTCGCACGCAAGATCGCGTTGGCGACGTCGTTGGGATCAGCGACCCGTTCGCTCCAGCCGCCCAGTTCGCGGGCGAGCGCGGCATAGTTGCCGCCCAGATCGCGCGACTTATGCTTGTCGTGCGAGAGTTTCATGTGCGGGATCTCGATTGCCATCGTGGAGTTATTCAGCACGACGGTCAGATGCGGGATGCCGCAGCGGACGGCGGTTTCAAAGTCCAGGCCGGTCATGCCGAACGCCGCGTCACCCATGAAATTGACGCAGAACTTGTCCGGCGCGGCCACCTTGGCGCCGATGGCGAACCCGAGGCCGGTGCCGAGCTGGTGCGACTTGCCCCAGCCAAGATAACCCCGTGGCCGAGTGGCGCGATAGAAAGGCAACAATTGATCGCGCGGACTGCCGGAGTCATGCGTCACGATCGCTCCCGCCGGATCGACCACGCGCATGAACTCCGACATCACGTGATACGGCGTAATCGGTGATTCCTTGGAGTTCAGCTTCGCCTCCCAGCGCCCGAGCCAGGCCGCGCGCTCGGCGGCGATCTCCGCGGCGGGCGAGCGGTTGGGCAATTTGCCGCCGAGCCGGTCTTTCACTGCCTCGATCACCGCGGCAAGGGTCAGCTTCGCGT
Source organism: Acetobacteraceae bacterium (assembly GCA_049519555.1). Lineage (GTDB taxonomy): Bacteria > Pseudomonadota > Alphaproteobacteria > Acetobacterales > Acetobacteraceae > Rhodopila. Next base: position 2,980 of record JBEKQQ010000018.1, read on the forward strand.
CGCCCAGCAACGCGACCTCGGTGTTGTGTGTCTTGTGCAGGTCACGCGGATCGTTGGTGGCGTGGATAATGCGTGCATTCTTCGGCAACGGGGGCGTGGTCAGCGGGTGGAGATTGAGGCCGGTGCCGATGCCGAAGACCAGGTCCGCCTTGGTGTAAAGGAACATCCGGCCCGGCCCGCTGAACGTATTGCCGCCTGAACCGAGCGACAGAGCATGATCTTCGGGGAAGGCGCTTTTGCCATCGACGGTGGTCATCACCGGCGCCTGCAGCAGTTCCGCCAACTGCACCAGCTCCGCTGACGCCTGGGCGTAGAGTACGCCCTGGCCGGCCAGGATGACCGGGCAACGGGCATCGATCAGCAGCCTGGCCGCGGCGTCCGCGTCATGTGGGTCAGGCGCAGACACCGTCGGGCGAACTGCGGTGTAGTCCAGCGAATCGGTGCCGATATCCAGGCCGACCACATCGCGCGGCACTTCGACCATGACGGGGCCGGCTCGCCCGTTCTTCAACGCGCTGAAGGCACGCCGCATGACCGCCGGAACAGATTCCGGCAAGCGGATTTCCTCCACCTGCTTGGTCACCGAGGCATAGGTGCGGTTGGCCATGAAGATCGGATAGACCTGCGACTGGTCACGCGATTGTGCCAGCGGCAGGAACAGCACCGGCACCGAGTCCGAGTATGTCGTGGCGATGCCGGGGAATGCGTTTTCGGCTCCCGGTCCGTACTGCATGGCGAACACGCCCGGCGGACGACCGTCGGTGACACGAGCGAAACCATCGGCCATGTCGACGCCCACGCGTTCCTGCCGGCAGATGATTGGGCGAATTCCGGCGGCGACGGCGTTTTCGATGATTGACGTGGTAGGGAAGCAGAACAGCGTCGTGACGCCTTCCCGCTTCAGGACTTCAACGATGGCGTCGGCGGCTTTCATGGGTCGCTCCCTTCTGTCGTTTCGGCGGATGGTTTTGCAGGATGATAGAGCATGTCGCGCCCGGATGCGAAAGCGCTCCGCCATTTCCCGGTCGGACTTGTCAGCAACGCCGTGCCGAAGCAGTTTCGGGCTGGTACCGACCGCTCCCGGTACTGGGCGGGCCAAAGGCGGTTCTCAGGGGAGGTAACATGGCACTTATACACCACGTCGTGACCGGTAACGGTTGGCCTCCGATCGTCTTCGTCCACGGCTTTGCTTGCGCGCATTCCGATTGGGACAATCAGGTGGCGCATCTTTCGCCTCGCCATCAGACCATCGCCGTCGATCTACGCGGCCATGGCGCAAGCCCGGGAGAACCCGCCGACTGCTCGATTGAGCGCTATGGCGCGGATGTGGCCGAGGTCATGCGGGCGCTGGCGCTGCCGCCCGCTGTTTTGGTCGGCCACAGCATGGGCTGCCGGGTGGTGATCGAGGCGGCTCTGCAGGCGCCGGCCCGGACCTCAGGGCTGATTCTCGTCGACGGCAGCCAGTTCGCCGCAGCAATGGAACCCGTGCTGATGCAGCGGTTTGCCGCTCCGGACGGCTATGAGACAATCACCAACGGCTTGTTCAATGACATGTTCACGGCAAAAAGCGATCCGACCGTCGTCGCGGCGGTGGTTGAACGCGCCTTCCGCTTGCCGCGGCCCACTGGCGTTAAAATGCTGACCGATATGCTGCGTTACGATGTCGGGCGCCTCACCGGTTCATTGGCTTGTGTGCGCGTGCCGGTAATGGCGCTGCAAACGACATTCAGCAACGAAAGGCGGGAGCGGACGACCATGCGCAAGGGGCAAACCACACCCTATCTCGAGATGCTGCGTGTCAACGTTCGGTCGATTCGCGTCGAGATCATTGAGCAGACGGGCCATTTCCCGCAACTCGACGAAAGCACGCAGACCAATGCGCTGGTCGATAGTTTTCTCGCCGCGCTGCCGGCATAATAGCCGCGTTATGACCTGGCAGCGACTTCCTTGAGGATCCGCGCGATCACTTCCAGCAATTCGGCCTGGCCGTACGGTTTTGTCAGGAACACGACATTCATGACATCGCCCGCCTCATCTATTGCGGTGCGTTCGTAGCCTGAGGTCAGAATGATTGGCACCCCTGACATCCGCGCCTGTACCAGCCGCGCCAGGGCCACGCCGTGCATACCAGGCAACGCGATGTCCGAAATCATCAGGTCGCATTTTCCGTCCTGCAGCGCCTCGAGCGCTTCTTCCGCCGAGATCGCACACAGCACATTCCAGCCCGCGCGGTGTAACGTTCGTTTGGTGACATTGCGCACGAGCAGATCGTCTTCAACCAGCAACACCGTGGGCGCGGCCTTCGTCGCGGCGGCCGATGATACGACCGGCGCCGACACACTCTCAACGCAAGGCAGATAGATTTCAAAACGCGTGCCCTGTCCTGTGATGCTTTCGACGGAGAGAAAACCGTTAGCCTGGTGTACGATCTCGCGAGTGGACGGAAGACCGATGCCCGAGCCGCCTGCCTGAGGTCTCGAACTGAAACCCGCCTTGAAAATCCGCGATATCTGATCACGGGGAATACCGGCCCCGTCGTCTGCAATCATGATCACCACGTACTCACCCGGAGGGACCGTGTCAGGGATGCGTGTATCCGCAGCCGCGACGGCGCGCCGTGAGGTGGCCAGGGTGACCGTTCCGCCATGTGGCATCGCATGGCGCGCATTCGCGATCAGGTTCAACAGCACGCGATCCAGTTGCGATGGATCGATTAATACGCGGCCGCCTGGCTCACGTAAGTCCAGTGCCAGAATAACATTTGCGCCCAGACTATGATCGAGCAGGCGATAGGTTGCGCCAATTGTTTCGTTGACAGAAATAAGACACGGCGAAGCAAATTCATTGTGCGCAGCGCCGCGCAGACGCCGAACCAACGTTGTCCCGCGGCGAGCGCCCTCGCGGATATGGGCGATATCGGCCCGGGCTTCCGGATCAATCTCCGATCGCTCCAGAATTGCGTCAGCCGCACCGATAATTGCGGTTAGCAAATTGTTAAAGTCGTGCGCCAGCTTGTGCACGTCTTCACCCGAGGTGGCGCGTTTCATGTTCGCCGCCGCCCGCTGAGGCGCCAAACGTAAGCAATCAGTTCGGCCACAACCTTGTACAGCTCCGGTGGAATAGGCGAGCCCAGAGGTAGTTCATGTAAGGTGCGCGCGAGCGGCGGATTGGCCACGATCGGTACTCCGTGTTCGCGCGCGGTGTCCCTGATGCGGGCAGCCAAGGTATCAACTCCTTTGGCGACCAGTCGCGGCACGCTGCTCTTTTTACTATCATAGGTCAGGGCGACTGCGTAATGCGTAGGATTCGTCACCACCACCGTCGCCTTCGGCACAGCGGCCAACATACGTTGCCGCGCCCGTCGCATGCGCAGCCGCCGAATCCGCATTTTGATCGCTGGATCGCCATCAGTCTCCTTGGTCTCGTCCTTGATGTCGGACCGGCTCATGCGCAATTGCCGCAGGTGCTGCCGCCAAAGCCAGAACATGTCGGCGCCGGCAATGACCAGTTGCGCCAGCACGACCGCGAACAGCAGTCGGGTCACAACGGAAGACAGCAAATTCAGCAGCATTCCCAGCGGCGCCGCCGGCAGGATCTCGAGTTTCGGCAACTCCTGGAATAGCACCTGGGCGACCGCGCCGCCGACAATCAGCAGTTTGGCCAGCGACTTCGCGGTCTCGACCAGGCTGTCGGAGCCGAAACTCCGCTTCCATCCCCGGCGCGGCGATAATCGCCCAAGGTCAGCATGCAATGCACTCGACCGCAACGTGAACCGGGTCTGCACGACAGTCGCTGCGATGGCGCCCAGAGCAATCGGGACCACAAAAGGGGCAACGGTGCCGAGGAAGGCCGCGGCAATTTCATGATACAGCGCGATCGGTTCCGAGATGGGCAGCCCAGGTTGGCTAAGGATGACTGCCAGAGGTCGCACTAAATGCTGGCCGATCCCCGGTCCCATCAGCCACAACGTGACGGCACCGGTGGCGAGGCCGGCCAGCAGCACAGCCTCCCGGGAAACCGGAACCTCACCCTCTTCCTGGGCCTTTTGCAAACGCCGCGCAGTCGGTGCCTCGGTGCGGTCTTGTTGGTCGCCTGTCTGGCCGGACATACGCGGTCAGCTTCCGGGCAGGTTGCTGAAGCCAGCCTGCAACGCCTCGATCCAGGCACCGATCGTTGGCGCGGCGACGGCGGCCAGCAGCAGTAAACCGAGCGCGATCTGTCCAGGCAACGCCACAAAGAAAATCTGCAGCCTTGGCACCAGACGCGCGATCAGGCCGATCGCCACGTGCCACGCGATCGCCGCGAGAATGAACGGGGCAGCGAGGCGCAATGCGAGGTCGAAACTGTTTGCGACGACCGAGACTGTTGTCGCGGTGCTGTCTGGAACCCAGGCCAGGGTGCCCGGTGGGATCAGGCGATAAAACCCAACCAGGGCCGCAATCAGCTCCGTGTAGAGGCCCGACGACAGGATCAGCGCCGGAACAGCGACGTCGTATAACTGCGCTATGGCGGTGGTTTGTGGACCCAGATCCGGGTTCGGCAGCAAGACATTCGCAAGGCCGGCGAAATCGGCGATGAATTGACCGGCGAGCGGCAGGCTGATGGTCAGCACCCTGGCCAGCCACCCGAACCATATGCCGTTGGCCAATTCGGTCATGACCAGCAGACCCAGTGCGACTTCGCTATCCGGCCGCGGCGGCAAGAGTGGCTCGATGATCGGCAGCAGCAGGATGGTCAGCGTGAGAACCATGCCGGCTTTCACCACAGCGGGGATCGTGGCCTCGCCGAGACCAGGCAGGAAAGCGAGGGTTGCGCCAACCCGCGCAAGCACCAGCACAAGGCCAAACGCGTGATCGAGGATCAGATCTCCGGACAGACCGTCGAAGCCGGTCACGATCCGCCAAGGGCGACCATGCGGTCGATCAAATGCCGGGTGAAATCCGCGAGCGAGGCAAACATCGATACCCCCAGCAGCAGCATTGCGGCGCCGATGCCGAACAGTTTCGGGATGAAGACCAGCGTTGCCTCGTTGATTTGCGTGACCGCCTGCAACATCGCGACCAGCAGGCCGATAATCAGCGCGACCCCGAGCAGCGGCCCGGACAGCCTGAAGATGAGCATGAACGTCAGTCGCATCAGGTCCGTGATATCCGCCTCATTCATGGACTTTTTTCCAATCTGTGGCGTGGTTCTACGGCGTGGCCGTTGGCACCTAAGAGTCGCGGTGCGCTTTTGCGCATTCAGGTCCTGATGTCAGATCTGAATGCGCATGATATCCTGATAGGCTTGCAGCATCCGGTCACGCACCGCGGTGGCGGTTTGCAACGTTAGTTCGGCTCGCGCCAGCGCTGTCGCGACCTCGGTCACGTTGCCTCCCTGAGTGATGGCTTTTACCGACTGCGCGTCGGCATCATGACCTGCCTCGATCGCCGAGCCGAGCGCCGACTGCAACGCGGTCCCGAAATCGGTCCCGTTGCCCGGTCCTGCCGGCGTGACGGGAGACGAACCCGCCGACGGCGTAATTCGCATCATCGGAATGCCGGTGATCGAACCGCTCATTTGATCAGATCCAGTGTGCGGCTCAGCATGGACCGGGTCGTCGAGGCAACGTTCAGGTTGGCGCTATACGCCTGCTCGGCATCGCGCATGTCCATCAGTTCGACGAAGCTATTCACATTGGGCGTTTTCACGTAGCCGTCCTTGTTAGCCGCGGGATTGTCGGGATCATAACGCAATGGCTCCTCGCTTTGGTCGGTGCCGACTGATTTCACACTGACGGTTTCGACCCCCACTGCTTTGTCGAGCGTGTTCTGAAAGGTAATCGTGCGGCGGCGGTAGGCATCGGCCCCGGGTGAGGAACCGGTGGTGTTCTGGTTGGCCAGGTTCTCGGCGATGATCTTGAGCCGCGCAACCTGGACGTCCATGCCGGCGGCGGAAACCTGCAACGAGGTGCCGAGATCTGCGGTCATGCTTATGATGCCTTGCCAAGCGCGGTATTGAACATGGTCATGTAGGATTTGAAAATCGCCGTGACGGTTGAATGTAACGTTTCGGTATCGGCGACTTTCATCAATTGCTCCTCCAGCCGGACTCCATTCTTATCCGCCGTCCGCGCCGTGGTTTCCGGTTTGGATCGTACCTGCATACCTGGATCGATGGTCCCCTCCATATGGTTGGGATCGGTCCGTACCGGCTGGACGCTGAGCGTACCGCCTAACACCTGCTGAAAATCCGGCAGGTCCGTTGCCTGGAAGCCGGGCGTAGAGAGATTGGCGATGTTGCGAGCGAGTACCGCCTGACGCTCGCTCGCCCAGGCGAGGCGCTTTTCCGCGAGGTCGAAGATTTGCGGCTGCAACGGAGACATGGATGAAGCATGGCCGGACCGGGTTAATAATCGGTTAAAGTGGACGCAGAGGCTTCGTTCATGGTTTCCGGTATTCATCGCTCATGCGCTTCCAAAATGGAAAACATGATGTCATTGCATTCGCATAACCGTGGCCGAGGCGCCGCGGACGTTGGTCTTTGTGGCCGGTAGCCTCACCACGTTGCTGACCGCTGCGGCCGCTCTGGCAGGCGTTGTCGGGGTGATCCTGTTGATCGGTCAGGTATTGCGGCATACGCCGATTGGCAAACCGCAGTCATCGGCACGGCTGCTGATCGTGAGGGACACGATCAACCTTGACGCCCGCCGCCGCCTGCATCTGATCCAGCACGGCGAACGCTCGGTGCTGCTGCTGACCGGCGGGGAAACCGACGTCGTGGTGGGTTGGCTGGATGGGCCGCAATCGCCATGAGGCGTTTGCTCTGGTTGCTGCCATTGTTTCCCGCGGTCGCGCACGCCCAATCCGTCGCGATCGACCTGGGCGCGGCCGGTCAGGCCGGGGCGACTGCGCGAATTGTGCAACTCACGGCGCTGGTCACAGTGCTGTCGCTGGCGCCGAGCCTGCTGGTCATGGCAACCGCATTCACGCGCATCGTTATCGTGTTGTCGCTGCTACGCACCGCTCTCGGCACGCAGGGGGCACCGCCGAACACTGTGCTGATCGGCCTTGCGTTGTTTCTGACGTGGTTTGTTATGCAACCGGTTTTTGAACAATCCTGGGTCGCCGGAATTCAGCCAATGATGGACAACAAGATCGCCGAACTCGACGGCATCAAAGCCGCTGCCGAGCCGTTCCGCGGTTTTATGCTGCACAATTTACGCAGCAGCGATCTGAGCTTTTTTCAGGTCCTGGCGCACGCCGCGCCCGGCGACGAGTCGTGGCGCATCGTCATGCCGGCGTTCCTGATCGGCGAGTTGCGGCGCGCGTTCGAGATGGGATTTCTGTTGTTTTTGCCGTTCCTGGTCATCGATATGGTCGTGGCCAGCGTGTTGATGAGCCTTGGCATGATGATGCTGCCGCCGAACGTGGTATCGTTGCCGTTCAAATTGGTGTTCTTCGCCACGGTCGACGGCTGGCAACTGGTGTCCGGCGGTCTGGTGCGAACGTTCGGCTGACGCAGACTACAGCAGTTGCCCGCCATCCACCGCGATGGTTTGCCCGGTAACCCAACCTGCGAACGGCGAGGCGAGAAATAGTGCCACGTTGGCGATTTCCTCCGGATGCCCGAGACGCCCGAACGGGATTGAACTCAATACCGCGTTATATAACCGCGGATTGTCTGACCTGCGGCGGTCCCAGACGCCGCCGGGAAACTCGATCGAGCCGGGCGCGATACAATTTACTCTGATGCCGTCTTTCGCATACATCGCTGCCTGGCTACCAGTGTAATGAATGACCGCCGCTTTGATCGCGCCGTACGGCGGTTGCCGCGCCGCAGTGTGCATTGCCGCAATCGACGATATGTTCAACACGCTACCCTTTGACGCTTTCAGCGCAGGCAATGCTTCCTGGGTCGCGTGGACGATTGCCATCATGTCGATCGCGAGACTGCTGCTCCAGCCTATTTCATCGTCCGACGAACCGAACGCTGAGGCGTTATTCACCAGAAAATCGACGCCGCCGAGGGCCTCGGTTGCAGTCCTGATATAGCCGCGCACCGCTTCGCCATCGGCGAGATCGGCGGAGGCGGCATGGGCAATGTGGCCGTGTTTGGCGATCTCGGCGCGGGTTGCTTCTAACGTCGCAGGGTCGCGGGCGCAGATGGAGACGTTGCCTCCAGCGGCGGCAAAGCCCAGGGCGATGGCCTTGCCGATGCCGCGGCTGCCGCCACAGACGATGGCTTTCTTGCCGGTGAAGTCGATGCGCATGGGAGGTCTCCGGGCCAGATCAGTGCCAGCGTGGCAATGGTCGATGGGCGGCGCAAGTGGCGGGTGGGCGTTGGATCGGAAGTGCACCTACGCCGTGGGTGCCGTGCCCTCGTCCATGCCAGAAGCCGGCGGGACCAATAGATCCGTGCTTTCGTAGAATTCGGCGACCGGAACTTCGATGCCGATTTCAGGCATGCGCAGGATATCGCCATCGGTCAGAGCGGTCGCGATCCATGGATCGCCATCCTTCAACCGGAGGTGGTCTGTGAGCCCGACGCTGGTGTGTTCCAAAATCAGATATCGGCGGAGGGACGGAACCGCCAGGTATTCGCGCAGCTTTTCAATACGGTCGGTATGCCCGGAGGTTGGACTGAGCACCTCGAAGACCACCACGACCCCTGGCACGACGCGGGCAGTGCCGGGTCCACTGGTGCAGGTAACCAGGGCGTCGGGGTACCGAACGGCACGTCCGGCGGTGGCGACGCCGACATCAGGCCCAAATGGCACGCAACCAGTCCCGCGTAGTCTGGAACGCAAAGCAAAATAAATATTTCCCGCGATTTGACTTTGATTGCGGGCACCACCAGTCATCGCCACCGGCTGGAAGCCATCGAACTCGTACCGCTGATCCTGAGCTTCAGCCCAGTCCAGGAATTCCTCCCGCGTCATGTGTGGCAAATGCCGAGCCGTGCTCATGGCGGGCAGATTAGCATGACACAGCGCTCTCTGTCTCCGGTTGCGCGACCGACACGCCACCGTCAAAGTTCAATGACACGGTAAGGTTCCGCTGCCTCGGTGTGCTGCACATATTCGAACACCAAACCGTCCGGATATCTCACGCGTTATCCCGGCACCATTCCGCCACCTGCGCGTGGGTTGCGAACCAGCAATCGCCTTTCGCTTTCATGTGCCGGATCAACCGTTCCAGCACCGGCATCCGTGAGCGGTGTCCAGTGATATGCGGATGCATGGTCAACAGGAACAGCCCTCTCTCATCCCATGCGCCGTCGAATTCCGCGGTGAAGATCTCCTCCACCGCCGACGGCGGAGTATACGGCCGCAACGCCGAGAAGCGCACGAAATTGTAATAAACCGCATCGTCGCGGATCCATTCCGGCGGCAGTTCGATAATTCCGGTCGGTTCGCCCTGATCCAGCAACTCGTACGGGTCATCGTCCGCCATCAACGAGCTGTCGTACAGCAGTTTCATTTCCCGGATGATATCCAACGTGTTGACGGAAAAATCCCAGCTCGCCGTGCGCATCCCGACCGGCTCCCGGCCGGCGATCTTTGCCAGCGTGTCACGTGCCCGGAACGTCAGTTCGCGCTCCGCCTCACGCGGCAGCGACGTGTTGGCTTCGTGGATCCAGGAATGGATGCCGATCTCGTGCCCGTCGTCGGCCAGAGCACGCACCTCCTCGGGATGCAACAACGCCGAGACCGCGGGGTAATAGAAACTCGCCGGGATCGACTCACGTTCCAACAGCCGCCGGATGCGAGGGATCGCCTGCCGGGCGCCATACTGCCCCTGACTGATCCGCATCGGGCTTTCGTCGCCATCGCGCAGCGGGATCGTCTCGTGGTCCGCATCGAAGCTGATCGTCACGGCGCAGCGCGCGTCGTTGGGCCAGGCTTTCGGCCGCATGCTGCGTCCGGCACGGGCGCGGCCAACGATGCGGCGCCAGGTTGGCTCCGGCCATTGCCAGGGTTCGCCGTCGGGATGTTTGCCGCTCATTTGGGGTTCCCTTCATCGTGGGTCGCCGCCATGGTGCCAGCGAACCGATGCCAAGGGAAAGTGCCCTCTCATGCCCGGAACCGACCCTGCGTTAATGTCCGCCGAGGACATGCTGTCCGAATTCGCCCGCCGCCGCCTCACGCCGGTGGAGGTGCTGCAAGCGGTGACAGAGCGTGTGGCCCGGCTCAATCCAGCGCTGAACGCATTCGTGGTGATGAACCCAAAGGCTCTCGACGCCGCGGCCGAGAGCACGATGCGCTGGCGCGTTGGGCGGCCGATTGGTGCGCTCGACGGCGTTCCAGTGACGGTGAAGGACCTGCTGGACCTGGCCGGCTTTCCCACCCGCCGCGGCAGCCGCACCACGTCTGCCGAGCCCGTGCAAGACGACGCCCCTCTCGTCGCCAGCCTTAAAGCTGCCGGCGCTGTCATCCTCGGCAAAACTGCGACGACGGAGTTCGGCTGGAAATCGCCCGGCGACTGCCCGCTGAACGGGATCACGCGGAATCCGTGGAACAACGACTACACGACCGGCGGTTCATCCTCTGGAGCGGGAGCGGCAGGTGCGGCAGGATTTGGGCCGTTACATGTCGGGACTGATGCGGGCGGATCAGTCCGCATTCCGGCGGCATGGTGCGGTCTTGTGGGGCTGAAACCGACCTATGGCCGGGTCCCCCAATGGCCGACGAGCGCGTTTGCGTCGGTGTCCTGCGCCGGCCCGATGACCCGGACAGTGCGCGATTGCGCGCTGATGTTTTCGGCGATGGCGCAATACGATCTGCGCGATCCGTTTTGCCTGCCGACCGATGGCCGCGACTGGCGCGACGGGATCGAGTCCGGCGTTGCCGGTCTGACTGTTGGCATCCTCCGCCATCCCGGTTTCGATGCGCCGGCCGACGCCGACGCCATCGCCGCAGTCGAGCAAGCTGCACGACTGTTGTCCGCAGCTGGCGCTGAGGTCGAGGAGGCCTCAGCCGATCTGCCTGATCCCAGCCTTGTGTTCACCCGTGTTTGGGGCGCCGCTTTGTCCCGGCTGGTCGCGTCTACGCCAACGCAATTGCTAAATCTGTTGGACCCGGGAATTCGCGAAGTCGCCGCCGCACTGGGCGGCATGACTGCGGCGGAGTTCATGGATAGTGAGGCAACGCGCGCCCAGGTGGGCCACGCGATGGGACGGTTTCATCAGCGCTACGATTTGTTGTTGTGCCCGACTGTTCCGGTCGGACCTCCAATGGCCGATGCGCCAACTGCCGACCCGATACGCGCCCTCACCGCGGCATGGGCGCCGTGGACCTTCATGTTCAATCTGAGCCGGCAGCCCGCGATCACAGTTCCGATGGGCGCGCGCGCCAACGGGTTGCCGAACGCGGTGCAAATTGCGGCGGCGCAGTTCCGCGACGATCTCGTGCTGCGCGCCGCGCGGGCGGTCGAGATTTCGGCACCATTCGCTGTTGCTGCAATATGACCAGTCGGACCGCACGATAGCCAACGAAAAATCTTCGCCCGCCCGGGAATAAGCACGGAGGCAGTGGGATCAAGTGCTCAGGTCAGACCATCCGGGTCAGGCCGCAAAGGAGCGCGACGATGACAACCGAATTCCTCGATCCGAACCGCCGCGGATTTCTTAAATGCATGACCTGGGCCGGCAGTGCTATGCTGTGGACCGTCGCCGGCGGCGTTCCCCGCTCGCACATTATCGGTCAGGCCGAAGCCGCTGAAACCGGGTTCACGTTTGCCCAGGTGAGCGATAGCCATCTGGGGTTTGACAAGCCGGTCAATGCGAATGTTACGGGTACGTTTCAGGAGGCGTTGAACCACGTCACCGGAATGCCGGAGAAGCCAGCCTTCATCATTCACACCGGCGACATCACGCATCTGTCGAAGCCGGAGCAGTTCGACACCGGCGCACAGTTGTTAAAGGCCACGAATCTGCAGGTTTATACCGTACCGGGTGAGCACGATATCCTCGAGGAAGACCGCAAGAGTTACCTGAACCGTTACGGCAAAGGCACTCAGGGAGATGGGTGGTACAGCTTCAATGCCCAGGGCGTGCACTTCATCGGTTTGGTCAACGTGGTCAATTTGCAAGGCGCCGGCCTCGGCGATCTTGGCAAACCCCAGTTGGAATGGCTGGAAAAGGACGTGAAGTCGCTGTCGTCGAGCACGCCGATCGTGGTGATGGCACACGTGCCGCTGTGGATCGTGTATCAGGACTGGGGCTGGGGCACCGCCGATGGCGCACAGGCGCTGAGTTACCTGAAACGGTTCGGTTCAGTTACGGTACTGAACGGCCATATCCACCAGGTGATGCAGAAAGTCGAGGGACATGTGGCGTTTCATACCGCCCGCTCGACCGCGTTCCCGCAAGGCGTCCCCGGTGTCGCCAAGGGTCCTGGGCCGATGGCGGTGCCGCCTGGAGAACTGAGGAATTATCTCGGTACGGCGAAGGTCAGTCTGGTGACTGCGAAGGAGCCACTCGCCATCATTGATACGCCGCTCGCCGGCTAACGGAGACCATCATGTCGATATTTACCAAACCGGGCATGCTTGCCCGGAGAGCCCTGCTGTGCGTCCTGCTCGGTAGTCCGATCGTTCCGTTGCTGGCCTGGTCCGATGAAGGAAGCCAGATTGGAATTGATAACTTCAAATTTGGCCCCAACCCATTGACCGTAAGTCAAGGGACCGAGGTTACCTGGACCAACCACGATGACATTCCGCACAGCATCGTGCTGAACGCTCTGGGCGTGCATTCCAAAGCGATGGATACGGACGGCGCGTTCACCTATAGGTTCGATAAAACCGGAACGTTTTTTTACGTGTGCGGGCTGCATCCGTTCATGCAGGCCAAGGTAATCGTGAAATAATTTTCTTGCCATGCAGAAAGCGTCTGGGGCGGCTCACCGATGGGAAAGCTCATCGGTGCCGCCGGTCAGCGATGGCTGCAGAGTCTCCGCGCGCAGCACCCCGGTGACGTCCCTGATCACGCCAGACCAATCGCCTGGGGTTCGTTGCTGGAACAGCCGCGTCGAGGGATACCACGGACTGTCCGTTCGATCGCATATCCAGCGCCAGCATTGATCGTAACGGTTCAAAACCCACACCGGCTTGCGAGGTGCGCCCGCCAGATGCGCGACCGATGTATCGACGCTAATGACCAGATCCAGAGCGTCGACCAGATCTGCGGTATCTGCGAAATCGTTCAGCTCATCCGTCCAGTCGAGCACAATCATCCCTGCGGGAGGCCTTCTCGCCTGGGTGGCTGGTTCAACCTTCTGCTGCGAAACCAGAGAAAGCCCGGGGATGACGGCCAGCGGAGCAAAAAGTTGCATTGTGATGGAACGCGCCTTGTCCATCGCATTGGCTCGAGGCTTATCGGATCGTGGCGAACCAGCCCAGGGGGTCGGGCGAGGATCATCCAATCCGTTGGCTCCGCTGCCTGTCACGCAAGGCACGCCGAACCTTGCCTGCAGCCCTAACCTCCAGCAGGATCACGTCAGAACAGAGGATCGCGCGCATGGCATCGCATATTGACTACTACGCCTCATTGAACTCTCCATGGACCCACCTGGGCGCCGCGCGCATCGAGGCCATGGCCGCTGCGCATGACGCCTCCCTCCGCATCTACCCGGTCGATTTCGGCGAGATCTTTGCGAATTCCGGTGGCCTGCCGCTGCCCAGACGCAGTCCGCAGCGGCAGGCCACCGGTTGCAAGAACTCGCCCGCTGGCGCGAGCATTTGGGCATCCCGATCCATATCCAGCCGAAGCACTTTCCTTCCAGCGAAGCACTCACCGCCCCGTGTATCATCGCGGTCCGCGAAACAATCGGCGACCAGCCGGCAATCAAATTGGCGCACGCGGTGCTGAAGGCGGTTTGGCAACGTGAACTCAATCCGGGCGATCCGGCGACACTCGCCATGTTGATCAAGGAATGTGCGCTCGATCCCGACACCGTGCTGAAGCTCGGCGCCGAACCGCGATGGACCGAGCGCCGCGACGCCGACACCAAAGCGGCGCTCGCCCGCGGCGTGTTTGGCGCTCCCTCGTACGTCATCGGCGACGACATTTTCTGGGGCCAGGACCGATTGGCGTTCGTCGAACGCCGCCTCGCGCGCGGCTGATCGATGCGAGTTTTTACCATTTTGCCGCTGCGCCATTGGCGCGACGCGGCACCGGCCGCACAAGCCGCAGAAGGCGCCGGCTTCGATGCGGTGATGTCAGTTGAATTGCGCCACGATCCGTTCATTCCGCTGGCCCAGGCGGCACTGGCCACCGAGAGGGTTGAACTGACGCCGTCGGTGGCAATTGCCTTCCCGCGCTCGCCGACCGTGATGGCGCATATTGCCTGGGATCTGCAGGCCAATTCCAACGGACGTTTCGTGCTTGGGCTGGGTTCACAGGTCAAAGGTCATAATGAGCGTCGTTACGGGATCGCCTGGACTCCACCCGCTCCGCGGCTGCGTGATTACGTGTTGGCGCTGCGTGCGTTGTGGCGCTGCTGGGAAACCGGAGAGCGGCTGAACTTCGACAGCCCGCACTACAAGCTTTCCTTGATGACACCGGCCTTTGCACCCGAGCCGACGGGCCTGCCCATGGTTCCGGTCACCATTGCCGCGGTCGGCGACGCGATGCTGCGGGTCGCCGGCCAGGTCGCCGACGGGGTCCGCTTACACCCGCTTTGTTCCAGACGTTATCTGGAAGAAGTCTGCATGCCGCAAATGCTTGAGGGAATGCGTCGCGGCGGCCGCTCGCGCGCGCATTTCGATGTTCATGGCGGCGGTTTCGTCTGTACCGGCCCGGATGAACAGTCAGTCGCGCTCGAAATGAACAAAACGCGGGAGCGGATCGGATTTTATGGTTCCACCCGCACCTACCTACCAATTCTGGAATTGCATGGGCTTGGGGACCTGGGCCTGAAGCTGCATCGGATGTCGGTCGCCAACCAGTGGGACGCGATGGGCGCAGAAATCTCTGATGATGCTGTCCGTATCTTCGCCGCCTGCGGCACCTACGATCAACTGCCGCGAGCGATCGAAGAACGTTTCGGTGGCGCTGCCGATTCTGTGGACATCCATTTTCCGAAACACACACCGCCTGGACTTGTGCGAGAACTGGTCACCGACATCAAACGCATCCCACATGTCTTCCAGGGGTTCCGCACGGACCAATAAAAGGAAACGCCAATGGCCACACCGACCTTCCGCTTCGATCCGGTGGAAATGCCGCCCGAAGCCGTCGCCATCCGCAAGGAAGTGCGGGCCTTCATCAAGCAACACGAACACCTGATGGGCTTCACCCGGGGCGAGTTCAATCGTGACTTCAGCCGCGCCATGGGCAAGCAAGGCTGGATCGGCATGACCTGGCCGAAGCAATACGGCGGTCATGAACGGACCTCGTTCGAACGCTACGTGGTGATCGAGGAAATGCTGGTCGCCGGGGCGCCCTTGTCCGCGCATTACACCGGCGACCGGCAAAGTGGCCCGAACCTGTTGCGATTTGGCACCGAGGAACAAAAGAACTACTTCCTGCCGCGCATCGCCGCGGGTGAGCTGACGTTTTGCATTGGCATGAGCGAGCCAAACTCCGGGTCCGACCTCGCCGGCACCCGCACCCGGGCCGTCAAAGTGGATGGTGGCTACAAGATCAACGGCACCAAACTGTGGACCTCCAACGCGCACCGCGCCGATTACGCCATCCTGTTCTGCAAAATGTCGAGCGACGGCAAGGAAGAACCCGATCGCCATGCCGGCGCCACACAATTCCTGCTCGACCTCAAATCCCCCGGCATCGACATTCGGCCGGTCATCAATCTGTTGGGCGAACATCATTTTAACGAAATCTTCCTCACCGACGTCTTCGTCCCCGACAACCGGCTGTTGGGCAAGGAAGGCAATGGCTGGAACCAGGTTACCAGCGAGCTGTCCTTCGAACGCAGTGCACCCGACCGGTTCCTCGTCTTGTTCCAAATGTTACGCGAAATGCTCCGCATGGCCGGCCCCACCCCCGATCGAGCCACCGCCGCCGCACTCGGCAAACTCATTTCGCAACTGGCGACGTTGCGCAGCATGTCGATCTCGATCGCCGGGATGTTGCAGGAAGGCCTCAATCCGAACAACGAGTCCGCTGTGGTGAAAGATCTCGGCACCCGTTATGAGCAGGACATTCCGGTCGTGGCGCGACAATTGTTTCCGACCGAACCGGAGCTGGAAGCGATCGATCTTTACACGTCGATGATCGCCCGCTCGACGATGAACGCGCCTCGCTTTTCGATCCAGGGCGGCACACGCGAAATCCTCCGCGGCATCATCGCTCGCGGCCTGGGCCTGAGATAAAGCGCAGAAGGGGAAACGACCATGGCCATTCGCGATGAAACCCGGATGCTGCTGGAAAGCATGAACCGGCTGTTCGAGGATCACTGCACGAAACAAGTCGCCGACCTCGCGGAAACCGGGGTATTCGCACAATCCCTGTGGGACCAGGTTGCCGAGTCCGGCGTTCCGCTGGCTGCGTTGCCCGAGGCGGCCGGCGGCGCGGACGCCGAGTGGTCAGACCTTTACGCCGTCCTGCGCGTCGCCGCCCGGTTCTCGGCGCCGATCCCGTTGGCGGAAACCATGCTCGCCGGTTGGGCAGCCGCGTCTTGCGGCCTGGAACCCGGCGATGGGCCGATGACGGTGGGCCCGGTTCGTTCGGCAGACAGACTGACCTTAACACGCGATGGCAACGGCTGGCGCCTGTCGGGTGCCGCCACAAGGTTGCCGTATGCCTCGTTTGCCGCGCGCACGGTCCTGATCGCCGACGGTCCCGACGGCGAGATGGTGGTCGCGTTGGACGGCACCGGAGGCGGTGACCTCGCCAAAGGCAGGAACATCGCCAACGAGTCACGCGACACAATCACCTTCAACAATGTCCGGCTATCCTCGGACCAGGCCGCACCCGTCAAAGGCGGTGTGTCACGCAGCGCTTTGTATCGGCGCGGCGCCCTCGCGCGGGCCACCATGATGTCCGGCGCGCTGGAAAAGGCGATGGATCTCGCGGTCACCTACGCCCAGGAACGCCAACAGTTCGGGCGTCCGATCTCCAAATTCCAGGCAGTGCAGCAGAACCTCGCGGTGCTGGCCGGCCAGACGGCAGCGGCGGTCGCTGCGGCCAATCTCGGGATCGAGGCATTATCGGCGGCTGACCCGGACCGCGAGGAGTTTCTTATCGCCGTTGCCAAGACCCGGGTCGGCGAGGCTGCAACCCTGGCGTGTGAAATCGCCCACCAGGTCCACGGTGCTATCGGTTTTACCAAGGAATACTCGCTGCAGCTTTCCACCCGTCGATTGTGGTCGTGGCGCGAGGAGTTCGGTGGCGATCCGGAATGGGCCGCCAAGGTCGGCGCGTATGCCTGTAGGCGAGGGGCCGATGCGCTCTGGCCGATGCTCACCGATGGCTAGGCAAAATAAAAAAATCTTATGAAAACCGCGTCATATTGACCGAGGCGGATGGCCAAAAACCGCAACCTGGTTTAAACAGTCCTGCGCCTGTGTGCGCCCGGGGCAGTCAAACGGTCGCGCGGACCGAGGAGCGACCTTGGGGTCAGACGGCGAGTGAACAGGCGGAGCGCTCGTGCCGCGAGTGGAATTATCATTAAAGACACCTGACGCCGGAGAGGTGTCGCAGATCGAGACGCAGTTTCCGGAATGTTCGGACGCCCCCCGTGCCGGAGCAGATCTACGCGCCGCGCGCGAGCGTCTCGGCTGGGATCTGGCCGACGTTGCCGCCATGTTGCGAATCCGCTCATCCTATCTCGAAGCGCTGGAAAGCGGACGGCTGAACAATCTGCCGGGCAATGTCTATGCGGTCGGGTTCCTGCGCACCTATGCCACCGCACTTGGCCTGAACGTCGAGGAAGTATCCCGTCGGTTCCGCGCTGAGGCCGGCGAAATACCACGGCACTCAGAACTGGTCTTTCCAGTTCCGATGCCGGAGCGAGGCTTACCTGCCGGAGCCGTCCTCCTGCTCGGCCTGATCCTGGTGGGCGGTGCGTATATCGGCTGGTACCGTCTTTCAGGCGAGGGCAGATTGCCCGCCGAGACGGTACCGCCCGTGCCGGCCCGCCTGGCAGCTTTGGTGGAAGCGCCCGCGCCCGTCCCAGTACCTGTTGCCGCACCAGATAAACACAGCCTGGTAGCCGTCTCCGTTCCCGCGCCACCACCTCCGGCTGAGGACATCGGGCTGTTTGAGCCGCGCCATGCCGCAGCGGAGAGTCCGCGATTACAACCGGCGCCAACCCCACCAACCCCGGCGCCGATTGAGGAAACGCATGTGGCGTCGATCCCGGAAGGTGCGGCGACCACGGCGATCGCGATGCCCGTGCCGCCGCCGATACGTCAGCCGGAACCCGCCCCGCAACCAGGCACTACTCCCGAAACCCCGGCCAATCCTGACGGTTCGCGAGTGGTACTCCGATTCACTGGCGATACCTGGGTTCAGGTCAAGGAACGCGGCGGGGAGGCGTTGCTCACCAAGGTCATGCGAGCCGGCGAAACCTATCCGGTGCCGAACCGTGGTAATTTGGTACTGAACACGGGCAACGCCGGGCGTATCGAGATCCTGGTGGATGGGTCCGACGTGCCGCCGATCGGCGGACCAGGATCGGTGCGCAAAGATGTGCCGTTGGATCCAGATCTGCTTATGGCTGGCCCGGCCGTCCCGGTTTCCGGGCATCGGTGACGCCCTGTCCTGGCAACCCGGCCTGTGACATTGTGGTTTCAAACAACGTGGTCCCTGGCGAAGCAATGCCGGCTGACTTATCTTGCGCAGTGAGACGACAGACTGGACATACGCTGTGGCCGGGAACGCACGTCCGGCATTTGGAGTTTGACGTCTCGATGCAATTGGGAGTCTGCGAATGAGTTATCGCCCCTACCAGGAGATCCATCGCCGCACCTCGCGGCGGGTCTATGTGGGCAAGGTCCCGGTTGGCGACGGCGCACCGATTTCGGTGCAGACCATGACCAATACCCTGACCACCGATGTTGCCGGCACCGTGGCACAGATCCGTCGCGCCGAGGCGGCGGGTGTCGATATCGTCCGGGTTTCTTGCCCCGATCAGCCAAGCGCCTTGGCGCTGAAAGACATCGTCGCACAGGTCAGCGTTCCGATTGTCGCCGACATCCATTTCCACTATCGGCGGGCGATCGAGGCAGCAGAAAGCGGCGCCGCCTGCCTGCGGATCAACCCGGGCAATATCGGCAGCGACGAACGCGTGAAGGAAGTGGTGAAGGCAGCGCGCGATCACGGCTGCTCGATGCGGATCGGGGTGAACGCCGGCTCGCTGGAGCGGCATTTGCTGGAGAAATACGGCGAACCAAATCCCGAGGCGCTGGTCGAGAGTGCATTGTATCACGCCAACATCCTGCAACAGCATGACTTCCATGACTTCAAGATCAGCGTGAAAGCGTCCGACGTTTTCCTGGCGGTGGCGGCATATCAGCAACTCGCCGAGGTATGCGATCACCCGCTGCATATCGGCATTACCGAGGCCGGCGGGCGGCGCATGGGCACGGTCAAGTCTGCGATCGGCCTTGGCTCGCTGTTATGGGCCGGCATCGGCGATACGTTGCGCGTGTCGCTGTCCGACGAGCCCGAGGAAGAGGTCCGCGTCGGTTGGGATTTATTGAAATCACTTGGCATTCGCCATCGCGGCGTGAAGGTAATTTCGTGTCCGTCCTGTGCCCGGCAGGGTTTCAACGTGATCGAAACGGTGCAAATCCTGGAAGACCGGCTCGCGCACATCGAAACGCCGCTGACCCTGTCGATTATCGGCTGCGTGGTGAACGGACCGGGCGAGGCGCTGATGACCGACCTTGGCGTGACTGGCGGTGGCAATGGGCGGCACATGATTTACAGCGCGGGCAAAACCGATCACACGATCGAGGGCTCGACGATGGTCGAGCACATCGTTGAACTGGTGGAAGCGAAGGCCGCCGAATTGAAGCGCGCCGCGGATGCGGAGAAGCTGGCGGCCGAGTAGGGCCATACGGTCGGGAATCGCTTCGTTCGTGACGGGAAGCGGGCCAGACCGAAGGCCCGCATCGCTTAGTGCCGTGCGAGAAAATCCAGTAGAAGACGATTGAAAACCGTTGGTTGCTCCCAATACGGGCTATGCCCAGATTCGGCGATCGTCGCGACCTCAGCGTGCGGCATGTGCAGCGCCTGCATGCGGAGCAGCGACGGCGGTGTGTACATGTCGGACTCTCCGGTCATCAATAATGTCGGCTGCCGGATCGTTTCGAGCCGCGCCCAGGTAAGCGGTTGCCTGGCGAAGGGATTGAGGCGATCGCCTTGCAGCGCCTGGTGATGCAGATCCAGCCAGGCCGCAACGCCGTCCGGATTGCCGGCACGATAGGACGGTGACAGTTCGCGAAACTCGTGCGGCAGGCTGTTGAAAATTGTGGGGCGCAGACGGGCAGTCACCGCTTCGTAATCTGCGTCGGTAATGCCCATGAGTGAGGACACGATCGTCAGGCTGCGCACTTTGCCCGGGTACGCCAGCGCGTAATCCAGCGCAAAGAAGCCGCCGTGCGCGGCCGCTACCAGATCCACGCTGCCTACATTCAGGTGCTGCAGCAGATTGTCGAGATCATCAGCCGCAAACCCGGGATTTGCCGGATCGCCCGGATCGGATCGGTAATATCCCCGCCGCGAATACGCGATCGCCCGGTATCCCTCCTGCGCGAGCACCGGCTGCTGATACACCCATCCGGCCGCGCTATGGGTCGCCGCATGCATCAGGATCACCGGCCGCCCAGTTCCGCCGGTATCCCAGTACCACAACCTGGTTCCCGGCAGTTTGGCAACGGCCTCACGCGCCGGAGCCTGTTGCGGAACGGGCACAGGCGTCCACACCGGAGTTGGTGCTGGTTCGACAGCCGCGGTCGTCGTCATGAGAAGTCGCCTTTCCCACTCATGCGATGGCATCCTCGCTAATATTGTCCTTTACGCACGTTCGCCCACTCGGAGCATTTGCGCAATGCCGAATTGTGCCGATGCCCCAAACGATTGACGCTTCGCACGAACGCTGCTTCCGTCATGGTCGGCCATCTCTCGCCGCACGTGCCGCAACAGATCACCGGGTCGAGCTCGGAGATGACGTAATGGTTTCAGTCGCCGAACCATCACGCCGCGTCACTCAACGCACCGCAAGTACCAGTTTGCCGCGCAGATGACGTGCCTCGCTGACACGGTGCGCCTCTGCCGCATCGGCGAGCGGGTACAGCTTGATCGGCGGCGGCGCCACTGCCCCGGCCTCGAGCAGCGCGACAATCCGTTCCAGATGCGCACGATCCCGCGACACCGCCGGACGCAGCACTTTCACATCGGTCCGGGACGGCTTGAATCCCGCCGGTGCAGGTGCGACCCAAACCAGCCGCCCGCCAGGCTTCAACACGCTGTACGACCGCACCTGCACATCGTCGCCAACCGTATCGAACACCACATCGCAACCGGATACCGTTTTGGTGAAATCCTCAGTGTGATAATCGATCGCCCGGTCGGCACCGAGGCCGCGCACATAATCAGCATTGGCGGCACTGGCGGTGGTGATCACGGTGGCGCCGAGATATTTCGCCAACTGGATCGCGAAACCGGCAACACCGCCTGCGCCGCCCTGGATCAGAATTGTCTCGCCACGTTGGAGCTGAGCAGTGTCCTCTATAGCCCAGATTGCGGTGATGCCGGTCAAAGCCATTGCGGCAGCCTGAGCGTGCGACAGGCGATCCGGCTTACGCGCAACAATCGCGGCCTTGATCGCAAGTTTCTCCGCGTAGGCGCCTTCCTTTCCGGCGTCGAGCACACCGAAGACCGCGTCGCCGATTGCAAAATCAGCAACACCCTCGCCGATCGCAGCAACCACGCCGGAAAAGTCGCGGCCCAGGATATAGGGAAATTTGAGACTACTGTAGCCGCCGAGGCGAACTTTGTAGTCGGCCGCATTGACGCTGGCGGCGTGAACATCGACCACGATCTCGCCGGGTCCGGCCAAAGGGTCCGGCGCCTCGCCGAGGCGGAGCATCTCTGGTCCACCATGGCCGGTCAGCAGCATTGCCCGCATTTGTGTCTTCTCCCCTGGATTGTGACAGGATGATTGCTTCATCAGATCCGGTGGCCGCGAATTTGCGCCGGCGCGGTGGGGAGTCAATGCACCAAACGCCGCACAGTCGGCGCGCGCAGATTGCGTTGTTGCGGCGGTCTTCGCAATCACCGCCGGCAGGTTCGACCGGGCCTTCCGGCACGATCTCATGCCAGTGCGGACGGGAGGGCTCGCTCGGACGATGCCGAGGAACGGAACCAAATCCAGACGACATGGTAATGAACATCATGCATGAGAAGCAAACCGGTGCAATGACACCTTCGCCTGAACGACGGCTTCAAACGCAAAACGCGGCCACCGGATCGCGGCATTGGACCAAAGTCGCGGGAGTTGTGGCGGCAGGCCTTGTCGTAACGGTGGCCCTCATCGCCGGCGTCACGCCACACTTGCCGCCGGTCAGCGCCACATTCGCCGGCGATATCCGGAAAATCGCCGCCGCCGTCGTCTTCGCCGGCAGCTACCTCGCCCTCGCGTTGGGAAAAATCCCCGGGCTTAGCATCGATCGAGCGGGCGTGGCGCTGGTGGGCGCCAGCCTGATGGTTGCATCTGGAACTCTGTCACCTGCCGAGGCGTACCAGGCCGTCGACCTCGACACCATCACTTTGCTGCTTGGCACGATGATCGTCGTGGCCAGTCTCCGGCTCTCCGGTTTCTTCGCGATCGTTACGACCTGGGTGTTGGATCACGCGAAGCGCCCGAGCGTTCTGTTATGCGCGGTAACGGCTACCTCAGGTCTGTTCTCAGCCTTCCTGGTCAATGACGCAATCTGCCTGGTGCTTGCGCCTTTGGTGTTGGAACTGACACGGCGGATGGGGCGCCAGCCGCTGCCGTATCTGCTGGCGGTGGCGATGGCATCGAACGTTGGCTCGACTGCGACCATTACCGGCAATCCGCAGAACATTATGATCGGTAGCTTCTCGCGAATTCCCTATCGAACATTCGCGGAGACGCTCGGGCCAGTGGCGCTGGCTGGATTGGCGATCACGGTGGGCCTGGTATTCCTGTTGCACCGTCAGGAGTTTACCGGCGGCACTACCTTGACCGAGGCGAAGTCACGCATCCGCGTCAATCGCGTTCTTGTGGCCCGCGCATTATTGGCAACCGCAGCGATGATCGTGCTGTTCTTCGCCGGGCAGCCACCTGCCGAGGCGGCGATCGTTATCGGCGCGCTGTTGTTGCTGACACGGCGGGTCAAAAGCGAGCGGGTCTACGCGGAAATCGATTGGTCGTTGCTGTTGATGTTCGCTGGACTTTTCATCATCGTCGCCGGCGCGCAACGGGCATTGCTGACCCCGGACGTGACCGCCGCGGTTGGGCACCTGCATCTGGATCAGGTGCCAATCCTGAGCCTGGTCACAGCTGCGTTGTCGAACCTGGTCAGCAATGTCCCGGCGGTGCTGATGCTGAAGCCGTTCGTCGCACCTCTGGCAAACCATGACATTGCGTGGCTGACCATCGCGATGGCATCGACTCTGGCAGGGAATTTTACCGTCCTTGGGTCAATCGCCAATTTGATCGTGGTGCGCCAGGCCGAAGCGCGCGGGGTTCAGATCAGTTTCTGGGATTACTTCCGGGTCGGCGCGCCGCTGACCGTGATCACGTTGGTGATCGGCACGCTATGGCTGTGGCTGTGACGCCGGCCGCAAAGCAAGCGGGCTTTCGGCCTCGTTCGCTCGATGCAGTCAATTTCCTGCTGTCCGACGTTCGTGGTGCGCTCGGTCCCTACCTGAACGTCTTCCTGGTCACCCAGCAACACTGGAGCCAGGCCGAAGTCGGATTGGTTACGACCGTCGGCGGTCTGCTCGGACTCTCCGTGCAAACACCGATCGGTGCCGCCATCGACGTGACTCGTGCAAAACGAGGCGCAGTTATCCTCGCCCTTACTGTGCTTTCCGTTGGCGCTACCGTCATCTTCGCGCTGCCACGCTTCTGGCCGGTTGCTATCGCCAATACTCTGATTGCAATTGCCGGCGACGTCCTTGGCCCCGCCATCGCCGCCATCACTCTGGGACTTTACCTGCGCAGCCAGTTGGCCCGGCGCATGGGCCGCAATTCCGCCTTTGACCATGCCGGCAATGTCGCAATCGCGCTGACCGCGGGTGCGGTGGGCTATGTGTTCTCGCAACGCGCGGTGTTTCTGCTGGTCCCGGTGTTTTCCGTACTCGCGTGCGCTGCGGTACTTTCCATCCCGTCTGCCGCCATCGACAACGAGCGGGCGCGCGATCTGAATGGAGAGGCGGATGGAACTCCCGCCGGCTTCGGTGTGCTCTTCGAGTCCCGACCGCTGATTGTTTTCAGTTTGTGTGTGATGCTGTTCCATCTCGCCAATGCGGCGTTGCTGCCACTGGTGGGACAAAAGCTGGCGGCCGCCTGGCCCAGGGAAGCGACGGCCATGATGTCGGCGTGCATCATCGCGGCTCAGTTGGTGATGCTGCCGATCGCCTTGTTGGTAGGACAGACTGCAGACAGTTGGGGACGCAAGCCACTGTTTCTCGCTGGGTTCGCAGTGCTGCCGATCCGTGCCGTGCTCTACACGTTGTCCAACAACAGCGCCTGGTTGATTGGGGTGCAGGTGCTCGACGGCGTGGGGGCAGGGATCTTTGGCGCCCTCACTCCGCTGGTGATCGCCGACATCATGCGCGGTACTGGGCGGTACAACCTGGCACAGGGCGCGGTCGCTACCGTGCAGGGGATAGGCGCCTCGCTAAGCGGCCTGCTCGCCGGGGTGATTGTGGACCGTTTCGGGTACACCACCACATTCCTGACCCTTGGCGTCGTGGCTACCGTCGCCACGATCGTTTTCGCCGTCGGCATGCCGGAGACTGCAAGCCGAGAATGATGCGGTCGGTTATTCTGAGGCGCACGATTTCGTCATGACCCGATTTGCGATTTCCCCATGCTCGGCACCGCCCTTAAGTTTTGCTTCGGGATACAAACTCCTGCCCGGCAAGTCATCTCCCGGCCATGCCCGGCGACGACGTATCGGCGCGCTGCGATGACACAACGGAACCAGGAGACGACAACACGGACCCCGGCGATCCCCGACCGGAGCCACCTGACGACCTTGTGGATGGGGTGTCCGATCGCCGGCGCGCGATCCAGTCTGACACCTGGTCGAGGTAAAGATAAATGACCGGCGTCGTGAACAACGTCAGTGCCTGGCTGACGATCAGGCCGCCGACCATAGCATAGCCAAGCGGCTGCCTGATCTCCGATCCCGTCCCCTGCCCAAGCATCAAAGGCACGCCCCCGAGCATTGCCGCCATCGTCGTCATCATGATCGGCCGAAAGCGTAGCAGCGCCGCTCGCCGGATCGCGTCATGCGCCGAAAGTTGCTCGTTCCGCTCTGCGATGATCGCGAAATCGACCAACATGATGCCGTTCTTTTTCACAATTCCTATCAGCAGGATTATTCCGACCAATGCGATCAGACTGAAATCGAACCCAAACAGCATGAGCGTCGCGAGAGCGCCAACACCGGCCGACGGCAACGTCGACAGGATCGTCAGCGGATGAACATAGCTCTCGTACAAAATACCGAGAATCAGATAAACCACCACCAACGCCCCCACAATCAGCATTGGCACCGTCGACAACGATGCCTGAAACGCCTCAGCGTTGCCCTGGAAACTCGCGATGATCGTCGCCGGAAGTTTCAGCTCGGACTGGGCGTGCTGTATCGCCTCGGTCGCCTGGCCCAGCGATACACCCGCAGCGAGATTGAAACTGATCGTAATAGCGGGGAACTGCCCCTGATGGCTGATCGCCAAAGGCTGAATTGGCGTCGTAGACCATTTCGCGAAGGCAGAGAGCGGAACTTCACCTCCGGTCGTCGGCGATTTAAGGAAGATCTTATCGAGAGTGGTAACGTCGCCTTGTAACGCGGGCAGCACCTCCATGATGACTTCATAGCTTGACAATTGCGTGAAATATTGGGCGATCTCCCGCTGGCCAAACGCATCGTAAAGCGTATCGTCGATCGTTTGTGCCGACAAACCATACCGAGACGCCTGATCGCGGTCGGTGACCAAGGTCAACGTCGTACCAGCGGTCGCCTGATCGGTGGCAACGTCGCGCAGTTCCGGCAAAGACTTCAACTTCGCCAGCACTTTTGGGGCCCATTGGTTCAGTTCATTGAAATCAGTCCCCTGCAGCGTGTACTGGTACTGTGTGCGTGAGACGCGTCCACCAACCCGTACATCCTGTGCCGCCTGCAGGAAAAGGGCCGCTCCCTCGACCTTGGCCAGTTGCGGACGCAATCGCGAGATCACCTGGTCGGCTGTCGCAGTGCGCTGATCGCGTGGTTTGAGCGTGATGAACATCCTGCCGGTGTTGAGCGCGAAGCCGGACCCGCCGATGGCCATCGCGACATGAGCGACAGCCGGGTCCTTC
The DNA here is from genome assembly GCA_049519555.1 of Acetobacteraceae bacterium. GTDB lineage: Bacteria > Pseudomonadota > Alphaproteobacteria > Acetobacterales > Acetobacteraceae > Rhodopila. The sequence goes on from JBEKQQ010000018.1 coordinate 29,489, forward strand.
TGCACAATGGCACCCAACGCCTCCTGATGCTGCATCATTTCCGGAATGGAAACGTCCTGCCCCGATTCAGAGATGCCGGTGATCAGTCCGGTATCCTGTTGCGGGAAAAAACCCTTCGGGATGATCACGAACAGGAATACGGACAAGGCCAGAGTGGCCAGAAACACCAACAGCGTGATGAAACGAAATTTCAGCACCCAGTCGAGGCCGCGCTCATAGCCTGCCAGTAACCGGTCAAACGCGCGTTCGCTCCATGCGTAAACGCGCCCATGATGCGCCTCACTCTCAGGTCTGAGAAACCGCGACGCCATCATTGGCGTCAGTGTCAGGGAGACAGCGGCCGAAACAACGATCGTCATCGCCAACGTGACGGCGAACTCACGAAACAGCCGGCCAATGATACCACCCATCAGCAACAGCGGAATCAGCACGGCGATCAGCGAAATGCTGATCGACACAATGGTAAACGCAATTTCCCGCGAGCCCTTCAGGGCAGCGGCGAGCGGTGCCTCGCCCTCCTCGATATAACGAGTGATATTTTCCAGCATCACGATGGCGTCGTCGACAACGAAGCCAACCGAAATCGTCAGCGCCATCAGCGACAGATTGTCGAGACTGTAGCCGGCGGCCCACATCAACCCGCAGGCGCCGAGCAATGCCAGCGGCACGGTGATACTCGGGATGACCGTCGCCCACACACTGCGCAGAAACAGGAAAATGACCATCACGACCAAGGCGATGGTGATCAGCAGCGTGAACTGGACATCGCTAACCGCCGCCCGGATCGTCTGCGTCCGGTCACTCAGCGTGAATATTTTGATCGCATGCGGGATCGTTGCCTCGAGTTGCGGCAACTCCTGCATGATGTGCCCGACGGTCTGGATGACGTTGGCGCCCGGCTGTTGAAAAATCACCAAGAAGACGCCGCGCTTGCCGTCAGCCCAGCCGGCCTGGGTGGTATCTTGTGCGCCGTCGATGGCTGTACCGATGTCACGCACGCGCAACGGCCCGTCGTTATGATAGGCGACGATGACGTTATTCCAGACGTTCGCCTGCGTCAGTTGATCATTGGTATAGATCGTGAAGGCGCGCTTGGGACCTTCGATCGAGCCTTTGGGACCATCCGCGGTGGCAACCGCCAATTGAGCTCGTACATCCTCCAGCGATACGCCTTTCGCCACGAGTTTTGCGGGATCCAGTTGAATTCGGACGGCCGGTTTTTGTTGACCGCCGACCAGCACCTGGCCGACGCCGGGGATCTGGCTAATTCGTTGCGCGAGCTTGGTCTCGACGTTGTCGTCCACGACGCTCAGAGGCAACGTATCGGACGTAGCCCCCAGCAACAAAACAGGCGAATCGGCCGGATTGACTTTTCGAAACGTCGGTGGACTGGGCAGATTCTTTGGCAGTTGGCCGCCCGCCGCATTGATGGCGGCCAGTACGTCGGCCGCCGCTCCGTCGATATTGCGGTTGAGGTCGAACTGAATGGTGATCGCCGTGGCACCCAGCGTGCTGATTGACGTCATTTCGGAAACGCCAGGGATCTGGGCAAACTGCGTTTCCAGCGGTTGGGCCACCGCCGACGCCATGGTGTCCGGGCCGGCGCCGGGCAGCAGCGCCGAGACCTGAATGGTCGGAAAGTCGACCTGAGGCAGCGGTGCCACGGGCAGTTGCGGGTACGCGACAATGCCGATGAACAAAATGCCGACCATCAGTAATGAGGTGGCAATCGGGTGCCGGATGAACGGCGCTGAGATCCCGCCTTCCACGCTTATTTCGCCTGCACGGTGGCACTCCCTGCCGCTGTTTGAGCAACCTGTGGATTGGCATCGTGCGGCGCCACAATTGTGCCCGGCTGTAATTCGTATTGACCTGAGACCACGACATTTTCACCGGGGTTCAGGCCTTGCGTGATAACCGAATCGCCATCGCCGTCCTGGCCCACCGCCACGCTGCGCATTTCAACCTTGTTGCCGGCCCCGACGACGAACGCATAGAGCCCATTCGGACCACGCTCGACCGCCAGATCGGGTACGACGATCACCTGCTTCAATGTATCGAGCAGTAACCGGGTGGAAACCGACAAACCCGGCCACAATACGTTGTCGGTATTCTCGAACGTGGCCTTCATGCGGATGGTGCCGCTCGCCTGATCGACTGCATTATTGACGAGCGCAAGATGGCCCTGCGAAAGCACCTTTGTGCCATCGGTGCTCAATGCGGTCACCGGCACCGTCCCGGCTGCGAGCGCATTGTTGATGTCCGGAACATCCTCCTCCGGAGCGGTAAAGACCACGGAAATCGGTTGCAGCTTTACAATGGTAACGATGCCCGTGGTATCCGTCGCATGGACGATGTTGCCGGGATCGACCAGACGGAACCCCGCTTTACCCGAGAGTGGTGACCGAATGATCGTATAGCTGAGTTGCGTTTGCGCGTTGTCGATCGCCGCCTGGTCACCCTGGATTTGTGCCATGAGCCCCTGCACCGTCGCCTGCTGGGTATTGAATTGTTGGCGGGAGGCGAAATCCAGTTTCGCGAGTGCGCCATACCGCGCGAGATTCAACTGCGCATCTCTCAGGCTCGCGTCGTCCTGCGCCTTCTTCGCGGTCGCCTGGGCAAGCGCGGCCTGATACGGTCGTGGATCGATTTGCACCAGTATCTGATCTTGCTTGACCATCTCCCCCTGTTTGAACCCGACCTCGGTGACCTGGCCGTCGACGCGGCTGCGAACGGTGACCGTGTCATAAGGCTGCACTGTGCCGAGACCGGTCAGGTAAACCGGAAAGTTGGCCCTTTTCACCTGCGCGATGGTCACCGGGACCGGCGTCGGGCCTTGCGCCGCCGCCGCCGCAGCGGATTTGACATGGAAATGATGCCAACCGGCATAACCGCCCAGAGCGAGCAAAACCAGCACGATGGCGATCGGCCACCGGCGGAACGTTGACGCGAATTGCCGGGTCAAAACCCACTCCCGTGACGGCCTGACCCGATCCAACGAACATCGGGTGCGAAAGGTTCCGCGACGTTACGCAGGCGGCTATCCCACCATCCCAACGGCGCCCAGTACCGCCGCGCCGCCGAGCACCAGCATCGGATGGATCCGCGTGGTCAGCAGCAGCACCGTCACCGCCGCGGTCAACAGGCCCAAACTCCAATCCAGCGTGGTGGCTTTGATCAGCAGTGCAGCGCTTGAAAGCAACAAACCGGCCGTGACAGGCAGTAGGCCCCTCTGGATTGCCCGACGCCACGGTGCGTCACGAAACCGGTACCAGGCGCGGGCCACCAGAAACGTCAGCACCGAGGAAGGAGTCACCGCGCAAACCATTGTCAGAATGGCGCCGCTAAGTCCGGCGACATTCCAGCCGATGAGGCTGATCACCATCATGTTCGGCCCTGGGGCAGCCTGAGCCAGCGCGAACAGCGCGGCAAACGTATGCGGGGTCATCAGGTGGTGCACATCGACGACCTGCCGTTGCAGTTCCGGCAGGATCGAGTTGGCGCCACCGAACGCCAACAGCGACATTTGCAGAAACAGCAGCGACAGCGGCAGCAGCGGATGGTTCATGCGGCGATCAACACCGTTCCGTGTGCGCCGCGGGAGCGGTCATACCTCGAACCACCACAGCAGCAGGATCGACGCTACGGCCAATACCGGCATCGCCAGCGGCAGTGGCAACCGGATCACCGCGATTGCCACGAATGTCAGGGCGGCGATTGCCATCGCCAACCATCGTCCTCGCAATGGCGCTGCGATTTTCAGCGACGCCGTCAACACGAACGCCGAGGCAGCGGCCGCCAGACTCGCGAAGGCGCGACGTACGACCGGTTGCTCGGCGAACTGGTCGTATATTGCGCCCAGGCCGATGACGATCGCGACCGGCGCCAGCATCAGTCCGAGGATTGCGGCGACAGCTCCTGGTCCGCCACGGAACCGCGAGCCCACGGCAACCGAGACGTTGATGATATTGCCGCCGGGCAGGAACTGGCACAGGCCGAGGACCTCAGTGAACTCGGCAGCAGACAGCCATTGGCGTTCTTCGACGATGGTCCGGCGCGCCCATGGCAGGACGCCGCCAAAGCCGCGCACGCCGATCATGAAGAAGCCGGTGAAAAGTCCGGTGATAGTGGGTCGGTTGTTACTGGCCCTGATCCCATCGCTCGGCGGACTGGCCATGACGTAAAGGTCAGCCGACCTCGATGCGGATCAGTGTGGGTTCCTCCATCACCGTGTCCAGCGCGGCGATGCGTGCCACGGCTTCGCGCATGGCGCTTTCCTTCGTCTCATGCGTCACCAGCACCACCGGCACCGCCTCTCCCGGGCTGCGGCCTCGTTGCAGCATCGATTCCAATGAGATCCCGTGGTCGCGCAACGCAGCCGTGACGTCAGCGATGACACCGGGCCGGTCCACCACCATCAGGCGGATATAGTACGGCCCAAAATGCGCGCTCATAGGCACCGACGGGGCGGCAGACAGTGCCTCGGCCGCAGCGCCCCAAACCGGAGTGGCCCGATTGCGCGCGAGGTCGATCAGGTCGGCGACGACGGCAGATGCGGTCGGCCCGGCTCCAGCACCGCGGCCCTCCAGCATCACCCGGCCAACAAAGTCGCCCTCCGCTACTACCGCATTGAACACGCCATCGACCCGGGCGATCGGCGCCGATTGCGGCACCATGCAGGGGTGGACGCGAGTTTCGATCCCGGCCTCGCCGTGGCTTGCGATGCCCAGAAGCTTGATGCGGTAGCCGAGCTCGCTGGCGAACACGATATCCAACGCCGAGATGCGGCGGATGCCCTCGACATAGACCGCGTCGAACGCCACTGGCCGGCCGAACGCCAGCGCCGCCAGGATCGCCAGTTTGTGCGCCGCATCGATGCCGTCGATGTCGAAGGTCGGGTCGGCCTCGGCATAACCCAGCTTCTGGGCGTCGGCGAGGACTTCGGCAAATTCCCGCCCGCGCTCGCGCATTTGGGTCAGGATGTAGTTGCAGGTGCCGTTCAGGATGCCGGCGATGCGGCTGATGCGGTTGCCGGCGAGGCCTTCGCGGATCGCTTTGATGACGGGGATGCCGCCGGCGACGGCTGCCTCGAACGCCAGAGGGACGCCGTGGGCCTCGGCCATGGCGGCTAGTTCGGCGCCGTGCACTGCGAGCAACGCCTTGTTCGCGGTGACCACCGGTTTGCCGGCAGCGATCGCCGCTTCGACGAGGGCTTTCGCGGGGCCCTCGGAGCCGCCGATCAGTTCCACGATCACGTCGACGGTGGGATCGGCGGCGAGGGCCACCGGATCCTCATACCAACGCAATCCGCTGATCGGGACACCGCGATCCTTCGTGCGATCCCGGGCGGAAACGGCGGTGACGGCGATCGGCCGGCCGGCACGGGCGGCAACGATATCGGCGTTATCGCGCAGCAGCTTGAGGACACCACCGCCGACTGTTCCAAGACCGGCGACGGCGACAGAAAGCGGGCGGGTCATGGAAGTGCTCCGTCGCGGGCTTTGGGTTCGGGGCGTCATCGACAATCTGGAAGGACGGGTCAAGGGCGGCCTGACCCCGCGTCTATAGCAAAGGCGATGACCGATTGGATTCCTGGCCGTGAGGCTCCACATGGTTTGCTGATAGCCAGGCCCCGACCATATGATCGCACCATGAGCGACAATCCAAACCCCACTGTGACTCCTGAAGTGCTGCAGGCGTTTGTGCAACGCAGTCTGGACGGGCAGGCAGAGATCCGTGAGGAGCTCGGGTCCATGCTCGATGATGCGGCCGTCCTGTTGGCGATCGTCATGCGCATCGACGGCACCGTGAGCGGCCTGTTGCGTGAGGTCCGAGCGATGCACTCGCAACACAGTCGGCTCGCCAATCGGGTCACCGCATTGGAAAAGGCGCGCTGACCTGACTTGATGTGGTGACCGTTGCGCCTTTCTCGTCAGGCGTAATGCACCCGCTCCGGGGCTCATGGCCTGCCCCACGGCCACAAGCATTTGCGGTATTTTCGTCAATCCAGGCGCGGAGCGGCGGGTCCCTCACCTGACGGACCAACTCGTATGGAGCGACCGGGGAGGTGTGCGGACGGTTTCGCCGTTACTTCGCGGCGACGCGGCTCTCCGCCTCTTCCGCCACGTTCGACCCTGCTTGCAGAAATCCACGGATATTGCGCACGGCCTGGCGCAGCCGATGGTTGTTCTCCACCAGCGCGATGCGGACAAACCCCTCGCCCTGCTCGCCAAATCCAAGCCCGGGAGACACCGCCACCTTGGCCCGTGCCAACAGCAGCTTGGAAAACTCAACTGAGCCGAGCGAAGCGTAACGCGGCGGGATCGGCGCCCAGGCGAACATGGAGCCTTCGGGCACGGGCATGTCCCAGCCGGCTGAAAGCAGGCCTTTGATCAACACGTCGCGCCGGTCTTTATACAATGCTCGCATCTCCGCGACGCACTCCTGCGGGCCGGTCAACGCCGCAACTGCCGCCACCTGGATCGGCGTGAACGCGCCGTAGTCCAGGTATGACTTCATGCGCGTCAACGCCTTGATCAGGCGCTGATTGCCCGCGGCAAACCCCATGCGCCAACCAGGCATCGAGTAGGTCTTCGATAACGAGGTGAACTCGACCGCGATATCCTTCGCGCCCGGCACCTGCAGGATCGACGGCGGCGGTTTGTCGTTGAAGTAGATTTCCGCATAGGCGAGGTCCGACATCACCCAGATCTCATGCCGCCGGGCAAAAGCCACGATCTCGCGATAAAAATCGAGATCGGCCATATGTGCAGTCGGATTCGACGGGAAGTTGACGATCAGCGCCGTCGGCTTGGGCACCGAATGCCGCACCGCCCGGTCGAGCGCGCGCAACATCTCATCATCGGGCGAGGCAGGAATGCTGCGCACGCCGGCTCCGGCGATGATGAAGCCAAACTGATGGATCGGATACGACGGATTTGGCACCAGGATGGTGTCGCCTGGGCTGGTAATTGCGGACGCCAGGTTCGCCAGTCCTTCCTTGGAGCCCAGTGTGGCAACGACCTCGGTCTCCGGGTCGAGGTCCACGTCAAAGCGTCGCCGGTAGTAAGTGGCCAGCGCTCGGCGCAAACCAGGGATGCCGGCGCTGACGGAGTAGCGGTGCGAGCGCGGGTCTTGCACTGTCTCGATCAGCTTCTCCACGATGTGGCGTGGCGTCGGGCTGTCCGGATTGCCCATCCCGAGGTCGATGATGTCCTCGCCTGCCGTGCGTGCCTTGGCCTTTGCCGAATTGACCTCGGCGAAGACATAAGGCGGCAAACGGCGGATGCGGTGGAACTCACCGGAGGACTCGGAACTCATGGACAGCCTTTCAGGGTTGAGACGTCTATTGTAGCAGACGGAGAGTTGCGCCGCGACCCGCAGCTTCGGCGTTCAGGCGCAACATTGCGTACGGGACACCCTGCGCCACGAGGGCGGTCGCCAGCGCCTGTGCACGCGATAAACCGAGGCTGAGAGCGTCGGACTGCGCAACCGGGTCGGACGAGGTGGCGCCCCCATAACCGGTAATGGCGATCCCGTGATCACCCCGGTCGGCGGCCAACGCCTTGACCTCTGCCAATGCTGGATCGTTCAGCGTGGCGGAATTTTCCGAGAAATCAACGATGGCACCGGGTGGCGACGTTGCCAATGGAGGTGTGATGGTTGCAGGGACAAGGGGCGGTGGTGGTGGCGGTGCAATACCGGGACGTGGCGGCGCCTCGTCCGGCAGGGCCGGGAGCTGCCCATTCGCCACACGTTCTGCCGTGCTGAATGCGGCGCTGGTTGGAGGCACGGTGCCGGCAGCGGCCGCTCCTGGGCCGGATGCGCTCGCAGGAGCCCCGGCTTGCGCGTTCGTGCCCCGCTGAGCCTTCGCCGTCTGGCCGGCGGCCGCGTTTGCAGGTCCCGGCCGGTTCCCGGGCTGAGGCGGTGTCACACCCACCAGCGCCGCGCTCGCCGCCGGCTCCTGGTTTGGCGCGGTAGGCGATTGCGGTCCTGTACCAGAGGATCGGGAAGCGGATGCGGGAGCGGGAATTGGCGCCAACGCCGCAGTTTGGTCTGCATTGATGCGGTCGGTGACCAGGCCGGTTGTCCGCCGGTTCCACTCGGCGGTGTTCGCCGCCGCCGGTTTGGCAGGCACGGTGGCCAAATTCGGATACGGGTCATTGCTTCCCGGGGGCGGCGGGCGCTGCTCGGCGATCTTGCCGCCCACCGCGTTGTTCCACCAGGCAAGTGGACCTGACGTGGGACTATCTGAGCAGCCGCCAACGGTCAGGACACACGCCAGCACAAGGACCGGCATGCGCCTGAGCCGGGCCGGAATGAACGCAGCTTGAATGAAAGCCGCCGCGTCCCTAGGTTGCCCGCCGTTCCCGCAAGACGTCATCAGCTGGACCCGCCCAGTTTGCCGGCGCCAGTGGTAGCCGGAGACCAGGCCGGCGCGAAGGATACCGTTCATGAGCGAGCCTAATAAGCCCAACGACCCTGACTTCAAGATGCCGGACCCGGCCGTCTTTGGGCATACCATGGCCGATATTGCCGAGCGCTCACAGCGGATTGTGGCCGATTGGCTGAAGCGCATGCCGAAGGAGGAGCACGACACCGATCCGCTGAATATCGGCAGCGCGTTCATGGAGATGACCGCGCGTCTGATGGCCAACCCCGCCCATCTGATGCAGGCGCAGTTTGGGCTTTGGCAGGACTACATGTCGCTGTGGCAGAATACCGCCCGCCGGATGCTGGGGATCGACACCGAGCCGGTGATCGACTCCGCCACAGGCGACCGGCGGTTCAAGGATTCGGCGTGGAAAGACAACGAAATCTTCGATTTCATCAAACAGTCGTACCTGCTGAGCGCGCGTTACGTGCAGGACGTGGTGACGCATGTCGAGGGGCTTGACGACAAGACTGCTCAAAAGGTCGACTTTTACGCCAAACAGTTCGTCGATGCGATGTCGCCGTCGAACTTCGTGCTGACCAACCCCGAGGTACTGCGCAAGACAGCCGAGACCGGCGGCGAGAACCTGCTGAAGGGCCTGAACAACCTGTTGACGGATCTGGAACAGGGCAAAGGCAAACTCCGCATCAAGATGACCGACATGGACGCCTTTAAACTGGGCGAGAACATCGGCGTCACGCCAGGTAAGGTGGTGTATCAAAACGATCTGATGCAGCTGATTCAGTACAATCCGACAACGGCGAAGGTGTTGCAGCGGCCGTTGTTGATCGGACCGCCGTGGATCAACAAATTCTATATTCTCGATCTGCGGCCACGCAACAGTTTCGTGAAGTGGGCGGTCGCACAGGGCCACACGGTATTCGTGATCTCCTGGGTCAATCCGGATGAGAAACTAGCCGAGAAAGGTTTCGAAGACTACATGCGAGAGGGTTATCTGGCCGCGCTGGACGCCATCGAACTGGCGACCGGAGAGCGCGAGGTGAATGTCATCGGCTATTGCCTCGGCGGCACCTTGTTGGCCGCAACGCTGGCGTGGATGGCAGCGAAGAACGATTATCGGATCAAGACCGCAACATTCTTCGTTACCATGCTGGATTTCAAGGAAGCCGGCGAACTGGGCGTGTTCATCGATGAGGAGCAGTTGAGCGCGCTGGAAGAGAAGATGAACAAGCGCGGCTATCTCGAGGGCAGCGAGATGGCGACGACGTTCAATATGTTGCGCGCGAATGATCTGATCTGGTCATTCGTGGTGAACAATTATCTGCTCGGGAATGATCCGTTTCCGTTCGATTTGCTGTACTGGAACGCCGATTCGACCCGGATGCCGGCGAAGATGCACAGCTTTTATTTGCGCAAGATGTATCAGGAGAATTTGCTGTGCGTGCCGGGCGGGATCGAGCTCGCCGGGGTGCCGATCAATCTGGGAAAAATCACCACCCCGGCGTATTTCCTTTCGACCCGGGAAGATCACATCGCGCCGTGGAAATCGACCTATCGCGGCACGCAACTTTTGGGTGGGCCGAAGCGGTTCGTGCTGGCGGCGTCAGGACATATCGCCGGTGTGGTCAACTCGCCCGACGGCGGCAAATACAACCACTGGATCAACGAGGATCTGCCGCCCGATCCTGACGAGTGGTTCAAAGGTGCGACGGAACTCGCGGGATCGTGGTGGCCGGATTGGCACCGCTGGATCTGTGCGCACGGCAAAGCCCAGGTCCCGGCGCGGGAGCCAGGCGGCGGCAAGCTGAATTCGATCGAGGAAGCGCCAGGGAGTTATGTGAAGGTGAAGCTAAGCTGACGCTTCCGGCCGGACCTATACCGCTCGCCCCTCCATCGCTGCCCGCACATATCGCGCCCCGGCCGTGATCGCCCGCCGTCCGGCGGCGAGTTGGGGATGGAACAAATGCCAGACATGCGGCATCTCCGGCCAGACCTCCAGCGTTACCGGCACATCAGCGGCACCCGCGACGCTCGCCAACCGGGTCGCGTCATCCAGTAACGTTTCGACGGCGCCGACCTGGATGTACAGCGGCGCGATGCCGCGCAAATCGGCGTAGATCGGAGACGCCAGCGGCGAGCGTGGATCAGCGGAGCCCATATAGTGACCCGCGAACTCCAGAATAGCTTCTTTCTGCACGGTTGGATCGCGGCTCGCATTACTGGAAATGGTGCCGCCAGTGGCCTCCATGTCGACCCAGGGCGAAATGCACCAGCCGCACGACGGTTGTGCCAGGCCGGCGTCGCGGATCGCCACCAATGCGGCGACAACCAGACCGCCGCCCGCACTGTCACCCGCCAGTGCGATGTTCGCTGGGGCGATGCCTTGCGCAAGTAAATAGCGATAGCCGGCGACCGCATCCTCAACCGGCGCGGGAAACGGGTGCTCCGGCGCCAGACGGTAGTGCAGAGCCAACGTCCGCCCGCCGACATCGCGCGCAATTGCCGAGACCAGATGCCGATGGCTGTCCAGCGAGCCGATAACGTAGCCGCCGCCATGGAAATACAACACCGCACGGCGCGTGTCGGCGCCGGGTGCGCTGGTCCATTCCGCCGGCACGCCGTTGGCGGAGACCTTTTCCACGGTGATGTCGCCCGCCGTTGGATACAGCCTGGCGAAGCCGTCCATTCCTCCCCGGCGTTCCGCGATGTCGGTCAGCTTCGGCCTTTGCGCCAGAATCTCGCGTAACGCGGCAACTTCCGGATCGGCCATGATGCACCTCCTTGGATCCTTTGGACGAGACTGTAGCGCCCGGACGCGAGACCGGCTACTGTCCGGTAAGCCACCCTACCGGAGGGTCCACACCCGCCGAACGAATGACCACAAACAGGCACGAGGACGGCCATGAATGCACCAGTCGACGTCGATCTAAAGGCGCTTGCGAATACCATTCCGCTTGAGGACCTCGATCCCAGCGACCCGCGGATTTTTTACGAGGACGCCTGGCAGCCGTATTTCGAGCGGCTTCGGCGTGAGGCGCCGGTGCATCGGGTCAAGGACAGCCCCTACGGCCCGTACTGGTCGGTGGCGAAATACAAGGACATCATTCAGGTCGAGGTGAACCACAAGATCTTCTCCTCATCGGACGAAGTCGGCGGCATCATGATCAACGACGCCCCGAAAGGCATGGAGCGGACCAGCTTCATTCGCATGGACCCACCTGAACACGACGAGCAGCGGCGCGAGGTCAGTTCCACCGTCAACCCGGTTACGTTGGCGAAGATGGAGGACCTGATCCGGACCCGCACCAACATGGTGCTGGACAAGCTGCCGCGAAATGAAACGTTCAACTGGGTCGAGCACGTTTCGATCGAGCTGACGTCGATGATGTTGGCAACTCTGTTCGACTATCCGATCGACGACAAGCTGCGTCTGATCCAATGGTCGGACATGTTCATCTGCGACATCAACGCGCCCGACGCGCCGGTAAAGTCGGAGGCGGAACGCTTCGCCAAACAGATGGAATTCGCCGAGTACATGAACGTGTTCTGGGAGGAGCGTGCGAAGAAGCCGAAAAGCTTCGATGTGCTCTCGATCCTGGCGCATGGCGAGACGACGAAGAACATGACATTGCGCGAGAAGATGGGCGTGCTGATTCTGTTCCTGGTTGGCGGCAACGACACGACGCGCAACTCGATGACCGGCGGGTTGTGGGGCCTGTCGCAGTTCCCCGATCAGTTCCAGAAACTGCGGGAGAACCCGGAGCTGGTCACCAGTCTGATCCCGGAAATCGTTCGCTGGCAGACTCCGGTGATCCACATGCGCCGCACCGCGACTGAGGATTTCGAATTACGTGGCCAACAGATCAAGGCCGGCGACAAAGTGGTGATCTGGTACATCTCCGGCAACCGCGACGAGGAGCAAATCGAAAATCCGAACCAGTTCGTGATCGACCGCGCCCGCCCACGGGAGCATATGTCATTCGGATTTGGTATCCATCGCTGTCTGGGCAATCGCCTCGCGGAAATGCAATTGAAGATCCTGTGGGAGGAAGTGCTGCGCCGCGACCTGAAGATCGAGGTGCTGGATAAGCCGGTTTACGCTTACTCCAACTTCCTGCACGCGATCCGCAATTTGCCGGTGCGTATCGCCGCCTGATCGGTCATTTCCCAGCCGAGCCGGGAGATGGCGCGTTGATGCACGTCTCTCGGCATGGTACCCGCGGTTGGCAATCCCCCAACCAGAGGAATCGATGTCAACCACGCGTAGCGTTCTGGCTCGCACCGTCCGGGGGGCCGGATGGGTCATCGCGTGGCGTCTGGGCATGCGGATCCTCGGCCTTGGCAGTACGCTGATCCTGGTACGTCTGCTGGTGCCATCGGATTTCGGATTGCTCGCTCTGGCGGCGAGTTTCGCCCAGACCGTCGACGGCATGATGATGCTTGGCACCGAGGAGGCGGTCATCCGCCAGCCCGCACCGGACCGGCACGTTTACAACACCGCGTGGACATTGAACGTGCTTCGGGGACTGACCGTCACGGCGATTGTGCTGCTTAGCGCGGTCCCGGTTGCGCGTTTCTTCGGTGATCCGCGTCTGGTAACGGTGCTGATCGTTATCGCTTTGCCGCCGCTGCTCGATGGCCTGTCAAACATCGGCACGGTCGACTTTCGCCGCGAGTTGCAGTTCCAGAAAGAATTCGCGATCATGGTGGTGCCGAAGTTTTTCGGCATCGTGGCCACACTGACCGCGGCTTTCATCCATCCCAGCTACACTGCTTTGCTCTACGGCATCGCCACGAACCAGTCGTTGCGCAGTGCAATGAGCTACGTGATGCACCCGTTTCGCCCACGGTTTTCGTTGCGTGCCTGGCGCGGGCTGATTGGCTACTCGCTATGGACCTGGTTGCTGAGCCTGGCGGTCCTGTTGCGGAGTCGGAGCGATACGCTGCTGTTGGGCCGACTGACCAACTCGACTGCGGTGGGTGTATACTCCGTCGGCGCCGAGGTGGCGGCATTGCCGACCAGTGAACTGGTGGAGCCGCTGTGCCGGGCGTCGTTCGCTGGATTCGCTGCCGCGAACCGGGAAGGAGTGTTGGTAACCGAAACGTTCCTGCGGCTGATGAGTTCGGCTGTTGTCGTGACGCTGCCGGCGGGTGTTGGGCTGGCTCTGGTTGCCGCTCCGCTGGTCAGGTTTGCGTTCGGCCCAGGATGGGATGGGGCGGTGCCGGTGCTGAGGATATTGGGATTGGCCGGCATCATGACCGTGTTTGGACAAATCAGTCTGCATCTGATGAGTGCACACAGTTTGCTCGGACGATTGACGTTTATCGCGCTCGCCGGAGCGGTGCTGCGGATTGTGTTGCTCCTGTTGCTGATCCCCCCGTTCGGCGTGGCCGGTGCAGCCTGGGCCGCGGCAATCGCAACATGCGTTGACCAGGGGGCGACGTTGATCTTGGCGTTCCGCCACCTGCGGGTGAAGCTGCGTGCGCTTGTCAGCCAAATCGTGCGTCCGCTGCTCGCGGTATGTGCGATGGCAATTGGAGTGCTGGCGATTGGATCATGGCAGGCGCCGGATGGTCACGTCGCGTGGGAGTTGACGGTACAGTCTGCGGCCGGAGCAATTGTTTACACTATGGTGTTGCTCGCGGCATGGATAGCAGCGGGGCGACCGGATGGGCCGGAAGCAGATGGCGTTCGAGCGATATGCCGGAAGGTGGCGTGAGCGTAGCTTGGCAGCAGGCTGGTCTGGTGATGGGACCTCAAATATGACCCAATTGAAGTCCAACCTCAGGCTCGGCATCGCGCTGCATCAGCAGGGCCGGCTCAACGACGCGGAGCGCGCTTATCAGAATGTGTTGCGCGAGCAGCCCGACCATTTCGACGCGCTGCATATGTTGGGGTGATCGCGCTACAAACCGGCAGAATGGCGCAAGGCGTAGCGTTTATCCAACTGGCGATCGGACAGAACGACAAAATCGCCGCCGCGCAAGTAGCCTGGGCAAGGGGTTGCGGGCTCTGAACCGGCATGTGGAAGCGCTTGTAAGCTATGCCAAGGCGGTCACCCTGCGGCCGGACTATGCAAAGGCACACTTCAATCGCGGCAACGCGTTGCTGGACATGCGGTGCTTCCACGCAGCGATCGCAAGCTTCGACAAAGCGATCGCTGCAAAGCCGGATGACGCGGAGGCATATTGGAACTTGAGTATGTGCTGTCTTGCACAGGGAGATTACCAACGAGGCTGGCAGCTGTTCGAATGGCGTTGGAAGGCCGAACTGAGACCTTTGGAACCTGACCTGCCCTGGCCTGGCAATCGTCCGATTGACGGCAAGACCATCCTGGTACTGGCCGAACAAGGGCTGGGCAACTCGCTGCAAGTCTGTCGCTATTAATGATTACGACGCCGGTCATTGCGACGATTTGTCGCCACGATCGCAGCGACCGGGGGCGGCGTTCCCGGTTGGGGATCGTTAACGCTTCCGAGCCTGCGACGCCGTTTTTCAGGCGTCCATCTTCAACGCCGCGAGGAACGCCGACTGCGGAATCTCTACTTTGCCGAACTGGCGCATCCGCTTCTTGCCTTCCTTCTGCTTCTCCAGCAGCTTCCGCTTGCGGGTAATATCCCCGCCGTAGCATTTCGCGGTCACATCCTTCGACAGCGCTCCGATCGTTTCGCGAGCGATCACTCGCCCGCCGATCGCGGCCTGAATCGCGATCTTGAACAATTGCCGCGGAATCAGATCCTTCAACCGACCGCAAATCGCCCGTCCGCGAGTCTCGGCCACCGAACGGTGCGCGATGAAACTCAGGGCGTCGACCGGGTCGTTGTTGACCAGGATCGAAATCCGGACCAGATCGCCCTCAGCATAGCCATCCATTTGATAGTCGAAGCTGGCATAACCGCGCGAGACCGATTTCAGCCGGTCGTAAAAGTCGAACACCACCTCATTCAACGGAATTCGGTACACCACCATTGCGCGATTGCCGACATAGGTCAGATCGACCTGAATCCCACGGCGCTCCGTGCATAACGCCAGAATGCTGCCGAGATACTCGTCCGGCACCATGATCGTCGCTTTGATCCATGGCTCCTCCATGTGATCGATCTGTGACGGATCGGGCATATCGACCGGGTTGTGCAACTCCATCACCTGGCCGTTGGTGCGATGGATGCGGTACACCACCGACGGCGCGGTCGCGATCAGATCGAGGTCGAACTCCCGGCTCAGCCGTTCCTGAATGATCTCCAGATGCAACAAGCCCAGGAAACCGCAGCGGAACCCGAATCCGAGGGCGGCGGAGGTTTCGGGTTCGTAGTGAAAACTCGCGTCGTTGAGGCGCAGCTTGCCCAGACTGTCGCGCAGTTTCTCGAAGTCGTCGGCGTCGACGGGATACAGCCCGCACCAGACGACTGGGATCGATGGCTTGAACCCGGGCAGAGGCTCGGCGGCCGGCGTCCGGTCGTCGGTGATCGTATCGCCGATATTGCAGTCGGCGACGGTTTTGATGGCGGCAGTGATGTACCCGATCTCGCCCGGCCCCAGATCGTCGGTCGGCACCATGCGTGGGGTAAACACACCAACCTGTTCGATCACATGGCTGGAACCCTTCGCCATCATGCGGATCTTCTGGCTGCGCCGCATCCGGCCGTCCTTGATACGCACCAGGATGACCACGCCCAGATACGGATCGTACCAGCTATCCACCAGCAGGGCTTTCAGCGGTGCATTGGCGTCTCCCGTCGGCGGTGGCAGGCGGTGCACCAGCGCCTCCAGCACGCCGTCGATGTTCAGCCCGGTCTTGGCGCTGATCTCCACGGCGTCGGAGGCGTCCAGCCCGATCACATCCTCGATCTGCTGCTTCACGCGTTCCGGTTCGGCCGCGGGGAGGTCGATTTTGTTGAGGATGGGGACGATTTCGTGGTTGGCCTCAATGGCCTGATAAACATTGGCCAGCGTCTGCGCCTCCACGCCCTGGCTGGCGTCGACGACGAGCAATGACCCCTCACACGCGGCGAGGCTGCGACTGACCTCATAGGCGAAGTCGACGTGGCCGGGCGTGTCCATCAGGTTCAACTCATAGGTCTCACCGTTCTTTGCCGTGTAGGACAGGCGGACGGTCTGCGCCTTGATGGTAATGCCGCGCTCCCGCTCCAGCTCCATGCTGTCGAGGACCTGGTTGGTCATCTCGCGATCAGACAGGGCGCCGGTGTACTGGATCAGCCGGTCGGCCAGGGTGGATTTCCCGTGGTCGATGTGGGCGATGATCGCGAAGTTGCGAATATGGTCGGTCGGCGTGTTGGTCATTATCAGCGATCAGGGGCCAGGTTTCACGGGTCAGACGGTGACCCTCCGTGCATGCCTCCAGATAGACTTTGTGCGCCGCGATGTCATCCGTCGGATGGGCCGGTTCGCTCGGTAAGCCTTGGCCAGTATTTTATCCGGCCGAACTCGACCAGCGTGCACCGCGGTCAGCCGTGCCACAGTCTCCGGCGGTGAATGAGGACCATGCCTTACCGATCCGGGGCTGCCCGCTACCCGGTCCGTCGGATAGTCAGTGCCACGGCGCCCGGCTCAAGGCAGCATCCGGGTGCCGTCGCACTGCCCTGGATAGCCGGTTCAAACCAGGGCCGGCACCGTTTTTCCGAAGCGGTCGTTCATGGGCGCGGCCGCGAGTGGCCGGGTCGGGTGGGTTTCTATCGGTGCGCTCCCCGACGCGCGGGTCCCCCTGTGAACCAAGGGCACAAGCCTCCACAGGGGGTCAATTTTCGGTGCCGACCGGGGTCAATTTTCGGTGCCGACCGGGGTCAATTTTCGGCGCCGATTGACAGCAAGCGCTCGGCTTCAGCCAATGCTGCGGGAAAATCGGCCGATGGCAGCCTGGTTCGCAGAGCGTAGGTTTGCCGACCCGACGGACCACGGTCTTTTCAGGGGGTGTCATGGAGTTCTGGACAGAGCCACAGATGGCGTCGATCCACAAAATGCTCAACCCGCGCTCCATTGCGATCGTGGGCGCGACGCCGCGAATGCAGTATGGTGGGCGGTTTCTGGCTGCGGCACTCAAGGCCAATGACCGGGTGCGGGTTTATGCCGTGAACCCGCGTTATGACGAAATCATGGGGGTGAAGTCCTACCCGAGTGTGACGGACCTGCCGGAGGCCCCCGACGTCGTGGGCATCGTGGTGCCCTACGACCAGGTGATCGATGTCCTCCAGGAGAGCCACCGCAAGGGTGCAGGATCGGCGATCGTCATCTCGGCGGGCTTTGCCGAGCGCGGCGTGGACGACCGGCGTGATTTGCAGGGGGAACTGGGCGAATTTGCCCGCGCCTCAGGCATGCGTATCAGCGGCCCCAATTGCCTGGGGCTCGCGAACGTTAAGCACGACATCTGGGCTACGTCTTCCTCGCGCGGGGCGGAGGGGCTGACCGGGCCGATCGGCCTGGTGTGCCAAAGCGGCGCGACGGCGTTCGGGCCGTTCCTGGTGCGGGCGGTCGAGAACGGTATCGGCTTCAGCTATATCATCTCGACAGGGAACGAGGCGGACCTCGATTTTACGGATTTCACGCGCTATTTGCTGGACGATCCGGATACTCGGGTCATTGCCGGCTTTGTCGAAGGCTTCAAGCGGGCCGATAAATTTCTCGAAGTGGCAAAGCTCGCGGCGGAGCGCGGCAAGCCGATCGTCCTCATCAAAATCGGGCGTTCGGAACTCGGAGCGAGGGCGGCACAATCGCATACTGCCGCGCTGACCGGCGCGGATGCCCACTACGATGCGATCTTCGCCCAGTACGGGGTGATCCGGGTGCAGGATTACGACCAACTGCTGGAGGTCGCGCATCTCCTGGCGCACACCCCGAAACCCGGAGTGCCCGGCATCGCGGTGGTATCGCACTCGGGCGGCATCAGCTCGCTGACCGCCGACATGTGCGGTCAGGCCGGCCTCGATCTGCCGCTGCTTGGTGACGCCGCGCGAGACGGTATCAACGGGATCCTGAAGGGCTTCGGGTGGGCGGCGAATCCTGCCGATGTGACGGGCTTTGCCAACAGTGAATCGTTCCCACAAATCATGCAGCATATGATCAATGATCCCCGGATGGGGACGCTCGTTGTGGCGAGTGCGGGGGCGGACGCCCAGGCTCAGCAGGTCATCAGCCAGCGGGATCGGACGGATAAGGGGGTGGTGTTCTTGTGGACCGGAAGCCGGGACGCCAAGGCTGGCCTTGGGAAGCTGCGGGACGCCCGGATCCCTGTATTCTATACGCCGGACACGTTGGCCCGCGGCCTGCGGAGCCGGCTGGCGTATCATACCTGGCGCGAGCGCCGGCTGGCTGATGGCTTTGCCTCGGCCCCGTCGCGCACGGCGGCCCAGGATGAGGCCATAGCCCAGGCGCTTGGCCTGGGGCGTGCGACTCTCTCGGAGTCCGAGAGCAAGCAGCTGTTGGCAGCCTGGGGCGTGGGGAGTGCGCGTGAGCGCCTGGTGGGGTCCGCGGAGGCCGCCGTCGAGGCCGCGGAGCAGCTCGGGTTTCCGGTGGCTCTCAAGGTCGACTCGCCGGATATTTTGCACAAAACAGAGGCCGGGGTGGTTCGGCTGAACCTCGGCGATGCGGCACAGGTGCGAACGGCCTGGGCAGATATCCTGGCCAAGGCCCATGCGCCACAGGCCCGGATCAACGGCGTGTCGGTGCAGGAGATGGTGGGAGACGGTGTCGAAGTCATCGTTGGCGTGTCCTGCGATCCGCAACTAGGCCCGGTGCTGCTGTTCGGTAGCGGCGGCGTGATGGTCGAGGTCTATGGGGATGTGACGCTGCGACGCTGCCCGATCACGTGGGCGGAGGCGCGGGAGATGATCGCGGAGGTCAAGGGCGCCCGGTTGCTGCAGGGATTTCGTGGACGGCCGGCGGCGGACGTCCAGGCGTTGGAGGATACGCTGGTGCGGGTGTCGCACTTTGCCATGCACATGGAAGGACGGCTGGCGGAGCTGGACATCAATCCGCTCATGGTGCTGCCGGCGGGGCGGGGGGTGAAGGCGGTGGATGCGCTGGTTGTGTTCCGCGGCACGTAGCTGTGCTTCGGCGCCGATGGAGGATCAAACTCTGGCGCCGGGTCGCAGCTTTGCGATGGACAGCAACAAAATACGAGGAGCCAACCTTTGACGCGCCCGAGCAACGTCGCACCTCCAAAATCCCCCTTGCTACTTATGCTATTTTTGGCATAGTCTGGCGATGGCCGAACCACCCAATATCAGGCCGGTTTCCTGGGTTGGTAGCTCCAAAGACGACCTTTCCGCCCTCGATGAGGACGTGAAAGACACGGTGGGCCAGGCATTGTTTGAGGCGCAGAAGGGCAGGAGGCATCCGAGTGCGATGCCGCTCCGCAGTTATGGTGATGCCGGCGTGTTGGAAATCGTGGTGGATCACGATGGCGATACTTTTCGCGCGGTCTATACGGTGAGATGGCCCGACCGGCTCTACGTGCTGCACGTCTTCCAAAAGAAGTCGAAGTCCGGCCGAACAACACCGAAGGCCGACATTAACCTGATCGACGCACGGCCTAAGCGGGTACGGGAACATTACGAAGCAGCGAAACGAAAGCGAGGGTGACGAGATGAGCGATGACATCAAAATTGAAGAAGGCAGCGGCAATGTCTTTGCCGATCTCGGTTTTCCGGATGCCGAGGAACGCCTTGCCAAAGCCGATCTTGTCACTCGGATCACTGAAGGCATCCGCGAACGCCGGCTCACGCAAGCAAAAGCCGCTGCGTTGTTCGGCATTGATCAGCCCAAAGTCTCGCGGCTGCTGCGCGGACAGCTCTCCGGCTTTTCCACTGACAAGCTCATACATTTCCTGACACTGCTCGGTCAGGACGTGGTCATTGTCGTGAAGCCCGCGGCGCCGCGCTCTCGCGGACCTGGGCATGTGACAGTGATCGCCGAAGTGTGAAGCGGCGCTAAATGTTGATTTTGTTTGATTGTGGAGCAATCGTTCGGTTTTCTACGTGTTGCCCAGGTTCGATGCGAACTCCCGGATTTGGCACGTAATACCCCCATTTCGCACCGGGTTCTCCACCGAAAATGTGGGTTGCCGGCCGAACCTTTGCAACCGGCTCGGGCGCGGCGCAATACCGGCGCGCCATTGGGTGCCCGCGCGACGCGCCTGACTGACAGGTATCTACCCGCTGTGGAATTTCGCGGCAGCCACCGATATTTCAAGCGCCGTAAGCACTTCACTGAAGGATCGTCGCGCAATATAGTCCGGCTGCACTGAGGCCGCTTCGGCCCGAAGCCGAGCCTCCGTCTCCACCTCATCCGGTGTCCAGTGCGAGACACGCACCAGCCCATCATATAGGGTCCTGTCATGCACCGCGCCGTAGGCGGCCCAAATTGAAAAAACGCCGGCCCGCTTCGCCATGAGCATATCCTTCGCGATGCTGTCGCCCACATATGCTGTGTTCGCAGTTGATGCTTGTTCTGCCGCGCAGATTTCTAGCAGCACATCCGCACTCGGTTTTGATTGGTGATGTGACAGTTCATGCACGATATCAAGCGGAAGATTTGCTAACCATTCTGCAGCCCTGACGCGATCTGGATGACTTGTTTTCGATCTCTCTCGGCAATAAATACGCTTGAAATACTTCAATAAATTGAGGCGCTGTAGGCGGTCTAAAGCTCCATGCAGCTTACTTTCGGTGTGGGCTACAAGCGTTACGTCACAATCCACCAGCATTCCGAGAGTTTCGCTCACTCCCTCGTATAGCTTTAGGTTCCTGTTTCGTGACGAATTGAATGCATGAAAGGCAGGATCAAGGCTGTCGGCCACCCACTGCAACGGGTAGCCACGATAGTGTTCCCTGACGGTCTTCGTTTCCAAAAGCGCATAAGGCTGTTCGGAATCATGGTGATATTGATGCACAGCTCTCATGTCGTCGAGAAGTCGCTCCCGATCACAGGACATAATATCGGCAGCTGCATCAATCATCGCGTAGAACGATGGAACGAAGTATGCCACCCAATCATAGAGGGTGTTATCCAGGTCGCATACGAGGAGGTGTTTATGGCTTAACATTCGCATTACTCCCCGGAATAACATTGGTTATACTGGGAGCAGTCTCCATCCTCGCGGGTGTCTGAAATGATCGAAATAATGCTAGATCCGATGTTATCATGAACAAAATTATTGCAATAGCAAACAAGGACAACATCGAGAACCGGTAAAATCTTGCAATCTTAATCTCTGCAGTCACCCTATTTTTTCTGAATATTCATACTTTCCTTCGCACACTTCAACCCTGGCGTCATCGTAGCGACTGAAATGTGAAATGGCTTGCGTCATACCCTTCTGCAGTTGGAAAACCTCCTTTATATATGTCTGCTCAAAGTCTTCCCCGAAGGCCACTGCACCTCTTAGCATTCTATGATAGACATTCAAATCGAGCAATTTGACAGCATAAAGCGATGCCGCGCTAGCCAATGTTATAAACACGCTGACATGCAATTTAAAGCCTCCGAAATAAGGAACGTCGAGCACCGCCTCTTGCCCTCGAGCTGCAAGGACGACGGCAAGGCCCAGGGCCGCGGCGACGAAAGCCAAGCCGAACTGCCGAGCCTTCACAGACATCTCGTTGAAATGCATCCGTGTGTCGACCGTCTTGGCCCAGATCGCGACGTAAAGCTCCTTATCCTCGGGAGTTGCGGTCATGCTGCGCGCCTCCGCCGTTTGCTGAAATCAGCAATCATCTTCACATGTATCCGTCAAGGGCGTCCACTACGATCTTCCGGGCCTGAATCGTCGGCTATGCCGCCTGTGCGATCAGCTCCCGCGCCTTGGGCGTACTCTCCTCCGGCATCGAGAAGCCTTCGCCCCGGCTTGTTTCAATCGTCATCCTGAATGGTTGGAAGTTTCTTGCGCATCTTGAAGATCATCACATCGATGATTTTCGCGACCGGCGGGTCGTCTGTCATTCTGCACTGCAATCTGACCCTCCATCAGGGCCGAATGTTGACCCCGGCTACGGGCGAATCTCCTCAGCGATATCAACTGGGTGTACGTCGATAGAGGAGGTCAAAATTGGCAGCCGACTCAGTCTCACACTGAACCTGGTCAATACCCGGCAAATCAACCAGTTGCACTAATGAGGGTGGAATGAAGTTTCGGCAGATTCACAGTCATGCCTGGAAGTTGCGGTGCTCAGTCGCCGCCTGGCGTTGTGAAAGCCTTGCGTGCGCCATGGCGGATGTGGAGTACCGTGACGACGCGGTTGCGCTCGTCAATGGCGTAGATAATCCGATAGACGTTCGGCTTTCGCCCATAAAGCAGGTGCCGCAGGCTGTCGTCTTCGGGGATGACCGGCGCTCTTGCCGGGTGTTCATCGAGACTGAAAACCGCGTTTTCCAACCCGTTGAACCAATCACGCGCCTGCCCCGAGTCTTCCGCGTTGATGGTCCGGTAGATGCGCCTGAGGTTCCGGGCTGCCCGCTCCGTCAGGTCAACGCGGTATACCATGCTCGGCACGGATTTCGTCGAACACCACGCGAGCGGGGCGGGTGCGACCATTCCGCAGATCGTCCAGCCCCTGCCGGATGCCTTCGGCGGCACTGGCCTCCGCCGCGAGGTCGAGAAGGTGCTGGTAAGCTTCCGCGTCCTGCACGACCGCCGCCGCGCGGCCGTTGACCGTCAGAACGACCGGGCGCCTGGTATCTTTCAGGTGCTGCATGATTTCCGCCGAGTGATTGCGGAAGGTGGTCATTGGCAGGATGTCTTTGGTGATGTCCATGGGAACACGCCCTGCGTGAATCTAGTACCTAATAAGGTAATACCACTCCGGGCGGATTTGGCAAGTCAATTGCTCAATGGCGATGGGCTTGCGCGGGGTTCGGTCACTGCTTCGACCGCCGCGACATGTGATTCGGCACTGCAATTTGGCCCGCCGTCGGCGCCGAATTCGGACCCCAGCTACGTGCGAACCTCCTCAACGATGTCAACTGGATGTGCGTCGATAGAGGGGGCAGAATGGCAGCCGATTCAGTCGCGCACTGCACCCGGTCAATACCCGGAAAACCAACGAGTTGCAGCTGATGAGGGGAAGGTCAAATTTCGGCGTCGATTCGCATGCCAGAGCTGCGCTCACCGGCCGGTCAGTCCCGAAGTCCGATAGAACCCGGCAAGCGGACCGGCGAAGCCGATGCTTTCCAGGTGCGCGTCATCACCAGCAAGCAGTTGCAGCGGATCATCGGGCCATAAACCGTCATCCTGCCGCCGCAATAGCTCGCCACGGATTTCTGCGGTGTGCAGCACAAGAATTTCTGCGACACTCGGGATCGTGGTGTAGCTCCACACGTTCGTCCACGTGTCCGCCTTGTTCGATGGCGAGAGGATCTCCACCAGCACCAACGGCGCGGCCAGCACCCGCTCATCGTCCTCCCAGGGCGCACAGGTTATCGCCAGATCCGGGACCCGAATGTTGTGCGCGGCGTCTACCCGAGGCCGGATGCCGGGTTCGATCACGACACGGCATTCAGTCTGGGCTGCCAAGTGGTTGCCGAGCAGTCGATTGGTTTCACCCTGGATCGAACCATGTCGTGGCGAGGCCGGCGCCATCGCACGCGGCCTGCCATCGACCAGTTCCCATCGATCGCCGCCATGGGGCGGCGTCCAGTCCAGGAACTCGGTTGCCGTCATCGCGTCCGGCAGCCTGGTAGCCGCGCTCATGACGCGACCCGCTCAGCCAACTCGTAGATCGCCCGGTTGATGAGTGCAGCGCGGCTTTGCCCCATCCGGCTCGCCATGTTGTCTATCTTGGCCAGCAGCTCGGGCGCGATCGTGAGCGTGATTTGCTCCTTCCGGCCGCGGAGAACACCCTTGCGGCCACCGTCCGGCGCAGGACCGTTGAAGGCATCGACCGCCTCGGTATCCTTTCTGGCGGTTGTCGCTCGATTGATCGTCATTTCATCGCACTTTCAGCTATCTTGATATTAACCCCATCGCTAAACACCATTGAAACGACGGTGGCAAGTTCCTCGCAATGCTGCAGATCTCAACGTAACCGTCGTTGCGCCGACACGACCCACCGTCAGCGCATCCGAGGGTGCCGAAACCTATCGCCGCCACGACCAAAGCCCGGGTGACGATTCTGCCACGGATGCGGCCGATCGCGGGGCGGTCCGAAGCGGAACGGCGCCTCGTGACGCGGCCCCGGGAAACCGTGCCGATCTGGCGCGAACGGCGCGCGATGCGGCGCGACCGGACGGTCAGCGCCGCGCAGGTGTGTCGCCACAAAGTCACCATGGGCGCCGCGTTCGAGCTGGACGATGGCACGGTGTGCACCGGCCTGCACGACGACCCCCGGGCCTGGCGCGGCAAGCAATCCGCGTCCCAATCGCAGGTGCCCATCGGCGGCACTGACATAGCTCTCGATCACCATCCGCTGCACATGGCTGCCGAAGAACGCGGCAGGATTCGAACTCAGGACATCGGGAGCGGCGGTCGTAACCGACAACCTCCCGTCCACCAGGGTGCCGCGGGCCGTGATATCTGTCCCCGGCGCAACGCTGGCCCCGTTCGGTGGCTGAACCGAAAGATCGCCAATCCGCCAGCCCCCGACTTCTGGCATCGCCGCTCCGCGCACCAGGACCGGGCCCGGCAGGCGTTGGTCGATGCGACTGGCAGCGATGACACCGTCGGGCTCACGCAGTCCGCTCACTGCGACCCAGTCGCCGGGGCGCACCGATTGCAGACCGCCCGTGCCTCGCAGACTGTCCGTGCCTTGCAGACCTTCCGTGCCGCCATCGATCGCAACCCGCTGTCCTGCGACGACAAGCATCCCGCCACCGGGTCCGTCACCGGTGCTCACCGATGTCACCGGGCCCGACACCTCGTGGCGCACGTCGATGCTGACGGCATGCAATCCGCGGTCGTCGCTGGCGACAATCGTTGCCAATTGTCCGACGCGCAGCGCGGCGTCCGTGCCGGCCACCCCATCGACCGTCAACGGCGTGCTCGGGGTGTAGGCCACCTCCAGCCCATTGATGAAGACGCTGCCAAAGCCGGTGACGACGCCGACGATACCGGTGCCGCCGATGCCCCGATCGCTGACCGACGGCGCAGCGGCGGGAGCACCAGTGCCACCAATGCCTCGGTCTGAAGCGGGCGAGCCGACCAGGGGGAGGCAGGCGCCCAGAAGCGCCAACACCAGGCAAACCAATCGGCGCGCGGCCTTCATGGCTGCTCACCGGCGGTGTCGTTCTCCACAAACAGATACAGGCCGAGATTGAGTCGACGCCGTGGCGTCTCCGGCGCGCTTTCCAGCTCTCGATCGTTGCTTTCCAGCACATCCAGCGCCTGGCGATTGAACTCTGTCAGCAGCCGCAGCGTGGCTTCCCGGCCCATGGCTTCCAACCGGGCCGCGGTCTGTGGGCTCAGATTATCATAATGGGCAGCGCGTTCGACGAATGGGGCCGCTCCGGGGGCGGTCACATTCGCGGCGGCGGCGGACAGGTGGTCATGCAGATTGCGGCCGAAATAGAACAGCTGCTCCGCGCTGCCGGGCCGCGGTACGAATGCTGCGGTGTCGAGGACCACGTGGTCGGCGGCGTCCACGGTGACGATGCCGTGGTTCACCCAGTCATCCAGCACCGCGCGTGGCCGCACGTCTGAGGTCACCGACTGCACGAGACTTTCGAACGACGGCCCGCCCTCCGGACGCGGCAGACGCGGCAGCGATCTGGGCTCCCCCTCGGCATCGACGTACTCAGCATCCCGCAGCCAACGGGCGATGATCTGGCTGGTACGAGTGATCACCGGCGGCACCGCTTCGGGTTCATGGGTTTCCGTGCGCCAGCGGCGGATTTCCTTGCGATGCACGCCGGTGAGCAAGCTGATCCGGCTATCGGTTCGGGCGCGAGGATCCGTCAACAGCTCGCGAGCGGCCACCTCGACGTAGAGGCTTCGCAGCAGGTCCGCCACCGCCGGAAATGTGACTCCGCCCTGAATCAGCAGCCGGATCAGCGGGCGCAACAAGCGCCGCACCGGCCGCAGCAGTGCGTCGGGCTGGAGTGTGAATGAGGGTGTCTGGGCCATTCGGGTCAGTTCAGCAGCGGGTTCGTCGGCCAGCTTAAAGAAATGTGGGACAAATGCCCACACAAGAGTTGACGTGGGAAAATTTCCCACGTAAGGTGTGACCTACGTCATCCCCGAGTTCACCGCGAGGATTGAACAATGCCCGATGCGCAAGCAGCAGTGACCAATCGCCAAACCTGGGCTGAGCCGGGATACGCGGAGCGCGGCGATCCGGAGAGCGGGTGCGATCTTCGCCAACTCCGGCATCACACCAAAAACGTTCTCCAGCAAATGCTGCTGC
This sequence comes from Acetobacteraceae bacterium, assembly GCA_049519555.1. Taxonomy (GTDB): domain Bacteria; phylum Pseudomonadota; class Alphaproteobacteria; order Acetobacterales; family Acetobacteraceae; genus Rhodopila. The sequence continues at coordinate 56,232 of JBEKQQ010000018.1, forward strand.
AGATCGCAGATGCACAGGGCCTGAGAACAAGCGTTTGCAGCAGTTGGTTATTGGCCGATTTGCAGCGCCGAATCCGGTTATCGGCCGAGATATCCGACGCCCTGTTCGGCCTGACCCGTTCCCCAGCGCCGATGTCCGAACGGCTTCAGGCGCTGACCGAGAGCATGATCCGCATGCTTGCTGACGGCACGCAGACGATCCGATTGGAGGTGACCGTCGCCGGAGAATGTCCGGAACCGCTGCGGCAACTGGTGTTGCGCGTGGCCCACGAATTCCTGGGCAACGCCGTAAAGCATGGCATGCGCACACGCGTCACCGGCACGATCACTGTTCATTTGGCGACCGACATTGATGGCCGCACGGCGCTCGTCGTCACCGATGACGGCTGGGGCTTCGACGGCAGCCTGAACGCGGGCGATGGATTGAAAATAGCAGGTGATCTGGCGGCCTCCGCAGGCGGCACGGTCAGTTTGCATCGAACCCACGTGACGGTGGCCTCGCTTGAACTGCCCGCGCCGCGGGCAAAGCGCGGGCTTGGGTAACCGAAGCACCGGATCTGGATGTGGAATCACCAAACAACAGGAGAGAGGTTGAAGATGAAATCGTCGATCATGACAGCGTTGCTGGTTGGCCTGGCTCTGATGCTGAGCGGCTGCATCGTCGCCCCGGGGCCAGGAGGATGGTGCTACTACCATCCGTATCGCTGCTCCCGCTGATGCTTCCCACAATGCGGATCATGCGTTGTGCTGTTGCAGTTAAGAAACAGGACGACGTTGGCCTAACGAACCAACTGCGTTGCTGCACATTCGGCTACCGCGCCGTGCCCGTGCTGCGCTTTGCCGCAGCATGTGGGCGGCGTTCCGGGGCAACTGCAATTGACCGGGCGTTTAACAAAGTCGTGCGGGCACCGTTTTGCCTGCATTTGCCTGCTGCTTTGCCGTGCCGGGCATGGTTCGCCCAGCAAAAAGACAGCTGCATCACACTGCAATCATTGAGGAGTTGCTGATGAGATCTGTGTATCACCGATGGCCGGCCATGCTCGCCGGCATCTGTTTGCTTGCCACGTTGGCCGGCTGCGCCTGTCGTCCGGGCTATGTCGGACCGTATGGCGGCGTGCGTCCGGCGCGTTGTTGGGTTTGGTAGGAGAAATGACCATGCAGAAAAGCTTTTCCCGTGTGCGGGTCGCGATTGGCGCGGCCGCAATCGCCGCGTTCTCAATGACCACGTTGATGCCAACGCCGGCATCGGCGCGGTGGTATCAGCCGGGCTGGGGTTGGCATCCCGGATGGCATTATGGCTGGCGCGGCTGCTGTTGGGGGCCACGTGTCGTCGTCGGTATTGCTCCGCCGGTCGTTGCCGTGGCACCTCCGGTCGTCTATGCACCGCCGCCCGTTGGTCCCGGTCGGGTTTGGATCCCACCGCACTGGGATGGTCCCCACTGGGTCCGCGGACATTGGGCATAATGCATGACGGCAGTCACCCGCACCGTACGCTGTCCGCGCATGGTCAGCGTCACGGTGCGTCGGCTGGAACACGGCTCCCTGTCCGGCCATGCAATGACCGGAAGCACGGGTCGCTGTCTGCGGCATTGATGTCGAAAGTGCGCTCAGTCGTGTCGTGAGGGCAGGTGTGTGATCGGTGGCCTGGCTCCCGAACCTTACGGTGAGAGCCGGCCCACCCATCTCCGCCCATCCGTTTCCGCCCACCTGTCCCCGCCCACCGTCGCCGCCCCTGGGCTGATATTTCCTGCCGTCGGCGCATCGCCAGCCAGTGGCCATGTGCGATGTCTGGTTGCTGTCGGCGGGCCCGAGAGTGGACGGACCGAAATCCACCCGTGGCCGAAATTCAAACTGAAACACTGCCGAGCCGGTAATCTCCAGCGTCACAGTCCCTCAGCTCGGCGATTTGCCGAACATGATCCAGCCACCACTGCTTGGCGTGGTGAATGCGCCCAGTGCGGTGTCTGCCCGAACCGTGACCTGCCGAGCGCCGGCCGTGCCGCGCAGTTGCTCGATGCAGTCGGTGTACATCGCCGTACGGGTGCGCCCGTTGCCCAGATTGCCGCCGCTCGAGCACAGCGGGTGCGGTCCCTCGACCTTGATATCGCCGGCGTAGAACGCGAAGGCATCGCCGCGTTTGACGCCGTGCCACTGGAAGGCCTCCAGGAAGAACTGCGCCATGGGGGCATAGCCGTCGTACGGGTTGAAAATATCAACGTCCGCGGGCCCCAGCCCAGAGCCCTCGTACATCCGACGCGCCGCGCGATCGGTCCAGTCCTCGATCTCGTCGAGATCTTCCTGTGTGCTGCGCTTCCGGAAACTGTGCTGTGAGTGATTGAGCACATAAACCGGCTTCTGCCGCATGTCGCGGGCGCGCTCGGCGGTGGTGAACAGATACGCGGCCGATGCATTGACCGGCCGGTCGCAGTCCCACAGCCGGAGCGGGTTCAGGATGTAGCGCGAACTGAGGTACTCCTCGACGGTGAGCTGCGGCACCTGATGGGTGGCATTGAACCCCCACGGCGTGAGCAGCCCGTTGCGGTGCTGGTTGATGACGAAGGGCGCGAGGTCGTCGTGCTTGCCGCCATATTTCCGGCAGTACTGACCATGGGGAAAAATGTTGATGAAGTCGTTGCCGCCGTGGTTGCCCCACGGTGCCGTCCATTGCCGGGCGCCTCGGGCGTAG
>JBEKQQ010000019.1:0-57350 GCA_049519555.1 Acetobacteraceae bacterium
TTCCCGGCAGGCTCAGGATTTCCTTTCGGCTCACGCTTTCATCCACGGTCACTTCCATCCACGCCGACACCTGATCCCCGCCAGCACTTATCGCGAGATTCGCTCCAAGGCTTTCAGGGATTGGCGGCGGAGCCGTGCGTCCAGTACGTTGCGTGATCGGCGCGGCATTTGTGCGCGCGTCTTCGAAGCAGCCCGTGGAAGTTAACGTGACAATGCCCATTCCTCCGTCTGGGGCACAAGCGAATTGCTTGCGCTCATAATAATCATTCGGCGGCAGCCCCCCACCTCCTGCGCGTCGAGGACGAGAACCAAACGATGGTCCTCCCAAACACCGGCACGATCCGCATATGTCGGATGGTCCACTGACGCAAGAGTTTTGACCATGAAAACCACGAGAACCCTTATGCTCGCGGCGATAACCGCGTTGTCCCTCGGCGTTGGCACCGCGATGGCGCAATCGGAAGTGCCGAGCGCAATTGAGGGGGACTATTTCTCAGGCCAGCGTCAGGCTGCGCCGCCGGTCACGAACCATGGGTCGCGCCAGGTGCAGTCCGGTTCGTCCGACGCGGCGCCGATGCACTCCGGGGCGACCCAGATACCGAGCGCGCAAAACCTACCCGGTTTTTCCGCCCCCAGCTAAATACCCCAACTCCTGTCGAGTGTGGTGTTCTGCAGGGACCGCGATAGTTTGCCGTCGGTCTTCGCGAAGTAGAACTGGATCGCACCGCCGCCCTCGCTCGCACCTCTGCGCGAAGCGGTGACGGAAATGTCGAATGCAAGATCGCGGGCGGCAGTTATCCAATCCCGGTCGTGCTGCTTCTCATTCGGAAAAACCGGGCTAATACCAATCGACCGAACCGTTGAACGATCGGCATTGCTTCTATCGCGTCAAGCCCGCCACTGAGCCATGGCTGATTATCACGGCGGGATAGCGATGACGGTAGCGCGGATCAGGTAGGGGCTTCGTGCCGACAGCCTCGGTGGTCTCAAATCAATCAGTCAGACCTGGTTGCGGTCACAATGTCCAGAAAAGTGATGCTGTCTATTTATGCTTCCCGGCCTCCCAGGTGTCCTGGTCGGTGGACGGAACCAAACTCTGCGTCTTTTGCTTGTAGCTGGGGTCGCCGCCGGCCTGGTTGGAAGACGGAACCAGATTTTGTGTCGGCTGCTTGTGGGCAGACGTCGTGACAGGCTGGTTGGAAGACGGGATCAAATTCTGTGTCGGCTGCTTGCTCGCTGGCGACGTTTGGGCAAGCACTGGGGCCGCGATAAGCAAGCCAGCAGCCATCAACGCGGCGGAAAGGGTCTGAACGTTCATCGAAGTCTCCGTTTAACGCGAAAGGATAAACTCGTTCGGACAGGTGGCACGGCTCGCCGATCACAGTTTGGTCGGCACCAGAGTCCTTATCCCGGACTGAGTTTTCCTGAGATCATTTGAGCAGCGGACGCGACGGCAACCCGCGACAATCGTGGTGCCGGGGTACTATTATTTATGATGCGATCCATGCACGTCAAGCCCTCCGGCGACACCCCTCAGGGCAATTCGATTCGGCTCTGCAGCCAGCCGCTGAATTAGCGATCGCGAATTTTCTACCCTGAGATTCAAAGGATTGGGCGAATGTGGGGAAAGGTTCGCGGATGTCGTCCGTATCAGGAGCGGTTGGAAGTCTTCGGGTCATGCTCTCGTCGGTCCCTGACCATCGACGCCCGGAGAGGACACGTTACCCGCTAACGTTTGTGCAGTTGATCGCGGTAGCGGCGTTCCTGTGCGGCCGCCGGGACCAATTGGGTATCGTTCGGTGGGGCAAACGGTTGAGCCGAGAGGCGTTGGCCAGCATCGGGATCAGCCGCGGCCGGGTTCCGGCACCTTCGGTATGATGTGAATTGTTTCAGGCCGTTGATGTCACCAGCCTGGAACGAATATGGAGTCCGGGCGGCCGGGCATGTCGCAATTGATGGCAAGCAGTTGCGCGGCAGTGCCACGGCGTTGTCGTCTCTCATGAGACAGTTCGTCGGTGGTGCAAGAAGTTTGGCCAGGCCTTCGCAACCCTTCTGCGACGCCGCCCACGACCCGGAGACAACAAGTGGTACTTGGACGAGGTGTTCATCCGGATCCAGGGCGTGCAGCACTATCCGTGGCGTGCCGTGGATCAGGACGGCTTCGTTCTCGACATCCTCGTTCAGCAACGGCGGGATGCCAAGGCAGCCAAACGCTTCTTTCGACGACTGCTGAAGGGCCTCGATTACGTGCCACGCGTGATCGTGACGGATAAGCTGCGAAGCTACAGCGTGGCTCTGCGCCAGTTGCTGCCGAAGGTTGAGCACAGACAAAGCCGCTATCTAAACAATCGTGCTGAGAACTCACACCGGCCGACACGGCGTCGAGAACGCCGGATGCAACGATTCAAATCTCCCCGGCAGGCGCAGGATTTCCTTTCGGCTCACGCATTCATCCACGGTCATTTCCATCCCCGTCGGCACCTTCCGACCGCCAGTTCCTATCGCTCAATTCGGACTGAGAATTTCCGCATCTGGCGCCAGCAGACATGCGCTCATCAGGTTGCGTGATTGGCACGACTTACCGCAAGCGCCGCCCGATTGCCCGATAGAAGTTAACGGGACAATGCCGTCGCGCCTTACCGCCCACCTCGGCGGCGATGTCGAACTCTACGCCAAGCGAGAAGATTGCAATTCCGGCCTGGCCTTCGGCGGCAACAAACTTCGCAAGCTCGAGTACATAGTCCCGGATGCGATCGCCAGCAGCGCGGACACGCTGGTGGCGATCGGCGGCGTGCAATCCAACCATACGCGGATGGTTGCGGCGGTGGCAGCCAAGATCGGGATGAAGTGCCGACTCATTCAGGAGAGTTGGGTGCCTCATGAGGACGCGGTCTACGACCGGGTAGGCAACATTCTGCTGTCCCGCATCATGGGGGCCGAGGCGCAACTGGTCGACGAGGGCTTCGACATCGGCATTCGCGAAAGCTGGATCCGCGCGTTGGAAGACGTGAAAGCCAAAGGTGGCAAGCCATACGCCATCCCAGCCGGCGCATCGGTCCACAAGTTCGGTGGCCTCGGTTACGTGGGTTTCGGCGAGGAGGTGCGCGCACAGGAAAAGGACATGAGCCTTCGGTTCGATTACGTGATCGTTTGTACGGTCACCGGGTCAACCCACGCCGGCATGGTGGTCGGCTTCATTGCTGACGGGCGGGAGCGCCACGTTATTGGCATTGATGCCTCCTGCACTCCGGCGCAGACCAAGGCGCAGGTGCTCGACATCGCTCGTAAAACCTCGATCCTGATTGGCGGCAAGCCGATCAGCGAGGACGATATCGTACTGAAGGAGGATTATGCGTACCCGGTCTATGGCGTGCCGTCCAAGGAGACAGTGGAGGCAATACGTCTCTCCGCGCGGCTGGAAGCCATGATCACCGACCCAATGTATGAGGGGAAGTCCATGCAGGGGATGGTTGACCTCGTGCGAAAGGGGCTTTTCCCAAAGGGATCGAAGGTGCTTTACGCCCATTTGGGCGGCGCTCCCGCACTGAACGGTTACAGCTATACATTTCGCGACGGTTGAAATGCATAGCCTCGCTGATCACGCGGAACTCGCCGAGCACGTCTGCGAACCACCCTGAAGGGCGGTAGGGCGGCCTCACCAGCTACACCCGTAGTTGACCACTCAAAGCGGGCATTCAAACGAAGGCGGACTGCGCTCGGCGTCGCTGCGGGACCGGTCGGAGGACGGCCCCGAGCGTTCGGTCCAGACAGGTGTCCACCCAAATTTGCGCCAGCCCGGCGGTTGTCAAAACACGCCCCACCCATCCGCGAGGAGCCAATCGAAGCGGTCGATTACGCCAACTTGCTATTGAAATCATTGAAAAACCCAGGAACTTCTAAGCTGTGGGTCGGCGGTTCGAGTCCTCCAGGGCGCGCCAGGGTTGCATTGGGTAACGGAACGTCCGAGGCGGCGATCCTCCGCGCCGTGCGAGGGCGATGGCCTGGCGGATCCAGGATCCTCCAGGCAGCCAACCCTGTTCCATCGGCGTTCTCAGGTCCTCGGCCCGCGAGCCATTCGCACCTCCCGGTGTCCTCGCGAATTTTGTTGCGTGACGCCCCCGATTGGCGCTGATTTCCGACGCCGTTACCGACAGAAAACTGCCGTTGCAATGGTATGCAGAGGAAAGTGCCGTGGGACTACTGTCTGATCTCTTAACGCGTCCCTTCAAACGGCCGGCCAAGGATGCTCCTCCGCCGGCGCCGGAACGCCGCGGCGCGCAGAGATACGCCACGACACTCCCGATCTTACTCAGAAGATTCGAGCTGCCGCCGTTTGCCACCTCGTTGATTGATATCTCGACAACTGGTGCGGCGATTACGCTCCACGATTGGGACGCGCCGGAACCAGCCCCATGGCCGGCCCGCTTGAAGCACGGCGATGAAATAGCACTGGCCGGGTTGTTGGATGTTCCCCTGGCGGCGTGGGTGGTGGTTGCCAATGAGGGCGTGCTGCGCGTGCGTTTCCTGATGGACGATACTGTGCGCACAAAATTGCATGAGATGATCACCCGGCTGGCTACTGCGGAATGACGCCGTTACTTCGGATACCGAGGCGTTCCCATCGGCCGTTGTCGGCCCAATGCCTCCGTGATTGGCGGTGTGGATGCAGAGCCGGAATGCTCACCGGTGCGGTTCATCATCGGCACCCCGGGTTGATGCCGTCCTCACCTGATTGACGTTCCCTGTACTGCGCGCATATTCGTCGCAAACGCCAGGAAAGAGGCACCGCATGTCATCGCTGTTCGACCTCACCGGTAAGATCGCCGTCGTTACTGGCTCGACCAAAGGGATCGGGCTCGCCATCGCCAAACGTATGGCCGAGCACGGTGCAACTGTCGTCGTGTCGAGCCGCAAACCGGACGCCTGCGAGGCGGTGGCGCAAGGCATTCGCGACGCCGGTGGCAAGGCTATTGTCATTCCCTGCCACGTTGCGCGGAAAGAGGAACTGCAGAACCTCGTCGACAAGACCGTCGCGCAATGTGGCGGCATCGACATCGTGGTCGCCAATGCCGCGGTCAATCCTTATCTGGGTCCGCAGTCCGGCGCTTCGGATGACGTGTATGAGCGGGTAATGGGCACCAACATCCGTTCGAATTTCTGGTTGTCGAACATGGTTTGCCCGCACCTCGCGGCGCGCGGCGGCGGATCGTTCATCATCATTTCCTCCATTGGCGGCCTGATTGGCAGTGCCACACTGGGCCTTTACGGGATTTCCAAGGCCGCCGATATCGCGTTGGTGCGCAATCTCGCGGTCGAGTGGGGACCGCAGAACGTGCGCGCCAATGCGATCGCGCCAGGACTCGTTCGCACCGACTTCGCCCGCGCACTGTGGGAGGATCCGGTGCGCTATAAGAAAACCACGCGTGATGCGCCGCTTGGCCGGATCGGCGAGCCGGATGAGATCGCCGGTGCGGCGATTTATCTCGCCTCGAGCGCCGGCAGTTTTACGTCAGGTCAGACGCTGGTCATCGATGGCGGACGCATGGCCGGGGCACCGTTGCACAAAGACGACTGATCCGGCTGGCCCATGCGCGGGATCGTTCCGGAACCGATGGCGCGTCCAATTCAGCGAAAGCGGGCCGTGACATGACCGACGCACCATTGTTCGATCCCAGAGACTTTGCCATTGCACCTGGTATCACTCACGTCTGTGCCGGTGGCGAAACGGCCTGTTTGCGCCGCCACGACGCCGCATTGTCACGCTATTTGCACGACAAAAGCAGCGGAATGGCCGGTCGCGTCGCACAGGAGGCCGAGCTAGCTCGCGCCCGTGCCGGCATCGCGCGGCTATGGGGCGTTGACGTCGGATCCATTGGTTTTGTCAGCAACGTCGCCGAGGGCATCTCGATCGTCGCGGAAAGCCTTAACTGGCAGGACGGCGACAACATCGTTATCGATGCCGACGAATATCCGTCGGTCGCCGGACCGTTTTTGTTGCACCGTCACCCAATCGTGACGATCCGACAGGCCACAGGCACCGAACCGGACCGTTTCGCTGGTTGCGTCAATGAGCGCACGCGAGTGATCGGCGTCAGCTACGTTTCGTATTTAACCGGCGAGCGGCATGATTTGCACGCACTGCGGATGCTGGCCGACAAAGTTGGGGCGTTGCTGGTCGTCGATTTCACCCAGGCGTCGGGATATTTGCCGATCGATGCGGCAGTCGCAGATTTTGCCTTTTGCGCCTGCTACAAGTGGATGCTCGGCATAACCGGCGTCGCCGTCGCTTATTGGAACCGCGCCCGCCAACCCGACTGGTCGCCTGCCACGGCCGGCTGGCACTCTTTTGCACCCGGTTCACGCGGCTACGACGATCCGCCACCCTTGCGAGCGGACGCCTTGCGGTTCACCCGAGGCAACCCGGCGCATGGTCCGGTTTACGTGCTTGCCCAGGCGCTGGATTATCTGGCCGCATTTGACATGCAGGACCTGCAGGCGCACGTGCAGGCGCTGACCACCGGGATGTTGGAGCGGCTGCGGGCTTTGCAACTTCCGACCTTGACGCCAACCGATCCGGCGCGCCACGGCGCCAGCGTTTGCGTTCCGTCAGCGCGCGCCCAATCGATCGTTGATGGCATGGCACAGAATGGCGTACTGGCGTGGAACGGGCAGGGGCGCGTGCGGTTCAGTTTCCATGGCTACAATTCGGCGCCGGACGTCGACCGCGCGATCGACGCCCTGCGTGCGGAATGGCGCTGATCAGCCGTTCTTTGCTTTGTTTTCCAACGCCTCGGTCAGTCGTTGCGGATCGACTTTGATCTCGATGCCGGCGCGTTCGGTTTGCAGCACCATGATGGCGCGTGAGTCGCGATTGCCCCAGCCGCGGTTCAGTCCCTCGGACAGATCCGCCAGTGCGAGATTGGCCAGCCGCATCGGCACATTCAGTTCGCGGCCAAGTGCGGTCGCGAGCGAAACGTCCTTGTGGGCAAGGCGCAGCGCGAAAGCAGGTGGTTCGTACTTATTGGGCAGGAACTGATCGGTCAGCGAATCGAATGCGCCACGGCGGCCGATCGCGCCCTGCCGCACCGCTTCCCAGATCGCCAAAGGTTCGATCCCGGCTTTCACGCCCATGCTGAACACCTCGGCCGCTGCCGCGGTCGCGATGTAGCCGTAACAATTATGCACCAGCTTGGCGACCGAGCCGGCGCCGATCGGGCCAATGTAGCGCGCCTGATCGCCGATCGTCGATAACACCGGGTACCATTTTTCAAACACATCCTGATCGCCGCCGCACCAGATTGCCAGTTTGCCGGAGGCCGCACCGCGTGGCCCGCCGCTGACCGGAGCATCGAACAGGTACGCGCCTTTCTTGCTATATTCTTCCGCGGCCTTGCGCACTGTGGTCGGCGAGTTCGTCGTCAGATCGAAATAGGCTGCTCCCTTGCGGATCGTGGACAACAGCCCGTGGGCGCCGAACGACACGGCGTCGAACTCCACCGGACCTGGCAGAGAGGTGAAGATTACGTCGCACTCGGCCGCCACAGCGGCGGGTGTATCAGCCCAGGCGGCGCCGTTCTTGATGTGGGGTGCGGCGGCCTCTTTGCGGACGTCGTGCACGATGACGGTATGGCCATCTTTTTGGATGCCTTTTTGCAAGTTGGCAGCCATGCTGGCGCCCATGGTACCAAGGCCGATGAATCCCGCCTTCATTTGTTACGCTCCTTATGTGACTGATGGTCTGGTTGTACGAACCAGGTTTCAAACATGGTCAGGGTCATCTGCACCAGCACGATGCTTCGCCGGACGGCCCGGTGGTCCCCCGACCAGGTCGGGGGAGGGCCATGACGGGGCAAATCACGGATTATTCGCAAAAATATCCTTCGCGATGTTCGCTGCCGTCATCGAGGCCGGCCAGCCGGAATAGAACGCCAGATGCGTGATCATTTCGGAAATTTCATCCTTCGTCACGCCGTTATCCAGTGCGCGCTGCAGATGGCCGCGCAGCTGCTCGGGACGGTAGGTTGCGATCAGCGTGGCGCAAACGATCAGGCTGCGGTCACGTTTGGACAGGTTCGGGCGTTCCCAGACGTCGCCGAACAGAACTTTCTCCGTGAGGTCGATCATTTTCGGTACGACAGCGCGAACGGCATCGCGGGACGCGGATGGCGGAGTGGCCATGGTTTCCTCCATTGGATTGCCATTGGGATTGAATGACGGTGGCATTGCACACCAACCCGCTTTCGCTGTCCAATCGGCGCGTGTAACAAACCCGGAGGCACGGACAATGACGGACGAACACAAGGTTGCGCTGGTGACCGGCAGCGCACTTAACATTGGCCGCGCGATCGCGCTGGCGCTGGCCGCCGACGGGTTCCGGATCATGACGACTGCCCGCCGGTCGGAAGCCGATGCACGCGAAACTGCCCGTCTGGTGCGTGACGCGGGCTCGGATGCCGACACCTTCATGGCCGATATTTCCGATCACCATCAGGCCGGCGCGCTTGTCGCGGCCACCGTGCAACGGTTTGGCCGGCTCGACGTGCTGGTCAACAACGCCTCGATCCGGCGACAGACCAAATTCGCCGATATGACGCCAGAGGAATGGCGCGAGATCATGGGCACCACGATCGACGGCGCGTTTTATTGCGCCCATGCCGCGGCGCCGCACATCATCGCAGCCGGTGGGGGAACGATTATCAACCTTGGCGGCATTTCATCACATGTCGGAGCGGTCGGCCGGGTGCACGCGATCACCGCGAAGGCCGGCATGGTCGGATTGACCCGGGCCTTGGCGAAGGAACTGGCGCCGGACGACATCACCGTGAATACCGTCGTGCCGGGCTCGATCGAAACCGTCCGAGGCTTTGCCGCAGGGGGCAATCACGGACGTGCTGCACTGCCGGACAGCCCGCTAGGCCGCCGCGGCAGGCCCGAGGAAGTCGCCGCAATGGTCCGTTTCCTCTGTTCCCCCGAAGCACGCTACATCACAGGGCAGGCGATTCACGTGAACGGCGGCGCATTCCTGAGTTGATCGGGTGCAACCCGGTCGCGCTAAAACGGGCGCACGATCACCATGATCACGATCACGACCAGCAGCACGGTGGGGATCTCATTGGCGATCCGATAGAACCGCTGCGAGCGTGTGTTGCGATCTTCCATGAACTCGCGGCGCCATTTCGACATGGCACCATGCAGCCCCGACATCAGCACCACGCAAACCAGTTTCACATACCACCAGCCGGCGGCCCAACTGATCACGCCCGGGGTCAGCACCAACAGAATACCAAAAGTCCAGGTCGCGATCATCGCCGGATTGATGATCTGCTTCAGTAGGCGGTACTCCATCACCTTGAAGCGTTCGCTGTCGGTGGATCCCGGTGCGCTTTCGCAATGATACACAAACAGCCGCGGCAGATAGAACATGCCCGCCATCCAGGCGACCATCGAGATGATGTGAAACGCTTTGGTCCAGGGATACAGTGCAGTCAGAAAGGACATGCCAAAGCTGCGCGCAGCAGCCCAGGAAGGTCGTGCATGGAATGAAACGGCACCGCACCGGCGGCGCGCAATGCTGCCGCATCGCCATGCGGAACAAAGCCCAGACAATCCATGCCGGCGGCACGTGCTGCAGTTGCACCGTGGACGCTGTCCTCGATCACCAGACAACGCGCCGGTGCAACTGCTGCCGCCGCGGCAGCGGCGAGGAACAGGTCGGGCGCCGGTTTCCCGGCACCGCCTCGTGCGATCACATCGACCGAACTGTGCACACGGCCGGCGACCAGCTCCAGCCATCCCACACGGCCAAACTTCGCTGCCATTTCAAGGTGCGACGAATTGGACGCGATGCGCCAGTTCAGTCCCATCGCCATGACCGCGTCCAGCGCCTCGCGCGCACCCGCGACAGGTTCGGCTTCGCGCTTCATCGCTGCGGTGACCACGTCAACGACACGATCGACCCAGTCATCGCCAAGGGAACGGCCAAGCCGTGCCTCGATCTCCGGCTGCATCGCGTAAAAGCTCATGCCGATGAAGCGGTCAGTGCATTCCTTGGCGGTCATGGGCCAGCCCGCTTCGGTCAGGATTTCGGCGACCACACGGTTGCACAAAGCCTCGCTGTCGATCAGCACGCCGTCGCAGTCGAAAATCACCAGTTCGAGCGGCCGCTGCCGCGCCCGCAGGAATGCAGCAGCAGCCTCGCTCATTCGCTGGGTTCCACATCCAGCCGCAGCGCGATGCCTTCCAGGCCGGACGCTGCGGCGGGGTAGCGTGCCGTGACCAGCGGATCATGACCCGGAATGATCGCGTTCGGCGCACTGGCCATTCGCTTCATCTTTTCGTAGCCCAGAAGCGTGGCTTCGTGGCTATGCAGGATCGGATAGGCACGGCCGGTTTCAAAGTTCGCGTAGAAATGGCTGGCATCGGAGGCCAGAACCATCCAGCCGCGCCGCGTGAACACCCGGGCAAATTGCAGGCCCTTGCTGTGGCCGCCGACGTGGTGGACGGTGACGCCCTCGGCAACCTGACCCTCGCCGTCGTGAAACACCACGCGGCGGGCAAACACCTTGCGCACCATTGCCACGACATCTGCTTCCTCGAACGGGCCGCGCAGCCCGTCAAAGCACATGCACTTGCCGGTGCAATACGCCATTTCAATTTCCTGCACGTGGTAATTGGCGCGCGGGAACATGTCGTAATTGCCGCAATGATCGTAGTGCAAATGCGACAGGATCACGTGCTCCACCTGATCCGGCTCCACGCCGATGGCCTTCAGGCCGACGGCGGGGGAGCGCAGGAACTGGCGGTTACGTTTTTTGCCCATCGGTTCATCGAAGCCGGTGTCCAGAATGATCGTTCTGGACCCCTGCCGCATCGCCCACACGAAATAGTCCAACGGCATCGGCGCATCGTGCGGATCGCCACCGATGAAGTTGGTCGACCGTTTCGCGTTGTCGTTACGCGCGTACCGGACCGCAAAAACCTCCCACGGAGTCACGATGTTTTTGGCCAGAACGGTTCGCCGGTGGCAATCGAGTCTGGATAGACCGGCACCGGGACGCCGTTGCGGTATTGCACGATACAAATTCCGGCGCCCTTCCGGCGACCTTTTTCGTCGTAGCTGATCCGCCCATCAGGGAACAGATCGGCCGGTCCGTCGGTGATATTCATGGTGCGCAACGCCTCGGCGACCTTGTGCCGCTCGGCCGAAGCAGCATGCTCGATCGCCGTTTTCAGGATCATCACGTGCGCGTACGCGAAGATCGAGTCATGGCCGAACCACGGCTCCCCGGTGCGGGCGATGAAGCGCTTGCTGATATCTGCCGCCTTCTTGCCGGGCCAGTCGGCGAGAGCGATGATGATGCCCTCCAGATTTTCCGGTCCGGTCAGTTTCACCAGTTCCGGTGACGCCCAATGACCGCCGCCGCCGATCAACGGCATCTTTTTGGCGGTCAGTCCGAACTCGGCGAATTTCTCGACCAGCAGCTTGTCATCGCCGACGTTGGTCGATTGCAACAAAACGAAGTCCGGCTTGCCGGAGCGCAGTTTCTCCACGATCGTCGTCGCGTCAGACAGTGGCGGTGTGTAGATTTCGTCGGCAACAAGGTTCAGTTTTTCATTCTTCAGAACGTGATCACGGATCGGCTTCAGAAAGCTGACGGTGGCAGCCGTGTTATCGCCGACGATCGCGACCTTGGTCGGTCGCTTGCCGGTCGTTTTGGTCGCGAGAGCCATGACGATCGGCACGGTCTGCTCGGCCTGCGCGTCGGCCGTCGGCGAGGACTGAAACACGTACTTAAAGCCGCGCCCAGTGATCAGGTCGGAATAGGACAGCGTCAGCCAGGGCAGTTCGGCGCGCTCGGTGACCTCGGTGATGGCGAGCGTGAACGTGGACAGCCAGGCCCCAAACCCGCCGGCCAGATCAGGTTCCTGCGCGATCATGCGCTGCGCGGCATCCTTGGCCTTCTCCGCGGTGTCGCCGGCATCATACTCCACCAACTTCATTTTTGCGCCGCCCAGAGCCTTGACGCCGCCGCCATTGTTGACGTCGTCGATGGCCATTCGGGCGCCCATTTGCTCCAGCAGGCCGCTGCGCGCCCAGGGACCGGAGAGCGGCACCTCCATGGCGATTTTGACCTCGGACGGGCTGTCCGCACGGGCCTTGCCGGCCAGAGCAGCCGCACCCGCGAGGCTCAAGGCGCCGCGGCGGCCGAGGGGTTTGATGAGTGCCATCTTGTCAGTCTCCTTTGTAGTCATTCTTCGGTCAGGCCGAGATACGATTTGCGCACCCGGTCGTCGGCCAGCAGGATCTCATAGGGGCCTTGCAAAACCACATGCCCGGTTTCCAGAACGTAACCATGATCGGACAGTTCGAGCGCTTCGGCGACGCGCTGCTCGACCAGCAGGATGGTAACCCCATCGGCGTGGATCTGCGAGATTCGCTCGAAAATCGTGTCGGTGACGGCGGGCGCGAGACCCATCGACGGTTCGTCCAGCATCAGCAGTTTCGGCGCGCAGGCGAGGCCGCGGCCAATGGCGACCATCTGCTGCTCGCCGCCCGACAAAGTCCCGGCCATTTGCCGCGAGCGTTCGGCCAGGATCGGGAACAACGTGTGGATCCGCTCGAGCGTGCGGCTCCAGTGCAACCGGCCGGCTTTCGGATAGGCGCCCATTTCCAGATTTTCCAGGACCGTCAGGGTCTTGAACACCTGTCTGCCCTCGGGGACATGGGCGATGCCGCGATGCGCCCGTTTCGCCGCCGACATGGCCAGCAGGTCCTCGCCCTGGAAGGTGATGGTTCCTTCGGTGGGCCGAACCACGCCCGAAATGGTCTTGAACAGGGTCGACTTGCCGGCGCCGTTGGGGCCGACAACGGTGACGAACTGGCCCTCGGACACCGACAGCGACACATCGGTCAGCGCGCGCAATCCGCCGTAGGAGACGGACAGGTTGGCGACCTCAAGCATGCTGTTTGGCGAGCCACTTCTTGCCCAGATATGCCTCGATCACCGAACGGTCCTCGACCACATCCCTGGGCTTGCCCGAGGCGAGCACCGCGCCGTGATCCAGCACGACGAAGCGGTCGGCGATCCGCAGCATGGCGTGCATCGTGTGCTCGATAATGCCAATTGTCATGCCTTCCTGGCGCAGGCGATGCAGGACGTTCAGCACGTCGTCGCATTCCTCGCGGCCAAGGCCCGCCAGAGTTTCATCCAGCAGCAACAGCCGTGGTCTGCCGGCCAGGGCGCGGGCCAGTTCCATCAGGCGCAATTGCTTGTTCGACAATTGTCCCGCCGGCATGCCGGCCTGCGCGGCGAGACCGGTGCGATGTAAAGCGCGGATCGCTTCGTCGGCGGCAGCCTGGTCCGAGAGTCCTGCGCCGTAAGCGCCAACAATGACATTGTCGATCAGCGGCAACCGAGGGAAACTGCGCACCACCTGAAACGTGCGCCCGACTCCCATGTGGCAGACCTGATGGACCTTTTTGCCCAACATAGAAACGCCGGCGAGGGTCGCGGTGCCGCCATCGGCCGGCAGCACACCATTCAGAAGGTTGAACAAGGTCGTCTTGCCGGCACCGTTTGGCCCGATAATGCCGAGAATTTCACCTGCATTGATGGTAAAGCTGACATTGCTGACCGCGCGCAGGCCGCCAAAGGATTTGGACAGATCTCCAACAATCATCAGCGCGGCATCTGTGACTTCTGAAGCCACGGCGGCGTTGGCGACCTGAGACGGCGCAGGCAAAGGCGCGGGTAGTCTGGGTTTGAAGAACCGATCGCGAATGGTCCAGAACAGTCCATCGGGCGCCGCCAGAATGATGGCGATGACTGCGGCGCCGTAAACCACACCCTGAATACCGCGCAGGTAATCGCCGGCATAGGCATCCAGCAATTTCGACAGCGGCACCAGGACCGCGGCGCCGATCACCGGCCCCCACAACGAGGCAACGCCGCCGAACAACGTCATTACGACCGGTTGCGCGGACACCAGCAGCCCGAAGACGGAGTCCGGCGTCACCACCAATTGAACGCAGGCGTAAAGACCTCCGGCGCCGGCGGCGATCATACCAGACACCATCAGCGCACGCATCTTCCAGGTTCTGGCATCGATGCCCGCCGCCTCGGCCGCCAGTTCGTTTTGCCGTATCGCCAGCAGAGCCAGGCCAAACCGCGAGTTCTCGACAAGGCTGCAGGTGATTACGCTGACCACCAGCAGGAAGACGGCGACAAGCGTGTAGTAACGGGGATCGGTGAACTGGAGATAAAACACCGGATGCTCGCGATGCATCGGCAGGGAGACTTCCTGGAAGCCGAAATACTCCATGAAGTAAAGAATCGCCAACGGATAGGCCAGCATCGCCAAAGCGAAATAATGGCCACGCAAGCGAAACGTTGGGGTACCGATGATGATGGCGGCAATCGCTCCCATCACAACGCCCAGTGGAATGCCAAGCCAGGGCGTAAGGCCCCAGTAGACGAGGGCGAGGGTCGTGCAATAACCGCCGACCCCGAAGAAGCTTGCGTGGCCGAATGACAATTGGCCGCCATAGCCGGACAGGATATTCCACGACACGCCGAACGCAGCCCAGATCGGCACCAAGGTCAGGATTAACTGGTAGTAGCTGTTGGGGACGAACCAGGACACGCCCAAATAGATGACCGCGATGCCAAACAGGATCGTCAGGTCGCGGCGCAGTTTTTCGGCGGTGCCGATTCTCATGTCACGCACGCTCCGCCGAGCGGCCGAACAATCCTTGCGGCCGCAGCATGACAATCAGCAAAAACACGATGAAGATCGCGGCATTCTGCAATTGCGGCGGCAGCACCAAGGTGGACATCTGCTGCACCATGCCCACCGTCATCCCACCCCAGAACGCGCCCATGATGGAGCCAATGCCGCCAAGAACCACGCCGGAATACATGATGATGACGTAATCGAAACCGACGAACGAGCCGAACGACAGATAGGTTGCCATCAGTCCGCCGGCGATCGCGGTGATGCCGCTCCCGAGGGCAAATGCCATACGATAGTACTTGTCGACGTCGATCCCCATGTACGTCGCAGCCGTCGGATTGTCGGCCGCGGCGCGTAAGGCTTTGCCGATGCGGGTGAACTCCAGCATGAAATACAACACCAGCGCGGTGATGATTGCGACGACGCAAGCCACCAGCTTGGCTTTGTTCAGAAAGATCGTGGCATCGCCATAAATCGGGCCAATCAAAAACGCGCTGGACGACAACGGCGTGCGCACGGTGACCGGAATGGTGCCGAACACGATCATGCCGCCGTTTTGCAAAATCAGGGAAATCCCCAGCGTGACGATCAACTGACCGAAATGACCATCGTCAATCGAGCCGGCGGTGCGCAGACCCGATACCCGGCTGATGAGAAACTTGTGCAGGAAAGCACCAAACACGAACACGATCGGCCCGGCCAGCAGGGCGCCCACAAACGGGCCGATATACGGGCCCAGGAAGGCCAGCACGCCACCGCCGGTCACCAGATAAAAGCTTGCAAACATGCCCAGCATCAGCAACTCGCCCTGGGCGAAGTTGACCACCTTCATGATGCCGAAAATCAGCCCGAGACCGATACACATCAATCCGTAGATGCAGCCGATGGTGATGCCCGCGGTCAGCGCGTTCAGCACACTCTCTATCAGGGCCTCAAGGTCCACCTGGTTCGTTTGCCTCCGTCGCCCGGGCAACGCCCAGATGCGGGGCGTGCTTACCGGGTCGCGGCGGCTGGCTCAATCCCTGACTGGGCCAAATCGTTTGGCGGAGGTTCGGCGCGCTTGGGCCGCCGCACGTGGGCTGATATTCGCCGGCGGGCTCGGGGGCTCAGACCCGAGGTTACTGGAACGGATAGTAGCGGAAACTGATCAGGAACATGTTCTCGTCGGTGCTGGGGGAGACCGTGGTGCCCGGCGTGGCGCCCGCGCCGGCAAAAATATTGCGTTTCGTATATGAATATTGAGCGCCCGCCTGCACGGTGCCGAAATCGCCCTGCAAGAAGCGCCACCACGCGCCGATCGTGCCTTGCACGACACCGGAGGTATTCGCGGTGCAGGTCAGCGTGCTTAGTTCGGTGTCGCAGCCTGCGTTGGAGCTCGCCGGATTGCCATAGCCGAGTTTGGTGCCGCTGGTGAAATTCCTCTCGGCCTGCTCGGTGCCGACATAGGCATAGATGTCCACCGACGGCGCGGGATGCCCCTCCAGACCGGCCAACAGGCTGTATTCAGTGAGTGGCTTCGGTCGGCCACCCTCCGAGAACGTGGCGTCCGGCAATTGCGCGGACCCGTAGCGGCCGACGCCGTTGCCGAAAAGCCCGCTCAGGCGGAAATCGAGTTTCCGGGGGATGACCGGCAGGATCATGCCCCCGCCGATGCCACCGCCAACAACGGTGGCATTACTGCCGTAAATTGTGTTGCTGACGCGGTCGGTGAAAAACCGGGTCAGCCCAAACAGTTCATAATGGCCCCAGCCCGGATCAGCCGCGGCCTTGACGATGAAGTCCGGCACGACATCCGTACTGTAGGTTGAAATCGTGCCGTTCAACAGCGACCCACCGGTGGCGGTGGCAGTGACTGTTTTGCCGCCGGGAATGGTGGTCGAGCCGGAATAGCTTGCCTGCGGACCCTCGATCGACGCGCCGAGCCAGAAGCGATGGTCGTCGAAATGCTTCACCGCGCGTACTTGCCAGTTGCGGGTCCAGTTGAAGCCGGAGACGTATTGCGCGTCGATCGTTAGCGGAATGTCCTCCTGGCGTGGCACGATCCCGACCTTGTTCATGGTCAGCAGGCTCCATTCCTGGCCGCCGAGCAAATGCAGCCCGAGATCGCTCCGATCGTAGGTGGCATAGGCGACCCGCAGCCGCGGCACATAGCTGTTGCTTTCCGTGGAATTCGAGGTCGTGCCGACACCGAGAAAGTCCACCTCGCCGTAAGCTGCGAGATGAGTGACATCATCCACATCGCCTTGCGCGAGGAGTGAGACGCGGCTCTGGCGCGCGCTGCCGCGGAACTCTCCCATGTGATAGGCGGGGGTGTTCGGCAGCGGCATGCCGGAGCCGAAACTGGAACCGATATCGGCGGTTTCGTTCCTCGACCGGTAAACGCCCTCGACGGCGATGAAGCCGCCGAGCGTGACGGTGATCCCGCCGAGCTGGAAGGCGCCCTTGGGCAGCGGCTTTGCTGGCGGTGTCTGTTGTATAGCCTGGACGGACGTCGGCGGGGTTAACGCTGTCTGCATGGGTTGCGCTGAGACCGGAGCGTGCTGGCTCGCCCGCGCTTCCGCTCCCCGGGATTGTGCCGCTTCCGCCTGGACTTTCTTCAACTGTGCACGCAGATCCTGGATTTGCCGTTGAAAGTTGGCCTGCAACTGTTGAATTTGTTGTTGTAGGGCTGCGGTATCCTGCGCGACGGCCGGGGTGGCGCACAGCAGTCCGGGAAATTGAGCCAGGATGAGTAACGATCCAGTGGAATTCAGTGACAGTTTCATGACGAACCCCTTTGCTGCTGTTCTTCCCAGACCCATTTCGACGCGAACATCGTGACCTGGACGCCGGTTTCAACGGGTGGCAGTAAATTTCGCGGATTTGTCATCTTGAAAGCGCCCGTGCCGCATTGGTGTTTTCCCAACAGAAGGCGGTAAGCCCGGCCGTTCCGCGGTTGGTTTTGAAAAGAAGTCAGCCGTTTCGTTCGTCGGCGTCGTGGTCTTGCCCGGCTTTGTCGCGCGCGACCATTGCAATGCGATCGGTCTCGAACCGGTGCGATGCTCGTCGGGCTTGACCTGGCCCAGAGTTCCAGCAGGTTACGTTTGCGGTCGCTCCTGCCGGTTTCCGGACCAGACCGGCGGCGGGTCGCGATGCGCGGCCTGGCCGCGAGCTGCAGAAAAGTCCGCAAAAACGGACCGGAAAGGACAAATGGTGTGACGGACGGCGCGGATACATTTGACTACATTGTCACCGGTGCGGGCTCGGCCGGGGCGGCGGTGGCGGCTCGGTTATCTGAATCAGGGCGCTATAGCGTGCTGCTGCTGGAGGCTGGCGGCCGCGACAGCAACCCCTGGATCCATATTCCGATCGGCTTTGCCCGCACGTTCATCGATCCGGCGGTGAACTGGAAGTTCGAGAGCGCGCCGCAACCACAACTCGGCAACCGGCAACTGTATTTGCCACGCGGCAAAACGCTCGGCGGGTCGAGCTCGATCAACGGTATGGTGTATATCCGTGGCAATCATGCCGACTACGACGAATGGCGGCAGCGCGGTTGCGAAGGCTGGGACTGGGATTCCGTGCTGCCGTATTTCAAGAAGGCGGAGCACCAGGAACGCGGCGCGGATGATTTCCACGGTGTCGGCGGACCACTGCGGGTGACCGATCATCCGCCCGGTTTCCAACTGGCTGACGCTGTGCTGGCCGCCTGCGAGCAGGCGGGGATTCCGCGCAACCCCGACTTCAATGGCGCCGTCCAGGAAGGCTGCGGCTATTATCAGGCGACCACGTCAAACAAACGGCGCTGGAGCACGGCGAAGGCATATCTGGAACCAGCACGAACCCGTCCAAACCTGGAAATCCGCACCGGCGCCTTTGCAACGAAAGTGCTGATCGAGAACGGTCGGGCGGTTGGCGTTGAGTATCATTCCGCTTCCGGACGGCGAACAGTGCACGCGCGAGGCGAGGTGATCGTATCGGGTGGCGCGTACGGCTCGCCGCAATTGCTGCTGTTGTCCGGACTGGGGCCGGCGGAGCATCTGCTGGCGATGGGCGTGACGGTCGTGCGCGACATGCCGGCGGTAGGAAGCAATTTGCATGATCACTTCAACACCTATCTGACCTGGCGTTGCGCGAAACCGATCACGCTGAACGATCTGGGCAACAGTTGGCCGCGCAAGATTCTGGCGGCGGCGGAATATGGGTTGCTGCGGAAAGGACCAATGGCCAGCAATGGTATTCACGCCGGGTTGTTTACGCGCTCCGATCCGAGGCTGGAACGACCGGACCTGCAGGTCAATTTACTGGAATGGAGCACCCTGGAACGGACCAAGGACCGGGTAATACCGCATCCGTTCCCGGGCTTCACCCTCAGCCCGGTGCATTTGCGTCCGGATGGGCGAGGGACGGTGCGTCTGGGTTCGCCCGATCCCTTGGCACCGCCGCAGATCAATTTCGACTTTCTGCGCACCGATTACGATATGAACGCGATCGTGACCGGGCTTCGCCTGGTCCGGAAAATTGCCGAACAACCTGCCCTGAAGCCGTATATTGTTGCGGAACTAACGCCTGGTCCGTCGGTTTCGAGCGATCCCGAGCTGGCGGAATACGTGCGCCAGACCGGTGTGTCGAACCATCATCCGAGTAGTTCCTGCGCGATGGGGATTGGGCCGAATACGGTGGTCGATCCTCGGCTGCGGGTGCATGGGGTTGCAGGACTACGCGTGGCTGATGCGTCGATCATGCCGGTGGTGGTGGCCGGCAACACCAACGCGCCGAGCATTATGATCGGGGAAAAAGCGGCGGCAATGATTTTGGAGGATGCGGCCTGAACAAGGATAGCAGCGATGGTGGGAAGTCATGACATGCCGCGCCAAAAGCGAGACCAGCCCGATTTATTACAATATCGACGTCAGCCATTCGCCGCGTGTTGCTGCTCCGCAGGCGTCGGCAGGTCGGTTTGAAACAATCGTCATGGGAATGTAAGTGACATTGCGCTATCGATACCAGATTGCATTCGCCCCAGATTGCATTCGCCCCAGATTGCATTCGCCATTGATACGCATACTTGACACCTTCGAACCAGGAGAATAGCCACCCGCACATGGCAAGCGGCAGCAGCAAATTCGCAAGCGCGAAAAAACGGCCCCGGATACAGGGGGACCATTGATCTGCGCGCACCGTAAGCCATAGCGCCTCACGATCAATCACAGCCCCGCCGGTTTCGACGGGGTTTTTTGTATCCGCTCCCGTCTCCGGCCATCCAGGAGAAGGGATACCCAACATGCCAACCGACCAGTCGACACCACTCGGCATTTGGCTGCCGCTGATCACGCCATTTCGGGATGCCAGGCTTGATGAGACGTCGCTTTGCCGTCTGATCCGGCATTACGCAGCGGAACCGATCGACGGACTGATCCTCGGCGCGACGACCGGAGAAGGCCTGACATTGGACGAGGCCGAACTGGAACACGTCGTGGTCCTGTCGCGCACGGAACTTGCAACGATCGGCCGGCCGCTGCAGGTTTATCTCGGCCTGTCCGGCAGCGACACGCGAAAGCTCGCCAAAGCGTTGCAAGCCACGGCAAGTTGGCCGGTCGACGGCTACCTGATTGCGTGCCCGTATTACACCCGGCCGTCGCAGGACGGGCTGTTCCAGCATTTTTCGTTCCTGGCGCAGAGCACGCCACGACCCATCCTGATCTACAACATTCCGTACCGAACCGGAGTAAATCTCGGCAACGAAACGATGTTGCGGCTGGCAGAGCACGCCAACATTGTCGGGGTGAAAGACTGCTGCGCCGACCTTGCCCAATCCTTCGATTTGATCCGTCTTCGCCCGCCCGGCTTCGCCGTGCTCAGCGGCGAGGACACACTCTTCTACCCCGCACTCACCCTGGGTGCCGACGGCGGCATTCTTGCCTCGGCTCATGTCGAAACTGCGGCGTTTGCCAGGATCCGTGCGCAGTTGCTGGAAGGCGATCAGCCAGGCGCGCTGGCTGCCTCGCGCAACCTCGCCGATTTGCCGCGATTGCTGTTCGCGGAACCAAGTCCGGCGCCGATCAAGCATTTCCTCTGGCGCATCGGCCTGATCGACAGTCCCGAATTGCGCCTGCCCATGACCCCGGTCAGCGGCGAACTTGCCGCCCGGATCGACCAGGAGGTCGCGCGACGCAAAACATTGAACCCGGCTCAGCCGGGTGTCGCTGTTCATCCGTAAATTCGGGCAGCATGACTGACCGTTTGATCCCGCTCAATGACCGATGCCGCGCGAGCTGAAACGGTGCCACGCAGGAGGGCGTTGGGCCACCGCCGGAAGGAGCCGAATATGGACAACATGACAACGGAAATCGTCACGCCGAAACAGGCAGTGGCGCCTCGCGCGATCAACCACGTCGTGCTGAATGTGCGCGACATCGAGGAGTCGCACCGCTTCTGGACCGAAATGATCGGTTTCAAACACGTCGGCACGGCCAAACCGCGACCGGATCGTCCGAACCCACCAAACTTCCGCTTTTACAGTTGCTCGCACGAGGGAGGGCGTCTCAGCCACCATGACCTCGCGTTGGTGGAAAATCCCAACCTGCCGCCGCCCCCTGCCGAATGGAACATGGTCGGCATGAACATGGCGATCAACCATGTCGCAATCCTGTTGCCGAGCCGGGAGGCGTGGCTGCAGCAACTCGCGTATTTGCAAAGCAAAGGCGTGAAATTCGACCGCCGCGTCGAACACGGCATGACCCACAGCCTGTACATTCATGACCCGAACGGCTACGGAGTCGAATTGCTCTACGAGCTGCCGCGCGCTGTCTGGGAGGACGATATCGATGGGGCGCTGAACTACTCGGTCAGTCTGCCGACCGAGGGACTGGAGGCGCTCGGCGACCGCACGGAAAATCTTCCGTCGTTCAGGCGCTGACGGGCGACCCCACCGGATCAGGGGATCGCCGCGCGACGCGGCGACGTTCCGTTGCCGAGCGCAGTCCGGACGATCCCCTTGTCTGACCCTTTGGCGTGGCCACCAGAAATACCCGTAAGTAACTGGTACTAAAGTACAAGAATCGCCAGACTGCCCAGACCGGCCACCACGCAGTAAGCGGCGAACGGGCCCAACGCCCAGTCGTCATGGTTGCGGAAGTAGCGCATCAGAAACCAGGTACTGAGCCAGGCGGTGATGCCCGCCACCACCGCGGCCACCGCCGCGATGGGAAACGTGCCCGCCGGCATGTGTTCGTGCAGCAGCTTCGGCACCTCCAGCACCGTCGCGCCAAGGATGATCGGGGTCGCAATCAGAAAGGAGAAGTGCGCCGCACCCTCATGCGTGATGCCGCGCAGCACGCCGCCCACGATCGTCGCGCCTGAGCGCGAGATCCCCGGGATTAACGCCGTGCACTGCCAAAGTCCGATATACAGCGCGTCCAACGTTGTCAGGGTCGTGAGTTCCCGGTGGCCACGGTTGCGCAACCGGTCACCGAACAGCAGCAGGAGGCCGTTAACCACCAGGAAGATAGCCGCGATGACGGGGGTGCCGAACAGGCCGCGAACGAACTTCTCGAGCACGAAACCGACGATGACGGCAGGGATGGTGGCGATCACTATCTTCAGGAAAACTCGCCGGCTCTCTTGGACCCTCGTCTGATCCGCCATGCCGAGGACGCCCAGAAACAGCATCCACCAGTCGCGCCAGAAGTAGCTGAGCAAAGCGACCGCGGTGCCCAAATGCAGGAAGACGAGAAACGGCAGGAATTCCGGCGACAGCTGGTTGATACCCGAGCGCATCAAGGCCGGCACGATGACCGCATGGCCGAGGCTGCTGACCGGGAACAGTTCGGTGGCGCCCTGCAGGATCGCGATCAAAATCGCCTGAGGCAAATTCATGTTACGGTTCCATGTGGCGTTGAGAATCGGATGGATGGAGTGGGCGTACCGGCTCGCTTCGTGGCATAGACCGGGAACGATGGACACAGGCAATTCCGCTCGGCCGGACGACCGGAACCATGGGAACGGCGCCCATGACCGCGAGAATGACCGGCACGATCGTCATGGCCACGCGCACCATGGCCACGACCATCACCACCCGGGAGAGCACGACCTGGCATTCGCGGTGGGCGCCGGGATCAATCTGGCGTTTGCTCTGGCCGAGATCGGGTTCGGGTTCGCCGCCAACTCGGTCGCGTTGATTGCAGATGCGATTCACAATCTTGGCGACGTGCTCGGCTTGCTTCTGGGCTGGATGGCGATCTGGTTGCATCGCCGACCGCCGACATTGCGCCGGACCTATGGCTGGGGCCGTTTCTCCATCCTCGTGGCTCTGGGCAACGCGGCGATTCTCTTGGTTTCCGTTGGTGCGATCGGTATCGAGGCGCTGCACCGCATGCACACTCCCGCGCTGGTGGCCTCGGACGAGGTGATGGTGGTTGCGGCGATCGGTATCCTGGTAAATGGCGGTTCGGCGCTGTTGTTTCTGCGCGGGCGGCACGGAGACCTGAATATTCGCGCCCAGTACCTACATCTTGCCGCGGACGCCGCGGTTTCCTTTGGAGTCGTGATTGCGGCGCTAGGGATGCAGTTGACCGGGTGGGGTTGGCTCGACCCGCTCACCAGTCTGGCCATCGCCGTCGTGATCGCGCACTCCACCTGGGCTGCGCTACGGGAGGCCTCCGATCTGGCAATGGACGCAGTGCCCGCCGGTATTTCCCGCAGCGCGGTGCATGACTGGTTGCTGGACCTGCCGGGAGTAACAGAGGTGCACGACCTGCATATCTGGGCTTTGAGCACAACGGAAACCGCGCTGACTGCGCACCTGGTCTATGGCGGCGACGTAACGGATCGGCGACCGCACGATCTGGCCGCGGAGTTGCGACGCCGGTTCGGCATTGGCCATGCGACGGTGCAGATCGAGAGCGACGCAGACGCTGAACTTTGCCGGTTAAGGCCGAACGACGTGGTGTGAGGGCTGGATCGCCGATCGCGGCGTGCGATTTCGGGTTTGCTCGTCGGGCGCATTTACGTGATACCCCCGCCAAACCATGCTCCGATTGATGCCCGATGCCGCAATCAAGGTTCAGGGCGCGCGGGCGGCGGCTGCCAGCCTTTCCAAATCGGCTACCCGCCGCTGCAATGGCTCGAAGCCGGGATGCAGCAAAGCCGCCATTTTTGCAGCCGCCAGCGCCCGCTCCGGTTCCCCCTCATGTTGCAGGAGGTGGCCGAGCCGCTCGTGGTAAAAGGCCTCATTCGGGTTGATCGAAATGGCACGTTCGATTGCGGCGATCGCGTCGCCGGCGTGGCCAAGCCGCTGTTCGACGAGAGAAAGCCAGTGCCATGCGCCGTGATCGTCTGGCCACAGTCGTGTAGCCTCGCCAGCCACCGCAGCGGCTTCGTCCAGCCGCCCCTGGCGACATAGTATGTCGACCCACAATCTGTGTGCTTCGGCGCTTGATCCACCCAGACTTACCGCGTCCTGAACCACGCGTTCAGCATGATCAAGCGGACCACCATGGCGCAAAATATATCCCGCCAGTCGCAAAAGCTGGCCGGGGGTTTTGTTGATTGATCGCAGGTGCTGATCGACGAACGCCAATGCGGGCGCCGTCGCATGGGTCTTTCGCTTATGGACCGCCAGGGCACTCCCAATGAAGGTAATAGCGTCTATGTGATCGCGAATGTAACGGTCATCGCCCCACATCTCGCGAAGGTGAATGTTCTTGGCCATCCGCTGTCGAGCCAGATCCAGGAAATAGTCCGGCGCGGATATCGTCTTTTCCTCACCGGCTGGCTCACGCATGCCAAAGTGAAATGCGAGGTCCTCCACGACATAAACGCCACCATCCAGTAGAATGGGGAACAAGTACTTAAATGACCAGACGATATGATGCGCGAGGTGGGAACCATCATCGATGATGACGGACGGCGGATATTTCGCGCAGACCCGGTGCAGGAAGCCAGGATCTTCCTGGGAGCCGATTTCGATGGCCACCCGGTCTCCTGCGAAGGCCTGGCAATCCGGGTTGATGTCGATACCGACGATCTGGGCGCGAGAGAAGTATTTTCGCCATACGTTCAAGGACGCGCCGCGATCGACCCCGATCTCGATAAAGTTGATCGGCTGGTCTCGCCAGGGTGCAAAAAGAGCTTGATAGTGCCTCAGATAGTCCCAGGCAGAATTCACCGAAGAAGACTTATCAGTCCCTTCCAGCACACCGATGATGTCGAGATCGAAGTCGGCGGCGGACTCGTCCATGACAAATCCTGTTTCCAATGCCGGGCATTACATTTGCAGCCGTATAGCCGTATCCTCACGGCAGGGAAGTAGCTGCCGCGGATGACGCTTCGGGTCGCTTTATCTCAGGTCCGGTACCCAGAGGCAAGAGAAAGGCGGCAACAGCAATGGACTGGTGCCAATGACCGGAAACCCTCTGCTCGAAGCATGACAAAGATCGTTTGCCGTTATGCGGGTCCGCGAAGCGGCTGCTCCTGACCAGTCGGAGCCACCTTATGATGGCGGCCGCACGCCTGGACGCCCTCGCGCCCAGAGATGTTTGGCCCGCAGGCAACTAATCGGTGATCGACCAGGCCTGAAGATGAAAATCCGCGGTTGACCTCAGCTGTGGAACGTGGCAACCAGAGCATACCATCTGGTTGGTATTCAAATGACGCCTCCGCGCCACGCAAGCACCCGAACCCTACTGCTCGCCGGCGTCATCCGCGCCCAGGACGATGTGCCGGCGACAGTGGACCACCTTTGCGGCGCGGCGGGTGTGAGCAAGCGCAGTTCCTTCCACCGTTTCCCCGGCAAGGAGCAACTCGGGATCGCGGCGATCCAGCAATCCGGTGAGGCCCAATGAGGCAACGTCGACGATCTTCGCATTGGCGCGGTACCGCCAGGAACCTGGCCCGCGTGCTCGCGTTCTGGGTTACATCGAGTTCCGATCTCGATGTTAACACGGGAGATGGCGCAATTCACCGGCCTGTTGGGGATGATGGTGCAGGCGGTCTTAGCGACCTGTCCCGAATCTGGTCGGCGGGCGGCCAGGGAATGTGCGAACTTTTGGCCGACCTGACGCAGGACATCGAAGCCGCAAATCAACGCTGCCCACGGAATCCACCATGGCGCGCCGAAAGTGTCGGCCATTTCATGCAAACCGTTTTGCCAGGCGGCGCCACCTTCGCGCAGACAAAACAACAGACAAAACAAAACCCTCGTGTCGCCGCGTAAAGCCTGGGCCATTTGCGGCGCTATCCGGAAATGCTTCCGATCCCATCTGCCAACAATGAGGAGATACGATCATGACGACAGCAAAGGTAAAGCCAATTCCAGACGGAATGCACAGCGTGACACCACACCTGATTTGCGCGGGAGCGGCGGATGCAATTGACTTCTACAAGAAGGCCTTCAACGCCATCGAGCTGTCACGGCTTCCGGGGCAGAGCGGGAAACTGCTGCACGGCAGTATCCGGATCGGCGATTCGACCGTGATGCTGAGTGACGAATTCCCCGAGATGGGCGGCCTCGGTCCAAAATCATTGAAGGGTTCACCGGTCACGATCCACCTTTATGTCGAGGATGTCGATGCCTTCGCCGCCCGTGCCATCGCCGCCGGAGCCAAGGTCACGATGCCGGTCGCCGATATGTTCTGGGGCGATCGTTACGGGCAATTTGAGGACCCGTTTGGCCATCGCTGGTCGATCGCCACCCATGTTCGGGACGTACAACCTGAGGATATGCAAAAGGCGATGTCGGCGATGGGCGGCCAGAGGTGATCTGACCGGCTCCAACGTAGACATGGCAAGCGTCATCCGATTAAATTGCCAGCCAGCGCTTTTCCCCGACGATCACTGGGGAAAGGCGCTGCGAGCGGCGGTTACGGCGGCGTCGGCTCCAGGCACGGACCGGCGCTGTGACCAACGATAGCGCCGCTTGCTGCGGTGGATCGGGTGACAGAGCAATGAACCAAAAGCAACGGACTCCATTGGTAGATCGTGTCAGCCGAGCTGCGGACGAGGCACTTGCCGAGCACGACCACGTCAGTCCCATCGATGTACTGGTCGGAATTCGATGGCTGGAACCGTCAGCCTTGCAACAGTGGCAGCGGGGGCGGATCGATTGCCTCGAGAGTGCAATGCAGACCAATCCGCGGCGTGTGGCTAAAGCCATGGGATTGTTTCGGCAGTGGGCGGCCGACAATGGTCTAACGGCGAGCGAGACGCACTATTTCGCGCGCACCGTGCAACGCCAGGTTCTCTGTTTCAGCGAAAGCGGCGATCCTACGCTCGAACTGTTCCTCCGGACGCATTGGGTTTCGCCCATGCTATCCGAGCGGAAGCGAGAGCGACTTGCGGCGAACACCAATCGTGCCCCGGAACTGGCGGTGGTCCAACCAATAAACACCGCTTGGACATGCCATCGTTGCGGCGGAACTGGTGATCTCTTGATGATGGAAAATGCCGGCCCTGCATGCTTGCGTTGCGTCGGCTTGGAGGATCTAGAGTTCCTGCCGTCCGGCGACGCACTGCTCACTCGCCGGATCAAGGCGAAAAGCCCCAGAAGCGCTGTGGTCGTACGCTTCAGTCGGGCCCGGCGCCGTTACGAACGGCAGGGTCTGCTGGTGGCCCCTCAGGCGTTGGCCGACACTGCGCGCGACCTGGCAAAACCGACGCACGCGTAATTTGGTTGGCGGGCTCGGGTGCAGTTTCGTCAACGGCAATCGGTGGCTAAGTTCCTCCCCACTGCCCGGACGACGCGTCAAGGGCGACTACCAACGGATCGCCATGTCGACTATCACCACCGAACTCGCCGACGCGCTCAGCACGATTGACCGTTCGGGCGATTTTTTTGTTTCCGGCACAGCCGAGATGTTCCAGCCTCGGCTGGAGATCGAGGGCGTCGGACCGATCGCGTTGCCACTGCTGCCGATGCAGGCGGAACAACTCATCGCAGCGGCCGAACGCGCGCCCTATGGACGCGGCGAGGCCACGCTGATCGACCCGACGGTGCGGCAAACCTGGCAGATCCGCGCGTCACGTGTGACGATCGGCGGCAGGCACTGGCCCGCAACCCTCGAGGCGATCCTGACCCGGGTCACCGAAGGTCTGGGCGTCACCGAACCGGTTGAAGCGGAGTTCTATAAGCTGCTGATCTACGACGAGGGCAGCTTCTTCGTGCAGCATCGCGACACCGAGAAAGTGGCGGGCATGTTCGCCACCCTCATCCTCGTGTTGCCTTCGGTTTCCGCGGGCGGCCAACTGGTTGTGCGGCATAAGGACCGGGAGGGGCGGCTTGAGCTGCGTTGCGAGGACCCCGCGGAACTCGCTTTTGCCGCGTTCTATGCCGACTGCGTGCATGAGGTAATGCCCGTCACCTCGGGATACCGCATGGCATTGGTCTACAATCTCGTGCGGCGTGGCGCAGGACACGTGCCGGAACCGCCGGACCACAGCACTGAGCTCGATACCGTCGCCGCTCTACTGAAAGATTGGGCTGACGGTAAACATTCGCCGGACGACGATTCACCCGAGAAACTGATCTATCCGCTGGAGCACGCCTACACGCCGGCTGAACTCGGTTTCGAGGCGCTGAAGGGCGCCGACGCCGCCATCGCCAAGGTCGTTGCCATGGCCGCGCTCCGATCCGGCTGTGACCTCCACCTCGCGCTGGTATCCGTCGAGGAGAGCGGGTCCGCCGAACATACCGGTTATTCCCGGTCCTGGCGCAACCGGTCGGACGACGACGATGATGAATTCGAGGTGGGAGAAATCAACGACCGCACAGTGACGGCGTCGGATTGGCGCCGGCCCGACGGCGAACAATCGCCGTTGACCGTGATCCCGGTCGAGGACGACGAATTTTCACCTCCTGAGGCATTCGAGGATCTCGAACCGGACGAGGAGTATTTCCGTGAGGCCACCGGCAACGAAGGCGCGTCGTTTGAACGCACCTACCGTCGGGCGGCTCTGGTTCTCTGGCCGCACGACAGGCTGCTCGCTGTCATCAACCAGGCGGGATTAAGGGTTACGCTGCCGTATTTTACGGATCTCGCCGAACGTTGGGAGACCAGTGGCGAAGATCATCAGCCACCCTCGGAGGATTCGCCCCTGTGGCGTCAGGCGCATGATTTGTCCGCGCACATGGTGGCAGCCTGGCCGACGGAATATTGGCATCCGCGGCGGGACAACGAAGCAACCAGCACCGGACAGATGCTGACTTTGCTGGTCCGGCTTAAGGATGTCGCAAATCTGGAGCTTTTCCTGGCGGCGATCGCCGATCGCGGTGGCTTCGATCTGGGCGACACTGCGGCGATAGTCGACGCTGTTCATCTTCTGGCTCCTGAGCGTGCGGCGTCAGTGACCACACGCCTCGTTACGGCGAGCGTTGAGATGACGCTTGCCGCTTGCGGCAGATTGTTGGCGCTGGCCGCACCGCTCGGTAAGATCGTCGTTATTGGTGCCGCCAACGCATTGGTCGCTGCGCTGCCGGGCGGTTCGCCGCGCGACACGTGGCGCCGCGGGCCTGGCGTCGGAGCCGATTTTGTCGTCGACCTTTTCACCGCTCTCGCATGGATCGACACTGCGCTTGCCGATCGCGCGGCTTCCCACGTGCTTGCATGCCCAAGTACTTACCCGTTCGACTCGATACTGGTCCCTGCCGTCCGTAACCTGCTCGGGTCGAATGATACGGCGAGGGCGGCCGGTGTACAGCGGCTTTGTCTCGCCTGTGTCGCACACCTCGATGCGCGCGTGGCGGAACCATTGGAAGCCCCACGTGACTGGCAGAGAGCCAGTGCTTTGGGCTGTAAATGCACGTTTTGTACGGAACTGAGCCGATTTCTTGCTGATCCGCAAACCTCGCGCTGGGTGTTTCGAGCCAACGAAGGCGACCGCAGCCACGTTGAAAGTACCATTCGTACCGCACACTGCGACATCGATGCAGTAACCGAACGCCGTGGCCGGCCCTATAGCCTGGTGTGCTCAAA
This sequence comes from Acetobacteraceae bacterium, assembly GCA_049519555.1. Taxonomy (GTDB): domain Bacteria; phylum Pseudomonadota; class Alphaproteobacteria; order Acetobacterales; family Acetobacteraceae; genus Rhodopila. The sequence goes on from JBEKQQ010000019.1 coordinate 29,682, forward strand.
GAACCAGGCCAGTTACGAACGCCTACGGACCCAGCGGCAGCGTGATCTGGCCGATCTCGTGCGGCTGAACGGCTAATAAGCGGCTGAACGTTTAATAAGAAGAGGTGGGCGGCAACGACGGGCTTGACGCAGTCGACGAACCGGTACGGAAACCACCCAACGCCAGCCGCTCCCACCGTTGACCGCCGGATAACGGCGGAGCAAGGATGCGACCATGATCCTGCTCATCGACAACTACGACAGTTTTACCTTCAACCTCGTCCACTTCCTCGGCGACGTTGGCGCGCGATGCGAAGTCGTGCGCAACGACAAGTTGACTGTGGCCGACGCGCTGGGACGGAACCCCGAGGCGATTGTGTTGTCTCCCGGGCCGTGCACGCCGAATGAAGCGGGGATCTGTCTCGACCTGATCGCCGCCGCCGCCGGAAAATTCCCCATTCTGGGCGTTTGCCTCGGCCATCAGGCGATCGGCCAGGCGTTTGGTGGTCAGGTCGTCCGGGCACCGCTGCCGATGCATGGGAAACTGAGCGCCATATCGCACAACGGCACCGGCATTCTTGAGGGTGTGCCGTCACCGTTTTCCGCCACCCGGTACCACAGCCTGATCGTGGCCAGGGACACGCTGCCGGCGACACTTATCCCCACAGCGTGGACCGATGACGGTCTGATCATGGCCATGCACCACCGCGATTTTCCGATCCATGGCGTCCAGTTCCACCCGGAGAGCATTGCCAGCGAGCACGGTCACCGCATTCTGGCGAACTTCCTGGCGATCGCCCGCTTCTCCAACACGCCTGGCGTTGCCAAAAACGCTCAGGCTGCCTGAACTGCGGACGGGATGCCGCAGGACCTGAAACCGATCCTGGGACAACTCGCCGGCGGGGAAACCCTTTCGGTCGACGATGCCGAGGCTGCGTTCACCATCATCATGTCCGGCGACGCGACGCCAGCTCAGATCGGCGCCCTGCTGATGGCCATGCGACTACGCGGTGAGACGGTGCCGGAGATTACCGGTGCGGTTCGCGCGATGCGTGCCCGTATGGCCGCAATCGCCGCTCCGGACGACGCGATTGACGTATGCGGCACCGGCGGTGATGGCGCAGGCACCTTGAACGTGTCCTCAGCGGTAACGTTCGTCGTCGCGTCGCTTGGCGTGCCGGTAGCCAAGCACGGCAACCGCGCCTTATCCTCCCGCACCGGCGGCGCCGACGTGCTCACCGCACTGGGCGTCAACATCGACGCGCCGATCGAGCGGCTGCCTGGCATTCTGCGCGAGGCCGGTGCCGTTTTCCTGTTCGCCCCGCGACACCATCCATCCATGCGGCACGCTGCCGGACCGCGCGTCGAACTGGGCACCCGGACGATCTTCAACATCCTCGGCCCGCTCTCGAACCCGGCGCGGGTTAAGCGGCAACTGACCGGGGTGTTCTCCCCCGAATGGACCCGGCCGATGGCGGAAACCCTTGCCGCACTTGGCTGCGAGTCAGCCTGGCTGGTGCACGGTCTCGGCCTGGATGAACTGACGGTCGCTGGAGAAAACCAGGTCACGGCCTTGAAAGATGGCTCGGTCCACACCTTCTCGGTTGCTCCGGAGGACGCCGGCCTCACCAGGGCGCCTGTCGCCGCGATCAAAGGTGGCGACGCCTCGTTCAACGCCGACGCGCTGGTGGGGGTGCTGCGCGGCGCGGCCGGCGCTTATCGCGACACCGTGCTGCTGAATGCTGCCGCTGCCCTGATCGTGGCGCACAAGGCGGCCGATTTGCGCGATGGTGTGGAGCAGGCGGCACGCGCCATCGCATCGGGTGCCGCGTTGAACGCTCTGGAGACCATGCGACGCGTATCGGCGGTGATCTGATCCCGCGGGAGGCTCGATGCCAAACGATTCCAGTTCCCTGCCTGACGTTCTGCTCCGCATTTGCGCCAATACGCGGATGGAAGTGGCTGTCCGCAAATCCAAAATGCCGCTCGAGGCGTTGCGCCAGATCATTTCGGCCCGTGGCGACCAGCCGCGCGGCTTTGGTGCCGCGCTGAAGGACGCGACCATCCATGGCAAGTACGGGTTGATCGCCGAGATCAAGAAGGCCTCGCCATCGGGCGGGTTGATCCGCCCTGATTTCGATCCAGCAACGCTGGCCCGCGCCTATCGGGATGGCGGCGCCACCTGCCTGTCGGTGCTGACCGACGAGAAATACTTCCAGGGCACGGCAGAGCACTTCCGTGCCGCTCGCGCCGCAGTGGAATTGCCGGTGCTGCGCAAGGATTTCATTCTGGACTCGTGGCAGGTCTACGAAAGCCGCGCCATGGGCGCCGATTGCATCCTGCTGATCATGGCCTGCCTGACCGATGCCGAGGCGCGAGACCTGGAGGCGTTGGCGCGCAACTTCAACATGGACGTCCTTGTCGAAATTCACGATAAACGTGAGCTCGATCGGGCACTGGGGCTCGAGACGTCGCTGATCGGTATCAATAATCGTGATTTACGCACGTTGAAGACCGACCTCGCGACCACCGAGGAGCTGGCGCCGTTGGTGCCACCAGACCGTTTCCTGGTCGCCGAAAGCGGGATCCGCGACACGGACGACCTGCGGCGGCTGTCGGCGGTTGGCCCCAATTGTTATTTGGTCGGTGAGAGCCTGATGCGGCAGACTGACGTGACCGCAGCGGTGCGGGCGCTGTTGGGCGACAGCGGGGCAGGGACTGTGGGTTGATGAGCGGCCGCAGTTTCACTCACTTCGATGCGTCGGGTAACGCAATGATGGTCGATGTGTCGGCCAAGCCGGTGACTGATCGCATCGCCACGGCACGCGCCCAGGTTGTCATGAGCCCGGAGACGTTGGCGATGATCGAGGCCGGCACTGCAAAGAAAGGCGACGTTCTGGGGGTGGCACGGCTTGCCGGGATCATGGCGGCGAAGCGTACGTCGGAGCTGATACCGCTGTGCCATCCGCTGCCGATTACCGCAGTCGAGGTGGACCTGACGCCAGATCGCGAGGCCAACGCCATCGATATTGCCGCCACCGTCCGCACCACCGGCCAAACCGGGGTCGAAATGGAAGCACTGACCGCGGCCAGCGTTGCTGCGTTGACGGTTTACGACATGTGCAAATCGGTTGATCGCGGCATGCGGATCGAAGGCGTGCGCGTGGTGCACAAAACGGGCGGCAAATCGGGGGAGTTCACGCAGGCGTGAAATCGGATTTGCGCCAGGTTATGGTCGCGTGCGGTGCCATTCGGTAACAGAACGTCGGCCTGGCGCCAGCTGAACGAACGCCTTTTTTCCGAGAGAATTCATCCATGCCCGAGCCCGCCATGATCACCGTTGACGAAGCCCGCAGCCGCATTCTTGCCGGTTTGCAGCCGATGTCGGCGGAAATCGTAGCACTCGCCAATGCCTGGAACCGGGTGAGTGCCGAGCCGGTGATTGCTCGCCTGACCCAGCCGCCGTCGGACGTGTCTGCCATGGACGGTTATGCGTTGCGGGCAGCAGATGGTGGGTTGCATGTGTCATTGCGGGTCGTCGGTGCTGCGCCCGCCGGCCATCCGTTCGACGGCGATGTGGGGCCGGGTCAGGCCGTCCGTCTGTTCACCGGCTCGGTGGTTCCTCCCGGTGCCGATGCGATCCTGCTGCAAGAGGATGCCGAGCGTTCAGGCGACACCGTTGTGGTCAACGAAGCTGTCGTCGCAGGCCGCCATATCCGTCGCGCTGGTCAGGACTTTTCCAAAGGCGACACGGTGATCCCGGCCGGACGCCGCATTACCGCGCGTGACGTGGGTCTCGCCGCTGCCGCCAACCATCCGTGGCTCAGTGTTCACCGCAAGCCAAGGGTCGCGATTTTGGCGACGGGGGACGAGATCGCGATGCCCGGAGAGCCGATCCCATCGGGAGGGATTGTCAGTTCCAACTCCCACGCGTTGGCGGCGTTGGTCCGTGCGGTGGGGGGAGAGCCAACTGTGTTGCCGGTGGCCAAGGACACCACCGAGGCAATCGCTGCCGTCGCCGATCAGGTCGGCGGGTTCGACTTGCTGGTGACGACGGGTGGCGCGTCGGTGGGTGATCACGATCTGGTGATCTCCGGCTTGCAAACCCGCGGCCTGGTGGTGGATTTTTGGCAAATCGCGATGCGGCCGGGGAAGCCATTGTTGTTTGGCCGGATGGGCGCGGTGCCGGTGCTTGGTTTGCCAGGAAATCCCGTGTCGGCCATGGTTTGTGCGGCGTTGTTTCTGTTGCCGGCACTGGCACTGATGCAGGGACTGCCGGCCGGTCCGCCTCCCACGGTGTCAGCCATGCTTGGCACCGCAGTGAAGGAGAACGACCGACGAGCGGATCACCTGAGGGCGACGGTGTCGACGGACGATCTCGGCCGGGTCGTAGTGACGCCGTTCCCGGTGCAGGATTCGGCAATGTTACGACGACTCGCGCTGGCCGACGCGCTGGTTTTGCGTGCACCATTTGCGCCCGCGCTGCCGGTCGGCGCCGAAGTGTCGGTGATCCGGTTAGATACGTTGGGTATTTGACCCCTTGGACGGGGGTCTGGGGCCTCAAGGCCCCAGCGGGTCCAGGGCGGAGCCCTGGCCGTCCCTTAAAACTGCACTCCCCTCGTCAACGCCCCATCAACAACCAAATTCGTCCCAGTAATGAAACTCGCTGCCGGGCTGGCCAGAAACACCACCGCCCGCGCCATTTCCTCCGGCCGTCCCATTCGCCCCGTCGGGTTCAATGCCATGGCCTGACTGAACAGCGCCGGGTTGCCTTGCTCGATCTTTTCCCAGACGCCACCCGGGAAGTACGTATTCCCTGGCGACAGCGCATTGACCCGGATGTTGCGTCCGGCGAGTTGGTAGGACAGTCCCTTGGCGTAATGCACGAGCGCCGCCTTGAACACGCCGTACGGACCGGCTGCGAAATCTACCTCGCGCCCGGACACCGAGGAGATCACGACGATCGAGGCCGCTTTTGACTGCTCAAGAAATGGCATTGCCGCATTGACCGCTCGCACGGTGCCCATCATGTCGGTGGAGAATTCGGCCTGCCACGACGCCTCATCCTGGCCGATCGCCAGCGCAGAAACGTTCGACACGACAATGTCGAGACCGCCGAGTTCCCGAGCGGCATCCTGCACCCAGGCGGTCAGCGCAGGTCCATCCGCGACATCCAGGGCGCGCCCGGTGGCTTTTATGCCGCGGGCCGTCAGCGCGGTGACTGCCTCGACCACCCCGGCAGCGTCGCGTGCGCAAATCGCGACATCTGTGCCCTCCGCCGCGAAATGCTCGGCAACGGCGCGGCCGATGCCTTTGGTGCCACCGGTGACCAATGCCTTCATGCCGGCGAGGCCGAGATCCATTGCTGTTGCCTCCTGATCGATGGTTACGCCAGGTACGTCTTCAGAATGCCGGCGCCGACGGTGTATTTTGGATCGACAAAGTTGCCGAGCCTCACGCGGCCGCACTGGCTGAGCATCATGTAGGCGTCCCACCGATCGAAACCGTACTCCGCCTCCATCCACAGCACGAGTTCGCGGTAAGCGATGCGGGTAGCGTCTTCCAACGGCCGCGCGCTGCCGATCGTCATGATGAAGTCCTCGCGCTCCAGGCGCGGCCATTCCAGGGTCCAGCCCTTGATCACGTCAACGCGAATAGTGGTGGTCGAGGGATATTCGACCGCCGTGCCGCAGACCTCGCCGTCGCCCTGGCAGGCGTGCGCATCGCCGATAAACAGGCGGGCTCCCGCTGTGCGCACCGGGAGATAGGTGATGCTGCCCGGCCCCATGTCCGGCAGGTCCATGTTGCCGCCATGCGAGTCAGGCGTCAGCGAATTGATGGAGTCGATCTCCGGCGAGGTGCTGAGCGTGCCGATGTGCGGGTTGTACGGCAGCGTGACCCGCGTGCTCCAGCGCACGTGCTTTTCGTCGACGTGGATTTTCCGGGTCAGTTCCGGCAACGGGGGATTGAGTGTGGCCGTCAGCGTGGTGCCGGTCAGGGCGCCGAAATAAGGGATCATGCAGCAGGTGCCACAAGGGTTCTCGCCGCGCGGCAGCATGGATTCGATGTGCACGGCGAGCGCGTCGCCGGGTTCGGCGCCGTCGATCATGATCGGGCCATTCTGCGGATTGACGAACGGCATCCGCAGGCGTTTGGTCGGCTTGTCGCGTTCGGTGCGAATGGCGCCCTCAAAGGCATCACGGGTTTCGATGCGGATGCGATCGCCAGGCGAAACGGTCAGCACCGGATCGGAATATGGACCGATCGTGTAATGGAACTTGCCTTGCATTGCTTCGGTCAGATTATGCAGAACCGGCTGCTTCGCCCAACCGACCCCGCGACGCGCAACGATCGACTGGTCGGTCCATTGTGCCTTTGTAGAACGCGCCATCCGCGCATGCCCCCGCTGTTCGTGTGTTACGATGGGACGTTTCCGGTTTTCCGGGGAGTGTTGCTCAGTACGTTGCAGAGCGCCAGTAGGATTTGGCTGTACGGCGACTGTCGCGTCAGGCCGCCCGGTACCGGTGGACGCCGTCATTGCCGGTCTCGCGCAGCAGTTCGCCGCGACCCCACATGTAATTGACGTGCGCGAGCACTTCACCGAACGCGAAGCCGGTCTGGTGCGGGTCGAGCAGGCGGACAAACAGGGCGGGGATCAGTTCGGCGGCTGTCAGTGGCTGAGCCCGGCACGCGTCAGCGACCCGTTCGCAACGCACTGCGTGATGGTCGGTGAGTTCGTCGATGCGTGCATGCAGGCCGTGGAACGGCAGCCCGTGACCGGGCAACACCAGCACGTCATGCGGTACCGTTGCTCGCAACGCCCGCAGATCGCGCAGGTAGATGCCCAATGGGTCTTCCTCGGGCTCCACCGGGTGGACGCTGACGTTGGGTGAGATGCGCGCGATCACCTGATCCGCAGCAAAGAACAATCGGTCCGCGGGTTGGTGCAGCATTGCCTGTTCCAGCGCATGGCCGCCGCCGGTCAGGACATCGAAGTCTCGACCGCCGACTCGTCGCGTATCGCCGTGTTTGATCCGCTCATAGGACGACGGCACGCCGGTGGTCAGCCGCAGGTAATTCAGGCCGCGGCCAAGGATCATGTCCGTCATTTCCGGCGGCAAGCCGTTGCTGTGGTAAAACTCGCGATGCGCGGCGTCATACATATCGCCACGGCCATGCGCGGCCATCAGGTGATACAGATACTCCGTGCGTGGCATCGCCAGTGGCAGCCCGAACGACTGCGCAAGCCATCCCGCGAGACCCACGTGATCCGGGTGAAAATGCGTCACCAGCATCCGGCTGAGCCGCTCGCCATGCAGCGGGCCCGACAGGATGCTGTCCCATCCGACCCGGCAATCATCGGTGCCGAGGCCGGTGTCGAGCACGAGCCAGCCGTCGTCATCCTCAACGAGGTAGATATTCACATGGTTAAGTTGAAACGGTAGTTTCAGGCGAAACCAAATCACGCCAGGGGCAATCAGCGTGACCTCGCCTGGTGCAGGCGGCGCCGCGTAAGGGAACGTCAGAGCCTGAATGTCCATGATCTGGCCTGGCTGCCGGTCAGGCGGCCAGTTGCTCCACGGTGATGCTGTCGCCGGCCACCGTGGTGCGGCGCATGTCGCGCACCCTGGTTTCATCGAACCGTGTCACGCGATGCATCGTGGTGCGGTTGTCCCACATCACCAGGTCGTATTGCTGCCAGATATGTTTGTAGAGGAATTGCGGCTGCGTCGCGTGCTCGGTCAGATCGCGGATGAAAGCGCGCGCTTCCGGCACCGGCCAGCCGATGATGCTGCCGATATGGGAAGATAAATACAGCGACTTCCGCCCGGTTAACGGGTGGACGCGAACCAGACGCTGCCTGACGGGCTTGAACGTCGCGCGTTCGGCGTCGGACAGGTCGGTGAACCCCAGGGCGCCGCGCGAGTAAAGCAGCGAGTGTTCACAGACCAGGTCGTCGATTTCCGCCTTGGTCGCGGCATCGAGCGCATCGTAGGCAGCCCGCATATCGGCAAATTCGGTGCGGCCGCCCTGATCGACGGTGATACGTCCGGACAGGATGGAATATTTTGCCGGGATCGCCCGGAATGAGCTGTCGGAATGCCAGAGCCGGTTGCCGAGATTGAACATCCGGCGCCGGTCGTCGCGGGCCAGCGGCTTGTGGTTGGCGTCCAGATTGGACACGTCCGCCATGAACGCGCCAAGCCGCTGCTCTTTCGCCTGAGTGACGTTGCCGCCTGCGGTCTGTTCCAGATTGCCAAAATTCAGGCTGAAGGCTTTTTGTTGCTCATCGGTGATGGTCTGGCCGTGGTAAACCAGCACCGCGAACCGGTTCATGCCGGCTTCCAGGGTTGCGACCTCGGCTTCGGTCAGCGGGTGCGTCAGATCGACGCCGGAAACCTCACCAGCGAAATCCGGGGTAAGTGGACGAATAGTGATCGTCATGGCGGAACCTTCGGGTGCTACTGACGGGTAGGTTTACGATCTGGCGATGCAGTGCACAATCGCCGCCTCGTGCCGTCACCGATGCCGGTTCCGCATGGCTGGATCAGGCGGCGACCCCGGCGACCGTGGTGCGGCGCATGTCGCGGACCAAGGACTCATCGAACCGGGTCACACGGTGCATGGTGGTGCGGTTATCCCACATCACCAGATCGTTGCGCCGCCAGGCGTGGGAGTAAACGAAGCGGCGTTGCGTCGCATGCTCGTTCAGGTCGCGCAGAAAAGCGCGGGCCTCGGGCACCGGCCAGCCGAGGATCGTGCCGGCATGGGCGGACAGAAACAATGATTTGCGGCCGGTTACCGGATGAGTGCACACCAGCCTGTGCTGCACGGGGGCGAACATTGCCCGTTCTGTCTCGGACAGGGCGGTAAAACCCAGAACGCCGCGGGAGAACATCAGCGAGTGCTCGCAGACCAGGTCCTTGACCTCGGCTTTCGTTGTATGGTCCAGCGCGTCATAGGCGGCGCGCATGTCGGCGAACTCGGTGCGGCCGCCGTACGGCACCACGATCCGGCCGGACAGTAACGAATACCGCGCAGTTAACGGCCGAAACGAACTGTCGGAGTGCCACAGCCGGTTGCCCAGATTGAACATCCGCCGCCGGTCGTCGCGGGCGAGGGGACGCTGATGCTGATCCAGATTGGACGCGTCCTGCATATCCAGCGGCAGGCGACGGTCCTGTGCCGTGGTGACATGGCCGCCGGACGCCACCTCCAATGGGCCGAACCGGCGGGTGAACGCGCGCTGAGCGTCGTCGGTCAGTGGTTGATCGTGGAACACCAGGACGGCGTAACGATCCATGCCGGCCTCAATGGCGGCGATGGCGGCATCGGGAAGCGGTTGGGTGATGTCGAGGTCGGAACATTCGGCTGCGAAGCCGTCGCCGATGGGGGCGATAATCATTTCAGGTCTGCCTCAAATCCAATTGCGTAGGCTACATCGCCGTTTTCTTCCAGCGCGTCGGAGCCACACGGACCAGCGCCACGCGGTGCCAGATAAGCCGGATATCCTCTGCACAGGCCAGGGGAGGGCCATGACGACGTCGGCTTCATGAGGGGCGAGGCAGAGAGTTCACGTCGGCACCTGCAACTCACCCAAATAGGCCTCACGGATCATGGGGTTTTGCCGCAATTCCTCGGCGGTACCGGACAACACGACCTGGCCGGTCTGCAGCACATAGGCGCGATGCGCAATCGACAGCGCCATGTTGGCATTTTGCTCGACCATGAAGATCGTGGTGCCCTGACGGTTGATCTCCTGGATAATGTCGAAGGTCTGTTCGACGAAGATCGGTGCCAGGCCCATGGATGGCTCGTCCATGCACAACAGCCGAGGCCGGGCCATCAGCGCTCGCCCCATCGCCACCATCTGTTGTTCGCCGCCGGATAACGTGCCGGCAATCTGGCTATGGCGTTCCTTCACCCGCGGGAACAGCGAGTACACACGTTCCAGATCCTGATCGAATTCGGCGCCTCGCTTGCGGAGATAAGCGCCCATTTCGAGGTTCTCGAACACCGTCATGCGCGGGAACAATCGGCGCGCTTCCAACACCGGAGCGATACCGCGACGCACGCGTTCGGCGGTGGCAAGGCGCTCGATCGGCTGGCCGTCGTAGATCACCTCTCCTCGCGTAGGCCGCACCACGCCCATGATCGTCTTCATCGTGGTCGACTTGCCGGACGCGTTGCCACCCAAAAGCGCGACAATTTCCCCGGGCTCGATGGCGTAGTTGACGTCCTTCAACACGTGCAGATCGCCGTAGTGGGTATCGACATGGCGGAACTCAAGCAGCATGGGTTACTGCCCCACGATCGGCAGTGGCACATTCGCCATTCCCGCAGCCGCCGCCTGGGCATTGCGTCCGAGGTAGGCCCGCAGCACTTCCTCGTCCTGCCGCACCTCTGCCGGTGTGCCATGTGCAATGATGTCGCCGTGGTCGAGCACATAAACCGTGTCGGCCAAGGTGGTAACGACATCCAGCTTGTGCTCGATCAGCAGCACCGTCAGGCCAAGCTCGTTGAGGCTCTTGATTTGCTCGGCCAGTTCCAGTGTTTCCGCGGGGTTCATGCCGGCAGTCGGTTCGTCCAGCAGCAGGATGCGCGGACGGGATGCCAAAGCGCGAGCAATCTCGATCCGCCGCCGGTTGGCATATGACAGGCCCGAAACCATCTGCCCAACCCGTGGCGTCAGCCGGTTGCCGAAAATGGCAAATACTTCCATGGCCCATGTGCGTGCCGCGGTTTCCTCGGCGCGGGTATGAGGCGGCCGCAGAATTGCCTGCAACACACCCGTGGTCAGCCGCGAATGCTGCCCGATCAGAGCGTTCTCCATCACCGTCAGATTCGGGAACAGCCGCAAATTCTGGAAGGTGCGCGCAATGCCTTTGGTAAGGATCTCATGTGGCGGCAGACCGATCATTTCTTCGCCATGGAAACGGATGGAGCCGGCTTCGGCCTCCACCAGGCCAGTGATCACGTTGAACAAAGTGGACTTGCCGGAACCGTTCGGCCCGATCACCGCGACGACACCGCCATTCGGCACGACCAGGTCAACCTCGTTCAACGCGGTCAGGCCGCCGAACTTCACGGTCACACCTTTGATCTCTAACGCCGCCGCTCCGGTGCGCACGGCGCCGCCGAGACCCTGCAGCTTCAAATCGGTGAAGCCACCGCGGCGAATTTCGGCATGCTGCTGATCGAAGCTCAGCGCCGCCTGCGGACGCGTGGCCGGGATCAGACCCTGACGGCGGAACAACATCATGCCGACGAGGATGAAGCCGAAAATCAGCTCGATCGATGGCGCCAGATCGACGTGTTGCAGCCACTCGCTGTGCACCGCATGGCCCAGTGCATTCAACCAGCCGGTGAGATCTTCCAGCCACCAGGACTGCAACAGTTGCAGGATGTAGGCGCCGAGCACGACCCCCCAGACGCTGCCGATGCCGCCGAACACGATCATCACCAGGATCATCACCGAGACCGGGAAGCCGAACATCTCCGGCGTGGCGGTCTGCAATTTGGCGACATAGAACACGCCGGTCATACCGCCGAATGCGGCACCAATGGCGAACGCCAGCAATTTGAATTTGGTGCGGTTGACTCCCATCGCCGCGGCAGCAATTTCATCCTCGCGGATGGCCATCCAGGCACGGCCAATGCGCGAATCGCGCAATCGAATGGAAACGAAGATCAGCATCGCCACGAGGCAGATGGCAACATAGTAGTACGGAGTCGAATTGACCCCGAAACTCCAACCGAACAATCGTGGGGCTTGGACGCCGTTAAGACCGGCGGCACCGTTGGTCAGATCGGACCAGTTACGGACGACAATGGGGACGATTTCACCGAAGCCAAGGGTGACGATCGCCAGGTAGTCGCCTTTCAACCGCAACGTGGGAGCGCCGAACATGACACCCCAGAATGCGGCAAACCCGGCAGCCAGCGGCAGCGCCAGCCAGAATGACAAAGTGAAACGCACCACGCTGCCGTCGCCGGTTTCGGCCGCCATCTTCGACACGAGGCCGAGGATACGGAACGGTTCCCAGAACGACGACCATTCCGGTTGCAACTGGAACGAACTCAGGATGCCGTAAGTGTAAGCGCCAATGGCAAAAAACGCGGCGTAGCCGAGATCGAGCAGCCCGGCAAAGCCCACCACGATGTTCAATCCAAGCGCCAGCACCGCATAGGCCGACGCGTTCGCCATGCTGTCGATGTCGGCGTCGTTGTCGTGCAGCAACGGAAACAGGACCGCAAAGGCAATCAGCAGCCCGAGGCCAATCCGGCGCCGCCATGCTTCGGGAATACGTTCGAACGGTTGGGAAATGGCGCGCGCGAGCCCGCTCACGACTTGGTCGGCGCCAGACGCCCGAACAATCCGGCTGGCTTGAACACCAGCACCAGAACCAGGATCGAGAAGATGATCACGTCGGTCCAGGCGGTGGCGATGAACTGGCCGCCCATCGCCTCGATCATGCCGATGATGACGCCGCCCACCATGGCACCCGGCACGTTGCCGATACCGCCCAGTACAGCGGCGGTGAAGGCGCGCAGGCCGGCGGTGAAACCGATGAGGAAACTGGTGAAGTTATAGTACAAACCGAAGATCAGTCCGCCCGCTCCGGCCAGCGCCGAGCCAAGGAAGAACGCCATCATCACGACCCGGTCTACGTCCACACCCATCATCCGCGCCGCTTCGGCATCCTGAGCCGTGGCGCGCATCGCCTTGCCGATGCGACTCTTTTGCACAAACAAATAAAGGCCGACCATCAGCACAAGCGCCACGGCCCAGATCATCAGGACGCGAATATCCAGCACCGCACCGCCGATATGGAAACGCACCGAGGGCATCGGATTTGGGTAATTCTTGCCTTCTGCACCACAGGACAACAGGATGATGTTGAACAGAATGTAAGAGACGCCGATGGTGGTGATCATTGCCGCCGGACCCTTGACGTTGCGCAGGGGCCGCAGACACAGTCGCTCGATTGTCACGCCGATCACGCCGGAAGAAACCATGGTGATCGCGAAGGTCACCAGCAGCACGCCTGCCAACGGCAGGCCGGTCAGGATGATATCCTGACCGGACAGGCCAAACATCTGCAACACCCCCATGGCGATGAACGAGCCCACCATGAAGACGTTGAAGTGCGAGAAGTTGATCAGTTCCAGAATGCCATAAACCAAGGTAAACCCGAGCGCGAGCAATGAATACATCGCGCCCAGGCTGAGACCGTTGATGGTTTGCTGCAGCAGCAGGTCGAACAGGGTCATTGCCGCTCAGGCCTGCGGCGCCACCCCGATGTAGTGGTACTGGGCTGATACGTCATCCAATTTGGCGTTGGCATCTTTCTTGATCTGGAACACGCTGACCGTGCGGTCGGCGAGGTCGCCGTTTTCGTCGAACGACACGGTGCCTTGGATGGTCGGGACTTTCCCGGTTTGGATGGCGTCGCGCACAGCGTCTCGCGTTACCGGCTTGCCGGATGCGGCCACACGTTTGACGGCGTCGATGATCACCAGCGTGGCATCATAAGCGGTGATCGAGTAGTCCTGCGGCGCCACGCCAAACTTGGCGGTAAATTCCTTGACGAATTTGGCAGCCTTCGTGTCCCCGGTCAGATGCGGTGAGGCGACGGTGCTGTACCAGCCCTCGGCGGCCGGGAACCCGACACCGCTAAGGAATGTCGCACCGTTAACGCCATCGCCACCCGCTTTGATCACATTCGGAATGATGTCGTAGGCCTGCTTCGCCAACTTGATTCCCGCCTGGCCAACTCCACCATAATACAGTGCCTGTGGATCGAGTGCCTTGATCTTGGTCAGCACCGCCGAATAGTCGGCCGCCTTCGGATCAAGCCGGTCACGGCCCAATACCTTGACTCCCTTCTTCGCAATTTGTGCCTGGTACGCATCGGCCAACCCCACGCCATAGGCGCCGCTGTCGTCAAGGATGTAAACCGACTTGATCTTCAATTTCTCGGCCATGTAGTTGGCCATGTTGGGGCCCTGATAGGCGTCCGTGGTGACTGTGCGGAAATAGATCGGCTTGCCAGCCGGCCGGTATTGTTCCGCGAACTTCGGACTGGTGATGTCGGGGTTGGTGGAACTGGGGGTGATGGTCGCCAGATCGCCCTGACTCAGGATCGGCGCCATTGCCTTTCCGGCGCCACTCATCTGCGGACCGACCGCAGCGACCACATCGGGGTCGGACACCATCTTGCGCGCATTGGTTGCTGCTTGCGCCGGATCGTACTGCCCGGCGGTGGCGGTGCCGTCGTCGAGGGTCAACAATTCGAATGTGTAGCCTTTGACGGTCTTGGCCTTGTTGGCGGCGTCCACCGCCATGACGATGCCATCCTTCACCCGCGCCGCATCGTCGGCGTCGGCGCCGGTCAGCGACAGATCGGCGCCGATCTTTACCACCTTGTCGTCCGCCTGAGCGGGTGTGATCCCGGAGCCAAGGGCGGCAGTAGCTGCGGTTCCGGCAAACAAACGTGCGGCTGCGCGTCGTGTGATCATTATGGTCTCCCTGCTCATCGAGCATTATTGCCAGCGACCCGCGACGGCGAGCCGAGTGATTCGAGCACGACGCAGATTTGAACGGACCACGCCTCCTGGGCAAGGGGGATTATGGCAGGATGGGTGGTATCGTTGGTAAGAAGGCAATTATTCAGCGGCGGCGGGCGATTCGCCGGCAGTCGAGCTTCCGCCGGGTTGGACGGTTCCCGCGACGCTGCGCCGGGCCCCGACTAACCCAGCCCGGGACTTACCCAGCCTGGGCCACACGCGCCGAGCGGCCGTCATTCCGCTGCCAGTGGCTCCTGTGCCACCGTTGGCATGGCACCTGCCACCGTCGTGCGTCGCATGTCGCGAACCTGTGACGAATCATAACGACGGACCCGATGCATCGTGCAGCGGTTGTCCCACATCACGAGGTCGAACGGCCGCCACTGATGGGAGTAAACGAACTGTGGCTGCGTTGCATGCTCGGTCAGGTCGCGGATGAAGGCGCGTGCTTCGGGGATTGGCCAGCCCAGAATTTTGCCGATGTGCGACGCCAGATAGATCGACTTGCGGCCACTGACGGGATGGGTTCGCGTCAGCACCTGGCGCACCGGCCGCATCGTCGCGCGTTCGGCTTCGGTCAGATCGTCGAACCCAAGCAGTTCGCGCGAGTAGATCAGTGAGTGTTCACAGACCAGATCGCCAATTTCGGCTTTGGTCGCGTCGTCCAGCGCGTCATACGCGGCACGCATATCGGCGAACTGAGTCTGCCCGCCTTGCGCTACAACGACTCTGCCGGACAGTAACGAATACGTGGCCGGGATTGGCTTGAACGAACTGTCCGAGTGCCACAACATGTTGCCGAGACTGTACAACCGCCGCCGGTTGTCGCGCGCGAGTATGGTATTGTCCTTGTCCAGATTGGACACATCAGCGAAGGCGGGGTGCAGCCGCTGCTCGCCGGGTTTGCTGATGCCGGTACCGCGGGTCTCTTCCAGTTCGCCAAAGCAACGGCTGAATGCCAGTTGCTGATCGTCGGTGATGCGCTGATCGCGAAACACCAGGACAGCGTGTTCCGCGATCGCTGCCTCAAGTGCGGCGATATCCGGCGGAGCGACCGGCCGCGTCAGATCGACGCCGCTGATCTCACCGACAAACAGATCGTGCAGGCGCCGGACACTGAATGCCATCGGTTATTCCGCTGCCATCGCGTGTTTCACTTCCAGTCCGACCCCCTTGATCGAGGTCCGCCGCAGATCGCGCACTTCCTCCAGGTCGCGGAACCGCGTCGCGCGATGCATGACGGTGCGGTTGTCCCACATCACCATGTCGCCGACCCGCCATTTGTGGCTGTAGACAAATTGCGGCTGCGTCGCGTGTTCGGTCAGGTCGCGGATGAAGGCGCGCGCCTCCGGCACCGGCCAGCCAACGATGCCACCGATATGCGACGACAGATACAGCGACTTGCGCCCGGATTTCGGATGCGTGATGACCAGCCGATGCGGCACGGGCTTCAGATGCTCCTCATGCCCAGGATTGTAGTCGCCGAAACCGATTTGTTCGCGCGAGAAAACGATCGAGTGTTCACAGACCAGGTCTTCAACTTCTGCCTTTTCCGACGGGTTCAGCGCGTCGTACGCGGCGCGCATGTCGGCGAACTGGGTATCGGCGCCGCGGCTCGGCACGATACGAGAATGCAACAAGGTGTAGCCGGCACCGACGGCGCGGAACGATGCGTCAGAGTGCCACAACCGATTGGCCAGCGCATACATCCGGCGTTTGTCATCGCGGGCGCGTAGCCGCGTGGTGTCAGCGCCATTGAAGTTGGAAATGTCGCCGAGTTCGAGCTGCTGAAACCGGCGATCTTCCGGTTTGGCCATCTGGCCGGCGAGGGTGATCTCCAGCTCACCAAAATTCTGCGAGAAGACGACCTGTTGTTCATCGGTCAGCGGCTGGTCGGGGAAGGTCAGCACGGCGTATTGGTCCATGCCGTGCTCGATCGCCGCCACTTCGGCGCTGCTGAGCGGCTTGCAGATGTCGATCCCGGTGACCTCGCCGACGAAGCCGTTCTGAACCGCACGAATATTCATTCCGTTGATCTCCTTATATTACGCTGCTTCCTGGATCTGTACTGTGGTCATGCCATCGCCACGAATGGTGGTGCGCCGCATGTCGCGCACCTCCGTCAGATCGTTGTAACGCCGTGCCCGATGCATGGTAGTGCGGTTGTCCCATATCACCAGGTCCCATTGCCGCCAGACATGGGCATAGACGAACCGGCGTTGCACCGCGTGCTCGATCATGTCGCGAATGAGCATACGAGCCTCCGGCACTGGCCAGCCGACGATCGCCCCGATGTGTGCTGACAGATACAGCGCCTTGCGTCCGGTGCGCGGGTTGTACCGGACCAGGCGATGGCGTACTGGACGCAGTTTCAGTTGGTTTTCCTCGCCGTAGTCGGCTTTCAGAAAACCGATCTGCTCGCGCGAATAAGCGTTGGAGTGCTCGGTGATCAGGTCGTCGATTTCGGCTTTGGTTGCTTCGTCGAGGGCGTCATAGGCGGCACGCATGTCGGCGAATTCAGTATTGCCGCCGGTTCCAGGTACGGTACGCGCCGACAACAGGGAATACTTCGCCGGTATGGCCCGGAACGACGCATCGGAGTGCCATAGCCGATTGCCCAGTGAGGTCAGACGCATCCGATCGGACGCGCCGCGCAATTTGCCTTGGCGATCCAGGTTGGAGATGTCGGCCATCTCCATCTGGTGCAGCCGACGGTCCTCAGGTTTGCTCATTTCGGCGCCGGAGGAGACTTCCAGCGCGCCGAAGTAACGGCTGAACGCCATCTGGGTTGTGTCATCGAAGTGCTGGTCGTGAAACACCAGCACGCCATATTGATCCATGCCAGCGTCGATCGCCGCCACCTGCTCCGGGCTTAACGGCCGGGTCAGATCGACGCCCAACACCTCGCCGGCGAACCCGGATTGAGTGAGGGGACGCGTTGACAGGGACATCTGCGACACTCCGGGACAATCCTACCGGCCAGTATAGGGTGGAACTGGCAGGTTTCACCAGGGGATGACGTGTTCCCTCTCGGCAATGGCGATATGACCGGCGGGCAATGCACGCGCCGAGACCCGGGCCCGGCTTTACCGGAGCGACAGGTTACGCTACGATAATGTTCGGCGGCATCGACCAGGCCGATGCCGCAGCCGCCGCAGGTGATTGCTCATCACAAACAATAAAGGTCCAATCCATGATGAAGCACCTGTTTCGCTCGCTGGCGGTCGTAATTTTACTCGCCAGTTGCGCCCCCACCCCTCAGGCGCCGGTGCGCACCGCCGGGCCGCCGCCGGGTTTTCCCGCGAACCTACGCTGGGACCTGGTGCCCAGGTGGATCCAGTGGAATCCCTCGAATGCCACTATCGACTGGCCGCCCAATGATGGTTGCGCCGCCGCACCGGTAGCCGAAAAGGTTCCGGTCGAAGCAATGATCGATCGATTCGGCTCCGATCATGGCAGCTTCTTCAGCCCGAAGGGGGCCAGTTTCGCGTCGCGGGCAACACCGTACGTCTGCAAAGAGATGGATTATACCGTGTATCGGGTGCTCAAGGCTACGCCGGCCGAGGCCTGCAGGGCCGCGCCATGGTTCGATGAACCGGGTGGCGCCGGGCAGATGAAATCAAGTGAACCCGCCGAGAAGTTGGTGAGCGACAAGTTTATCAAGGTGGTGTCTCATGTCGCTGGCGGAGGTAGTGGCCCGTTTCCGCAATGCGGGAGTCCCTGACTGGTTCTATGTCATCGACGGCGGATTGGGGACCGGCGAATGCGTCGGGATCGAGCCCGTCCCAGGTGGTTGGTCAGTTTATTATAGCGAGCGAGGCGGTAAGTCCCCGCTTGAACATTGCGCAGATGAAGCTTCGGCCTGCCAGGCGCTGCTCCGGCATGTTGATCGGATGATGCGGCAAAGCGGGCGCGGCACAGTTTTGGGACCGGAGTGATCCCCAACCGCAAGTCCCAGTGACCCTTCGCTATCAGGCGCGATCCGGCTGTCGGGCCATATGGGCCAGCAACGCCATTAAGTGCCGGTCACGCCACTCCTGCCGGACCGGCACCATGTTCAACGGCAACTCGTCACGCCGCGCCTCATGCAGCCGGTTCACCAGCGTTGCGTCCCATTTCAGCGGCACCGCCTGTTCCTGCAACTTCGCGTACAGCGGACCATAACGCTCGCAATAATCCTTGAGCCCGCCTGGCGCGTTCAGATCGATCGTTTCCAGCGGTCCCATGAAGCTCCAGCGCAGGCCAAGCCCATGTTTCACCAGCGCATCGAGATCGGCCGGCGAGATAACATCATCGGCCAGCAAACGAAACGCTTCGGCCAGCAACGCACCCTGCAACCGATTCAGCGCGAACCCGTCCATCTCCTTCTTCACCGTCGCCGGGACCTGACCTGCGCGATGCATCAAATTGCGCGTCCGTTCCACGACGTCCGCATCCGTCCACGGCGCCGGACAAAGTTCCACCAATGGCACGAGGTAAGGCGGGTTCACCGGATGTGCGACGAGACAGCGCTCGCGGTGCGGCAAATTTTCGGTGAAAGTGCTGGCGGGAATGCCGCTGGTGGAACTGGCAAGCACAACGTGAGGCTTCGTGGCGCGGTCAAGTTCCGCGAACAGTGCCTGTTTTGCCGGGATCTGCTCGGGGCCGTTTTCCTGTACGTGGACGACGTCCTGCACCGCGTCCCATAGGGTTGCCACTGGCGTGATTCGGGCGAGAACGTCAGCGGGTTCGTTCGCCAGCAGTCCAGCCTGTCGCAGTTCCGGCAGACGGTCGGCGATGAACGTCAGCGCTGCCTCAGTCTGGCGTAGGAACGGATCCCAGAGGGTCACCCGGAAACCAGCGCGGGCAAAGACGATGGACCAGGAACGGCCGATCAGGCCGGCTCCGATCACGGCGACTTTGGTCATCATGAGGTCTCCTGCAAACTCAACCGGGGGCAAACTCAACCGGGGGCAAACTCATCCGGGGGCAAACTCATCCGATAATAGCAGCGGGCCGGCAACGATCCAGAGACGGGTCTTGCCACGTCGCATCGCTCGCGCCACGGTGCGGCGAAACTGAGGAGGAATGTATGAGCGGCAACAAATCCAAAGTCGCGGTTCTGGACGACTGGCAGGGTGTGGCGCGCCAGAGTGCCGATTGGTTCGAATTGGAATCTCGTGCCGACGTCACGATTTTCGCCGACGCGTTCCGCGACGAGGATGACGCCGCGGCACAACTTGCCGATTTCGACATCGTCTTGTCGATGCGCGAACGCACCCCGTTGCCGGGCTCGCTGATTAACCGTTTGCCGAAACTGCGGATGCTTGGAATGACCGGCGCGCGCAATGCCTCGCTGGATACGCCGGCCTGCACGGCACGCGGCATCGTCGTGTGCAATACGCAAGGTGGCGGCTACACGGATTCAGCAACGGCGGAACTGGCGCTTGGATTGTTGATCGCGGCCGCGCGCGGGATTCCGAAGGGCGATGAAAACATGCGCCACGAATTGTTCCAGAGAGGTGTCCCGGTCGGCATTGGCCTCGCGGGTAAGACCATCGGGATCATCGGTCTCGGCCGGTTGGGCGGCTACATGGCGAAATATTGCCTCGCACTCCGGATGAACGTGATCGCCTGGAGCCAGAATCTGACCGAGGAACGCTGCAAGGAAATCGGCGCCACCTTGGTCTCGAAGCAGCAGCTGATGCGCGACTCCGATGCAATTTCGATCCACATGGTGTTGTCGCCGCGTAGCCGGCGTCTGGTTGGTGCGGCGGACATCGCCTTGATGAAACAAGGGGCGATTTTGATCAACACCTCGCGCGGCCCGATCGTCGATGAGGATGCAATGCTGGCAGCGTTACAGGAAGGACGGATCATTGCCGCGCTCGACGTTTACGACAACGAGCCGTTGCCGGTGGATCACCCGCTGCGCCGTTTGTCGAATACGGTGCTGATGCCGCATCTCGGGTATGGCGTGAAAGAAACCTGGGAGGGTTTCTATCCGCAAATGATCGAAAACGCGCTGGCCTTCATGGATGGCAGACCCATCCGCGTGACCAACCCTGAAGTGCTGAAGAGGTAGCAAGCGGGAAGGGCTACGCCGACTCGCTCACCGTCATCCCCCGGGCTCAACCCGGGGATCTGCCAACGCGCACTTTGAGGGCTCAGGTTCGGGCGGAATCGGCAACCGATACCCGGTCGGGTCAGGCCCGAACGTGACGGGAAGGGTTTGGGGCTGTCACCCCTCCAGCGGAACAATCCCGGGTCGGGGTTGCGCCTTGTGATCCTTCAACACGGCATCGGTGTCCGGATCGATCTCTGACATCACCACGTCGTAGCCCCAAAGATCGGCGATGTGCTGCAGCACCATGCGCGCGTCCTTCTCCTCCAACAGGATCCGATTCGTTGCCCGGTGCTGCACGATCAGCTTCCGGTCACCGGCGAGGTTGACGTCCACCACCTGAATATCGGGCGTGAAATAGGCCGGGTCATAATGCCGGGCCAGCGCCCGCTTGATCGAGCGATAGCCGCGTTCGTCGTGGATCGCCTCGACCTTCAGATGCGAATCTTCCGCATCGTCCGACACGTGGAACAGCCCAAAGTGCCGGGTCAGCCGCGGGCTCAGGAACTGCAGAATGAAGCTCTCATCGCGGTAATTGGCCCAGACATCCTTAAGCACGTTCATGTGGTCGCGACAGCCGGCGATCGCGGCGAAATACTCGCGATCCTCTTCCGTGGGTTCGTAACAAATCCGCTCGATGTCCTTCATCATCGCGAAACCGAGCGCATAGGGATTGAACCCTGAATAGCGTGGATCGTCGAATTCCGGCTGGAACACCACGTTCGTGTGGCTGCGGAGGAACTCCATCAACGACCCATCGCTGATCTGCCCCTTTTCGTGCAGCCGATTCATGATCTGATAATGCGTGTAGGTGGCGCAGCCCTCGTTCATGACTTTGGTCTGGGTCTGCGGATAGAAATATTGCGAGATGATCCGCACAATCCGCAGCAGTTCCCGCTGCCACGGCAGCAAACGCGGCGCCGACTTTTCCAGGAAGTAGAGGATGTTTTCCTGCGGTAACTCCAGCAAAGCGCGCCGACGCTCAAGTGCGGTCGGGTCATGCCGGCTGCTGTCGTTGCCCGGCACGGTACGCCACAGATCATTGAACACCCGCTCATCGTGTTCGCGCCGTTCCCGTTCGCGCTTTTCCTCGGTACGCAAATCGGTGGCGCGCCGGCGCGGGTATTTGTGGATGCCATGGCTCATGAGCGCATGGGCGGCGTCCAGCAAACGTTCGACCTCGGACGCGCCGTATTGGTCCTCGCATTTCATGACGTAATCGCGGGCAAATTCCAGATAGTCCAGGATGCCGTCAGCGTCGGTCCATTGTTTGAAGACGTAATTGTTCTTGAAGAAATGGTTATGCCCGAACGCCGCATGTGCGATCACCAGCGTCTGCATCGTGGCGGTGTTTTCCTCCATGATGTAGCTGATGACCGGATTGGAATTGATCACGATCTCGTATGCGAGACCCTGCATACCGGCGCGGTACATTGCCTCATTCCGTGCAAATTGCTTGCCAAACGACCAATGTTTGTAAAACAGCGGCATGCCGATGGAGGAATAGGCATCGAGCATTTGCTCGGTGCTGATCACCTCGATCTGGTTTGGGTAGACGTTGAGACCAAGCTCCTTCAGCGCAATTTCCTCGACCGCGTCATTGATGCGCTGGATCGTGGCGAAGTCCCAGTCGGCGTTCTCGAACAGTAGACTGCCGGAATTGATGGTGAGGCTCATGCGTCAACCTCCGCGCCGACCTTCTTGGCGAACAGTTCCCGGAATACGGGGTAGATGTCGCGCCGGTGGCCAACCTTGCGCATGGCCATTGGCGCGCCGCTTTTGATCAGCCCCGTGTAGGTCTGCCACAGGTCGCTGTCACGACGGATGAAGCCCGGTGGAAAATGCTCGGCGTCGCGGCCGACTTCCAGATAAGCGTAATACTGACAGATCGGCAGGATTTCGCGCGTCAGCAGACCGGCGGTCCGGTCATTGTCGCTGGCGGTATTGTCGCCGTCCGACGCCTGCGCAGCGTAAATGTTCCACGCATCCGGATCGTAGCGGTCCGCAACCACCTTGGCCATTTCGTCCAGCGCGGTGGAAACCACGGTGCCGCCGGTCTCCGGGCTGTTGAAGAACGTGTCCTCATCAACCTCGGCGGCTTCGTGGGTGTGCCGGATGAACACCACATCGACGTTCTTGTAGCGGCGCTTCAGAAAAATGTAGAGCAGGATGTAGAACCGCTTGGCAAGGTCCTTCATGTGCTCGGTCATCGAGCCGGAAACGTCCATCAAGCAGAACATCACCGCCTGGGCGACCGGCTTCGGAATTGCCTCGAACCGCCGGTAACGAACATCCAGCGGATCGATATAAGGAATGATGCCGGTGCGTCGTTCTTTACGCGCAAGTTCAGCTTCAAGCTCGCTCCGGCGACTCTCATCTTCGGGGCTCTTCCCGAGCGCGGCGATTTCCGCGCGCAGTGACTCCAGTTCCTCGGGCTTCGGCCGCTTCAAGGCGATGCGCCGCGACAGCGAATTGCGCACCGTCCGGTTCAACGCGAGGTTGGAGGGTGAACCGGTCACCGAATAGCCAGCGCGATGCCAGGTTACGATTTCCGTGCTGGCGACTTTGCGCTTTGCCAGATCGGGCAGTTCCAGGTCTTCCAGGAACAGGTCAACGAATTCGTCGCGCGACAACGCAAAGCGGAAATCGTCTTCGCCCTCGCCATCGGGGCTGCCCTCGGAACCGCCGCCGCCTTCACCGCTGCGCGGGCGCGGGATGGTATCCCCGGCAACATATTCCTTGTTGCCAGGCAAAAGATGATCGCGGAGCCCGCCATGCGAGCTACGCCGGAACTGCGGTTCGTGCACGCCCTGGGCGGGCAGGACAACCTCGCCGCCGTCATCGGCATCCTTGATGCTGCCTTTGGCGGTACTTTCATGCACCGCTTTCCGGATTTGCGATTTCGCCCGCCGCATGAAGCGCTGCCGGTTGGCGAGGTTTTTCCCGCTCGGATTTAGGCGGCGGTCGACAATGTGCATATCAGATGACCATAGGGTGGGCGCGAGCGAAGCTCATTGGATTACCCCGCTTGCTTCACCCTCATATACCATTCTACGAGCCGGCGCACCTGTCGTTCCGTATAGCCGCGCGTCATCATGCGATTCACGAACTCGGTGTGCTTTTTCTCCGTTTCGCCGTCCTTCTTCGAGCCGAAGCTGATGACCGGCAGCAATTCTTCGACCTGGCTGAACATCCGCTTCTCGATCACCTCGCGGATTTTCTCATAGCTGGTCCAGTTCGGGTTTTTGCCGGCATTGTTGGCGCGGGCGCGCAGACTGAATTTCACCACCTCGTTACGGAAGTCCTTCGGATTGGCAATGCCCGCCGGCTTCTCGACCTTGGTCAGTTCCTGATTGAGCAACTCGCGGTTGAGCAACTGCCCGGTATCCGGATCCTTGAAGTCGATATCCTCGATCCAGGCATCAGCATATGACACGTATCGGTCGAAGAGATTCTGCCCATAGTCGTGATACGACTCAAGATACGCCTTTTGGATTTCATTGCCGATGAACTCCGCATAGCGTGGCGCGAGTTCCGCCTTAATGAATTCCAGATAGCGCTTTTCGGTGTCCTGAGGCATCTGGTCACGGCGAATCGACTGTTCCAGCACATACATCAGGTGAACCGGATCGGCAGCAACCTCGGTCGTGTCATGATTGAAGGTCGCGGCCAGTACCTTGAAGGCGAAGCGAGTCGAAGCCCCATCCATGCCTTCCTCGACGCCGGCAGCATCCTTGTATTCCTGCAGGCTGCGCGCGCGAGGATCGGTCTCTTTCAGGCTTTCCCCATCATAGACCCGCATTTTGGCGAAAATGGTTGAGTTTTCATGCCGTTTCAGCCGTGTCAGCACCGAGAATCGAGCCAGCATCTCGAACGTCGCCGGTGCGCAGGCCGCATCCCCCAGTTCGGAACGCGAGACCAGTTTCTCGTAGATCTTCTGTTCCTCGGTGACCCGCAGGCAATAGGGCACCTTGATGACGTAAATTCGGTCGATAAAGGCTTCATTGTTGCGATTGTTCTTAAAGGTCTGCCATTCCGCCTCGTTCGAATGGGCCAGCACGATGCCGGAGAATGGGATGGCGCCGATATTCTCGGTGCCGATGTAGTTGCCTTCCTGCGTCGCGGTCAGCAGCGGATGCAGCATCTTGATCGGCGCCTTGAACATCTCGACGAATTCGAGCAGTCCCTGGTTGGCGCGATTGAGGCCGCCGGAATAGCTGTAGGCGTCCGGGTCGTTCTGCGCATGCATCTCCAGCTTGCGGATGTCGACCTTGCCGACCAGGGACGAGATGTCCTGGTTGTTTTCATCGCCCGGCTCGGTCTTGGCCACCGCGATCTGGCGCAACCGCGACGGCAGGATCTTCTGCACGCGGAATTTCGAAATGTCGCCATTGAATTCATCGAGCCGCTTCAGGCACCACGGGCTCATCAGGCCATTCAGCCGCCGGCGGGGTATGCCGTACCGCTCTTCCAGCAATCCACCCATGCGTTCGGGGTCGAACAAGCCGAGCGGGCTCTCGAACACCGGGCTCAGGTCGTCGCCGGCCTTGAGCACGTAAATCGGGTAGGTTTCCATCAACGCCTTGAGCCGTTCGGCCAAAGACGATTTGCCGCCGCCAACCGGGCCAAGCAGGTACATGATCTGCTTGCGCTCCTCGAGGCCCTGCGCGGCGTGGCGGAGGAAACCAACGATCCGCTCGATCGTCTCCTCCATGCCGTAGAATTCGCTGAACGCCGGATACATCCGAATGGTCCGGTTCATGAAGATCCGGCCCATTCGGGCGTCCTTCGAGGTGTCAACCATGACCGGCTCACCGATTGCCGCCAACAACCGTTCGGTGGCGGTAGCGTACATCATCGGCTCGTCGTGGCAGGCCTCGAGGAATTCGGGCAGCGTCAGTTCACCTTCGCGGTGCTGGTCGTATCCGCGGGCATAAACGGCAAAGATATCTTCAACGGGCTGCACTGGCCGCTCCATTTGCTATCAGGGTGATGCTACGCCGCCTGGTGAGGCTTTTTCACCCCATGCAAGACTTGGGCTAGCGTAGCGTACGGACGGCTTACAATGTGAAAGAAATTTTGCGGGCAAGGGACCTCCGCTAACGAATTCATGCAACGTGCCTGGACATGGAGCGTTCCCTGCCACCCGGGATTGATGAACATTTCCCCGCCCCCCGGGTCTTGTGCCCCGATACGAGGAGCCGACTCGGCCATGGCCTTCCGAGTCTGACCTGGAAGGATCATCATACTGCGGAGCAGTCCGCCTGAGTTCAACACTTATCATTGCCAGGCACACCGCATTTCTGTGGACAAGTCATGCCGCCGGCTGCCCTTCGGGCCGAGTCCGGTCACGGCCTCGCCGCTGGTTTCACGTCGCATGTCCCTTTTCGAGAGCTGGTGACGTTGCCATTGCGGGCCGAATTCCGCTTCATTCAGCCTACAGATGCGTGATTAAAATGCGGTTAACGCAAAAGTTAATATAACTAACTATATGCGGTGCCGCAAAAATCAGCATCTGCCGAAGAATAACGCGCCTTTATTGGTCGCGCCGCGCAGAGTCCAGTAATGCCATGATTTGCTGCTCGTTTGCGGGCGGCGGCGGGAGCGGACCAGAGCCCAGAAACCGGATGGTGCGGCGAACCTGGTCGATATAACGGCGGCACGCTTCACACAGCCGTAAGTGAAACCATGCCGCGATGCGGAGCCGCAGCGGTAGCGTGCCCTCCAGGTAGGGCGTTGCCAATTCAGCCATGTCGCGGCATTTCAGCACAGCGTCGGCTTTCTCATCCGCCACTAAGCACGGGTGCGACCGCCACGGAAACTGGCGCAACGTCAGACCGAGACGTCATACAAGTCTACTCTGACATTGACACATGCCGCCGTCTCTTCCACGTCATGACCCGGTCTCGGAGACCATCATTTGCCCCATCGTGCCGGGCCAAGGGTTTGCCAGGTCCCGGACGGGTCCAAAGGACGGCCGGATCATACGAGCCGCAATCAGGCAGCAACAGGGGGCAAGTCAGCCGGATGCGTGCGACCGAGTATGACGATCCACGGTTTCTGGCGCGGTTGCGGCAGGGCGACGCCGCCGCGTATCGGGTGCTGATCCGCCGGTTCCACGCCTCGCTGGTCCGCTTCGCTGCCTCCATCATCGGCAGCCACGCCCAGGCGGAGGAGGTCGTGCAGGATTCGTGGCTTGCAGTTTACGCCGGGGTTGGCCGCTTCGAAGGACGGTCCAGCCTCGTGACCTGGATCTTCAGTATCGTCATGAACCGCGCCAAAACCCGCGTCTCCCGCGAAGGTCGCCTCGTCGGACTGGGCGCGCTGATGGAGGGCACCAACCCGGCTGAGCGGGGCGTCCCTCTCACTGAGTTCAGGCCGGACGGGCACTGGATTGAAGTGCCCAGGCTGTGGGATGAACTGGACCCGGAGCGGATCGTCGGAGGACGCCAGCTCTGGGATCAGGTTCAGGCGGTGATCGACCGGCTGCCCGCGGGCCAGCGCGCCGTGATCCTGTTGCGCGACATGGAAGGCCGCGACGCCGAGGAAACCTGCGCCTTGCTGGAGATCAGCGCGGAAAATCAGCGGGTCCTGCTGCATCGCGCGCGTTCCCGGATCCGCCGGGAGATTGATGCGCTGATTGGTAAGGAGCCGGCGACGCGCGTAGCGCCCGCCCGCAAGCCGCAAGGCAGCGGCGTTGTCGCGCGGGCGCTTAACGTTCTTGCCAGCCTGATGTGCCCCATTACTCCCGAAAGGGTGGCCCTGACCTGCACCCCATAGGACCACAGGATGCCGCCAGATGAGCAGATGGTGGATGCAGGCCTCCTTTGCTTCTGAAGGATGGACAAAGCAGCCGACGAGACGTTACAGCGATTGCTGTCCGCGGTCCGACTTGTCGGACCCGACATGCCAACCACAAGACCACGCGCCATTGCCCGCGATACGGTTCGGACAGGCGGGTGCACCAACGGGGAAATCGAAATGAAACGCCGCAATCTTCTCGCCGCCGGTACTGC
>JBEKQQ010000020.1:0-57072 GCA_049519555.1 Acetobacteraceae bacterium
CAGAACCGCCGATGAACGCCGATGAACGCAGATGGGTACGCGCGGTTCACATCGTTCTGCCCAATAACCGAACGCCGCGTCATAAGTAATCCAGTGATTTAAATTGAATTGTTCACGGGACTGACTCTCACACTTTCAAACATGATCATTGCATGGCCGTCCTGAACGAACTCCTCGCACGGCACCATGCCGATCGACCCGAGCACGGTGCGTGACGCGAAATTCGTCTCCCGTGCAACTGCCACGACCCGTTTCAACCCAGCTTGGTCGTGACCAAAGCGCAACGCTGCACCAGCGGCCTCACGTGCAATGCCGCGGCCATGCACGTCCGGCCAAAACGCAAACCGTAGAGCGACCCCGCGGTGGTCAGACCGATCCTCCAACCCGGTGATGCCGGCGAAGCGCTGATCGGTGATCTCCCGTACAGCCCAGATCCCATATCCGTTGGCGCCCCAGGCGATTACGTCGCGGGCGAGGTCCTCGGCGGTTTGGGCTGCGTTCCTCACCCCGCCCAGCATGACGGCAAAGACGCGCGGATCCGCCTTGATGGCGCGCAGATCGGCGAGGTCGGCGCCACCGACCGGCGTCAGCACCAGCCGCGGTGTGCGCAACGTCCGGAACGGGTTCATGACAACGTCCGTCCCGGCAGAGACGGACGGTCAGACTTAATCGCGATAGCCGGGGTCGAGCGCGTCCAGTTGTCGAAGATACGCCGGCCATTCGGCCGACGCCCGTCCCTTGTCATGTTTCTCGTATTGCGCCGCAACGTGCTCACAGACCTTGGCGGGGATCTCCAGCAATTCCTGCCCGGTAGATTCCATCATGATCTGGATGCGCGCTGCGCTTACGAAGCCTTTCATCAGGGAAAACGCTTCGCGTGCGGTCTCGCCCACGGTGGTGATGCCATGATGGCGCATGACCAGTGCGCGATTGGTGCCCAGAGCGGTGACAATCCGCTCGCGTTCGTCGAAACTGTCGGTCAGGCCTTCGTAATCATGGTAGCCGACACGGTTGAAAAACCGCATGGCGTTTTGCGACAGCGGTCGAAGGCCGCGCTTCATACCGGATATGGCGATCCCTTCCTCGGGGTGAACGTGCACGGAACATTGGACATCCGGGCGGCCACGCATGATGCCACTATGCAGCGTGAAGCCGGGCCGGTTGACGCCGGAGCGCTCGTCGAGATCGTCGTCCATACTAACCTCGACGAGGTTGGACGCGGTGACCTCGGTGTAAAGCAATTCGTGACGCTTGATGAGAAAGTGCCGCGGATTGGACGGGACCCGCATCGCCGCGTGATTGAAGATCACGTCGCCCCAGCCATGGCTGGCCAGCAGGCGATAGACGGCAGCGAGATCGACGCGAGCTTGCCGATCCTGTTCGGCGCCGGCAGTGGTGGAACCGTGGATGATGGTGTCGTTCATACGGCCGCTCCCTTTCAGGAGGGGTGTAGCGGTCTGCGCTGCTCCGGGCAATCGCGTTGCTGGCGGGCGCCGGATTTGCCATGGAAGAACAGTGGACCGGAATTCGGATCCCCGGTTCACTTATGCGTCCAACGCTCGCCGCAACAATCGCATTCCAGCCCAGGCATCCTTTCGCCGCGCTGGTGTCTTCAGCAGATCGCCGAGTGCCGGCAATACCAGCACCGGGGTTGCTCGCCCTTCGACGGTCATTTCGACCCACCCGATCGTGCGGCCTCGTTGTGCCGCGCCAAGCACGGTGCTTGCCGCCAAGGAGCCGAAAAACACAATCCGCGACGGTGCCGTGAGGGCGATCAGTCGGGCAAGAAATGGCCGGTACAACTGCAACTCACCCGGATTGGGCACCCGCCCACCGGGTGGACGCCAGGGGATCAAAGGTGCCAACAGCAATGCCTCGCGCTTCAGGTCGACGCTGGCCAACATCTGATTGAGCAACGCGCCTTCCGGCCCGGAGAATGGAACCCCGGAGCGGTCCTCATCGGCACCAGGCGCGCCGCCGATCAGCAGCACGTCCGCATCGGGATTGCCGGCCGCGAACACCATGTTGGTTGCCATGTCCCGGAGCGGGCAGCCTTCGAGCCCGGCAATCGCCGCCTTCAACGCATCGAGCGAATCCGCTTGCGCTGCTGCCCGGATCGCGCGTTCCACCGGCGTGCCAACCGGGCGCTCGGGCTCGGGCCTGATCCGTGCCGGTGGAGGCCGGACCACCGCAGCCGGCGCCGGACGCAACCGGTCGACCGGAGATTCGTCCAGCGCCTCATCAGCGCCCCACTCCATCTGCAGCAGCATTAACCCTAATGCGTCCATCGCACTCTCGTGCCCCGGTCCGGGCCTTTGCGCAACCATCCCGGTCTCCGTTATGAAGTGGAAGAACCGGAGGAGCCGACCATGCCTGACGACCTGCCCCCACGCGAAGCTATGGAGTTCGACGTGGTGATCGTCGGCGGTGGGCCAGCCGGCCTCGCGGCGGCGATCAGGCTGAAACAGCTGTCGCCCGACTGCGCCGTATGCCTTGTAGAAAAAGCTGGCGAGCTCGGCGGCCACATCCTGTCGGGTGCCGTGCTTGAGCCGCGAGCGCTGAACGAACTCATCCCCGATTGGGCGGCGAGGGGTGCGCCGCTGGACACACCGGCGCGCGAGGATCGATTCCTTTGGTTGACCGAAGCCAATTCCACTCGCCTGCCAACCCCGCCACAAATGCATAATCATGGCAATTACATTGTGTCTCTCGGCAATTTCGTTCGCTGGCTCGGCATCCAGGCGGAGGAGCTCGGCGTGGAAATCTATCCCGGTTTCGCGGCCGCGGAACTACTGGCGGAAGATGGCCGCATCGTCGGCATCGCCACCGGCGACATGGGTATTGGCAGGGATGGCAGGCCCACGGAAAATTTCCAGCGCGGTATGGAACTGCGCGCGAAATACACCCTGTTTGCCGAAGGCTGCCGCGGATCGTTGAGCAAACAACTGATCCACCGCTTCGATCTCCGCGACGGCCACGACCCGCAGACCTATGCGATCGGCATCAAAGAGTTGTGGGAAATCCCCGAGGAAAACCATAAGCCGGGTCTGATCGTGCATTCGATCGGTTGGCCGATGGATGCCGGGACCTATGGCGGATCGTTTGTGTATCATTTCGGCACGAACCTCGTTTCCTACGGGTTCGTGATAGGTCTCGATTATAGCAATCCCTATCTGTCGCCGTTCGAGGAGATGCAGCGTTTCAAAACCCATCCAGACGTGCGCGGTCATTTCGAGGGAGGCCGTCGCATTTCGTACGGCGCCCGCGCACTCAACGAGGGCGGACTACAGTCGATCCCGAAACTGACCTTTCCGGGTGGCGCGTTGATCGGCGACTCGGCGGGGTTCGTGAACGTCGCGAAAATCAAGGGCACACATACCTCGATGAAGAGCGGGATGCTGGCTGCCGAAGCCGTGATCGATGCACTGGTAGGGTCGTATCCCGGCGAGATAACGGCTTACCCGGAGGCATTGCGCGAGAGCTGGGTGTGGGATGAGCTGAGCCGTGTCCGCAATATCCGGCCGGCATTCGCCAAATGGGGCATGTGGGGCGGCCTGGCCTATTCTGCGATCGACACCTACCTGTTCCGCGGCCGCGCGCCGTGGACCTTCCATCATGCGCATGCCGACAACGAGACGCTGATGGAGAAGTCGCAGGTCAGGCCGATCGAATATCCGAGGCCGGATGGCAAGCTGACGTTTGACCGGTTGAGTTCGGTGTTCATCAGCAATACCAATCATGAGGAAAACCAGCCGTCGCATCTTCAATTGCTCGACCCAAAGAAGGCGATCGCGGTCAACTTCAAAAAATATGCCAGTCCCGAAACGCGATATTGCCCTGCGGGGGTTTATGAAATTGAAGAGATTGCCGGCAAACCGCAACTGCGGATCAACGCGCAGAACTGCGTGCATTGTAAAACCTGCGACATCAAGGATCCGACGCAAAACATCAATTGGGTAACGCCCGAGGGTGGCGGTGGACCCAGTTACCCCGGCGGGATGTAAGAGGATGGCATATCGAGTTCGTCCGGCAGTCATTGGTTGCGCGATACGACCGGCCATTATCGGCCGCGATCGCTCGCTGGAGGAGATCATTTACGACATTTCCCAGGCGGCGCTCGCGGATGCTGGCCTGGTGATCGAGGATATCGACGGCATCGTCGTTGGCTGCAACGATCAATTCGACGGACGAGCGATTTCCGTGATGATGGCCTCTGGTCCCACCGGAGGTGTGGATCGGGATATTCTTTCGACCCCGTCCGCCTCTGAGCATGCTTTTGTCCTGGGTGCGCTGCGGGTGGCATCCGGTCACTTCAGCACACAGTTGGTGGTTTCCTGGAGCCCGACCGAAGCGTCGTCCATGTCGGAGGCACAACGTCTCGGCGCCGATCCGTATTTTCATCGTGCCTTGCCGCTGGACGAGTTGTCCGCCCATGCGTTGCAGGCCTCGGCGTTGAACCATGTGTGGCCCAACGCCTGGGTGTTCGCCGAAGCCGTGGCAGCGAAGAACCGCCGACACGGCGCAGTCGCCTGGCCTGATCCGCCGGCGCGACCGCGCGCCGGACCAGCGCGGTGGCCGTTGACGGAACGCCTGACGACGCAACCGGTCACCGGTGCGGTGGCAATGGTGCTGGCGGGCGAGTCCTTCGTCGCTGAGCACAGCTGCAAAAACCCCGCATGGCTCCACGGCATGGGCTGGGCCACCGAGGCGGCGTTTCTCGGCGATCGCGATCTGGCGTTGGCACCGGCGTTGGTTGCAGCGGCACGCCAGGCATACACCGAGGCAGGAGTCATCGATCCAACCGCCGCGTTCGACGTGGTGGAGATCACCGACGCGACGGCATATGCGGAACTGATCGCCTATGACGCGCTTGGCCTGGCGCCGCGTGACACCATCGCGGCCCGGATGGCAGACGGCTGGTTCGCCCGCGGTGGGCGCCTGCCGGTCAACCTGTCCGGTGGCGTCATCACCTTTAATCCCGTGTTCTGCACCGGCATGATCCGCATCGCGGAAATCGCCAACCAGGTTCGCGGCTGCGCCGGTCCGCACCAGCTTGAGGGCGCTCGGTTGGGTCTGGCGCACGCCGGTAGTGGGTTCGCCATGCAATACCAATCCGCGATCGTATTGGGGGCGTCATGAGCGGCGCCAAGGACAGGGATCGGGTCGGTATCATTGGCATCGGCCAGTCGAATTTTCGTTCGCGGCGCGACGATGCGAGCTATCCCGACCTGGTGCGGGAGGCCGTGGTACCGGCAATGCTGGATGCCAAACTGGATTTCGATGCGATCGATGCGGTGGTCTATTCACTGTCGCCGGACGCTATGGTTGGGATCGGCAACGCGGAACGGCTCGGCGTCGATGCAGTCGGCGGACGCAACAAGCGGTTTCTGCGCATCAATACCGGCGGCGCAACCGGAATATCCTCGGTCACCGCCGCGTATTATCACATCGCGTCGGGCGTTTGCGACGTCGTGCTAACGGCAGGTGCCGACAAGGTCGGAGAATGCGGCGATTCGCAAACCGTGTTGAATAAAATCTGGGATCCCACCTACGAACGCGCATTACCGCTTGGCACCATCAACATGCTGGCCATGTCTGCGGTGCGTTATATGCAACGTTATGGCATGACAGAGGAGGACATGGCCTATGTGACGGTGAAAAATCGTCGTCAGGCTGCTCTGAATCCCCGGGCCCATTTGCGCAAGGTGGTAACAATCGATGAAGTGATGGAATCCCGCGTCATTTCCTGGCCGATTAAGTTGATGGATTGCTGTCCGCAGTCCTCAGGCGGCGCGGCGATGGTGTTGGCGTCGGAGCAATTCATTCGCGACAACAAGCTCGATGCGGTGTGGATTACCGGGGTGGCCTGCCGGGCAGAAACCTACTGGATGGGCGACCGCATGGGGACAAATCCCACCGCCGAACACGCCGATGCGTACGCACTTGGGCGCTCGTTCGAGCAATCTTATCGGATGGCAGGCATCACCGATCCGGCGAACCAGGTGCACATCGCGGAACTTTACGCGCCGTTCAGCAACACCGAGTACCACGCGATCGATGCTGCCCGCCTCGTTGCGAAATCGGGTGAGTCGGTGAAGCGGGTGCGCGATGGCGAATTCGAACTTGGCGGACGGCTCCCGGTCAATCCCTCGGGCGGGACGCTGTGCACCAATGCCATCGCGGTGACCGCCATGGCACGGGTGGCGGAGACGGCATTACAAGTGTGGGGCAGGGCAGGGGCGCACCAGGTCGAGGGGGCCCGAGTGGGCATCGCGAGCGGCAACGGCGGCGATCACCAGATCTTCGGCACAATGGTGATCGAGGCATGAGCAATCAGGAGATGCAAGTGGAACTTCTCGGCCGCCAGGAAGTCTGGAACATCACCTACGATCACGCGCTGGGTGCGACGGCGAGTTATTTCTTTACCCAAATTCGTGATAATTGCAAGCTGTTTGGCCGGCGTTGTGCGAAGACCAACAAGGTGCTGGTGCCGCCCAGGGCGTTTTCAGATGAAACGCTGTTGCCGACGACGGAGTGGGTGGAGGTGGGGCCCGCCGGACGCATTGAGGCGTTCACGTTCGTATATGAACAATTCAACAATCTGCCGGAGCCACCCTATGCATTCGGCTATGTGTTGTTGGATGGCGCCGACACGGCACTTGGCGGGTATTTCAAGGGTGTCGATCTGACCAATCCCCGCGAGGCGGCTACCAGGCTCGCGATCGGCACCAGGGTGGTTACGAAATTCGCCGAGCAGCGCAAGGGTGACGTGCTGGATTTTTGGTTCGAGCCTGTCTGAGGGTTACGGCGGTAGTCGAGCGCCGGCCAGGGCAAACGTGCGTGGCTGTTTGATGCCGGCATCGTATCGAGAGCGCCACCTTGGGCGTGGCGTCAGGCGCGGTGGATGCCAGGTTCTGCGACCTGATAACGTTGCATGACTGACATGTCCGGATCGCAGCCCAGACCGGGACCGTCCGGAACTGTCACTCGGCCTCCTTTGGCGACGACCAGGTCGTGATAGGGGCTGGCTTCCAGGTCGATGAACAGCCGCTCGAACGGCGCGTCCGGGGCGAGGGCGGCGTTGCAATGCAGTGACGCCAGGAAGCCGGCCCCGAAATATGCGTTGTGGGGCACCATGCGCACGCCGAATGCCTTCGCCAGCGCAGCAATTTCTACCATGGCCGAGGGTCCGCCGATTTTGATCACACTGGGCTGCGCGACATCGAGTGCGCCCGCCTCGAAGGCGGCGCGGAAATCGTGCAAGCCGGCAGCGTTTTCTCCGGCGGCAATCGGCAGCCCGCCCTCTCGACGTACGCGCGCAAGGCCGGTGTGATCGCCTGGCGGCCACACTGGTTCTTCCAACCAGGTCAGGCTGGATTGCTGCATCCGATGCGCCATTTCGATCGCCTGCCAGACGGTCCAGGGGCAGTTCGTGTCCACCATCAGCTTCGCCTCGGGACCAATCGCCGCCCGGGCTGCAGCGATCTCGGGGACAGTGATCTCGTGCAACTTGATATCGCGGTAGCTCTGGCCGATGGCGCGCTCGCAGGCGGCGGCGACCAGACTGGCCTCGCCGTAGCGCAGCAGACTGGCGTAGCTCGGCATCGATCCGACCGGGGTGCCGCCCAAAAGCCGCCACAATGGTTGCCCTGCCGCCTTGCCGGCGAGATCCCACAACGCGATGTCCAGCGCCGAAAGCGCAAACACATGCGGGCCGTTGCGCCCGAAGCCATGGAACGCCTTGCTGAGGCGCAGGCGCAGACCGGCGATGTCTCGCGCGTCCTGGCCCAGAAGTGCGGGCGCAAGTTGGGTATTCAATACGGTCATGGTTGTGGCAGCCGACGCGTGACCGAATCCTTCACCCCAGCCCACAAGCCCTTGATCAGTGACGATTCGCAGCCAGACCGAGTTCATGGACTGCCAGTTCAAACCGCCCATGACTGCGGGTTTGCCGCCCATGTCGAAGGGTATTCGGGTCCAGTACGACTCAACGGCGGTGATCTTCATGGTGTGCTCTCGGGTTCGTTTGATGAAACCTTCGAATGAGAACCTAACGTGTACAGTCGCATGATGATATAGGTGAAATTACCTTGACGCGATTTCATGGTCAGATGAATTTCCTAATATGCGGCCTGTCCGCACCCTTTTTGGAGAACATATCGTGCTCAATTCGTTAAAGACCTGGTTTGGCGAGGTGACGACAGGCCACGGGGTCATGGTCCTCTCCGGCACCCTTCTTTCCGTCCTTTCCGGCGGCATGACCTGGGCCGGCGCCGCGCCGTTGCTACTGGCGGGGGTGATCGGTCTCGTCTGGCCGGAGAACACTGCGCTGCAAACCGCCGGGCAGGCGGTTGCGACGGATGTGGTCGGCGTTGTCACGGCATACAACAACAAGGGCGTCACCCCGCCGTCCCCATCAACCCGCGTCTGATGGCAAATCGGCGGGACCTCCAATGGAGGTTCTGTCGTGCCGAAAAACGCGTTAGGATCGGCGAGACCATCACAACGCGCTGCTTTTACGGTCTCTCGCTCAACTCATGTCTCTGCTGGTCATTTCTGGTGCCATCATCCGGCTTGGTGGCCGAACTCTGTTGGACGGGGCCGATCTCACGATCGACCCCGGCCGGCGCATCGGCCTTGTCGGACGCAATGGCGCCGGCAAATCCACGCTGCTCCGCGCGATTGTGGGCGAGATCGCGCTCGATGGCGGCGACATGCGGTTCGCCAGGAATACCCGTATCGCGACCGTGCGGCAGGAGGCGCCGGAGGGTCCCGCCAGCCTGCTCGACACCGTGCTGGAGGGCGACCCTGAACGCCTCGCTCTGCTGGCCGAAGTCGAACGCGCCGACCCGCTGCGGCTGGCGGAAATCCATGAGCGGCTGCGTGCCATTGGTGCCGACTCAGCGCCTGCGCGTGCCGCCACCATCCTCGCCGGACTTGGCTTCGATGAGGCAGCGCAGGCACGGCCGGTATCATCGTTCTCCGGTGGCTGGCGGATGCGCGTGGCACTGGCGACGGCGCTGTTTGCCAATCCGGACCTGCTGCTGCTCGACGAGCCGACCAACCACCTCGACCTGGAGGCTACGCTGTGGCTGGAGGGCTGGCTTGCCCGCTTTCCCGGAGCTGCGCTGGTGGTCTCCCATGACCGCGGTTTGCTCGATCGCGCGGTGGAGGCTATCGCCCATCTCGACCGTGGCAAGATATCGCTGACGCCTGGTGGCTTTGACGAATTCGTGCGTATCCGAACCGAAAAAGCCTTGCAGCAGACCCGCGCAGTTGAGCGGATCGCTGCGGAGCGGGCGCATATTCAATCGTTTATTGACCGGTTTCGCTACAAAGCCAGCAAAGCGCGGCAGGCGCAGGCGCGGATCAAAGCGCTGGCGCGTCTGCCGCAAATTGAAAACGTCATCGAGGACACACCGACCCGTTTTGTGTTTCCGGAACCGGCGCGGATCGCTCCTCCCGTTCTTGCATTGCAGCACGTCGATGTTGGTTACGATGGTGTGCCGGTGTTGTGTGACCTGTCGCTGACCATCGATATGGACGATCGCATTGCGCTGCTCGGCGCGAACGGCAACGGGAAATCGACGCTGGCGAAACTTCTGGCCGGGCGTCTCGATCCGCTTTGTGGGGAACTCAGGCGTGGGCCGAAGCTGCGGGTTGGGTATTTCGCGCAACACCAGACCGACGAACTGGTGCTGGACGAAAACCCGGTCGATCACATGGCACGGGTTATGCCGCGCGCGACGGAGACAGTCCTGCGCTCGCAACTCGCCAGGTTCGGTCTTGATGCTGCGCGCGCGGAAACCCCGGTGGCGAATTTGTCGGGCGGCGAAAAGGCCAGGCTGTTGCTGGCGCTCGCCACCCGGGACGCGCCGCAGTTGCTTATTCTGGACGAACCGACAAACCATCTGGACATTGATGCGCGCGAGGCATTGGTTAAAGCGTTGGCCGACTTTGAAGGCGCCGTTTTGCTGATCACACACGATCCGCATTTGGTGGAGCTGGTAGCCGACCGCTTATGGCTGGTGGCGGATCGGACGGTGCGTCCGTTCGATGGCGACCTCGATGATTACCGTTCGTTGTTGGCGGAGCGGGGGCGGCCCACGGGAAAAGCTGAAATTCCCGGCCGCAAAGATGACCGGCGCGAGCGTGCAGCAGCTCGGGCGGCACTTGCGCCATTACGAAAGCAGGCAAAAGATGCTGAGGCGCGGCTCGCACAGTTAACCGCCGAGCGTGTGGCGATCGAGGTGAAACTTGCTGATCCCGCCTTGTATGCTGTGGGGCGGGCGAATGATATTGCAGCTGCGAATGCACGTCTGGCATCAATCCGGCGCGAAGCGGAAGCCGTCGAAGCACAGTGGCTTGCGGCAGAGGAAGCATTGGAGGCGGCGTCGTAACAGAGTCAGTCAATTATCAGATGGGTTGACGGAATTGCTGAGAAATTAACGAATGATCAACGCCGTTTCTCGTATGGTCTGTCGTCAGGAGAGTTGGTCAGGATCAACCAAATTATGGCGCAGAGGAAAACAGGGGCTTGCGCTCGGCTTTAGGATCGGTTAGGGGACCGATGCTACGCTTTGCGGAATTAGGTCCGAAGGCCAGCGTTATGGTTCCCAACCCAACCGCCAGCCGAACACAATTTGCTCAAGGGCCGACGCCTGACGTAGCATCGATATAGACAATAATGTGTGACATAATTGGTACGACATACAAGTGTGAACCCTGTTCCGCCGGGTTCGCTTTTTGACCAGGGGTGCGTGCTTGCGAATCCCTGCAGCGTAGGTCGATCAATGGTGTGCGACGTCGCAATCTAACCGGGTGATCAACTTGAACGACCAGTTGAAACCGCAAGCGGATCAGGGCCAGCGTATGAGCCTGCCGCGAGAGCAACCACAATCCCCCTCCACAGCGCCTCCAATGGATGACGCTGAACAGCAAATGCGTCGCGCTCTGGGCCTTTATGGGGACGCGCCCAGGCCGCGTCCCGAGAGTGAGCGGTCCGAGCCGGCACAGCGTGCCGGTGGCGGGTTTATGCAGGGCGTGCATCGTCGGCGCTTCGTGCAGGATGGCGAAGTTCCGGTGACGGTGGTGCGGCGCGACATTCCCGATGCCGCCCATCCAGGCGGCGGGCAGGCCGCTCCAACTTCCAGTCGCCTGCAGCGGGTTGAAGCTGCATTGGCCGCTGAAACCGCCGGACGCGAACGCGCGGAGCGGGCATTGCACGAAGCCCAGGCGGCGCTGCAGGCATTACAAACCAAGATCGGCCACAATGACCTCGCGAAAAATGAGGCCGTCGCGGCGAGCAGGCGTCATCTCGACGAGATCGTTGCGCTTAAGGAAGAACTGGCGACTGGCGCCGAGCGCCTGCTGGAGGCAGAGACCCGCGCGAGCGACATCGAGGAAGACATGCGCGCGATGCGAGCCGAACTGACCGAGGAACGCCGCGCACGGAAACTGGCAGAACGCCTCTTGCGAGAAGCAACGGAAGAGGCCGCGCCGGCGGTCCCTTACGAGATTGCGGCGGCACCACGGCTTCGCGATCCGATCGAGCGGATTCCGGCCCGCCGTGGTCGACCTCCCACCGTTCACGCCGAGCCGGAAGTTGAACCGGAGCCGGTGAAATGGTGGTTGCTTCCTGCGAAAACCGGGACGAAGCGACGGTAGTTTCAACCGTTCGACGTCACCCCGCTTTCTCCCAGCCGCGGGGACCTTGTTTCCAATAAGTCAGTGCATTTCCGTCGTCCTTGGCTGCACGCCACCGATCGCGTGCGGCAGCCACTTTCGCCGGATCATTCCCGTCGAACAAATCGAACACCCGACTGAACGCACCACATTGGTTCGTGTCCGCTCCATCCACCAGGAACAGGAATTGCGCACCGTTGGCGGGCTCCGGCTCGGTGCTCAGCCAAACCGGCTGCAAATCGGGATCGCCGTCTGCCGCCGTGCCATGTGGCAGCCAGGCGGGTTCGGCACAGGCCCACAACGCAGTGTCCAAGGCCTTCAGCCGTGCCGCGTCCGGGCAGAGCACCAACGCCCGCTGGCCGGCCTTCAGTGTGCGGTCAAGCAGTCGCGCCAGAGCCTCAGGCAGAGTGGTCCGGGTCAGATGATAAAAGCCGAACTCGACCACAATGCGGCGTTATCCTTCGTAATGATCCGCCACCAGACGATCCAGCAGCCGCACTCCGAACGCCGTGGCGCCCTTGGGCGTGCAGGGAGCGTCCTTGGTGCTCCAGGCCATGCCGGCGATATCCAGATGCGCCCAGGGCTTCTTGTTCACAAAGCGTTGGATGAACTGGGCGGCCGTGATTGATCCCGCGGGCCGCCCGCCAATGTTCTTCATGTCGGCGATCTCGGAACGGATTTGCTTGTCGTATTCCTCGTCCAACGGCATGCGCCAGAGTTTCTCGCCAATCTCAAGACCAGCCGCGGTCAGCTTCTGACTAAGTCCGTCATCATTACTGAACAAACCAGCGTGCTCATGACCGAGGCCAATAATGATGGCACCGGTCAATGTCGCCAGATCAATCATGAATTTCGGGTCGAACTTTTCCTGAGCATACCACAGTACATCGGCCAGTACAAGACGTCCTTCAGCGTCGGTATTGATCACCTCGACCGTCTGCCCGGAGTAGCTCTTCACCACGTCGCCCGGCCGCTGTGCAGTGCCGGACGGCATGTTCTCAACAAGGCCAACAAGTCCGACTGCGTCGACCTTGGCTTTCCGTCCGGCAAGTGCCGCCATCAGGCCGATGACAGTGCCGGCGCCCGCCATGTCCCACTTCATATCCTCCATGCCGCCGGCGGGCTTGATACTGATGCCGCCGGTGTCGAAGGTCACGCCCTTGCCGATGAACGCCACGGGTTTTTCCTTGGCTTTGCCTTTGCCGCCGTTGCCACCATTCCAATGCATCACGACCATGCGTGGCTCGTTCACGCTGCCTTGTGCGACGCCAAGTAAGGCACCGAAGCCGAGCTTCTGCATTTCCTTGGGACCCAACACTTCAACCTTCAGGCCCAGCGACGTCAGTTTCCTGCAACGTTCCGCCATCTCGGCCGGATTGAGGACGTTGGGTGGCTCGCTGACCAGGTCCCGCGTCAGAAACACGCCTTCGGCCACGGCTTTGTTACGTTCCCATAGTGCGCGGGCCTTGGCGGTATCGCCGGTTAAGAGAGAGAGTTTCGACAGCTTCGGTTTATCTTCAGCTTTTTCCTTGGTACGATAACGATCGAAGCGATAGGCTTTCAAAACGGCGCCCAGAGCCATATCGGCCGACTGTTCCGGTGTAAGTGTGCCGGTGGCAATAGCGGCGGTGCCATCGCGCGACAGCGCTGCCACAGCAGTCCCCCCCGCTTCGTTCAGTCCACGACCGGTGACTTCCGCGGGTTTGCCCAGACCGACAGCGACCACACGGGAAAGACCCGCACCTGGGGCCAGGATCGTGACGCTCTTGCCTTTGCCGCCGTTGAAGTCGGCGACTTCGAGGGCCCGCGCGACTGCTCCGCCGGTCGCCTCGTCGGCCTGTTGCCATACTCCAGATGGCTTCTCGCCTTCGTGCACGAGCAGTACCAGCGCACCGGATTTCGGCAAGGACGGCCT
The DNA here is from genome assembly GCA_049519555.1 of Acetobacteraceae bacterium. Lineage (GTDB taxonomy): Bacteria > Pseudomonadota > Alphaproteobacteria > Acetobacterales > Acetobacteraceae > Rhodopila. The sequence goes on from JBEKQQ010000020.1 coordinate 13,601, forward strand.
GACGAAAGCGATGTCGAGCATGATATGTGGATCCCCCGGATTGGTTGCGGCGGATGACAGTAGACCGGAGGCCCCAGGTTTGCCATTGGGGGTTTGCCATCGGGGGTTTGCCATCGGGGGTTTGCCATTGGGGGTTTGCCATAGCCTTGGGGGCGGCTATTGCACGCACATGACTGAGACTCTGGCGGCCAATCCTGACGGCATCGCGCGTGCGGCTGAATTGTTGCGCAGTGGCGCGCTGGTTTCGTTTGGTACCGAAACGGTTTACGGACTCGGCGGTGACGCGACCAACGCTGCCGCGGTGGCAGGGATATTCGCTGCGAAAGGCCGGCCCAGATTTAATCCGTTGATTTCTCATTACCCGGCGGCAGAGGCGGCATTTGAGGATGTGACATCTAACGAGATTGCACGTTCGCTTGCCGCGGTTTTCTGGCCCGGGCCGTTGACATTGGTGTTGCCCAGGCGAACGCGGTGTCGCGTGACGCTGATTACAGGAGCTGGTCTGGATACGCTGGCGGTACGAGTGCCGAGGCACCGTGATGCGCTTGCTTTATTGTGCGCGGTGAATCGACCGGTGGCCGCACCCTCGGCCAATCGTTCTGGTCAGGTCAGTCCGACCACTGCGGCGCATGTACTGGATGGGTTGCGTGGCCGGATTGCAGCAGTGCTCGACAGCGGTCCTTGTGAGGTCGGCGTTGAGTCCACCGTGCTTGATGTGTCCGGGGCGCAGCCAATTTTGTTACGGCCCGGCGGCGTGACCAAGGAGGCACTGGAGGCAGTCATCGGACCGATTGAACACGGAGTACCGCTGGCCGGGACACAGGCGTTGCGATCGCCAGGCCAGTTGGTGTCGCACTATGCACCATTGTTGCCGGTTCGGATGGATGCGGCGGCGGTTGCGAACGATGAGGCTTTGCTGGCGTTTGGCAAACCCTGCAATGGTACCGGTGTGATCTTTCAATTGAGCGAAGCTGCTGACGTTATTGAGGCAGCGGCGCGACTGTTCGACGGTCTGCGATGGCTGGATGCGGAAGGCCAGCGCCGTGGTCTGCGGGGCATCGCTGCCATGCCGGTTCCGGATATTGGCCTCGGGCGTGCGATCAACGACCGATTGCGTCGCGCTGCCGCTCCGCGCGGTTGAGGTTGCACGGGCCACACGGCAGGACGAAGATCAGCATCTGGCCAGAACCGGAGGAAACAATGCGTCTGCAAGGCAAAGTCGCCATCATAAGCGGTGGCGCACATGGCATGGGAGAGTGCGAGGCGCGCCTGTTCGCGCGGGAGGGCGCCGCGGTGGTGATTGCCGACGTGATCAACAAGGGTGAGGCTGTGGCGGCCGACATCAGCGCGGGTCAGGGACGGGCACGGTTCATCCGCTGCGACGTTACGTCCGAGTCAGACTGGCAACATGTCATTGCTGAAACATTACGAGAATTCGGTCGCCTGGATATCCTGGTGAACAATGCCGGCATCAGCGGCAGCGCGGTCGGCGATCACGATGACATTTCGGGCTGGAAAAAGTTGCTGGACGTCAACGCAACCGGTGTCTTCCTGGGCACGAAATTGGCGGCAGCAGCAATGATGACGGCGGGGAGGGGCTCGATCGTTAATATTTCCTCGATCATGGGGTTCGTGGGCAGTGCGGATGGGCACCCGGGATATTCCGCGTCGAAGGGCGCGGTGCGGCTGTACACCAAAGCGGCGGCGTGCCGGTATGGACCGCACGGGGTGCGGGTCAACTCGGTGCATCCGGGATATTTACCGCCGATGCTGAATGCGACGAACCAGGCGGGGCGGGCCTCGAAGATCGCCGCGACACCGTTGCGCCGGCTTGGTGAACCGATCGACGTTGCCAACGGCGTGCTGTTCCTGGCCTCGGATGAGGCGTCGTTCATTACCGGCACGGAACTGGTAATCGACGGCGGATTTCTGGCGCAGTAGAGAGCCGGCGGTGGTTCGGTCAGGCTTTGATCATCGGGCATCCGTCCTCGGCCAGGGGACGGAAAGCTTCCTCGGCCGCTTGCGCGCGGCGGGTGACGCGCATCGGATCGAATCTCCCTGTGAACGGATCGTATCCGGATCATATGACAGGTGTTCTCGCTTTGCTAAAGCCCGGGTTATGCATCGAGGACGGGCGGCCGGAACGTGTAACCTGCTTGCTCGAACAGGGACGCGGCCATAAGCGTTGTTCGATCGCCATAAATCGGCCCGGCGATCTGCACTCCGATTGGCAGCCCGGCCTTGGTGAGCCCGATCGGCGCCACGGTCGCGGGCAGGTGGAAACCACCCACGAGACCGGGCCAGAAGCACATTTCGTTGTATGCAACGATGCGCCCATTCACCGCAACCTGACGTTCCCACACCGGTCCCGTTTGAATGTGGCGTGGAACCCCTTGTAACTTCCCCTGCGCAATCGACTTGCCTTCCTGCAGATGCGGTAACGCGGCAGTGTTGATTACGGGAGTCAGCACAACGTCCCATTCGCGAAAGAACGCGCTCCACAGCCTGCGTAACTTCATGCGCCGCTCGTTCAGCACGAGCCAGTCCCGGTGCGGCATATCAGTGGCCCGTGCCATCACCGCATCAGCAGAGATGTCATTCGGGTCGAGCGTGGCGAGCCGTTGCCGTTTCGCCTGCAGAACTTCCTCGGTCGCCCGCGCGCTCCAGCCGGCATCAAGAGCCTGCAAGAAAATATGAAACGCCTCGGTCGCATCGAATGCCGGACGCGCCGAACGGCTGACCGTGCAGCCCAAACGTTCGAGTTCCGTTGCCATCGCCTCGATCGCGGCGACGATTTCGGAATCGGTTTCCTGGCCGGGTTCGTGCGACCATATTGCGACACGCAGCGCCTTCAGGCTGACGGCACGAGGTGGAGGCAGCATGTGCTGTAGACCGGTCTCGTCCGGGTCGGGTCCAGCGAGCACATTCAGTGCGACGGCGAGATCGTCAGCCGAGCGCGCCATTGGTCCAAGCGAAGCGATATCAGTGGGGGCTGCCGGGCTGGTCGCAGGATCGCCATAGCCCGGGCACAAAGTCCACGTCGGCTTATGGCCGAACACGCCGCAAAAATGGGCTGGCACACGGATCGACCCACCGATGTCACTGCCCAGTTCAAGGCCGGTCAGGCCGGCTGCCAGGGCCGCCGCGGAACCACCCGAGGATCCGCCGGCGGTATGGTCCTGATTCCACGGATTGCAGGTGGTCCCGTACAGCGGGTTATAGCTTTGCCAATCCGCCAGATCGACCGGCACGTTGGTCTTGCCGAAGATTACTACGCCGGCTGCCTCCAATCGCCGCACTGCAAGGGAGGAGACTCTGGCACGGTGATGGCGCCGTTCAGGATGGCCAAGGGTCGATGGCAGGCCTGCAACATCGAAGCTCTCCTTGACGGTCATCGGCACGCCGAGGAGTGGCGCCGACCGCTCGGTTGCCTGATCCAGCATCCTGGCTCGCTCGCGCGCGCGGTCGAAGTCTGCCACCACGACCGCGTTGATCGGTCCATCCAGCCGCGCGACCCGGGCGATATAATGATCAAGCAGTTCCATACAGCCGATTTCACGGCGCCGGGTCATCTCGGCCAGCTTCACAGCCGGCAGGAATGTCGGATCCATGGCGTGTTCCTCAGCCCGGTTAAGTCGGTAGCATAGCGGCTGAGGTCCGGGAGAACAGACCGGTAGCGTTTCAGATGACAGGCGGATCAGCCCGACCCGAATGCGGCACGGTGATTGCGATCGTGGTCGGCGTCAGGCCGCGGCTGCGCCGGCGGTCTGTGGCTGCCCCATTGGCATGATCGCGGGCATCTCCACATCGATCTCCAAGGTTGACGAGCTCGCGCTACGGTCGAATTTGACGTTCACCTTGTCACGATCGACCGTGATGTGTTTGGCAATCACTGCGAGAATTTCCTCTCGCAGCACGTTCAGCAATTCGGAATTACCCGCTGCCATCCGTTCATGTGCCAGCAGCACCTGCAACCGTTCGCGCGCAACGGGAGCCGTCCGTTGTCGGCGAAACAGCGTCAGCAGGTTCATGCTACCGAGGTTCATGCCCCCAAAAGTCATGCTACGGCCCTCCGGCCGAATAACCGGCCCATAAGGCTTTTGCGTTGGATCGGTATGGCCACCTCGAATTTCTCGCCGCGCAGCCGCCGCGCCGCATCAAAATACGCCTTCGCCGCCGGGCTCGTCGGACTGTTAAGCGTCACCGGCGAGCCGAGGTTGGAGGCGTTCAGCACATCCACGCTTTCCGGCACAATCCCGAGCAGCGGGATCGACAGGATTTCCAGCACGTCGTCGGTTTTCAACATCTCACCGCGCGCGGCACGCCCGGCGTCGTAACGGGTAAGTAAGAGATGCTTTTCAATTCGCTCGTCGCGCTCAGCCTTTGCAGTTTTCGAGTCGAGCATGCCAATGATGCGATCGGAATCGCGCACTGACGACACCTCGGGGTTGGTGACAACGATTGCGATATCGGCATAGCGCATGGCCATCATCGCACCCTTCTCGATCCCGGCCGGACTGTCGCAGATGATCCAGTCGAATTTCTCCCGAAGCTGTTCGATGATCGACGCGACTCCAGCCTCGGTCAGTGCGTCCTTGTCGCGAGTCTGTGACGCGGGCAGCAACGAGAGCGTGTCGATGCGTTTGTCGCGGATCAGCGCCTGCGCCAGTTTGGCGTCGCCCTGGATCACATTTATCATATCGTAAACGACTCGCCGTTCCGCACCCATGACCAGGTCGAGGTTGCGCAATCCGACATCAAAGTCGACGACAACGACATTTTCTCCGGCCTGGGCCAACGCCGCCCCCAGAGCGGCGGTTGTGGTGGTCTTGCCGACGCCGCCTTTGCCGGAGGTCACGACCAGGACTTTGGCCATCTTCATCCCCTTTCTGATTCAGTAGAACCCCGATTGGGCAATTCACGTTTAGTCGATCGGGGTGATTCGCATTAGATCGCCATCAAGCCACGCACACGATGGTGCGCCGATTCGCTCCGGCGGCATGTCCTCGGCGGTTTGATAGACGCCGTCAATCGCCACCAACTCCGCGTGCAGTTTACGACAATAGATCCGCGCGCCTGTTCGGCCGGACAGGCCGGCGATCGCTCGTCCGCGTAGCGCGCCGTAGACGTGAATTGAGCCACCTGCCACGACCTCGGCGCCCGAGGCGACTGAGCCGAGGATGGTGATATCGCCTTGTTCGAATGTGATCGACTGACCCGAGCGCACAGCGTGGTCGATGAGCAGCGAGGCTGGCTCAGTCGGGGATTGCATTTGTGGCGGCGGGGATGGTTCGGGGGCGGCTGGCCGCGCGGCGGGCGCGGCCGGCTCCGCCTGCGCTCGTTCGGGGACTTCGATCGGTTTTGCCGACTGACCCCCGCCCGGCAGCTTTCGTCCCCAGGCTTCCAGCCCCGGCCAGGATGCGTGGGCGCCCTCGGCGCCAATGATGTGAATACCGCGCTCGGCGATCGCGTGCATCAATCCCGCCACGTCCGCAGTTTCCCTGGGCAGCGTCCCGAGGTCGACGATCACCGGCCTTCCGTCAAAGAAGTTCGGGGCCCGCTCGATCTGCGCGTCGAGCGAAGCCAGCCAGCCTGCCAAAGGTGGCTCCGGCGACAGCACCAGCGCCATGATGGAGCGGCCGCGCAATCGGATGAAGGGGCGAGTCTCGGTCATCGTCACTCCGAATCGGTAGAGGGCCTGTTACGGCGGGTCAATGGGAATCACTCGCGCGACCACAAAATGCTGTGGATAACGGTTGTTGCATCTACTACCCCTGGTCTGAGGTGTCGGCCGTCGGGGCCAGCTGCCACACTATGTCACGGCCTGGGCGACGGGTTCCATGGTTGCTTCTGCCGCCCCGCAAGAGTTCGTGACATGCTGCCGACATCCCGACGCTACTGGTGGCCTACTTACCGGCAATTGCAGCGATCGATGGCCAGGTCAGGTCCGGCCATGACGGATACGACACGAGTTATGGCCTTCCCCCCGGCGACGCGAAGCTCAAACGTCTAAATCGTCGCCGCCTAGCCAGAGACCAGACCGGTAAACGGAAGGTCGTGGTTATCGCCCGAGTGCCGCATCGTGTCCGGTGTGTTCAAGACAGAAGCCGAGTCCACGGGTTGGCTCGCTACTGGCAGAGACACAAAACTCCGTGAACGGCGGGGGGAGGCTTTCCCGTCCCGCCACTACCGCCCCCAACATCCTCACCATAGTTGATACGTCATGAAAACGTCCGTGCGCGCGGGCTGCGCCGCGTTAATCTTCATATTCATAGTTGGAGTCTTTATACACTCGGAGAAGCATTACTTCTTCCTCGGTGCCGGGATGAAGAATTTCCAAACGCCGACAGAAGGCGGTTGTTCTGAGACCTGGCGGTTTCGCCGCGTCCCCATATTCAATTTGCCCGAAACAATAGGGTTTATTTGCCCCGCTAACAATATGTTCGATTTCATTCTCATTCAGTGCTTCTCGTATATTGGGGAGTGCCATTTCCATCGTAATTCCCGACCGGAGTTCACTCATATTCATCGGGCGTTCGTGGGGTTTAGGCACAGGAATTGGCAGCCATGCCCCCGTTTTGGTTATGGTGACTCCAATATACAAGCAGGACATGATTGCGACCGAGCGTCCTTTATTCACAATAAGAACCGTGGCTTTGACAGGGTCCTTTCCTCGTATATCATCCAACCATATATGCTTGACGCGTATTTCAGGCCGATGAGTGGCAGCGAATTCGGCCTGGATTGCGTTAACATGACGTCGGAGGTTGTTTCCTTGCCAGCAGCCGACGCCAATCAAAGCCGCAGTAGCAATCGCCAGCAACAAAGTCACGAGAACCAAGAGGGAATCGGTAATCTTCATCTTGTGCCCGAGCACGACCCAGAATTCGGTACTGTCATCTGCGCCTGCATCACTGTCCTTTGTGGTGTTGCTTGCCAAGCCAGGGGACGCTTCCTGTGGTTGTCCAGATATTGGATCCGCGGGGCTATGTGGTGGACGAAGGGTGGCTACTTTGATTTGAGCAGCACGATTGGGTTGTAGTTCGGCTGGGATGTATGGAGCTTTTTGCGGCAACGGGTTCTGTAATTGCAGAAATGGCGTCGGGTGTCGGTCCATCCATGCCGACATGATCCCAAGCGCTAAGAGCGCTCCAAGTGGCAACAACCACCGCATGAAACTATCATCCCCCAATGATCCCCAAGAGGACGATGACTCCATGCTACAACAGGGGCAAGCCTACTTGCCGGGCGCCGCCCACAACACCCGACACCCTTCCCGACCCGCGTCACGTCGTCACGCTTGGCCATGCGGTGCAGCGCCTGTAGCGTCCGCAGGATTATCGCGGACCGCTGTTGCCGGTCCTCCGCGTCCATTGCCTCTCGACACCATGATCTGGCGCACCATGGTCTCAGCCGACAGCGGTTCGGTGGCATCGCGGAGAACCTCGCGGCACATCCGGGCCATCTCGCCGGAGCCGAACCACGGCGACCGGCCTTTCGTTGGGGATTTGGCGAATCGAATAACCGAAGCGCCGCGTCAATATGAGCAAGATCAGCGCGGGTCTGTCTTGCCTGGTCTTCGAGGAATCGCGCGCGACTCAGGAGTTCCACGCGCGTCGCGGTCGGACCGCTAATAACATATGTATCGCCCATGCCGACAGAATGCCGAAAGCCGAAATATAATCAGCAGACTCGCTTAGACGTTTGCGCCATAATCCCGCGCGTTGAGCAGATTGCTTCGCTTCGCTCGCAATGGCGGAGAGAGTGGGGCGGATCAACCTGAAGCAATCATGCTCTTAAGTGTCCGTCCGGAATCACCAAATTGATAAACAACGGCAAATCCAAGTTGACAAGCTTTTCCCAGAAAGGGTCGCGGTCGGGGACCATCTGCGTTCATCGGCGTTCATCGGCGGTGCTATTTTTCTTGGCGGCCCTGGGGGCAAAAGAAAGATTTCAACCGCCGATGAACGCCGATGAACGCAGATGGGTTCGCGCGGTTCTAATCGTTCCATATAAGAATCGAGCGCCGCGTCATCGATAACCTATTCAACTCAATTGAGTAGTTCTCGGACGGGCTCTTCAGATTTATGCCGTTTTCGCGGCGATCCGATCACTTCAAATCAAGGCGCGGAAAGCGCAACCACCTGGCAGCAATGGAGTGGGATCGGACGGAGCTTTACTCCAGCCCCTCGTAGAAATCGTTCCCCTTGTCGTCCATCACGATGAACGCCGGGAAATTCTCCACTTCAATTCGCCAGACCGCTTCCATCCCGAGTTCTGGATACTCCAGCACCTCGACCTTGCGGATGCAGTCCTGCGCCAGTCGCGCGGCCGGGCCGCCGACCGAGCCCAAATAGAAGCCGCCATACGTCTTGCACGCATCCTTGACCGCCTTGGACCGATTTCCCTTGGCCAGCATCACCAGCGAACCGCCGGCTGCCTGGAACTCGGCGACGTAACTGTCCATCCGGCCCGCCGTGGTGGGACCAAAGCTGCCGGTGGCATAGCCCTCTGGAGTCTTCGCCGGGCCCGCGTAATAGACCGGGTGGTTCTTCAGGTAATCCGGCAGTCCCTGACCGCTGTCCAGGCGTTCCTTCAGTTTCGCGTGCGCGATGTCCCGCGCCACGACCATCGTGCCGGTGAGCGCCAACCGGGTCTTGACCGGATAGCGGGACAATTGCGCGCGGACCTCGGCCATCGGTCGATCGAGGTTCACCGCCATACTGTCATCGGGCAGGTGCGCATCAGTCGTTTCTGGCAAGTACTTTGCCGGATCGGTTTCCAGTTGCTCCAGGAATACTCCGTCAGGCGTGATCTTTGCCCGGATCTGTCGGTCGGCGCTGCATGACACGCCGATCCCCACCGGCAACGATGCGCCATGCCGGGGCAGCCGGATCACTCTCACGTCGTGGCAGAAGTACTTGCCCCCGAACTGCGCACCAATCCCGATATTTCGCGACAGTTCCAATACCTTCTGTTCCATTTCCAGGTCGCGAAACGCATGGCCTGCCTTGCTGCCCGACGTTGGCAGCGTATCCAGCCACTTCGTCGACGCCAGTTTCACGGTTTTCAATGTGGTTTCGGCACTGGTACCGCCAATCACGATCGCCAGGTGGTACGGCGGGCATGCCGAGGTACCGAGCGTCTTCATCTTCGTTTCAAGGAACTTCAGCAGTCGTTCCGGTGACAGAATCGCGCGCGTCTCCTGAAACAGAAAGCTCTTGTTTGCTGAGCCACCGCCTTTGGCCACGAACATCAGATGGAATTCGTCCGCGTGATGTTCACCGGGCGCCGCCATGATGTCGAACTGCACCGGCAGATTATTGCCGGTATTCACCTCATCGAACATGGTCAGTGGCGCCATTTGCGAGTACCGCAAATTCGTTTCGGTGTACGTGCGGTGCACGCCCCAGGCGAGCGCTTCCTCCTCATCGCCATCGACCCAGACGCGCTGGCCCTTTTTGCCGAACACGATCGCCGTGCCGGTGTCCTGGCACATCGGCAGCACGCCACCGGCCGCAATGTTGGCGTTTTTCAACAGATCGAGCGCGACGAACCGGTCATTCGCGCTCGCTTCCGGATCATCCAGGATCGCCCGCAACGACGCGAGGTGCGCGGGCCGCAGCAAATGCGACACGTCGTGGAATGCGCGGACGGCCAGTTCGCTCAGCGCGTCAGGGGCAATTCGTAGCACCGTTGTGCCGTCGCATGTCGCGGTGCGCACACCTTCGATGGCCAGCTTTTTCCACGGCGTCTGATCCGGGCCCAGAGGAAACATGGGCGAGTAGAGGAATCCGGATGGCCGGGCCACCCCGGGGGAATTCACGGGGGCGTTCATACGGAAACCTCCTCAGTCCTTGGGCGGTGTGCGGCGACGGAACGCGTCCAGGCTAACCACCTGCGGTGCCGGGGGTGCCTCGGCTTCCGGCTCGGGGTTCGGCACGTTCGGGACTGCTGCCAGGGCGGTGGTTTTCGGCTCCGGTTCAACGGGTTCGAAGCGCAACGCGTAACGGATCTGCGGATCGGCGAACGAGATCAGCGCGTCCAATGGGATCACCAGCGTCGACGGCACACCACCGAACGACAATCCGACACTGATCGTCCGCGCCTCGTGGTCGAGTTTCAGGTCCCAGAACTGGTGTTGCAGGACGATCGTCATTTCCTCCGGGTATTGCGCGCGTAGCCGGGGCGGTATCACGACCCCCGGATAAGTGGTGCGGAAAGAAATATAAAAATGGTGGCCGCCGGGCAGTCCATGCTTCGACACATGCTCGATCGCCTGCACCACGACATGGCGCAGTGCGTTGGCAATCCAGCGTTCATAGGGCAGCAAACTCTCGACCTGCTGCTGGGGATCATCTTCCATTCACGAACCTCATGTTCCCAGGCGAGTCATAGCGCGCCGCCGCGCGTGAGGCAAAGCGGTTCGGCCACCTGATTGCGACGTCTGCCGGCACACACCGCGTGGTGGCTGACCCGGGGTCTGTGAGGCGGCATTTTGACACGTTTGCTTCGCGCGCCAATGCTGATGCCAATGAACGACACCGCGCCGCCAGCCGTCAGTGAATCCCTCGATAGGGAGCCCCCGCGCTGGCTTGTGTCTCTGTGGAGCATGGTCGCGGTGCAATTCATTATGAGTGTCGCATTCGGTATCGTCGGCCCGATCATGCCGCTGTACCTCCCGGAACTGGGTGTCGTTTCGCCGGCGGCGGTGAATATGTGGGCAGGCGTGCTGACCTCGGCAACCTCGTGCGTGGCAATCTTCACGTCGCCACTTTGGGGCGGCCTGGCGGACCGCTACGGCCGCAAGTTGATGGTGTTGCGCTCGACCCTGGGCATCGCAATCTTCACGTTCCTGATGGGGATCGCCCAGGGACCGTGGCAAATGCTGGGACTGCGGGCAGGGATGGGGGCGCTGGCAGGCTTCAGTTCGGCGTCGGTCGTGATGGTGGCCTCCTCAGTCCCCGAACGTCGACTGGGCTATTCTCTGGGCTGGATGAGCACCGGACAACTGGTCGGTTCCCTGGTCGGCCCATTGGTCGGGGGTGGGATCGCGGACCTGACAGGCAGCTACCGGGTGCCGTTTTATTTCGGGGGCGTGATTTGCTTTGCCGGGTTTCTGGTGACGCTGCTGTGTGTGCCGGAGCGATTCACGCCGCCTGATGCGAGCAAGACCAAACCCTCTTTGGTTTCCGGATTTCGTATGGTGATTGGTTCCGGTGGTCTGATGGCGGTCATCATGGTGATGATGATGGGCCAGTTCTCGACGATGGCGGTGCTGCCGGTGGTGACGCTCTACGTGCGCGAGATCGTGGGGGTACGGCCGGACATCGCGACCTTGGGTGGGCTGGCGTTTTCCGCGACCGGCCTTGCCGGAGTACTGGCGGTGCCGTTTCTAGGCAAGCGGAGCGATCGGATTGGTTACCGCCGCACCCTGCTGATTTGTTTGTTCGGGGCGGCGTTGTTCACGCTGCCGATGGCGCTACGCCTCGGCTACTGGCCGTTCGTGCTGGAGCGATTCGGTCTTGGACTGTTTGTGGGCGCCGTATTGCCCGTGTCGAACGCGATGATTGGGCGCCTGACCGAGCCCGCGCAACGCGGCATGGCATACGGGGTCATTTCGTCGGCGTATTTCGTTGGCAACTCGACGGGGCCGTTGGCGGGTGGAGCGATCGCTGCGACAATCGGCATCAACTGGGTGTTCGCGGTAACGGGATCATTGCTCGCAGTGAACTTTCTATGGGTGTGGTTCAAGGTGCCGGACGTGGGGCGAGAGACGGCCTGAGTTGCTTTGTGCTGACGACGATCGCGCGGCCGGCCGTTCTGCGCGTTGTCAACACTGTTGCGTCCAGGCAGCTTTGCCATGCAACCCTCCTGGAGGCGGTGCGCCTACCTTATCCAGGTCACATGCAGCGTTGGTTAATGCTGTGGGGTTGACTGCTCCAGCCGGAGCCAAACCGCGGTGTCATGAAACACCGCACCGCCATACGGAGGTCCCGGATCGTCGCTGGTCAACGCGTTGATGCCAATGCCGCCCTCGAAGTGTTCCGACGGCCAAATGCTTTCCGACACCAGAACGCCCGGAAGCTGACCGCAGGCGAGTGTCGCGTGCAACACCACCTCGCCACGATGGTTGCCCAGGCGGACCTTATTGCCATCTTCGATGCCCAGAGCGCGCGCATCGTCCGGATGCACTTTGACCGTGGGGCGTCGCTCGCGTCGCTGACCAGATTTCATTTCGGAAAAGCTGGTGTTGAGGAAACTGCGGGCGGGCGCAGTCACCAGACGAAACGGGAGGTCGGGACTGGCCTCTTCAATGATTGCCATGTGATCCGGAAGTTTCGGCATGACGGAGTGATTTTCGCCGAACCGCGACCAATCGGGAGTGAAATGAAAGTGCTTGTCCGGCTGTGGAAATCCAGTGAGGAAATGGGCGATCTCAAATTCTGGCATGGCATCGATCCAACGTTCGCGTTGCACCGTTGCGGCATCGGGCCAACCCGATGCCTTTAGCGTGGCGTCGATGAGCTCCATCGCCGTCATCTCGAATCCGCGATGTTTGGCACCGAGGCGGTATGCCAGCGCCTGCAGCAGTTCATGGTTCGAGCGGCATTCGCCTGGCGGCTCGATCAATTTGGGACCGATCTGGATGAAGCTGTGGCCGCCGGCCTGATAGAGGTCGTCGTGCTCCATGAACATCGTCGCCGGCAGTACAACATCCGACCAGCGTGCGGTCTCGGTGAGAAATTGCTCGTGCGTGACCACGAACAGATCATCGCGGGAAAATCCGCGCCGGACGCGGTTGGAGTCGGGGCAGACGGTGAGCGGATTTTGGTTCTGGATCAGCATCGCGTGGACCTCGGGTCCGTCCCGAAGTTCGCTTCGATCGCCGGTCAGCACGCTGCCGATCCGGCTCATGTCGAGGGCACGGATCCTGGTGTCGACAGCATCCAGGCCTTCAATCAGTGTTTTGTTCCAATGATACATGCCGCGGTTGGACCAGAGCGCGCCGCCACCCTCGTACTGCCAGGCGCCGGTCACGGACGGTAGGCAGGTGACCGCGTGCATGTTGGCAGCACCGTTACGGCTGCGCGCGAACCCGTAGCCAGCACGGATATAGCTGCGCTTCGTTGTGGCATATAAAGTGCCGAATCCCTCGATCGCATCGACCGACAGGCCAGTGATCTGGGCCGCCCACTCCGGCGAGCGCGACGAAAGATGTTGCCTCAGATCCCTTGGGAAATCGGTGTGGCGCGCCAGGTAGTCGAGATCGGCATGACCGTCGCGAAACGCGATATGCATCACGGCGCAGGCCAGTGCTCCATCGGTCCCGGGCAGCGGCGCCAGATGCAGGTCCGCGACGGCAGCAGTTGGCGTCCGATACGGATCGATCACGACAAACTTCGCGCCGCGTTCCTTGCGTGCACGACTCACGTGGGTCATGACATTGACCTGGGTCGACACCGGATTGCCGCCCCACATCACGATCAAGTCGGATTTCGCCATCTCGCGTGCGTCGACACCGCGGCTCTGTCCTATTCCTGCATGCCAGCCGACCTCCGGCAAGGCAGTGCAAATCGTCATCTTCTGCCGCGAATACCGCATGACGTTGCGCAATCGGTTGATCCCGTCGCGCTGCACCAGGCCCATGGTGCCGGCGTAATAGAATGGCCACACTGCCTCAGTGCCGTACTTTGCCGCGGCGTGCTGAAATTCACCGGCGACACGATCGAGCGCATCATCCCACGAAATGCGTTTGAACTGGGTTGAACCTTTGGGGCCAGTACGTAGCAGAGGGCGCGTAAGGCGATCCGGATGATGAATGCGCTCGGCGTAACGGCTGACCTTCGCACAGATCACGCCGGCTGTGTAACTGTGATCCGCGGCACCGTGGACCGCACCGATGCGAGAGCCGTCCAGCACCTCCACCGACAGAGCGCAGGCGGAGGGGCAGTCGTGCGGGCAAACTGAGGCCCTGATCTCACGCGTTGTGTCCATCGGCCTAACCTATCCCATTGCGTCGCGTGCTGGCAAAATGCGCTGAATTCCCGGAGGAAGTGGCAATGGCGGACACATGGCGTCGTACACACGAATGGGGAACGCTCACACGTGCCGAGATTGCGGCGGCGCGTGACGCCGGGGCGTTGCCGGTTCTGACGGTCGGTGCGGTCGAGCAGCATTCCGATCATTTGCCGGTGGATACCGATTCGCTGTCGGCGTACCAGGTTGCGCTACGAGCCGCGGCCCGTTGTCCAGCGCCGCATGTGTTGGTGTTGCCATCGCCAGCTTTTGGATTTTCGCCGCATCACCGTGCGTGGCCCGGTACGATCACGCTATCGTTGGAAACGTTCAACGGCCTGGTCACCGATGTGATTGAAAGCCTGCATCGCACCGGCTTCAAACGAATGCTGATCATTAACGGTCATGGCGGCAATCAGGGCCCCTTGACCTCGGCCTGCACCGCGCTGGCCAGTCGCGGTATCGAAGTCGGTTACGTGAATTATATGTCGCCCGGTCAGAAGCAGTGGCTGGAGGTATTGCCGGGTGCCACGCGCGGTGTGGCTCATGCCTGCGCGTACGAAACCTCGCTGCAAATGGCGCTGCGGCCGGCGGAGGCAGCCCGGATCGCCGCGAAAGTCGTCAATTTGCCGCCGCGTGCTGGTCCGTCTTATGCCGCCGGTAATGCCCCAGACCCGATTCGTGCCGCTGGTGGCTATTTTGCTCCGATCTTTGCCACCGGAGACGTCGGTTATGTCGGCGATCCCGCCGCCTCCACAGTGGCGGCCGGGGAGGCGATGATCGAAGCCACGGTTGCGGCATTGGCAACGTTCCTCGCGGATTTCGCTCAGACCCAATTGCGCGCCGGGGCGCCGTGATGCCCGAGACGGTGATGGTGTCGGTCCGCGAAGGCATTCGGCTGGCGACCGATGTGTATCTACCGGACGCCGGACCGTTCCCTGTCATCATGGAGCGGACCCCCTGTGGTCGTGCGGAACCGAGCCGGAGCGAGATCTCGGATGCGGACCGCACGCCGGCTTCGCGCGCATAAATTGCCGCATATTTCAATCGGCGCGGTTACGCTGTCGTTTATCCGGACACCCGCGGCCGCCACGGCCGGAGGGCGCCAGGCCGGGTTTGGTTCGCCTGCCGATCCCGGCTATTCAGAACACGACCGGCAGGGTAACTCCCTTGCCATTACTTCCTGCAATGACAAGGGTCTCCTGTAGCGTCGATCTGAACCGCGGGTCAGGCGCGACCTGATGCTTTCAGACCCTTTTCCAACGCGGCGAATGACGGCACGACACCGGGCATCAAAAATCGGAAGCCCTGCTCGATCAGTCCTTCCACGTTCCTGGCGTCTACATGCGGATGGCCGCACGGTACATTGTACTGCTTGCAGATTGCCAGAATTTCGTTGATCGCCGAGGCCACCGTAGGGTGCTCGTATTGCCGCGGATAGCCCAGATCCTGCGACAGATCTCCCTCGCCAATCAGCACGACGCCGATACCTTCAACCTGTTCCAGCATTCTGGGCAGGTTCGCGATCGCGCGTTTCTCCTCGCACATGATAACCACCAGAACTTCGCCATCGGGGTTCAGTGGCCATGTATCGGCCTTCTTATAATACTCCTGATCAGTCAGCCCCCAATAGCGCGCCGCCGTCCGAGGGGCGTCACCTCGCTGCCCGGCGGGTTCGTAATATTTCGCCTCGCGTGGCCTCGGATACCGGCACGCAGCAACCGCGTTGCGTGCCTCATCCACCGAGGAAACGTGCGGCCACACGATGCCATAAACGCCAATGTCGAGCACCTGCTTGGCGATCCACTGGCTGTGCTCGCCGCCATTTGGCGGGATCCGCACGAACGGCGTGACCGCCGGCGCGATACTGCCCGACGTCGCGATTTGCCGTCGGTTGAGCATGTATTGCATGCAGTCTCGCAGCATCTTGATGTCATATGGCCCGTGTTCCATTTCGAACACCACGCCATCGAATGCCGCACCACCGATTGTCAACGCACTGCTGATATCGGCTCCACTAAAGGGCGCGAACGCCGGCTTGCCGGATTCCAGAGCCTTGATCACGCCATTCAGGCGAGGGATGTCCATCGTTAGCCTCCTGTGAAGAACAATTGTTCCGGTGTGTACACGTGCGGTATCAACCCTTGTTCCGCGGCATACTGCAGGCAGAGTTCGATGCCTGGACGGTTCGCGTCCAGGCCATATGGCAGCGGGTCGGAACCAACAATCGGTGCGAAGCGCGCTTCGGCGCTTGGCCCGCGTGCTGCTGTTTTGGCCAAAGCGAACAGGCGCATCAGTTCCGCGCCCAAAGATGCATGTTGCTGCAACAATGCAGTCTTGACGCAGACGACATGATTTACCGGGTAGGCGCCGGTCTGACGAAACCAGTCCGCCGCGGCCCTATCTGCATTCGGAATGACCGTGCGAACCAACGCCGGCTCCAAACCGGTCAGCGCGATCCCCGCGTCGATCTCGCCTGACATCAGCATGGCTCCGAGGCTCTGGCCCAGATTGATACGCACGACATTCGCCGGGTCCCGGTATTCCTGCAGGTGCGCGTCTTCCTCGGTCACCCAGGTGATCGAGCGATGGTCAACGCCATACGTGTCCAGCAGGATCCCGCGTAGCCAGACCCCTGTGGTTTGCGAATAAGCCCGCACGCCAATACGCTTGCCGGCAAGGTCTTCAGGCCTCCGCAATGGCGAATCTACCCGGCAAATCAAGGCTGCCTGATGAAACCCTCGCATCACCACAACTGGCAGCCCGGTGAGGCCCTTACCGAACGCCTCCGCCTGGGCCAGCGTCGTCAAGGCGATCTCGCACAAATCAAAGTCGCCGGTGCGCACCATGCGGCGGAATGCACGCGTGATCGGCGTCACCGTTTCCCACGCAAATGTCACCTGATCCGATCGCACTGAGCCATCTTTCAATGCCAACACGTGCGGATAATCCGCCAGTGCAGCGCGCAGCGTAATGCTCATGGCGCCTTCACCGTCGGATAGATGTCCTGCCCGTAATGCTTGCGGAATGTCTCGATTTGATTTGCAGGCGGCGGCGCATAAACACACTTCTTCGACACGAACCGCCCGCCCATGATGCGATCCAGTTTGACCGCTGCCTCTCCCAGTTTGACGAGGTTGGTGATGCCGTTGAGAATCGGGACGTTGCCCTCGGTTGCGTGAATACCGGCATGAGCCAGCAATGCCATGACCACACCGCCTGCCGCGATCACGACCTCAGCTCCACTCTCAGTGTTTTTTCGGGCCGCCGCGTTGAACTGAGCGATGATTTCATCCTGGGCCGGACCGGGCTCGAACCCGAGACCCAGGTCGGTCAACCGGTCGATGCGCATACGACTGGCGCCGACGAAGCGGGCGCGTAGTCCGTAGCGATCGACATTCTCCACCACGCGCGGGGTGAATTTCTCGTTGATGGTCACGAAGGAGAAGTTGGCCCCCATCATGCAGGCCACATGCATCGCTGACTCGCACAGGCCCAGTACCGGGATGTTGGCGATCTCGCGAGCCTCGCGCAGTCCGGGGTCGGCGATGTTGCCGATCAGAAAGGCGTCGTAGCCTTCCAGCACCGCGCGTTGGACGTTCTTCAGCACCTCGCCGGTTTCCAGGTATTCCAGGTAGCGGAACTGATCGCCTACCCCGCCGATCTGGGTGATGCCGGCGACATAAATTTCAGTATCCGGGTCCTTGACCTTGTCCAGAATCGACCGCAACACAGCCGGGTAGCCGCCCCACTCGGCCTGGCGCGACATGCTCTGATACCACAGCTTCATGCGATCCTCCCCGGTGCCCTGTCAGAGGTAGCTCAGGATTGGCGTTATGGCTATGTTAGGGACGAACGGTACTGGAAGCACGCCACTTCCCACATCACCAGGAGCGATGCCTTTCACACCTCTACGCTGCTGCCCGCATGCGATGCCTCGGTGCTCGGTCGAGGCGCCACATTCCGCGAGATCGCACCGGGCCACCACAATGCCTGCCATTTGAATGAGGTCGCCACATGAGTTTCGATCCGGCCACGCAAGGCTGGCGCCAGATGCGGAGTGGAGCCATGCCCGCCGGGATCGGCTTCCCATGGGCGATGCGATCGGACGATGGTTGGCGCTATGGCCTGCTGACAACGCCGGAACACGCCAATCCGCAAGGCGCTCTGCACGGCGGCATCCTGATGACCTTCGCCGATCACGGCCTGAGTCTGCTGGCCTGGGAGGCGGCAAACCGCGCGCCGTGCACGACAATCCAGTTGAACACCCACTTCCTTGCCGTGGTTCGGCCCGGCGACTTTGTCGAATTGCGCGGTGAGGTCACTCGGGCGACATTGGGGCTCGTGTTCGTCCGAGCCAAGTTATTGGTCGGTGATCGCGGCGTCGCGGCGGTTGACGGCATCTGGCGAGTGTTCCGCGCGACCTGACCAAAAGACAGGATAATGCGATGGCTTCCAAACCGCTGACCCTTGCCATCGATATCGGCGCCACGGGCCTCAAGGCGGGGATACTCGATGCGGCAGGCAATTTGGTCGTGCCGCATGCCCATGTTGAAACCCCGAAGCACGGCACACCTGACAAGGTGCTGGAGGCGTTATTCGGATTGATCCATCCGTTGGGCGCGTTTGATCGGATCTCCGTGGGATTCCCTGGAGCGGTACGCGCTGGCCACGTCATGACGGCGCCCAATCTCGACAACGCCGCCTGGCGCGATTATCCGTTGGCGGCCGTACTGACGGATCAATTAGGCAAGCCGGTTCGAATGCTGAATGATGCGACAGTCCACGGTCTCGGCGTTATTGCACGTACCGGTCTTGAATGCGTCATCGTGTTGGGCACTGGCTTTGGCTTCGCATTGTTTGACGGCGGGCATCTCACGCCACACCTGGAACTGGCTCACCATCCAATACGAACCGACACGGATTACGACCAATATGTCGGTGACGCTGCATTGAAGTCGATCGGCCGCAAGCGGTGGAACAAACGCCTCGGCCGCGCACTGGGCTGTGTGCGGACTCTCACCCTCTACGACACCCTGCACATTGGTGGCGGCAACGCGCGGCATATCAGGTTGGAGCTGGAACAAAATATCCGTATTGTGCCGAACGAGGCCGGAATTACGGGCGGGGTCCGGCTCTGGGACAAACAGCTCGACGCAGCTTTTACCTCGGGGTGATCAGGATGAACCAGTCAGCCGATCCGGACGTGGATGCCAGAAGCGCGCTTCGCCTGATGGGTCCTGATCCCGCCAACTGGGTTCCCGATCGGCTGGGCATCGATCACAATGTGACGATTGTGGGTGGCGGGCAATCCGGATGTGCACTGGCTTTTGCGTTGCGTCGAGCCGGGATCGGCAGGGTCACGATCCTCGAGGCCGCGCCGGACGAACAACGCGCCGGCATTTGGTTGAACGCTGCGCGGATGAATTTGCTCCGAACGCCGAAGACGTTACCTGGGCCGGAACTTGGCATACCTGCGCTCAGCTTTCAGGCGTGGTACGAGGCTCGGCATGGCCAGGAGGCCTATGCCGCCATCGATCGAATTCCGCGCACGGATTGGGCGGATTACCTGAGTTGGTACAAGCATTTCCTGAACATCAACCCGCGCTACCAGACACGGCTAAACAGGGTTGAACCAGTGGATGGTCATTTCCGGCTGCATCTCGAAACGTCTGGCGGAACGACGACCGAAGCCACGCGAAAGATCATTTTCGCTACCGGCTTCGCTGGCGGCGGCGGCCCGATCATCCCTGATGTGCTGACCAGGAACCTGCCATCTTCGCATTACGCTCATACCGAGGATGCGATCGATTTCGCGGCCCTGCGCGACAAGACTGTTGCCGTGATCGGCGCCGCAGCCGCCGCTTTCGATGCAGCAGGCGTTGCCCTGGAGAATGGCGCGTCCGCAGTTCACCTGTTCGCTCGCCGCGACACGATCGCTGCGACGCCGATCACGCGGTCGCGCGGCTTTCCCGGTGCCTACGACAACTACCACCAATTGCCGGATGCCGACCGTTGGCAGCAGGCGATCCGCTTCTTTCGCTTCGGTTCCACTCCCACGACCGACGCGGTTGAACGGGCTGTGAAATTTCCCAACTTTCATCTGCATTTGTCGTCATCTTGGACCAACGCGACATTGGACGGTGGTCAGGTCGAGACCGAAATCAATGGCACGGCATACCGGTTCGATTTCGTGATCGCCGGCACCGGCTACTCCCCGGACATCGCCTCGCGCCCAGAACTGAGCGACTTCGGGGATCGTATATTGCTCTGGTGCGATCGCTACACGCCACCCGCGGCGGAGCAGGATAACCTGCTCGCTCGTCACCCCTATCTCGGCGCCGGCCATGAGTTCCTGGAAAAGATTCCGGGTTCGGCGCCGTTCCTGAAGGATATCCATGTTCAGAACCCTTCCGGATTTCTGAGCTTCGGTCTGCCAATCGGCGATGTTCCGAGCATGAAGCGCGACATTCCGACCATCGTCGGTCGTATCAGTTCCGATTTATTCGGTGCCGATCTCGATACGCTTCGCGTGCGGATGACCGGCAATGTCGCGCCTGACTTCACCGACGCGCTGTATCGAGCCGCGGTGCGGTAATTAGGTCGGAGCATCGTTCATGCGGTCAAGTACTGCTCGGTTGCGCGATGCAGGAGCAAAGCGGCCGCACCAACCTGCCCAATCATCGGGCCGTCGATACCTCCGTGTCTTAGCAGACTCTTTGGGCGATCCATTGCAATGAGCTGATTGCCAGGAGTTGGTCGAAAGTATAGAGAACCGCACCCTGCCAGATGAACCGGGCAGGATGCACCTGCGGCGAGAGGGCAATATGTCAGGCTATAACCAGGGCGAATGGGAAAACGAAGTCTGGTCGTTCGTGTTTGCAACCGCCGACAATACCATCACCTTTGGTGGGACGCCGCCCTCTTCGGGGGTGCGTAAGCTGCTCGCCCGCGCCAAGGCGTTGGCGAAGCATAAGTTTGGGTTCTCCCTGGTGGCAAACCCGTTCTTTGTGCTCAACGGTGTCTGCGAAGCCGACGACGACAGCAGCCCAGCGACCGCCTCCTATCTGCGCGGGCGATTGGGCAAGACCGGGGCAAGTCTCGCGCAGGGGATCACCACTTCCTCGCTCAAGGCATTCACTGTGGTCGACCCGCTGTCGATGGCGAAGTCAGGGGTGTCAATCGGCTCTACGATTGCCCATATCGCTCATCTCAAGGCAATCGCTGCGAAATGGCGCAACAGCACAACAATCACGCGTTGGTTGGACACGCTGCTGTTCTTCAAATATGCCAAAATCGGCAAGCAGTCGATCAGCCTTGCATCGGCGGCAATTCCCTACGCGCCCCCGGGCACTGACACGGCCCTGCAACTCGCCGGAGACGCGCTGACCGGGGCCGGCGTTGGCGCCAGTGTTGGCGGGATCGGCGCAGCGCTTATCCTCCCGGTGCGGCGAGTGGCGATCGAATTGCACTGGCGCGCTTACCGCGAGCAGGTCATTGCTCGTTCGGGTGGAGGTGTGGGACCGGCGTCGGCTATTCTGACCGAGCTGTTTACCAAGCAGACGGCCAGCAGGCTGCTCGGCGCGCATGAGACCGACGCGCTGATCAAAGAGTCGGCCGGTTGGATGGCGATCGAGGACAAAATTACGCTACTTTAGATCAGGGTGTCTCCGCTGGGTCGATGCGTGCGGGTCTGGAGATTGGTTCCCCGGTTTTCAGCGCCCGGGTCGCAAAAGCGGCGATGGCAACGGCTGGTGGTGGTCGCCAGTCTCTTACGGTCCGGCTAACACGTCCCATCTTTCGCGCCACCTGGCGGTCAGCGGACGCCAGTCATCCGGCCAGGTATCAAAAGATTCTGCCTCACCGGCCACTTTGTCCCAGTTCAGGGCACTGCGCATGAAAATATGCCCCGCCGGCACGAGCCACGACGTGTCATCGAGCGTCCCGGCGCGGACATTGACGCTGGCAGGACGACTGTCTCGCTCACCGTAAATCCTGCCGGAGCAATCGCCGCAGAACCAGGACGCCGTCCGCGCGCCGGACGATCGGACCCTGCGCCAGGCACGAAGCGCCCCTTGCAGAATTCGAAACGAACTTGTTGCGCCGGCATATTCATTGCGAAAGCACTGCCGGTCTCGCGTTGGCAGTCGGTGCAGTGACAGGCATACAGCAGCAGCGGAAACGCGCCGATCTCGTAGCGCACCGCCCCGCACGGGCAACCGCCGGCCATTGGGATTGCCGGTGGCTCTCGGTCAGGCATTACCCGCCAGATAGTCCATCGCCGCCTGCACACCACCTGGATTGTGAGGTATGCCGGCCACGCGCAGCCCCATCTCCACGCCGGACAAGGTTCCTGTCAGTTGCAATACCCCGAGATCGCCCATGTGGCCGATGCGGAACACCCGATCCTCGACCCGGCCAAGACCATTGCCCAGTGACATGTTGAAGTGTTCGAGGATGACGGCGCGGAGGCGATCGGCGCTGTATCCCTCGGGCGTGCGGATAGCGGTTACACCCGGGGCATAGCCGCGCTGGTTCTGGCACTGCAGCTCCAGTCCCCAGGTTCGGGCGGCCCGTCTTGTCGCCTCGGCGAACCGTTCGTGGCGAGCGAATACGGTGTCCAGACCTTCCTCCAGCAGCATGTCCAGCGCGGCATTGAGCGCGTAGAACAGGTTAACCGCCGGGGTGTAGGGAAAGAAGCCTGTCTTGTTGGAGGTGACCAACGGAGCCCAGTCCCAGTAGCTCCGGTGAGTTTTGTTGCGCGCGGCGGCGGCGAGCGCCTTTTCACTGAGTGCGGTGAACGCCAGGCCTGGCGGCACCATCAGACCCTTTTGCGATCCGGCGATGGTGACGTCGACGCCCCACTGATCGTGCCGGTAATCGGCGCAGGCCAGCGAAGAGATGGCGTCGACCATCAGCAGCGCCGGATGCCGGGTGCGGTCGATCGCGGCGCGGACCGATTCAACGTCGGTCATGCAACTGGTCGAGGTCTCACTATGCACGACGCAGACGGCCTTAATCTGACAATCTCGGTCGGCCGCCAAAGCCGCGCCAATTTCCTCTGGGTTGGCGCCGCGGCGCCAATCGGTCTCCAGAGTTTGGACTTCCAGTCCGTGGCGACGCGCCAGTTCCTCCCACAGGTGGGCAAACTGCCCGGTGCGGGTCAACAGGATCCGGTCGCCGGCACTCAGCGTGTTGACCATCGCGGCTTCCCATGCGCCGGTACCGGACGAGGGGAATATCCCGATGATCCCGCTGGTGCGGAACACCTGCTGCAACTTGCCGATCACGGTCAGACCAAGCCGGCCGAATTCTGGACCTCGATGATTGATGGCGTTGTGGTCCATGGCCCGCAGGACTCGGTCCGGCAGGTTCGTAGGCCCCGGGGTTTGCAGAAAATGCCGTCCGGCGACATAACTCCCGGCGACATCAGTCGTGGGGCGAGGGGTGGTGTCGATCATCAATACGCTTCCTCCAGGCGGCGCGGACAAAGCACGCACGCGACCGGTTTGCAATAGCCTGGTTCACAGGTCGGGTATTCTCGCTGCTCAGTCCATTTGTGCCAAGGACCATTGCTCCTTGATCACTGCGGCGCAGTGGTTAACGCGGCGCTGTGGTTAACGCGGCGCTGTGGTTAAATATGTCCAGATGACAAGGCTCCTCACCTGTCCCGTGGGGTGCAAC
Source organism: Acetobacteraceae bacterium (assembly GCA_049519555.1). GTDB lineage: Bacteria > Pseudomonadota > Alphaproteobacteria > Acetobacterales > Acetobacteraceae > Rhodopila. The sequence goes on from JBEKQQ010000020.1 coordinate 37,304, forward strand.
CTGGTCTGCGCCTCTTGTAACTTTGGGTCCGACTGCCCATCCTCTCTCGTGACCGGGATGCCGATGCGGGTCCCGATCAACGCTTCGCTCCAAGGAGGGGGCCTTGACCACGAGACTATTCGCCTCGCCGTTGTTCCTGGGCTTCGACCATCTCGAGCAAATGCTGGAGAGGGCCGCCAAAACATCGTCCGATGGCTATCCGCCCTATAACATCGAGCAGATCAGCCCGGTTGGGCTCCGCATTACGCTCGCTGTGGCGGGGTTCACTATGGATGACCTCCAGCTCACGCAGGAGGATAACCAATTGGTGATCCGCGGCCGGCAGACCGATGACAGCCAGGGACGGGTGTTTCTGCATCGCGGTATCGCCGCGCGGCAGTTCCAACGGGCCTTCGTGCTCGCCGAGGGGATTGAGGTGAAGGGTGCCTGGCTCGACAACGGCCTGTTGCACATCGACCTCGCGCGGCCAATGCCCGAGCCAAAGGTGAAAACCATTCCGATCACCCGGGCCGCAGGGGCCGGCGTGAAATCCCGGGAAGTTGTATCCCGTAGCGTAATCGACACCGAGATGGTTGAAACCGAGCCGGAGTGACGGCGTTGTTCCAGCAACGGGTTGGCAGCGGCGCCAAAATGGGCCGCGGCCACAGAGGAGTATGGAAGATGAGCGACGAAAGCAAGGTTGACGAAAACAAGATCGATATGCGGTCATTTGATGTTCGCCATATGACGACCGATCAACTCGGCGTGTTGGGCATGTCTCATATCGCTTATGTGAAGCCGGTGGTGGTTAACGGGATGGCAGGCTTTGCGATCCATGCTGCGGATGGCACGCCGATGGCGTTGGCGGACGACCGCGCCACGGCGATGGCAGCGATTGTTCAGCACGAGATGTTGCCGCTTTCGGTGCACTGAGGGTTCAGCCCACCGCGACCCGCCGGCGTTACTTTCGCGTGATCCTCCGGCCTGGCCGGAGGAACTGGTGCGGCGCGGCTAACCGGTCAGTTATGTCGGCATCGTTAAAAACCGGCTTTGGTTGGCTGCGCAGAGCCATGCTATATGCGTCTCATGAGCGCGGTTCTGAAACCCATGACCCTGGAGGCCTTCCTCGACTGGGAGGTTCGGCAGGAATCGAAATTTGAGTTCGATGGGTTCCATCCGGTCGGCATGACCGGGGTGAGCGCGGCGCACTCTACGATCCAGGTTAACCTGATGGGTTTGCTGTTTAATAGATTGAGGGGACATCGTTGCCGGGTACACGGGAGCGACCTGAAAATCCAGGTCTCGGGCCGTATTCGGTATCCTGATGCCTTTATTGTCTGCTCTCCCTTATTGCCCGAAACATTGGTGGTCCACGATCCGGTCGTAGTTTTCGAAATTCTCAATCCGAGCACGTCCGACAAGGATCATTTCGAAAAGAACCTGGAATATCGCGATACGCCGTCGATCGAGCGATACGTGATGCTGGAGCAGTCTTGCCGCGGTGCGACGGTCTTTGCCCGTGAAGGAGATGACTGGATCGGCCACGTATTGACCGGGGATGACGACCTCGCGCTGCCCGAGGTGGGGATAACGTTACCAATGGCCGAGTTGTACGAGGGTGTGATGTTTTCTCCTGGACCAGACGAGGTCTTGACCGCCTGACGTCATACTGATGGCGCTTGTCGCTGCGGGGACCTCGACATACCCTTGGACCAAACCAGCCAGGGGCCGTCCGCCCATCCATGCCAGCCACGCTCGAACCAATTCGTTTCTGGAGTTATGCCAGGTCCGACGACGAAGCCTCCAATGAGAGGCTGAGTACGTTGCGAGGCCTGTTGCGTGCCGAGCTCAAGCTCCATTGGGGGCGGCGGGAGGTGCGTATTTGGCAGGATCTCGAAGCCGTTGCCTATGGCGCGAACTGGCTCGCGGAAATCGAGCAGGCGATCGCTGAATCGTCATTCTTCATCCCCATTGTTACGCGTGCCTTCCTGGAAAGCCAAATGTGCTGCCAGGAAGTCATGCTTTTTCATCGGCACCAGCTGGCCCTCGGCCGTAACGACCTGATCTTCCCATTCCATTTCGCCGATGTCACGAGAGTCCGGGCGGAGGAGTGTGAGGACCCGGCGGTGCTTCCGTTATTGCAAGAGCGTCAGGCGTTCGACTTCTCGAGATTACGGCCGCGCAATCCACACTCGGAAGAGGTCGCGACAAACCTTGCCAGTCTGGCTGCTGCCATTGACGGCGCGTTGCGCCGGACACGCGTACCCGATCGCGTCACAACGGTCGTGGTCCCCGCACGGTCGTCAGGCCAGGAGTCGATCGTCCCCTTCCCATTGGTCATCCTCCTTCCGACAATCAGCCTCAGGTGCTGAAACCAGCCTTGGCCTCTGCCGCCGGGACGGATCGGTTCGGCACGTTCGCCGACATCGGCTTCAATGCCGGGCGCGGCAAAATCGTGAGCCAGCGCCTGCGTCTTATTCCGTGTGGGAAGTTCGAGATGGGGTCACCGTACGGTGAACCTGGCCGCTACCCCTGTGAGGGCCCATGCCATGCGGTGACCATTGATGAAGATTTCTGGCTGTTCGATACACCCTGCACCCAGGCGGTATGGGAAGCGGTGATGGGTGCGCCGCCCTCCGCCTGGGCCGCCTGCGATGGCGCGCGGCGGAGCGTCCAGCGCGATGAGAAAATCGGCATTTCGTAACCTGGCCGGTCGACCCGCGGCAGGTGACTCCGCCGAGCATCCGCTAAAATTATGCATGCGCCGCACTGGTTCCGAGTTGACGCGCATCGTTGGAACTGCCGGCCCAGCCAACCTATCCATGGTCCCCAGGTTGACGCAGACTCGCCCCTACCCCGATAACGCTCCCCGTGTTCCATGGGCAAAAACATCTCCTCCAGATCGAAGGGCTTCACCCGCCCGAGATCGGGCATTTGCTCGACCTGGCAGAAAGTTACGTTCTGCTGAACCGCTCCGGCAAAGCCCAGAGGGATCTGCTACGCGGCCGGACCCTGATCAATCTGTTCTTCGAGGACTCGACCCGGACCCGCACCTCGTTCGAGCTCGCGGGCAAGCGATTGGGCGCCGACGTCATCAACATGTCTGTTTCGACGTCGTCGGTGAACAAGGGCGAGACCTTGCTCGACACCGCCGCGACACTGAACGCCATGCAGTGCGATCTGCTGGTCGTGCGCCACGCCCAGTCTGGAGCGCCGCGATTGCTGGCAGAGAAAGTCGACGCTGCGGTGATTAACGCTGGTGACGGCACCCACGAGCACCCAACCCAGGCCCTGCTTGACGCATTGACCATCAAACGCCGCAAAGGGCGCATTGCAGGCCTGACTGTCGCCATATGCGGCGACATCGCCCATTCCCGCGTCGCCCGCTCCAACATCCACCTTCTCGCCACCTTAGGCGCTCATGTGCGGGTTGTTGGACCGCCGACCCTTGTGCCGCCCGAAGCTGCATTATGGGGAACTGAGGTGTTCCACGACATGAAGCACGCCCTACAAGGCGCTGATATTGTTATGATGCTCCGCCTGCAGCGGGAACGGATGTCGCGCGGTCCCGTACCCAGTGAACGGGAATACTTCCGCTTCTGGGGCCTCGACTTCGAAAAGCTTGCCGTCGCGAAACCGGACGCGCTGGTCATGCACCCGGGTCCGATGAACCGCGGCGTCGAGATCGACAGCGCAGTGGCCGACGATCCACGCCGCAGCGTGATCCGGGAACAGGTGGAGATGGGCGTCGCGGTCCGCATGGCCGTGCTCGACACGCTGTCCCGGGGGCCCGGGCGCAATGCACTCTGACACGCTGTTCACCGGCGTTCGTGTCGTCGCTGACGGCATCGATTTGCACGGCGATCTGTTGGTCCGCAATGGAGCCATTGCCGATTTCGGAGCTTCCCTTGGCCGGCCGGACGGCGCGATGGTTGTCCACGAAGACGGCGCTGTCCTTTGTCCAGGTCTCGTCGATATTCGGGTCGCTTTGGGCGAGCCCGGGTTTGAGTATCGTGAAACGATCGCATCAGCCTGCACCGCGGCCTCAGCCGGCGGGGTTACGACCATCGCCGCGCTGCCGGACAGTGAGCCGGCGATCGACGACCCCGCATTGGTGCATATGCTGATCACGCGTGGCCGAGAAACCGGGGCTGTCACGATCTTGCCATATGGCGCCGCCACCAGCGGTTGCCGTGGCGAGGCACTGGCCGAACTGGGCCTGCTGCGCGAGGCCGGTGCCGTTGCGTTTACCGACGGAACCCGCGCCATCGCCTCTTCCGGCCTGATGCGGCTGGTACTGGCTTACGCCCGCGGCTTTGGAGCCCGCATTGTGCAGCATCCCGAGGACCCGTCACTGGCTCGCGGCGGCAGCGCGACCGAGGGCGAACTGGCGGCTCGACTGGGCTTGCCCGCCATTCCGGCAGCAGCCGAGGCGATTCTGGTCGCGCGTGACATCAGCCTCGCGCGGCTAACTGGCGGGGCGGTACATTTCGCTCATGTCTCGACGAAGGATGCGCTGGAGTTGATTCGGTGCGCCAAAGCCGATGGGCTGAACGTGACCTGCGATACCGCACCACCGTACTTCGATCTGAACGAGAACGGGATCGGCGATTATCGCACCTACGCCAAACTGTCGCCGCCGCTGCGGCGGGAAGACGACCGGGTGGCGGTGCTCTCCGGGCTGGCGGATGGCACGATCGACGCCATCGCATCCGACCATCAACCGCGCGATGCCGACGACAAGCGCTTGCCGTTTGCTCAGGCGAGCGCGGGCGGTGTTGGCCTGGCGACCTTACTCGCGGTGACGTTGGCGCACGTTCACAACGGGGAACTGGCGTTGAACGCGGCGATCGCGTTGCTGACGAGCCGACCCGCGGCGTTGCTGGGCATTGACGCAGGCCGGATCTGCAAGGGTGCGATTGCGGACCTTTGCCTGTTTCATCCTGACCGGATCTGGAAAGTGAAGGCGGGGTCGTTGCCAGGAAAGGCGCAGAATACGCCATTCGATGGGCGCGCCCTGGAGGGCACGGTACTTGGCACGTGGAAAGCCGGCAGGCGTGTCTATACCAATGGCGTCTTGGTATGACCGTCCGCTCCATCGTTGGAGATCACGAAGGTTCACTCGCGCATTACCTGTCGGGCAGCGGGCTTAGATCAAATAATAAAGTAGCCAGGTAATGAATATCCACATTGGCACCGACAGGCCGACTCCAACCATAACGCCGGTAAACGATTTGAGTTGATCAGGATCCTGGTCATCTTCAATCAGGGGCTGCTCGGCGGGACGAGTGTCGCGCCGTAGCAAGCCGGGCACAAAATGCCGATGCCGGCCGGGGCGATGCCGTGCGCTACATTCGGGATCGCGCGTGGCCAACTTGATTTTGCGCAATTGCTCATCGAGCATTTGTCATGTGGCTTCAAATAGTCAAAGTGTAGCCTGGCAGTCCTGAGGTTTCGATCAGGTTGCGGCCAAATGGATCATGGTCAGGAATTGGCAGAGGACACGTTCAGCACGGCGTGATTGCCCTGCCCGGATGCCTGGGGCCTGAACGGTAGGTCGTACCACCATCTGCGAGTCGGGGTCCGATCAAGCCCATCGTTCGTCGTAGTGGCCGATTCGGACATGCACGCCTCTGGCTCCGAATGCGCCGAGCCAGTCTGCAAATTCAGCAGTCGAAGAACCGCAGAAACCAATCGAGCACCTGCTCGGGTGCTTCCTCGTTGACATAGTGGCCGCTCGGTAGCGCTTCGCCACGGACGTCTTCGGCGCGCTGCCGCCATAGGCCAAGCGGATCGGCGAACCGCTTGCCGACGCTGCTGGTCGTCCCCCACAGCACCAGGATTGGCATCTGAAGCTTGCGGCCGAGGTCCGCGGTGTCGAGGTCGCAATCGATGGTGGCCGCCGCCCGGTAGTCTGCGCAGGAGCCGCGGATCGTCTTTTCGTTGAAACAGCGGACATATTCGTCCCAGATTTCTGGGGGGATATGGCCGAGGTCGGCAGTCAGCTTCAGCAGCTTCTTGCGCATGAACCAATCGGCTGGCACGCCGCCCATCATACGCTCGGGGAAGTCCGCAGGCTGTGCCATGAATGGCCAGTGCCAGCCGCCCAGAGCGCCTTCCTTGTCCATCGCCGCCCACATATCGAGCGTCGGCACAATGTCGATGATCGCGGCTTTCATTACTCTGTCCGGATGGTCGAGGCACATGCGATGCACGGTGCGGCCACCGCGATCATGTCCCGCGACATAAAACCGGTCGTGGCCAAGCGCCTGCATCACCTCGACCTGATCCTGCGCCATCGCACGAAAGGAGTAGTTCGAATGGTCCGGCGCCTCGGGCGGTGCCGAGCTGTCGCCATAGCCACGCAAATCGGCGGCTACAACGTGAAAGCGTTCGGCCAGTCGTGGCGCCACCTTGTGCCACGCTATATGAGTCAGCGGGTTGCCATGCAAAAGCAACAATGGCGGCCCGCTGCCGCCATGCCGCAGGCGGATCCGGGCCCCGCTGGTCTCGATGTCGATGAGCGCGAATCCGGGCATGATTTCCATGGGTTGTCCTGCGTTCCTGACACCTGTGGGTGACTCTGCGCAGGATTATGTCATTTGTGGGATTGCAACAAGATGGTGCGTGGGAGAGTGTGGGCTGAACATAACTCGGCAATCACTCATTAGAGCGCTGGCTGAGGGACCTGGGATATTGCAAATGTGCAATCATATGCAAAAAACTGAAAATTCAGTGCCTACGAATTTAGTACCTGAAACGACGGGTTACAGCATCATATGAGGCAACGTCGCAATTGGTATCGTGTTCTATTGGCGCAGACGATTGATCATTTGCCGTCGGCTCCTACTGCTGTATTACCGACCAAGGTCGCATTTGATGGGCTATCGAATCTGGGAAGACCGTTCCACGTCGACATCGGTTCGTGGTGGCCATGCAGCATGGTGGCAGGAGCCCCGCGGGAGCAATGGCAAGCGTAGCCTGCAGCATGGCTCCGCTGGGCGCGGGATACGTTTGCTTTCACGATATTCCTGTCCATCACGCTGCCCATTTCGCAACAATTCCACGTGCCGATGGCCGCGGTGACGGCAGTTTCCACGATGACTTTGCGCACCGCGCGCTCCGGTATAGCAAACAGGCGGCAGGCGATTGTTCAGGCAGCAAACGGCAGCCGCGCCGCCGCAGCAGGGTCCAACGGGTCCACAGAGTGCGCCAGTTGGTCGCGGAGCATATAACCATGGCCCCAAACCGTGCCGATCAGACTGTCCGCCCCGGCGACCGCGAGCTTTTTTCGCAAGCGACAGATATAAAGGTCGATGATTTGCCGCTCCGGCTCATCTGTGCCGTTGTAAAGGTGGTTCAGGAACGCGTCCTTGGTCAACACTTTGCCCTTGCGAAGCACCAGCAGCTCGAGGATCGAGTATTCCTTGCTGGTCAGACGCACTTCTCGCCCGTTGACTGTCACTTCCCTGCTATCAAGGTTCAGTTCGATGCCGCCCAACCGAAGCGTCGGTTGGCTGTAACCCTTCCGGCGTCTCGTGATTGCCTGCACCCGGGCCAACAGCTCCAAGGTGTTGAATGGTTTCGTAATGAAATCATCGGCGCCCAGACTGAGGCCTTTCACTTTGGCCTGTGGTCGCGACAGGCCCGATAGAATCAGCACCGGGGTATCATTCCGTAACGTCCGCATGCGGCGAACCACTTCATATCCCTTGACATCTGGGAGGATCAGGTCGAGCAGGACGATGTCATACTCATAGCGTCGGGTAAGACCAATCGCCTCTTCTCCGGTCGCGGCATGCTCGACGATCGCACCGGAACCTTTCAGTATCAGCGACAGGCCATGCGCCACCGTCAGGTCGTCTTCTACGAGCAGAACGCGCATCGTGAAATCTCCCCGGACGAGATGCGATTGTATACCGCCTGTCAGAGTGCATACCCGAAGGATTGCAACCCATGCGCGTTAAATTGCTAAAAGTCGGAAATTGACGGCCGGGGTGCGTTGGTATTTAGCTTGGGGTGGTCGTAGCGCTGTATGCGCGACTGGCATACCGCAGCGTGCCGCGTGAGCATCTCCTGGTCACCACAACGGAATCCGGCGTGCCACCCTAAAGGCCTGGTTCGTTCTCCGGGCGGGTCGCGCCGGACAGTGAATTTGCAACGAATGTGTGGCCCATATCTTGAATTGGGTGTTTGTGAAGAGTGATCAGGCCTGCAATCAGTCTTATTTATTTATCATGTTCTTTCAACGATCGCGGAGACAGGGTCACGCCAGGTGACACGGTGGCAAGACGCACACGATAGCATGGCGCTCAGGCAGGCTCTTGGCAGGCCAGGTTGCAACAGAGGACCCGCGGCACAGTCTCGAGACTCGTCAGCGGCATTCACCGCGAGCCAGGTACCTCGGCATCGGCGCAACACTTCACCAGCGGTACCACCAGATCGGTGCTGATCGTGATCTGACCATTCGCGGGATCCGACGGTCGAGCGGTGTCTGCCGCGCCATGGAGGGCACACAGTCCGCATCCGCCAGGCGTCCGGTGCTCGGCTCTCTGGCCGTCTCAGACGCGCCCTGGCTTATTTCGCCCGTAATCCATCCCGTCCATGGCGACACAGGGAACCGCGCGGAACCGGACCCTCTCGCCACGGACGCGGAATCGGCCTATCACCGAGCCACGCAACGGCCCCCCGGATTTTCAGCTCCCGGATTAGCGGCCCAAGGATTATTGGATTGAGTATCGAGTGAGCGACGCCAAACCACCGGGCCCTCCGGATGACACCCAGCCGGTCTCGCTCGAAGACGAGATGAGGCGCTCGTACCTCGATTACGCGATGAGCGTGATCGTGGCGCGCGCGCTGCCGGATGCCCGCGACGGGTTGAAACCCGTGCACCGCCGCATCCTGTTCGGCATGCACGAGGCCGGCTATACGCCGGACCGCCCCTATCGCAAATCGGCCCGCGTCGTCGGCGATGTGATGGGCAAGTATCATCCGCATGGCGACGCCGCGATTTACGACGCCATGGTGCGCATGGCGCAGTCGTTCTCGATGCGTGTTACGCTGATCGACGGCCAGGGAAATTTCGGTTCGGTCGACGGCGATAATCCGGCGGCAATGCGCTACACGGAAGTGCGCCTCGCGCGGTCCGCCATGTTGCTGTTGGACGACATCGATCGCGACACTGTCGATTTCTCGCCGAACTATGATGAGACGGAGAAAGAACCGAAGGTTCTGCCCGCCCGTTTTCCCAATCTGCTGATTAATGGCGGCAGCGGCATCGCCGTTGGTATGGCGACCAACATCCCGCCGCATAATCCGGGCGAGATCATCGACGCGACCCTGGCCTTGATAGCCAATCCGGATGCCTCGCTCGAAGAGTTGATGCAGATCGTGCCTGGCCCGGATTTCCCGACGGGCGGCATCATTATCGGCCGCAGCGGCATCAAGGGCGCGTTCGAAACCGGCCGCGATTCCATCATTATTCGCTCGCGCACCGAGATCGAGGAAATTCGCAAAGATCGCTTCGCCATCATCGTCAACGAAATCCCTTATCAGGTTAACAAGAAGACTCTGCTGGAACGCATTTCCGAGCTGGTCCGCGCCAAGCAGATTGAGGGCATTTCCGAGATGCGCGACGAGAGCGACCGCTCGGGTATGCGCATTGTCATCGAACTTCGGCGCGAAGCGACTCCCGAAGTCGTATTGAATCAGCTTTTCCGATTCACCCAGATGCAGACCAGCTTCGGGATCAACATGCTGGCGTTGGACAACGGTCAGCCGCGGCAAATGGGGCTGAAGGACGCGCTGCAATGCTTCATTCGCTTCCGCGAGGAAGTTATCGTCCGTCGTGCGCGGTTCGACCTCGGCAAGGCGCGTGACAAAGCGCACAATCTGGTCGGCCTCGCCATCGCGGTGGCGAATATTGACGAGGTCATCCGTCTGATCCGCGCCAGTCCGGACGCGGCCACAGCCCGTACCGCGTTGATGGATCGCGACTGGCCGGCCGAGGATATCGGCGTGTTGCTGGCACTGATAGACGAACCCGGCAATATCATCTCGCCCGAGCAAACCGTTCGGCTGACGGATGAACAGGCGCGCGGCATCCTGGAACTGCGGTTGGCCCGCCTGACCGGGTTGGAGCGCGACAAAATCCAGGCCGATCTGACCGAGGTCGCAGACGAAATTCGTGCCTTGCTCGAAATCCTGGGCTCGCAAATCCGCCGCATGGAAGTCATGACGGAAGAACTGGTCGCCGCGCGCAGGGCAATCGTGTCGCCGCGGATGACTGACATCGCTGATGTGTTGTCGGACCAGGACGACGAAAGCCTGATCGAGCCAGGCCAGATGGTCGTCACCATCACGCGCGACGGATTTATCAAACGCACCACGCTGGAGACTTACCGATCGCAGAACCGAGGCGGCCGCGGCCGCTCAGGTGCCTCGACCCGCGGCGACGACATCGTCACCCGCAGCTTCAATGCGCATACCCATCAATGGGTGCTGTTCTTCTCTTCAGGTGGCAAAGCCTATCGCGAAAAAGTCTGGCGTCTGCCGGAGGCCGGACCGACTGCCAAAGGCCGCGCCCTCGTCAACCTCCTCCCCGAACTTGGCTCGGACACGATCACGACAGTGCTGCCGCTGCCGCAGGATGAGACGCTGTGGGAAAGCCTGCATCTGGTCTTCGCCACGTCGTCGGGCAATGTGCGGCGCAACCGGTTGTCGGACTTCCGCAATGTCCGCGCTGCTGGCTTGATCGCGATGAAACTCGATGAGGGCGATCATCTCATCGGCGTCGCTACCTGCCGCGAAGGCGATGACGTGCTGCTCGCCACCCGCCAGGGCCGCTGCATCCGGTTCCAACTGACTGACGACAGCGTGCGCGTCTTCGCCGGCCGCGACAGTTCCGGTGTGCGCGGCATCAAATTGCTGAACCGCGACGAGGTCATGAGCCTGTCGGTGTTGCGTCACATCGACGCCACGCCCGCGGAACGTGAGGCATACATAAAATTGGCCAACGCCCGCCGCCGCGGTGAAGCCGAGGATGAGCCGGAACTTACCGTGGCCGCTGATGCCGAAGAAATCGAAGGCGAGGCCAATCTGACCCCGGAGCGCATATCCGAAATGGAAGCCGCCGAGGAAATGCTACTGACCGTTACCGACAGCGGTTTCGGCAAACGCTCTTCGGCTTATGAGTACCGTGTGACCGGACGGGGTGGGCAGGGGATCGCCAATATCACCCTGGCGCCGCGCAATGGAAAATCCGTGGTCGCTACCTTCCCGGTGCGGGCGGGCGACGACGTGATGTTGGTCACCGACGCAGGCAGGCTAATCCGAGTGCCCGCTGACCAGGTTCGCATCACCGGCCGCCAGGCGATGGGGGTCATGTTGTTCCGTGTGGATGCCGGCGAACACGTCACCAGCGTGTTCCCGGTTCTCGAAGAAGAAAGCGACGAAAACGACAGTCCGGAGGATGCGTCAGGAGACGGCGACGGCGATGGTCCCGGAGATCCTGGACGGGACCTTGGCGGTGATCCATCGACGGACGACGCTCCCGGCGGCGGCAGCGGGCCTGAGGATGGCAACGATGGCTGATCATAAGAAGCCTGCACGCATAGGCCTATATCCCGGGACGTTTGATCCGGTCACCAATGGTCACCTCGACGTGATCGCCCGGGCCGCGCGCTTGTTGGATAAGCTTATCGTGGGTGTCTCGATCAGCGCCGGCAAAGGACCGATGTTCAGCCTGGAGGAGCGGGCGGAGATGGTCCAGGCAGAAATCGCCTCGATCGCTGACAAGAACGGTATGTCGATCGAGGTTATGCCCTTTGAAGGGTTATTGGTCGACTTCGCCCGCAGGATTGGCGCCTCGATGATCGTGCGCGGCCTGCGTGCCGTTACCGACTTCGATTTTGAGTTTCAGATGTTCGGCATGAATTACCGGATGGCGCCGGACATCGAGACGATTTACCTGATGGCCAGCGAGCGCCATCAGTTCATTGCGTCACGCCTCGTCAAGGAAGTCGCGATGCTCGGGGGTGACATTACCTCCTTTGTGCCGCCGCTGACGCTGGAGCGCGTCATGAAGCGCGTCCGGGAAAACAAGTCCTGATAAGGAGTTGACTATGCGACGCCGCACTCTGATCGCGTCCGTTGGCGCGATCGCAATGGTCACGGAAGGAACCATCATGAGCGACTCCGCTGCCGCCCAGTCGGGCGATCTCGAAAACACGATCTACATGGATATCAAATACGGGCGGGTGGTCATTGAAATGTTCCCCGACATAGCACCGTTGTCCGTTGAGCGGATCAAGCTGCTCGCGCGGCGGAAATTTTACGATGGGACGCCGTTCCACCGTGTCATCGAGGGTTTCATGGCGCAGGGCGGCGATCCGACCGGTACAGGTACGGGCGGGAGCGACCTGCCCGATCTGAAAGCTGAGTTCACCACGAAGCGGCATTTCTTGCGTGGTACATGCGGGATGGCGCGGACCAGCAATCCGGACAGTGCCAACAGTCAGTTCTTCATCATGTTCGCGCCGGCTCCGCATCTCGACGGCCAGTACACGATCTGGGGTCAGGTCACGCAGGGCATGGATTTCGTTGACCAGATCAAGCGTGGTAGCGGCGGTGGTGGCACTGTGAGCGATCCCGACCGGATCATTCACTTCCAGGTAGCTGCGGATGTGAAATAAAAATCTGAGGACGCCCGGCTGGTTGCGTCTCGGAATGCTTGTCGTCGGTACCGGCTCGTCGATGGGACCGCAAAACGGAATCTTCAACGCCTGAGGGCCGCCACAGTCGCCGCGCGGGCGGTGGGTTGAGCGCGCGTTCCAAAGTAATTCTCGCACTGACAAGCGGCGGCGGCGGTCGCTTGTCAGTGCGCCAATGCGCAGTCGTGATCCTGCAGATCCTCGCCTGAGCCGTGGTTTCCCGCCGCCAGATCCACGGTGCCATCCAGCACGGCGAAGCCCGCCACGTTGCCTGACCAGGTCATACCCACCACGACGAGCGTATGTTTCCCCATATCGGCCGCAGCATCGGCGTCACCGTCGGCGAGCAACTGGAATGGATTAATCGGTCCCAGATTGTCGCCGTCGATGCGTATCGCGCGCCAGGTCATGTCTGCCAACGGCGCGGGAAACATGTCCCAGGCTTTTCCGATGCCATCGCGGTGCGCAGCCAGCGCATCGTGCACGTCGCGCCGCACGCAGTCGATATGAATGTGCAATTCGTCCTGCGTCCGACCGTAGGACGAATTGATCGCCAGCGAGAGCGCGTCCCGCGGCAGCGGCTTGCCCGCGCGCTGCTCCGTAAGGTACCGGGCACGCCAGGCCAAATCCCAGTAATTTGGCGCGTTCGGGGCCAGTACCAACGGACTTTCTATACCGCTGACCCGCGCAGTCGGCATCAGCAGGAACTGCGTGGAGCCGACGATGTCCTTCAGGACAACATAACCGGCGGCGAGATCGACGACCGCGCAAGGCGCCGGATCATTACTTTCCCGCATATGCGGCACACATTTCCCATTATCGATGTTCCACAGCGTTGACGGATCAGCCGCCTGTGCGGCAGAGATCAAAAGCCACGGGACAATCCAAAGGAATTTCATATCAGCATCGATGGGTCGGTGTCGGTTGGGCCGTCTTTGTGTTGAGCGGATTGCCGCCAGACGGGACGCTGCGAGCCTACCACGTCTGGCGTTGGTCGAAAAAGATGGTGAGACCGGCTAACGTGCCAACGAGATCCGTCCAATGACGCTTCCTGAGACCGGATCGATAATGACTACCCGATCCACCCCGCCGCCATGCAGTTGCACCGCCAGCCGATCCCGCACCGAGGCGATTCCCGCGATGACAGTCCCGGCCGGTTCATCGAGCACCGCTGCGAAAGCTGTCTCCGGAAACCTGGCCGGCGCAAACATTGTGCGTCTCACAACTGTCACCACGACTACGGTTGTCCCAAGCACGATCAGCACGCCCATCAGGATCGTGGCGATTTTGAGCGCTCGCATGCCGCTGCCCATGGTTCATCCTTTCCGGCCGGACGGCCCAGGTTTATGCGTGCCGTATGGCAGAGGCGCCGCCGGGACCTGGACCTTTCCGCATCACCCCTTCGCGCGAGCAGGTGGGACGGCGAATCGATCGATTGCTGGCCGACGCGATCGGCACGATCTCCCGCTCCCGAGTCAAGACGCTGATCGAGGAAGGCGCATTGTCGCGAACGGATAGTGCATCCTCCACGTGGGCAACTGGTGGCGTGTCGGTCGGGTCAGGTGACGTGTCGCGTTCGCAAACAACTGAAGACGCATTTTCGCATCATGGCATCCCGGTCACCGAGCCGGCCGAGCCCGCCCGCGCCGGGACCACCTACACGCTGATGTTGCCGGAGCCGGTTGCCGCCACGCCGCTGCCTCAGGCGATCCCCTTTCCGATTCTGTATGAGGACCGTGACCTCATCGTGCTCGATAAACCCGCGGGACTTGTCGTGCATCCCGCACCAGGCAACCGGGAGGGGACGCTGGTGAACGCGTTGTTGGCCCATTGCGGCCCGGGTTTCACCGGGATCGGTGCCGAGAAAAGGCCGGGAATTGTGCACCGGCTGGACAAGGATACCTCGGGTGTCATGGTCGTGGCCAAAACCCAGTTGGCCAACGACGTGCTAAGCGCCGCCTTCGCCGCCCGCGATCTGGAGCGGGCCTACCTGGCGCTGTGCTGGGGATTGCCGACCCCGTTAACCGGCGAAATCGAGGGTGCCATCGGCCGCGACAAGCGGGACCGCAAGCGAATGGCGGTGGTTAGTCATGGTGGCAAAGCGGCCCTGACCCGCTACCGTGTCATACGTGGATATGCGAGTTCCGCCGCGTTAATGGAGTGCCACCTGGCCTCCGGTCGGACCCACCAGATCCGGGTCCATATGAGCGCGCATGGTCACCCAATTGTCGGAGATCCACTGTATTTACGCCGCATTCCTGCGGCTTCCAAGGGGTTACCCGACGGGCTTCGGCATGCCTTGCTCGACTTCCCCCGACAGGCCCTGCACGCCGCCAGCCTGGGGTTTTCACACCCTCGGACAGGCCAATCGATGCGGTTCGAAACGCCGCCTCCGGAGGACATGAGGGCCCTGATTGGCCTGCTTGAAAGCAACCTGTCCGGACATTAACTGGTTAGTAATCTTGACAGGACTATAATGGTCCTGTATACGGAATGGGTCGCGGCGAGGGATGCATCGCCCGACGGAGAAGTCCGGATACGCCGCCGCCTTCGACAGGGACGGGTTCCCGGGACGGAACTCCTCTCCCGCATTCCGCGTATCAACCGAGCCAAGCCCTCCCTCGTGCGCCAATCCCGGGCATGATCGAGAGGCCGCCGAATGGAGCCTTCGATGGCATCTGCCGTCCTTAACATTGCCCCTGAGGGCAATCTCACCCGGTATCTCCAGGAGATCCGGAAATTTCCGATGCTAACCCCCGAGGAAGAACTGTCGCTCTCCCATCGCTGGCGGGACCAACAGGATATGGAGGCGGCACACAAGCTTGTCACCTCCCATTTGCGTCTCGTCGCGAAAATAGCGATGGGCTATCGCGGTTACGGCCTGCCGGTCGGCGAGCTGATCAGCGAAGGCAACGTCGGCATGATGCAGGCGGTAAAGCGGTTCGACCCGGACCGCGGCTTCCGGCTGGCGACCTATGCGATGTGGTGGATCAGAGCCGCCATTCAGGAATACATCCTGCACTCCTGGTCGCTGGTGAAAATGGGCACCACGGCCGCTCAGAAGAAGCTTTTCTTCAACCTGCGGCGCCTTAAGGGGCAGATGAAAGCGATCGACGATGGCGACCTGCAACCTGAGCAGGTGACCGAAATTGCCCGTCTGTTGGGCGTCCCGGAGCAGGACGTGGTCAACATGAATCGCCGTCTCGCCGCGCCCGATCACAGCCTGAATGCCCCAGTCCGCCAGGACAGCGAAGGCGAGTGGCAGGACTGGTTGGTCGATGATACCGAGAGTCAGGAAACCGCGATTGCCGATCGCGAGGAACTGACCGGTCGCAAGGCGCTGCTGGCGGGCGCTTTGAAAACGTTGAACGCGCGGGAGCGCGACATCCTGATGGAGCGCCGCCTGAAGGATAATCCTGCGACGCTCGAGGATTTGTCGCACAAGTACAATATCTCCCGGGAACGGGTGCGGCAGATCGAGGTCCGCTCATTCGAGAAGTTGCAGAAGGCGATGAAAGCCCGGGTCGCCGAGCAGCGGGCCGAGGCCAGCCAGCGCGTCGCAGCGCAGTGATCGGCGAGGCGGCCCTCACCGCGGGGGCCGCCAACGCTTTAAATGTGCCAGACCGAGGTCTTGCATCGCGGCCAGCATGCCGGTGTGGGTAGCGCGGTGACGTCCAACGTGTGAGCCGCTTCGGCCGCGTGCGGGCTTCATATCTTACGCTGGATGGGCAGCTTGCAACCCAACCCGGGACGGGAGAGGCATGCTCTCGTCGTGCTCAGATTGTCACTGCGCCGGCCGAGCATGAACAATCCCGGCCGGCGGTGGGCCGGTATTCCGCAATCAATCCTTTAGTGTCGCCCCAAGCGCGTCGAGCAAATGTCCGGTGCCGTGCTCGCGAGAGCCGGCGTCGTCGTAACCGTCAAGAAATGCTCCTTGCTCGGTGACTTTCAGGGTGGTCTTCCCACTCGTGCCATCGAGCTGCAGGGTCGCCAACGATACCGAGATCTTCTTGTCGCCCAGGTGCATCTCGTAAGTATAAACCAGCCGCTCGTTCGGGATGACGTCGTGATAGGTGGCGTCGAACGTGGAAACGACTCCACCCTCCCAACGCCCCTTTAGTCGCTCGCGGCCGCCCGCGCGCACGTCCATTTGCCGCTCGAGCAACTCCCAGCGGCCAGGCGTGCCACCGAACCACTTTTGCTTCGCCGCCTCGTCGGTCAACGCCTTCCAAACCCGCGCAACCGGAGAGTCGTAGGTGCGCTCCAGGTGGAATGTGGCATGGACCACTGATCGGGTGGCGGTCTCGATCACACCCTGCATGCGCACGACCTCCTTCTCCAGCTTGTCCAACGTGGTGCGCCATCCCTCCCGCGCGCCGGCGACCATTGACGCGGCCAGCGATGGATCAATGAATGTGTAGGTCTGCACCACATCCATTTGCGTGCCGCCGAGTGCGTCGGAAAAGTTGACCTCGGTGTAAGCGCGAAACAGCTGCTTGCCGGCACGATCGGTGACATGTGAGTCGATCACCAGCCTGCTATGTGGGGTGACCTCGACGAACATGCCGTGGGTCCAGTGCTCCTCACCGGTGGGTGAACGCATGCAAACGTCGAACGCGCCGCCGTTGCGCATTTCCACCCTGGCATCGGAAACGGTGTAGGTTTCCGGGCTGAACCAGCGCTTTACGTGGTCCGTAGAACTCCACGCCTTGAACACTGTTTCGCGTCTCGCGTGGAAGACACGCGAGACGCGGAGCGGCGGGGGTTGCTGCGTTGCGTCGGACGTCACTTCAGGGGTTTGAGCCATCGCCGTTTCCTTCTTTTTCCAGGGTTTTCAGGTAGCCGCCCAACCGGTCGAGGCGGTGCTCCCACTCGATTCGGCGAGCGTTGATCCACTGTTCGGCCTGACTGAGCGCCTGAGGCTCGATCGCGCAGATGCGGACCCGGCCGACTTTCTCCGAGCGCACGAGACCAGCGGCCTCCAGTACGCCCAGGTGCTGCATGGCCGCGGGGAGCGACATTGGCAGCGGACGGGCCAGTTCGCCCATAGGCGCGGGCCCATGGGTCAGACGTTCGACCATGGCACGGCGCGCCGGATCGGCGAGAGCGTGGAACAGGCGGTCCAGGTCGTTGGATTGGTTAAGCATATGCTTGAGTATCTGGACGCGGTCAGTAAGGCAATAGGTTTAGTGTTTCATGGTGAAATTTTCAGGCTCTGGTTAGACCGGTCGCATGGGTGACTGCTCAGGCCGGCCGCGCCCGCGCAATAGCATCGCAATCGGCTGACGGCGATGCACCGGACGAGCGAGAGATGGGTCGCGGCGGAATGGGACGATGATGGGACTTCAGACGCCGGTCGATATCACGCGGTCGCCGAGCCTGCCCCGGTTTGGGCCATCGTGCGGCCGGCAAGTGCCGCCACCACGATTGCCCACCCGGATGTGAGCAAATTGACCCCCACCAGAAGTCCAAGCGCCCAGACCGCTGTTCCCGGCCAACCCCCAATGATGATCGCTGCCAATACCAGGTCGGCGATACCGCTCAACAGCATCCAGATCCAGGTGCCCGTCAGAACGTGACGAGAGGCGATTGCAACCGCGGTTTGGAATACACCCTCGGCGATGAAGAATGCGGTGAGCACGATGGTAAGTGATATCGCACCCTGAACCGGCATCAGGACCAGCAGGACGCCGATCGCAACCGAAAGCGCCGCAGTAACAAGGCTCCATAGAAAAGCATGGACGTGATGGGTTGAGACAATTGCAATGAGGCCGATGACCCCGCTGATCAGCAGCAACCAACCAACGTAGATGGCGACGGCAATCGATGCCGCGACTGGCGCACAGATTGCCAGCACGCCAAGAATGACCATGACCACCCCCTGGAACAGGAACAGCTTCCAGTGGGCGCCGAATGCGTTCGTCACGGCTCGTTGCATATCGCTCAGGGTCGGGTCGACAGCCGGCATGGGTTTCTCCTGTCGGGTCAGCTCGTGTTGCTCTGTGTACTTGGGCATGTTCCGAGGTGTTATCGTTACTATTCAGCTTTCGATCAATAGCGGTCGCAAAACTGACACCTTGCCGCGCAAGCGCTTTGTCGTCGGCCGTCGGTACGCGAATCAGTTCTGGAACGAATTGGTGGCGCCGGTCGCGGCGTCACTCGTTGTTTGAGGCCCCGTCCAGACCCCAGGCTTCGGCGATCCGCGACCGTGCGGCGCGCAGTCGGGTTGCTCGGGCCAGCGCGACAGCCTCGAGCGCCACTCGCACCGCCAGTGGGGCAATCTGCGTCAGCAGCCAACCTGCAGCGGCTGCACTCCAGGCGATGCCAATGGTCGTGGGATCTGTGACGATCGCGATTGCGGTCTCGAACGACTGGCCGGTATTCCAAAGCGTTGTCACAGGGTGCACGCAGCCTGCCAGCCCGCAGGTCAGTACGGCGCGCGCGACCGGGCGCCCGGGTTCCCGATCCAACCTGAGCGCAACCACTCCTGGCGCGAGCAAACCTGCGGCGACGGTAGCGGTCCCTGGTGCAATTGCCGCCAGAACGCCGCAAGCGAGGCCAGATAACCAAACGACGGACCGGTTGCTGCTGGCGAGCCCTGCTTTGCGCTGCCGCGTTGGGCCTTGTTTCGTCGTCGGTTGCTTGACCGCCGTGGCCATTCATTCAGCCCATAGCGGCAAGGATCAGAGTAATCGCGAGGGCGGCAAGTCCGGCCCCGGCGGCGATTTCCTGGCCCAGGCGGGTCGCGAACGCCGCTCGCAGTACGCCGCCGTCGGCTATCTGGTTCAGCTCGGCGTCGATTTCCGCCACGCTCGCACGTGCCGAGCGTAACCCTTCCAGGTCCGCAGCATGTCCAGCCTGATCCTGCAACAAGAAAAGGATCGGCTGCAGGAAACCCAACGCTGCCAGCGCTGTCAGTTGTGCATCCACCGCTGCCCGGCGTTCGCGGTTCTTCCAACGCTCGACCAAAGATTGGGAACGGGCAGCGATCCACGCAGTCACGCCTTTCATTACCGCTGGATGAAAGCGATTTTGTAGTTCGGTCAGCAGCTTCAGCGTGGCGAGCACGCGATCGGCTGC
>JBEKQQ010000021.1:0-84670 GCA_049519555.1 Acetobacteraceae bacterium
TCCAGTTCGAACCAGTCGGTCTTATGCGTGACGGTCTCGCCTTTCAGCAATGCAACGACGACGTCGAGCGATTCGTTCATCATCCGCCGCTGATTTTCCGGCCGGATGCCGATCTTTTTCGCGTCATGCACCAGCGCGCCAGGACCCACGCCCAACATGGCACGCCCGCGGGTCATGTGGTCGAGCTGGACGGCCCGGTCGGCCAGGATGAATGGGTTATGATAGGGCAACGATACCACGCCGGTACCGAGTTTGATGTGTTTGGTCCGCTCGGCGGCGGCAGCGATGAACACTTCAGGTGAGCCGATGATTTCGAAGCCACCGGAATGGTGCTCACCGATCCACGCCTCATGATAGTTCAGTTTGTCAAGATGCTGCAGTAACTCCATGTCGCGTTCCAGCGCCAGCGTGGGGTTTTCGCCGAGGGCGTGAAACGGGGCCAGAAAGATGCCGCTGCGCAGGTAGCTCATGAGGGGACGTCCTTTTGCGAGGTTGCGGACAGTCTATCATACATCCAGGGGGCACACATCCAGCCGGTACGTCTCGCCGTCGCGCACGATGCGGCCGGCGGTGGCACCGGCGAAATGCGTGCCGATGACCAGCACCGGCGTGCCGGCGAGGCGTTCGAACATGATACGGCGGGTACGCATGCCTTGTTCCTTGTCGGTATCGGCGGTGGTATCCCATTCCGGATGCGCAATCTGACACGGATGGTGCATGAAATCACCGGTGATCATGCCGCGTTCGCCGCGCGATTCGATCATCACGCTGACATGACCGGGGGTATGGCCAACGGTCGGCAGCAGGCTGATTTCGGCGCCGATCGTGTGATCGTATTCCACCAATGTGGCGAGCCCGGCGTCCAGGATCGGTGTCACCGAATCCGCCAAAACGTGCGGCATGTCCTCGCGGTTTGACATCCCTGCCCAGTGTTCATGCTCGATACGGCCGAACAGATAGCGTGCATTGGGGAATGCCGGCACCCATTTGCCATCGACCTTCATGGTGTTCCAGCCGACATGATCGACGTGCAGATGCGTGCACAGCACAGTGTCAATTGATTCACGCGCGAAGCCGGCGGCGGCAATGTCGTCCAGGAACCGCGTTTGCATATTGTTCCAATGTGGGATGCGGCGGTTTTCCTTGTCGTTGCCGAGGCAGGTGTCGACCACAATGCGATGCGTTGGGGTTTGCACCAGGAAGGTGTGGATGCTCATGCGCAACCGGCCATTCTCGTCGGCGAAATGCGGTTGCAGCCAGGCGATTGGTTTGATCGCCTCGGGTGTGGCCTGAGGCAGCAGGAAGCGGCTACCCCCGGTGACCTCCAGTTCGACAACTTTGGTGATGGTGACATCACCGATCCGCCATTGGCTCATGCATTTTCTCCTGGACTCGACGGTTGCACAGGTGGGCATCACTGTCACGCCGGGATGATCTGGCACGTCTTGCAAAACCCACGACGACAACGCATCCTGTTGCTGTGATACGTCCGTTCTACCAGCAAGCGTTCAACGTGGTTTGGCTGGCGTGGCTAATCTATTGGGGCATTGCCGCGATCAGTACGAAGCGGACCCGCTACCGCGAGTCCGTGCCCTCGCGCCTGCTGCACCTGGTGCCATTGATTCTGGGAATTGCTCTGCTGGTGTCGCCGCAGATAGCCGGCAGTTGGCTCACGCTGCGGTTTTTGCCGCGCTCGCCCGCCTGGTTCCTTTTGGGCCTCGGTTTCACCATCCTCGGCCTGGGTTTGTCCGTCTATGCCCGCGTCTGGCTCGGTCGCAACTGGAGCGGCACAGTCACCTTGAAGGAAGATCACGAATTGATCCGCGGTGGTCCGTATCGCTGGGCGCGTCACCCGATCTACACCGGCATTCTGCTCGCTGTGCTCGGGTCTGCGCTCGCTGAGGGTCAGTGGCGCGGGCTGGTGGCACTGGCGCTGATCACCGCGGCGTTTCTGCGCAAGATAAAGGTCGAGGAACGCGTGCTTACCGAGCAATTTGGCGACGCCTATCGGCGGTATCAGGCCGAGGTGCCGGCCTTGGTGCCAGGTGTTCACTAAAATCGCTCAGACCCGATCCAGTCGACCCAGGCGCCATGCGGATCGGTCCAGGCAGTGGGCTCGCCATTGACAGCCAACAGCAGCGGCCCCCGCCGGACCGGACCGGCAAGCCTTGCTGCGATATCGGGGAACACAAAGGGTGCTTCGTTGCTGATCCACACCGCACCCAAATCCCGCACGGTGCCAGCGAAGCCGGCGCGATCTGCGGCGTCCGCGACATAAGACAGAACCGCCGTGTGGAACACGACCAATGTTGCATCCTTCGGTGCCTCCGACGCGAGCGCGGGCAACGTGGTCAGCAGGTCGCCCGCAACAATGCGCGGTGGGTCCTGGCGTGCGACGGCAATCGCCGCATGCAGCCGAGCGGCACGATCGGGCTGATCCGGCCACACCAGAGTTTCCAGCCACGCCATGTCGTCATCGTTGCGCACATCGAGCGGATTGAGATCAATTCCGGCCCGCCAGACCACAGAAGGAACCGCAGCAGGAACCGGTGTCGCGCTGTCAGCCCGGCAAGGGAACCGCGGTTCCGCTCCGAACGGATCTTGGCCGGCATAGGCGTATCCGTAACGATCCGCCAGCAAACAGAGGCCGGCCGACGTGCCAACCTCCAGCAATGCCAGCGGTCCGGGTAATTGCGACAGCACCGGCAGCAGGACCGCGCATCGTGCCGGCTCGTTGGTTTGGGTGCGACGCCCGAGCATTTCCGCTCGCACCGCCTCCCTGTGCGCCAACACAGCGGTGCGAAACTTCTCCGGGCTGGGCTGCACGCCACACACGAAACGCACGGCGGCGAGCAGCAGATTGGGTTGCTGCTTCGCCTCTGGCAGCTCCGCCAGGAAATTCAGAATTTCGGGATCTGCGGCGACACCATGGCACAGCGCCTCGTAAAGCGGCGAACTGCCGCTCGCCTCAACTTCGGCGAAACGGCGGAAGCGGCGGGCAATCGCCTCTGTCATGGCCGGTCAGCGCGTCCGGACAAGCTGAAACGCACCCAACGACACCAGCATCACCACTGCCCCCATCGTCTGGGTTGGCGTCAGGATCTCGTGCAACAGTAGCAGGCTGAGCAGGGTCGTCACCAAAGGTTCCAGGTTCATGATGAACGCGGTGCGAAACGGACCAACGCGGTTGGTCGATACGTAGACCAACAAGGTCGATAACGTGCTGCAGGCGCCGCTGGCGGCAAATGCGGTCCAGCCGACGGTACTGTGCGGCACGTGCCAGTCGCCGGCGACGACAACGACGATCACGAACAGCAAGGTCGACGGCACCATCGAATACCAGGTTGTCACCCGCGCATCGGTGCCGTGCAAATAAGCACGGGTCATCAGCAATGACACAGCGCGCAGACCGGCGGCGATCAACGCCCACATGATGCCAAGGCCGGAAAGGCTGCGATACTCGGCACCAAGCATCAATGAAAGACCCAGAAACGCGGCCAACGCGGTCAGCAGAGCGGGCCAGCCCAGTCGATCGATTCCGGTGACGCCTCCGCCGATCCCGGTCAGCAGCGGGTAGGCGAAATACGCCAGGATCGCGATCGAGACGGGCAGCAGCGAGATCGCCATGAACAAGCCGTACTGCGTGCCGGCGAACAACAGGCCGATGCCCCATGCGATCCACCGCTGCCGGCGCGAGTGCCGGAACAACGGCGGTCGCTTGTGCAGCCACACATACATCACCGGCAACACGATCAGGCCGCGCAATGCCACCATCGTCGTCACGTCCATGCCGGAAGCGAAGACGACCTTGACCAGAATGTCGACACTGCTGAACGACAGGGCCGCAACAATGCCAGGCCACAGCGCACCCAACTGCGCTTTGCGTGCCAGCGCAGTGGAACTCATGGTGCGAGCAGCCGCCGACCGGGCGCGACGACCAGCGGAATGTCGGCGTTGGTTTGATGCGGGATGGCCGACAGGCATGCAGGTCCGGCAGCGCCGCTTCGGATGGCGGTCTCGGCTTCGGTCGGGCGCATGGGTTATCCTCTCCAGTCGTGCAGGAACGCTTCCACGACAGACAGGAAGCCAGCCGGATTGTCGGCATGCAACCAGTGTCCGGCATATTTCACGCTGACAAAACGAGCGGCTGGAAACAGCGCGCGAATAATGGGCCGATGTTCGGGCCGCACGTAATCGGATTGCGCCCCTGAAACGAACAGCGTGGCGCCGGGAAACTGGCCGTCCGGCATCTCCCAACCCTCCAGATCAGGAATGGCGGCGGCGATTTCATCCAGCCCGATGCGCCAGCGCGGCTGCGGCCCGAACTGAAGGTTTTGTATCAGGAACGTTCGCACCGCGGCATCGGGCACCGCCTCGACCAGTGCGGCGTCGGCTTCGGCGCGGCTAAGACCGGCGTGCAGCGGGATCGCCCGCATCGCCCGGGCCACTGAGTCGTTGCTGTGCCGGTACGGCACCGGCGCGATGTCGGCGACCAGCAAGCGGCCGACCCGCTCGGGCGCTGTCACGGCAAGCGTCATTGCCGTCTTACCGCCCATCGAATGTCCGATCACCGCGGCGCGCGCGATCCTCAGCCCATCCATCGTCTCCAGCACATCAGCGGCGAGCGTCGGATACCGCATACCGGCTTCGTGCGGGCTGGCGCCGTGATTGCGCGCATCCATCGCGACGACGCGAAACAGTGGAGCCAACGCGCGCTGCACGGTGCCGAAATTGCGCGCCGCGCCAAACAACCCGTGCAACAGCACGACGGCAGGGCCGGTGCCGCTGTCGATACAATTCAACAACATGAACGTCCGCCTACCGCACCGATCGCCATCAGCACTCCGGCCTGACAGGGTTCGATCACCGGCAGCCCGACTGCCTCAGCAATGGCCGCCCGGTGATGCGCCATCCCGGTGCATCCGAGCACCACCGCCCCTGCCCCGGCCGCCGCCAACTCCTGCGCCGCCGCAATCAACCGCATCCGGGACAACTCCGGATCGAGCAAAGTCTCCATGGTCACGTTCAACGCCACCTCGGCGGCGAGCCGCTCGGCAAGGCCCATCGCCCGCAACCCCAGCAGGTGCCGCGGCTTCGACTGATCGACCAGCGCGATCACGCCGAACTGTTCGGCCCGCGCCACCGCGGCTGCCACCGCCGAGCGGAACACCCCGAACACCGGCCGGTCGGTTACCAGACGTGCCGCCTCGATCCCGGGATCGGAGGCGCAGGCAATAACATAGGCATCGGCCGTGTCAGCCTCGATCCGGCGGCACAGCGGTTCCACCACCGCGTGCCAATCGCGCCAGGAGTAGATCGCCGGTGGACCCTCGGCCAGGGTGGCGACCTCCAGTGAGGCGCCGCCGGGGAAACGGAACGGCGCGATCGCCGCTTCGATCCCCGCCGAGCAGTCGACCGAACAGTTGGGATTGATCACCAGAATCCGTGCCATGCCGCACTGTCCCGCCACAGGTCCTTGGCTGCAACTCTCCCTCCCGTATTCCAACACTGGTGTTGCACCGCAGCATTGACTATTTGATGGTCACACCGCCCCATGGCTGACCCGGACAAGGCCAACCCATCGAACGCCCACCGGCCAGGGGCCAACCCGCCAAAGGCCCACCGGCCAAAGGCCAACCCATCGAAGGAATGGCGTAATGACCACGGAACGCTGGCAACCCAACCGCTCGACGCCGTCCAATCCCTGGGCGACGCCCAACCTCGCCGTGGCAATTGGGCGAGGCCTGCGTGGGCGCTGCCCAGTCTGTGGCGAGGGCAAAATATTCGATGGATTTCTGAAGGTCGCGGCGCATTGCGATGTCTGTGCTGCACCGCTGGGACTGGCGCACGCCGACGACGCCCCACCTTATTTCACCATCCTGATCGTTGGCCACATCGTCGTTCCCCTGTTGTTCATCGTCGACCGCTGGCAACAACCGGCGACCTGGATCATGATGGCGATCTTCGTGCCGCTGACCTTGGCTCTGACGCTCAGCCTGATCCGCCCGGTTAAGGGCGGCACCGTTGGCCTGATGCTGAACCTGAACATGCTGAAGCCCGACCCGACTGCAGTATGACCATCGAACGCGTCGTCCTGGATAACGAACCACGGGGCGCGCTGCCGCCGTTCATCGAAGCCGACCGTGAGCAGGCAGTCGCCGACCTCGCCGCGGCCAATCATTTTGCAGTGTTCGGGCGGGACGGGGAAAAGACCGAGGGTCCCTATGTCCTGCATCTGACCATTCAGGATGGCAGACTGATATTCGACATTCGTAACCCGGATGACACGCCGCTCATCGCCATCGGTCTGGCGCTCGGCCCATTCCGCCGGTTGGTCAAGGACTACCAAATGCTCGTCGACAGTCATATTAAGGCGGTCGAAGAAGGGCGGGAAGCACGCATTCAGGCCATCGATATGGGCCGGCGCGGCCTGCACAACGAAGGCGCGGTGTTGATGACCGAGCGGCTGGCCGGCAAGATCGATATCGATTTCGATACCGCGCGGCGGCTGTTCACCCTCGTCTGCGTGGTGGCACAACGCGTGTCGGTGCGATGAAAATAGCCGGAGTCGCGTATCGCTCGGTCTGGCTCGACCCGGAGGACGGTTGGTCCGCCCACATCTTCGATCAGACCAAATTGCCATGGGCGTTGGAGATTTTGCGCCTGACCACGCGTGACCAGGCGGCACACGCCATCCGCAGTATGCAAACCCGCGGCGCGCCGCTGATCGGGGCGGTGGCTGCTTACGGATTGTGTCTTGCGCTACGTGAGGACGCCTCGACCGATGCCATGGAACACGATGCTGCGCTGCTCGCCGAGACCAGGCCAACGGCGATCAATTTGCGTTGGGCGTTGGATCGCATGCTGACCCGGTTGCGCAACACAGCACCATCCGCACGGGTCGCCGCCGCTTATGCCGAGGCCGCCGCGATCGCCGATGAGGACGCCGCACAAAACGAAGCGATTGGCCGGCACGGGCTGCCGTTGATCCAGGAAAAAGCGGCCAAGGGTCAGGTCAACGTGCTGACCCATTGCAACGCCGGATGGCTGGCCACGGTCGACTGGGGGACTGCGCTGGCGCCGATCTACATGGCGCATGATGCCGGGATCGACATCCATGTCTGGGTCGACGAAACCCGCCCGCGCAACCAAGGCGCCGCTTTGACCGCCTGGGAACTGGGCTCGCACGGCGTGAAGCATACCGTGATCGCCGACAATGCCGGCGGCCATTTGATGCAGCATGGCAAGGTGGATCTGGCGATCGTCGGCACCGATCGGGTCACCCGTACCGGCGATGTCGCCAACAAGATCGGCACCTATCTGAAGGCGCTGGCGGCGTGCGACAACGACGTGCCGTTCTGGGTCGCGCTGCCCTCGACCACGATCGACTGGACCGTTGCCGATGGTGTGTCGGAAATTCCCATTGAGGAACGGTCGGGGACCGAGGTAACCGATGTGACGGGGCGGATGGCAGATGGCACCATCGCCACGGTGCGGGTCGCGGCATCCGGCAGCCCGGGAGCGAATCCGGCATTCGATGTGACGCCGGCGCGGCTGGTGACCGGCCTGATCACCGAGCGAGGCCGGTGCGCGGCGACAGCGGAGGGGCTGCTTGGCCTGTTCCCCGAGCAACGCACATAATCGCCGCCTCGCGCGGGTGGTCTGCGCGATGTTGTCAGGGATTCCGCTCGTGTCAGGTTGCGCGCATCAATCGCCTGCCCCGCCGTTTGCGACTGTGCCGTATCAGCGGTTCTCGCGAGCCACGGAGGTGGCCATCGCGTTGCGTGAGTGGCGGCTGTTCGGCTCCGCGGTCAATGACGACGACCACCTGAACTGGGACAAGCCCGAACGCAATGAGGGTTTGTGGCAGCGGGTTGGCGAGTATTGGTATGTCGGTATGCCCCCGGGCGCAGTGGAATCGCACTGGACCGGGAAGCATGACGAATACGGCCGCGTATTCCCGCCGGAGGACGACGGCAAATATGCGTGGTCCGCGGCGTTCATTTCTTACGTAATGCGGATCGCCGGCGCCGGAGATCGGTTTCCCTATTCGCCGGATCACGCAACCTATATCAACGTGGCGAAACGCATGACATTGGGCACCGCGCAAGGCTGGCTGGTGACCGCCGAACGGCCCGACCTTTACGCTCCGGTGCCGGGGGATTTGATTTGTCATGGCCGCGACCAGGCGGCCTCGTTACGCTATGATGATCTGCCGACCGCAGAGTTGTTTCCGTCGCACTGCGATATCGTGGTCGAGACACCTGGCAACGGCAAGATCAGCGTGATCGGCGGCAACGTCCAGGATACCGTTACCATGCGCCATATTCCGGTGACCGCGGACGGCAAACTCGCGCGTCCGGATGGGGTGGTGCTGGACCCGCTGCGGCCCTGGATGGTGGTGTTGCGGGTGCACGAACCCGGGTCGTGACAGGATCATCCGGCGCCAATTAACCGCGCTACCCGATGCAGTGCCAGAACATAACCCTGGGTGCCGCAACCGGCGATGATCCCGGTGGCCGCGTGCGACACGAACGAGTGATGGCGGAATTCCTCGCGCTGATGAATGTTGGAGATGTGCACTTCCAAAATCGGCATGTCGCACGTCTTCAGCGCGTCCAGGATGGCGACCGAGGTGTGGCTGAATGCCGCCGGGTTGATGACAATGCCGCCGGCAATCTCGCGCGCCTCGTGGATCCAGTCGATCAGTTCGTATTCGCGATTGCTTTGATGGCAACGGATTTGCAGCCCCAAAGCGGCGCTCGCCTCACGGCATGACGCCTCCACATCGGCGAGCGTCTCATGACCATAAATTTCCGGCTGACGTTTGCCGAGCAGATTGAGGTTGGGGCCGTTGAGTACAAAAACCAGACGGGATTTGGGCGGAGTGGTGGGCATGCAACTGCTTCCTTCGTTCTTATAACGAAATCTGCCGAGGCGAGCGGTTCACCCCGAATGATTTGACCCGTGAAGCCGCTACCGCACCGTCCCATCTGTGCTCATCTGTGTTTATCTGTGTGTATCTGTGTTCCTTCTTGTTTCTACCGCGGTGCCGCACAATGCGCGATCGTTTCGCTGACGGCAAAGCGAAAGGAAAACACAGATGCACACAGATAAACACAGATGAAAACAGATGAAATGGGACAGGCGATGTGGCCACGCGCATGCGACGGAATTCGCTATCGCGGTCTGGCTTGTTGGCGCCTTGGTGCGCGCGCAACGAACGACCGGTCATGGCGTGCGCGATTGCCAGATTACTTCTGCCGCCAGGGCAGGCCCTCGGCTTTCCAGCCGGACGTTATACCGCGATGGCCGGCGCGGTCGGGTGGCCCCTCAAAACCGTCGGCGATGTTGTAGACGTGAGGAAATCCCGCCGCCTGGGCAGCTTCGGCCGCGGCGAGGCTGCGCACGCCGCTGCGGCACAGAAAGTAAATATGGTGCTCCGGGGTGAAACCGGCTTCCTCCAGTTGCGCCTCGAACGCCGCGTTGCGCTGCATCGAGGGATACACCTGCCAGGCCAGTAACACCGCCTGCTTGCCCAAAGCGGCGAGGTCGGGCAGGCCAACGAAATTCCACTCCGCATCGGTGCGCACGTCCACCAACTGCGCGTTCGGGTTGGTCTTCAGAGCTTCCCAGGTCTTTCCTGGCGGGATATTCTCGACCATGGTGCGCCTTGCTCCACCGCTCATGAGGTTCGGATGACCGCCTTGTATCACGGCTTGGCATGGCAGGAAGACCTGACGGCCGCCATTGGCAACACGCCGCTGATCCGGCTGCGCGGCGCCTCCGAGGCGACCGGCTGCAACGTGTTGGGCAAGGCTGAGTTCATGAACCCGGGCGGATCGGTGAAGGACCGCGCGGGCCTGTTCATCATCGCCGACGCCGAGAAGCGCGGTGTGTTGCAGTCGGGCGGAACGATCGTCGAGGGCACCGCCGGCAATACCGGCATTGGCCTGACCCTGGTCGGCAACGCGCGCGGCTATCGTTGCGTCATCGTGATGCCGGAAACTCAGAGCAAGGAAAAGATCGACTTTCTTCGGATGATCGGCGCTGACCTACGGTTGGTGCCGGCCAAACCGTATCGCGATCCCGGCAACTACGTGCACGTCTCCCGCCGGATGGCCGAGGAAACCGGTGCCGTGTGGGCGAATCAGTTCGACAATCTGGCCAACCGGGAGGGCCATCGCGTCTCCACCGGCCCGGAGATCTGGCAGCAAACCGAGGGCAAGGTCGACGCCTTCACCTGTGCTTGCGGCACTGGCGGCACACTGGCGGGGGTCGCTCTGGCGCTGAAGGAGAAGAATCCGGCGGTGCGCATCGTGCTGGCCGATCCCGAAGGGAGCGGGCTGTACGGCTGGGTTAAGAGCAACGACCTCAGCATGGCGGGCTCCTCGATCACCGAGGGGATCGGCAACAGCCGGGTCACCGCCAATATGGAAGGCGCGCCGATCGACGACGCCGAACGCATCCCGGATGCGGAGGCGCTGGCGTGCATCTACGACGTGCTGATCCATGAGGGGCTGTCGGTTGGCACATCCTCCGGCATCAATATTGCGGCAGCGATACGGGTGGCAAAGGCGCTGGGGCCTGGTCACACGGTGGTAACGATTTTGGCGGACGGCGGGGCGCGCTATGCGTCCAAACTGTTCAATCCGCCGTTCTTAAAGGAGAAGGGGTTGCCGGTGCCGGCGTGGATGGCATGAGCGTCACACTCTGCAAAGTGCGGCTGAACCTGTTCGACGATCCTGCAACGTTCTGAATTAAATACCACCCAGCATGGCGCACATCGTCGCCCTCAGGGAAGCCTGCTGCCGAAAATTTGTCTGGACCGCAACCGGTTGGGCGGGGACGGCCGCCGGGCTCCATTTACCGACGAGTTTGCAGCCTCATGATGAACGACCATGATCCCTCTGCGCGGCTTCGTGGTCGAGCCTCGCGCGTTCCTTTGCATAGGCTTCACGATAGGCGGCGTCGGCAGTTGGATCGTTTCCGGGCTGAGAGGCTGCCTTTTCGAAGAAAGCATCTTGCGCCCGCGTCGCTCCGCTGGCGGCCCATATCAGGCACAAGAACCATCCCAGGACTGTCCAACCAAACAAGAGGTTAACCAAGAACAGCGCGCCGCTCGCATTGATACGGCGTCTGCTGCCGATAATCGCCGGAAGAAAGTAGAATGCAAGGCACGCCGCAATGATCACCAACCCAAATATGATCGCACCTGGGCCGTCGTCGCCGCTCTGTGCCGCCGCGGGAGCGCTGGAGCAGATCAGGAGGCCAATGACGCCAAGCCAGCGCATGGTGTTGTCTCCGATATCATTCGTGCAACGAGATGCGGTGGCGACCGCTCAAAGAATGATCTAAAACCAACCCCCTGTCGATGGTCATCCGAGCCATGGTAGATTTGGCAGTGTACCGGGTGATATGGTTTCTATTCGGATGACCGTGATCAATAGCTAACCACCTGTCGGGCAAGCGCCTGAATGTCGATATCTTTCAGGACGGCCCGCAACTGCTCAGACGCGGGCATCCGGTCGCCGCCCATGTCGGGATGGCAGAATACGTGGCTCCAAACCATTGGGGGCATCACTCCCCGCGAGGATCCGGGCCAGCGATCCGGAATCTCGTGACGATCTCGGATCGGGGCGCAGTACGTCAATTGCAGTGCGTCAATTATAGTGGCTCGCGTGCCTTCCCACACACCTATGTGCACCGCGCCGTACGGCCGGCGCACCCCCTCGCTCAATACGCTAACGCATCAGGCATCACCGGCACCCAGCGCTGATCGTGCACCACCGACAAAAACGCCTTCGTCGTCCCGTGGTGATCGGTCGGCGTGAACGTATAAGTCGCGCCGAAGATATCCTTGAAATCCCGCAGGCTTTCCATGCCCGCGATCAGGCTGTCCAACGTCAGGTCGCGGCCGGCGCGCTTCAACGCCTCAGTCGCGATCTGGGCCGAAACATAACCGGTTTCTCCCAGATAGTTGATGTCGAATCCGTACTTATCCTTGAACCGCTTCATCAGCGCCTGCACCTCGGGCCGCGGATCGTCCGGATAGGCATAAAGCGACGGCGACATCGCGTAATATCCCTCCGCCACATCACCCGGCGCCGTTGCGATTGCGGTGTCGTAGCTGGCAATCTGACCCAGAAAATCGACATTCCATCCCGCCTTGCGCGCGGTCGCGAGGATCAGCGTGGTATCGCGCACGATCGTTCCCGTTACGATCAGATCGCAATTGGCGTCGCGCAGCTTGGCAATCGAGGCACTGAAGTCGGTATCGGTCGGTTTATGCGCGGTGGTGGCGACAACCTGCATTTTCATCGCCTCGGTCTGCTGCACTGCGCCGGCCACGACATCCTTGCCGAAGTCGGTATCCTGATACATCGCGCAGATCGCCTTCTTGCCGCGCTGCTCGACGAAATACTTCACGCCGGCACGGATCTGGTCGACATAGGAAGAGTACTGACTGAACTTCAGCCGGTTGAACGGCTCGAACATGGATCGCGCTGCGGATAATGGCAGGAGTTTCGGCACGTTCTTCTCGAGCGCCATCGGGAAGGTGGCGTTGTTCATCGGTGTGCCGCCGTCCTCGATGGTGAAAAACACGTTGTCGTTGTTGATCAGTTTGTTGATCGCCTGCACCGCGCGCGGGACCTGATACTGGGTGTCCTCGACGATGTAATGAATTTTTCGGCCGTTGACGCCGCCGGCGGCGTTCAGCTCGTCGAACGCGAGGCGGATCGCGTCGGCACTATTGACCCCCTGCACGGCGGTGACCCCAGACAGATCAGTGGCAGTGCCAATGGTGATTTCGGTGTCGGTGACGCCACGCTGTGGCTCGGCGGCCCAGGATGAGGCGGTAAGGGCGGCGAAAAGGGCGGCGACGGCGATCGGCTGCATACGGTTTCCTCCCTGGCCGCCGCGGTTCAGCCCGCTGCGGCGTGTTGCACACCGCAACCTAACTGGTTCGACAGGTGGCCGAAAGGTCACGGCTCCGCACTGAAACCCACCAGGAATTCTTTGCTCCCGGTTGGTCGGCGCAGCGGCGCAGCACCTCGGCCAAGGGCCAGGCGCTTTGCCGAGGTCCAGGATCGAGGCCAGAGGCGGATCGGTCGGGGTCTGGGGCGGGAACTCCGGCGCCATCCCCGGTTCCGGCGATCGTCCATCAATCCTTGACGATCGGGCAACTTTCGTCGCGGGCCCAATCGGCAAAACTGTTGTAGTAGACCCGGACATCGTCAAATCCGGCGCGCACGGCGGCGGCGGCGGCGAGTGCCGCGCGTCCGCCGCCCTCGCAATGTGTCACGATGTGATCGCCCGGTCCGAAACCGACGCCTTCCAGCATGGCGCGCAGCACCGGCGCCGAGTGGACGACCCCGTGGTCCATCAGGTCCACATGCGACAGATGCCGTGCGCCAGGCAGATGCCCGCTACGAGACCGGCCGCGGGCGTCCTCGCCGGTGAATTCCGCCCGGGTGCGGGAGTCGAAGACGTGCGCCGCGCCATCGAGTTGCCGCTTCAGCGTCTCCCGGTCGACCAAACCAACGGCGCCGACGCCTTGGGTCGTCTGGATTGGCCCCGCAGAAGGTCCAGTCGCCACAGGCAACGAGGGGGCCGCGGCGAGTGCCGCCCAACCGCCATTCAGGATAACGCATTTCAGGCCGAAATATTGCAGGATCCACCAAACCCGCGCCGCGTTGGTCATGGCGCCGGTGTCATAGGTCACCGCGGTCACGTCCGGCCCAACGCCAAGCGAGACCAGCGCATCGTGCCAGAAACCGGGCTCGCCCATGCCGGTACCGGACGCCTTTATCGCCTTATCCCAGGCGTCAACCGGGACGCGCACGGCGCCAGGCGCATGGCCGGCGTCAA
This sequence comes from Acetobacteraceae bacterium, assembly GCA_049519555.1. Classification (GTDB taxonomy): domain Bacteria; phylum Pseudomonadota; class Alphaproteobacteria; order Acetobacterales; family Acetobacteraceae; genus Rhodopila. Next base: position 13,873 of record JBEKQQ010000021.1, read on the forward strand.
AGGCGGCCTGGTCGCGTGCATCCAGATAGCGGATCGCACCCAAAGACGACAACGCGGCAGGATCGACGAAGGGATCGCTCGGCATGACAGGTCTCTCTTGTCAGGGTTGCAGAAGCTTGGCCGCAGGATAGCGCGAGTTGGCGCGCCGGGATATCTGGCCTTACGGGTGAGCCCGAAGCATGCCCGGTTCGCCACATGCACAAGCGGCGTCGCGTCATTGACTGCCAGCCCAGTACTTCCAGTATGGCCGCCAAACAGGAGGGAACAATGGCAAACTTCGTATTGGTACACGGCTCCTATCAAGGCGGCTGGATATGGCAGCGAGTGGCCGCGCGGCTGCGCCAGGCCGGCCACACCGTGTACGCCCCGACGCTCGAGGGCTGTGCCGAGCGTCGGCATGAATTACGCGCCGGCATCGACACCACCATGCATGGCACCGAAATCGCCGAACTGCTGTTCTACGAGGATTTGCGCGACGTCGTGCTGGTCGGCACCAGCTCCGGCGGCATGGTGGTCTGCCGCGCGGCGGAGCAGATGCGTGATCGCGTGGGCCGTCTGGTACTGGTCGATGCGCTGGCGCTGTTCAACGGCGAGCGGACGCGTGACATCGTCAATCGTTCCGCTCCTGCGCCGTACGGTTTGGCTGCCGGACCGTCACGGGAAGATGCCGAGAAGGGCCTGTTTGCCGACCTCGATCCGGCGACGCGCGAATGGGCATTGAATCGTTACACGCCACATCCGGTCGGCTGTTCGATGACACCGGTAAAATTGACGGATTTTTGGGATAAGCCGTGGCACGCGACGGTGATCTGGTGTCGCCAGGCGGTGAACCCGGGTGAGGCGCATCAACGCCGTGCCGCCGAACGGCTGAAGGCCAAATGGTTGGAATTGGATACCGGGCATTATCCCATGCTCAGCACTCCGGACGAGTTGACGCAAATGCTGATCGCCGGCTGAACCAGGGGAGCGCGCCATGATGCCTGCGGAATACGATATCACCGGAAAGGTGGTGTTCATTACGGGTGCGGGTCGCGGTATCGGCAAAGGCATCGCTCAGGTGCTGGCGGAGGCCGGTGCGGATGTCGCGATCAATGCACTGACCGAGAAATACGTAACGGGCACCGCGGCGGAGATCGCGGCAACGTCCGGCCGCCGCGTGGTGCCGGTGATCGCCGACGTCACGCAGCCGGACGGCGCCCGGCGCGCGGTTGATACGGTTCTGCAAACGTTTGGCCGGATCGATGTGCTGGTCAACGCGCTGGGCGATTCCATCCGCAAGCCGCTGGTCACCTTGCCGGACAATAACGACAGCGCTCCCGGAGTGTCCGACGACGAACTGCGCTTCATCATGGACATCAACGTGACGGAGGCATTGCTTTGCACCCGCGCGGTTGGTCCGCACATGCTGGCGCGGCGCTCGGGCAAGGTGATCAACATCGCCTCGTGGACTGCGCATCAGGGCGGCAAGGACATGGTGATCTACACCACGGCGAAGACGGCACTGGCGGGATTTACCCGGGCGCAGGCGCTGGAATGGGCGCGTTATGGCGTGCACGTCAATTGCATCGCGCCCGGCATTTTCCCGGATGTCGTGACATCTGGTGAAGCACGCCTGAAGCAATCGATCGAACGCACCCGCACCACCGTGCCGCTCGGCCGTCCCGGGAAGTTGCGGGAAGTCGGACTGCTGGCGCTGTACCTGGCGTCGGATGCGTCGGATTACATGACCGGGCAAACCATCATCCTCGACGGCGGAATGAGTTTATAATCCGCGTACTGGGCGAACCGCCATCCCGGTACTGCCTGCATGGCTGTGGCGTGGTAGGCACGCCTGATGGATCGTGTCCCCATTCGGATTTTCGTCGATGCCGACGCCTGCCCGGTGAAAGCCGAGATCTACCGCGTTGCCGAGCGTCACGGCACCCACGTCTACGTCGTATCCAACAGCGTGATGGCCATTCCGCCTGCGCCCTGGATCGAGCGGGTGATCGTCGGTGCCGCGCCGGACGCCGCCGACGACTGGATCGTCGAGCGGGCCGCGCGCGGCGACATCGTCGTGACGGCGGATATCCCCCTCGCCGCACGCGCGGTGAAGGCCGGCGCCGACGTTATTGGGCCGACGGGACGCGCCTTCACCGAGGCCTCGATCGGCAATACGTTGGCAACACGCAACCTGATGGATGAACTGCGCTCGTCCGGGCTGATCACCGGCGGGCCGAAAGCATTTACCTCGAGGGACCGCTCGGCGTTTCTGTCGGCGCTGGATCTGGCGATCGTGCGACTGAAACGAGCTGGGTTCGGGGTATAGTGGGCAGGGTTCCGCGCGCCGCGATTGGGAACCGGGCGGTCGGGACCAGTCACGTTCCTGGCTCGGCGCAAGGATGCGTCGCAAATGCAGGCGAAGGTCTTTTGTGGAACCAGCGGTGGCGGCGCGTGGCAGCGCAGCAGGGCAGATCGGCAAACGTGATGACGGTGTACGGCGCGCGGTGCGACTGCGACTTCATGCCGTAACGTGATTGAACTACCATCCAGCCGAACGGGAGGACGCAACCCATGCGAATGATCGTGGTGCCCAAGCTTGGCAGGCCCGAAGTACTGACGCTGATCGATGCTCCGATGCCGGTCGCCGCAGCCGACCAGGTGGTGGTAAAATTGCAATACGCGCTGGTCGGCTTTGCCGACGTCTACCAACGCGAGGGCGTCTACCGCAGCAACAAAACACTGTCCGCGAGCGAGGCGCCACTGAAGATCGGCGGTGGCGGCGCCGGAACGGTGGTCTCGGTCGGCAGCAACGTGACGACGTTCAAACCAGGCGACCGCGTGGTGTATGGCGAGCAACTCGGCTCCTATGCGGACTATATCGCGGTGCCGGCGTGGCGGGCGACCAAGGTGTCGGATGGGATCGACCTGTCCGATGTCGCGGGCCTACCGTCGCAGGGCGCCACCGCACACTACCTGGCACATGATACCGGCAGGCTGGCACCGGGCATGACCTGCCTGATCCATGCCGCGGCGGGAGGCGTAGGGCACGTGCTGGTGCAGCTCGCCAAATCCTGTGGCACGACCGTGCTGGCAACCGTCGGCAACGCAGAAAAAGCAGCCTTTGTGCAAGGCCTCGGTGCCGACCGGGTGATCCAGTATCGCGACGAGGATTTCGTTGCCGCGGTGAAATCCTGGGGCGACGGCAAAGGCGTCGACGTCGCCTACGATGCCGTCGGACCGGCGACGATCGACAAGACCATCCAATGCGTGCGGCCGCGCGGGCTGGTGGTGCTGTACGGCAATACCTCGGGCCTTGTCGAAACGATCTCGCCGATGGCTTTGGGCAATGCCGGATCGCTGTTCTTTACCCGTCCGCGGCTGGCCAATCATATGCGCGACGCGGCCGAGGCAGGCAAGCGCATGGACGATCTGCTTGGCGCCATTCAGGGCGGCCGGTTGCGTCTGGCCTTGGCGAAAGTGTTGCCATTGGAACAGGCGGCGGAGGCGCATCGGCTGATCGAGTCGCGCGCGACGATCGGACGGGTCTTGCTGGCGATGGAGTGATGCTTCACATCAGCCCGGTAACACGCGGCATCAGTCCCGTGCCGTGATATGTCCCCGGGGAGCGAGTGATTGAGTCGGGCTCGGCCTCACACCCGCATCGGCATCAGCACGTACAACCCGCTCGCATCCGCGGCGTCCTGCACCACAGTCGGCGCGGCGCCATCGGCAAAGCGGAACTCCACCTGATCGCCGATCTGGTCGGTGATGTCGTTCAGGTAACGGGCCTGAAACCCGATCTCCAACGGCCCCGAGTCGTAGGTCACCCTCCCGCCGTCGAGTTCCTCGCTCGCCGTTCCGAGCTCGGGGCTGGAGGCCGATAGCACCAGCAAATCCCGCGCCAAGGTCAGCTTCACGGGGCGCGACCGCTCGGCCGAGATCGCCGCTACCCGGGCCACGGCGTCGGCGAAATCTTTTTTGCCAACCCGGAGAACCTTGTCGTTGCCGCGCGGGATGACCCGCTCGTATTCCGGAAAGGTGCCGTCGATCAGCTTGCTGGTCAGCAGCACAGCGTCGGCACGGAACTGGATCCGCGTGTCGGACAGGGCGATTTCCACATTTCCGGTCACCTCGTCCAGCAATTTGCGCAATTCGTTGATGGTCTTGCGCGGGATGATCACACCGGGCATCGCAGCCGCACCCTCGGGCAACGGCTCCTCGACCCGGGCGAGGCGATGCCCGTCGGTGGCAACCGCCCGCAGCACCTTGGTGCCGTCGCTGTCAGCGACGTGGAGGTAAATGCCGTTGAGATAATACCGGGTTTCCTCCGTGCTGATGGCGAACCGCGTGCGGTCGATCAGCCCGCGCAGGGTTTGTGCCGGGAGGTTGAACCGGTGCGGCAGCGTGCCGGCGGTCATGGCCGGGAAGTCCTCGACCGGTAGCACCACAAGGCTGGTCGCGTAGCGGCCGGCCCGCAGCGCCAACTGGGCGTCGCCGCCGGGATGATCAAGTTCCACTTCGGCGCCATCGGGCAGCCGGCGGACGATTTCATACAGCGTCGCCGCCGGCGCGGTGCAGGCGCCGTTGCGGGTGGTGCTGGCGGCCACGTCCTCGACGATCGCGATCTCCATGTCGGTGGCGGTCAGCGACAGCTTGCCCTCACGCACGGCAATCATGACGTTGGCGAGGATGGGGATCGTATTGCGCCGTTCCACCACGCTCTGGACATGGGCCAGGGCCTTCATAAGGGTGGCACGGTCCGCCTGCAGTTTCATCGGTTGCTGTCCTTCAGGCCGGGCTTTCGTCCGGACGCGCGGGAGGATTCGGTCGCGCACTGTAGCAATGCGCACGCCAGCGCGCCAAGCGGGGATTAGCGCTTTGTTCTGGAGGCCGACCAGGGACGCTGCCCCTGGGCCTCGCCCTTTGACGGAGATCCAGGATCGAGCCGCGAAGCGGATCGATGGGCCTCCTGGTGGGTTCAAGGGCGATGCCCTGGCGCCTCGCCTCCCGGCTCTGGCCATGTCCGCACACGGCGGCGTAACGTTGTCGCGGCAAGTCGCAACGTCAACGGGAGGAACGCCATGAAAATTGCCCTGAGAAACCTGGTTTTGGCTGGTTGCCTGGTGCTCGCGTCACTGCACACCGCACCGGCCGCGCCGCCGCCGGCACCGTTCAAGCTGACCTCACCGGCGTTCGCCGACAATGCGCCGCTGGCCAGGAAATTCGCCGGCGACCGGAAAGACAATCCAAACTGCGTCGGCCAAAGCATTTCGCCACCGCTGAAATGGGCCAACCCGCCGGCCGGCACCACCAGTTTCGCCCTGCTGCTAACCGACCCAGAGGGCCGCGGTGGATTGGGCGTTTTCCATATGGTGATTTATGGCATCCCGGTCTCGGTTACCAGCTTCGCCGAGGGCGAACTCAGCAAGCCCTCGGACAAGTTCGTCGGCGGCAAGAGCACCATGGGCCTACCGACCTATTTCGGTCCCTGCACGCCTCCCGGCGACTGGCATCATTACACCTTCATCCTGATCGCCACCGATCTCGATCCGAAGGCGTTGCAGCCCGGGATGACCCGCGACGAGTTGTTCACAGCCCTCACCGGCCATGCGAAGATGGCGGCGGGGTTGATCGGTCGGTTCCGGCACCCGGAGTAACCCCCCCGAATCGCGGCGGAGGATCAAATCCCGACGTTGCCCGACCGCCGCCGCGCTGCCAGCAGTTTGTTCGACTCGAAGAACCGCTCCACCGCCGCTGCATGGGCGGCGCGTGAGGCCGCGTCGAAATCGCCTGCCGGACGTGGCTCCGGATCGAAATGCCCGTACTCGTCACGGCCGCGCACCAGAGCGGCCGTGACGCGCGCATCGTTGACCAGCCGGCACTGTGGCGGAATGTAGCTGACACCAATGCCGATGCGGCGCTCGGCGGTTCGGTTCAGCTCCGACGAATGCACGATGTGCGTGTGATGCAACGAAATCTGGCCGGCGCGTAACGGCATCATGACGTATTGGGTATAGTCCAGCCTGGCCTCGATGGTCTGGCCGCGCGACAGCAGGTTGCCGGGCACAGTCGTGTCCTTATGCGGCCGCTGGCCGATCGCGTGACTGCCCGGAATGATCTTGATGCAACCCATCTCCGGTGTGGCATCGGTCAGTGCAATCCAGGCGGTGATCTGCTCGAACGGTTCCAAACCGAAATATGTGCCGTCCTGATGCCAGGAAACGTGCGACGGTTCGTTCGGCTCCTTCAACCACGAAGTCAGGTGATAGATCAGAATGTTCGGGCCGATCAGGCTCTCCACCGCATCCAGCACCTTTGGGTGACGCACCAGTTCGTCCATCCAGGTGAACAGCAAATGCGACTTCGAGCGCACCAGATCAGGCAACCGACCGAATGTGTCGCCTTGCTCGCGTTCGAACGCTTCCAGCCGGCAACGGAAATACCGCACTTCTTCCCGTGTCAGGCAATCGACCGGAAACAGGAAGCCGTCACGCTGATACTGCGCGACCTGCGTTTGAGACAGGCTGCCAGCCATAGGCAAACCTCCAGAGCGACTAAACGATACCGCGCGCGTGCAGATTGGCGATCGCGGCGGGAGCGTAACCAAGTTCCGCCAGAATGGCGTCGGTATGCTGGCCCAGTTCCGGGGTCGGACCCAGGGTTTCCGGTTGCGGATTATCGGTCAGATTGATCGGCTGCCCGACCACGCGAATATCGCCCAGTACCGGATGATGTACGCCCCGCGCAATGCCGAGATGTTGCGTTTGCGGTTCGGCAAACACGCCGGCGATGTCGTTGATCGGGCCGCACGGAACACCGGCCTTGTTGATGGTTTCCAGCCAGTAAGCGCTTGGCTTCAACCGCGTGATGGCACCGATCCGCTCATTCAAAACCTTACGGTTCTTCGAGCGCAGTCCGCCGGTGGCATAATCCGGAATGGACAACGCTTCCTCCCAGCCGATCGCCTTGCAGAACCGTTCCCACAGCCCCTGACCGGAAGCGGCGATGTTGATATGCCCGTCGGCGGTCGGGAACACGCCGGTCGGAATGCCGGTGGGATGGTCGTTACCAGCCTGACCCGGGACCTCATGCGCGATCAGCCAGCGCGAGGCCTGGAAATCCAGCATGAAGATTTGCGCTTCCAGCAACGACGTGTGCACCCACTGGCCTTTGCCGGTCTGCGCGCGCTGCATCAGCGCCAGCAAAATCGCCTGCGACAGAAAAATGCCCGACGTCAGGTCGGCGATCGGAATACCCACCCGCACCGGCCCCTGCCCCGGCAGTCCCGTTATAGACATCAATCCCCCCATGCCCTGGGCGATCTGATCCACGCCAGGCCGCGTGGCATCCGGTCCACTCTGGCCAAAACCCGAGATGCTGCCGTAGACGATCCGAGGGTTCACCGCGGCAATGGTGTCGTAATCCACCTTCAGCCGGTACTTCACATCGGAACGATAATTCTCCACCACCACGTCGGCGTCTTTCGCCAGTTGCATAAAGATCGCGTGCGCCTCAGGGGTTTTCAGATTCAGCGTCATGCCGCGTTTGTTACGGTGCAGGTTCTGGAAGTCGAAGCCATGGCGGTTGCCGCCGACGACGTCGCCTTTGGCCTCGCCCGGCGGCTCGATCTTGATCACGTCGGCGCCCCAATCGGCCAATTGCCGGACCGCAGTTGGGCCGGCGCGGTGGGCGGTCAGGTCCAGCACCTTAAGACCATGCAACGGGAGATTGGACATCACAGAACTCCTTACGAGCGAGGCGGCGATACCGCATTCTGGTACAGCCCGGCCCGGCCGCATAGATCAAGGAGCGATCATTGTCTGCAACAGTGCGAGTCGGTCGCCGATCGCAGGCAAAACCGACGGCGCCGGTCAGGGTCAGACCTCTGGGTCAACTGACCTGCTGACAGCGCCGCCGGTTCCGCCCGCGGAGGCCGCCCGGGTATATGTCCCTCAGGCGGCGGCCCGGCCGAGGCCCTGGCTTGCCCGCTCGGCCAACCGCCGCCGCTGCGCCATGGGTACCTGACGGGCCGCTGAGGTCCGTTACGATCTGAGTCTGATCGAACTTTGAGCGAGTCGTCTGCCAAACCCAACGATCGTGCATTGAATGTGGGCAATTTCGTCCTGTGGGAAAAGCCGCTCGACGGCCAACATCCCCAACGGCGACGGGGATTCGGCTCTGTCCGCTCTCCTGGGCTTGACCGCAAACGCTATCAGCCCGCTAAAAAGCTTCGCAGCACCCCATACCCACCACAACAGGCCCACCCAGAGGAAACTCCATGCTCCCAGCCCGCCTCGCCCTCGCCGGCCTGCTCCTTGCCACCATTTCCACTGCCCGGTCCGATCCGCTGCCGCAGGTGGCGGAGGCCAGCAACATGACCCTCATCGGACACAGCGATCTGAACGGCGCCGGCAAGGGCGGTGAGGGCCTCGCGCTGCACCAATACCCCGACGGCAGGCGGATCCTGTTCCTGGCGCACGAATCGGCTCCAATGTGCGTCAGCATCGTCGACGTTACCAAACCGGAAGATCCCAAGGTAGTGACGCAAATTCCCGTCGACGGCAAAAATCTCCGCTGCAATTCCCTGGGCCTGGCCGGGACCACGCTCGCGGTAGCGCATCAGACCGATAAACCAGGCCAACCCGGAGCCGGAATGAATGTGTACGACGTTGCCGATCCGGCCCATCCAAAGCTGCTGTCGCATTTCGACACCTCGGGCCCGCATTCACGCGGCGTGCATTATCTGTGGTACGCTGAGCCGCCCTATGCCTATCTCTCCACCGGCGCCAAGGACTTCACCCCGCACAATCAACTCGACGATCAGTTCCTCATGATCGTCGACCTGTCCGATCCGTCGCAGCCGAAGGAGACCGGCCGCTGGTGGCTGCCCGGCACCCGGGTCGGCGATAAGGAACCGCCGCCACCGCGGGTTCACCCGTTCGATTCCGGCATCCGCATGCACACGCCCACCATCGCCGCCGGCGAGCCGAACCGGGTCTATGTCGGTTGGATCGATGGCGGCTGGGTGATCCTGGATACCTCCGACAAAGCGCATCCGAAACTGATCGCGCACCGGTCCTGGCAATCGCAGGATGTCGGCTTTGCCCACACCGTGTTGGCGATCCCGTCGCGTCACCTCGCGATCCAGACCGAGGAAGCCATTGGCGAGAAATGCAAGGACTGGCCGAAGCGCGACTGGGTCTGGGACATTTCCAACGAAACGGCACCGTATGTGCTGGCGGCGCTACCACCGCCCGCGGATTTTGATGCATTATGCAAGGCCGGTGGCCGCTTCGGCGCACACAACATCCACCAGAATCGGCCGGACGCCACCGCGGCGCATCTGACCAAAACCGTGGTCGGCAGTTTCTTTGCCGGCGGCGTGCGAGCCTACTCGATCGCTGACCCACATGCGCCGGTGGAAATCGGTTATCTGGTCGGTGCCGCGCCCCCCGGCAATCCCTCGCACACCATCCAGATCAATGACGTCTACGTCGATGAGCACGGCCTGATCTATGCCAACGACCGGTTTACCGGAGGCCTGGACATCATCCGCTACACCGGCCCAGTACCGCTGGAATAAGTGCGAGCTCCCGGGAGATTGCGCCGATGCAAGCAGACCCTTCGCAACCGCGTGGCGAGTTATCGCTGCGGACAGTTGCCATGCCGGCTGATACCAACCCATCCGGTGACATTTTCGGCGGCTGGATCATGTCGCTGATGGATCTGGCAGCCGGTGTTGCCGCCGGCACGCATGCCAAGGGCCGGGTCGTGACCGCCGCCGTGTCCAACCTGAGCTTCATCCGCCCGGTACACGTGGGCGACGTGGTCTGCGTCTACACCGAGATCAATCGCCTCGGCCGCACCTCGATTACCCTCGGTGTGGAAACCTGGGTATTGCGTCGCGGCCAGGGCGAACGCGTGCGGGTGACGGCGGCCGAGTTCGTTCTGGTCGCGGTCGATGACAGCGGCCGGCCCCGAGAATTGTCGGCATCGTAACCGGACTTTCGTGCTGCTTACGGGGTCGAATGCCACGCCGGTGTCATTGCGAGCGCAGCGAAGCAATCTTCATCAGCGGGGCTTGGAGATTGCTTCGCTGCGCTCGCAATGACACCAGGAACCGGCGTGCTGCGCTTCAACGAATCTGGGTCTCCCACGCTTCTGTGCTTTGTGCGCTTTCCTTCCTTTGTGAATGACCTGGCCTATCACCCGCACTGCCGAGGGATTGAGGCGACTCGCGCCCCGGTGCAAGCTCGCCGCCTCGACAAAGAGGAAACCCTATGCTTCGGATTCACGGCTCCGCCCGCTCCCGCGCCCAACGCACCTTGTGGATGGTCTTTGAACTGGGCATCCCGTTCGAGCACAATGACCTGCGGCCGCGCTCCCCCGGCACCAAAACCCCGGAATTTCTGGCACTGAATCCCAATTCCCGGCTCCCGGTGATCGAGGATGACGGGTTCGTGCTGTGCGAGTCGATGGCGATCAACTTCTACCTCGCCAAAAAGCACAACAGCCCGCTGTATCCGTCCGATCCGCGTAACGAAGCGCTCGCCTGGCAATGGAGCTTCTGGGAAGTCGACCGGCTGGACCGCACCCTCGCCGACTACCAAAACCACACCAGCATTCTTCCCGCAGCCGAGCGCAACAAATCCATCGCCGACGCCGCCTGGGCGGAGGTCGAGCCGGCCATGAACGTGCTCAACGTCGCGCTCAGCAAAACCCAGTGGCTGGCAGGCCCCGAATTCTCCGTTGCCGACCTCAACGTCGCCTGTGCGCTGTGGCGCTGCCTTAGCATGGACCTAAATCGCTGGCCGGCAATGCGAGACTGGTTCACGCGCTGCTGGGACCGGCCGGCCGGCAAAAAGGCCCGAGCGGCGCGAGAAACCGCCTGAACTCAACCTGGGCGAGCGGAGAAAATCTATTCCACCCGCGCGCCCTCCCCTATACGATCAAATGCAATGCCCAGAGGCGACCTGTTCCCCGAAATCGGACCCTACGAGACCGGTTACCTGCCGCTCTCGACCTCCCACGTGATGTACTGGGAGCAAGCTGGCAATCCTCGCGGTTTCCCGGTGTTGTTCTTGCACGGCGGACCTGGCGCGGGCGCCGGCGCAGTGCACCGCCGGTTCTTCGATCCCGCGTTCTGGCGCATCGTCATCTTCGATCAGCGCGGCGCCGGCCGGTCGCGGCCTCTTGGTGGGCTGGAAGACAACACCACGCCGTTCCTGGTCGAGGATATCGAGCGGTTGCGCACCCATCTCGGCGTCGACCGGTTTCTGTTGTTCGGCGGCTCCTGGGGTTCGACGCTGGCGCTGGCCTACGCACAAACCCATCCTCGGCGGGTGGCGGCGTGCGTGTTGCGCGGTATTTTTCTCGGCCGTCCCTCCGAGGTGAACTGGTTCCTGCAAGGCATCGCAACGGTATTCCCGGACGTTCACGCCCAGTTTGTCGGGCATTTGCCGGAGCATGAGCGTCACGACGTACTGGGCTCATTCCTGCGGCGGTTGGTTGATCCGGACCCTGCGGTGCACATGCCCGCCGCTCGCGCCTGGTCGATCTTCGAGGGCACGTGCAGCACATTGCTGCCCAGTCCAGATACGATCACGACGTTCGCGCAGGACCGGACGGCGTTGGGACTGGCGCGAATCGAGGCCTGGTATTTCGCCAACAACCTGTTCCTGCCGCCCGGCGGCCTGTTGGCGCACATGGACAAGCTGCGCGGCATTCCGGCGGAAATCGTGCAAGGCCGTTACGACATGATCTGTCCGGCGACGACGGCGTTCGAGCTCGCCAATGCGTGGCAGGGCGCACGACTGACAGTGGTGCCGGACGCCGGTCATTCCGCTTTGGAACCGGGTATCCGCCGCGCTTTGGTCTCGGCCGTGGAACGGTTCCGCGCGCTTCGATAGGGAGACAATCGCAATGAAAGTCGGCGTGATCGGCCTCGGCTCGATGGGCATGGGCGCGGCGTTGAACCTGCATCGCAAAGGCCACGCGGTGACCGGATGCGAGGTCAGGGAAGCCGCTCGTGCCGAATTTGAAGCCGCCCAGGGCCGGACCGTCAGCTCGGCCGATCAATTGCCAGCCGATTTGGAAGCGGTTGTCGTATTCGTAATCAACGCCGCGCAGACTGAGGACGTATTGTTCGGTCCCGCCGGCTGTCTGTCTCGGTTGAACAAAGGCGCGGTCATTCTGTGCTGTTCGACGGTGTCGCCCGATGTCGCACGATCATTAGGCAAACGCATCGAGGACGCGGGTTTCCTGATGCTCGACTCGCCGGTCTCCGGCGGCAAGACCGGTGCGGCGGCGGGAACCATGACGGTGATGGGCTCCGGCTCCGATGCCGCGTTCGCCAAGGCCGAGCCGGTGTTGCAGGCAATCTCGACAAAAATCTGGCGGCTGGGCTCCGACATCGGTGTCGGCAGCACGGTGAAGATGGTCAACCAGTTGCTCGCCGGCGTGCATATCGCCACCGCGGCCGAGGCCTTGGCACTGGGTATTCGCGCCGGTGCCGATCCGCAAACATTGTTCGATGTCATTTCGGAATCGGCAGGCAGTTCGTGGATGTGGCAGAACCGCGTGCCGCATATTCTGGCGGGTGACGATACGCCGTCCTCGGCGGTCAATATTTTCGTCAAGGATCTGGGGATTGTGCTGGATCAGGCGCGCGGGCTGACGTTTCCGTTGCCGATGGCCTCGGCGGCGCATCAGTTGTTTCTTGCCGCGGCTGCGCATGGCGAGGGCTATAAAGACGATTCGTTCGTCATCCGGGTCTGGCAGGCGCTGACCGGCATCGAGTTGCCGAAAGCCTGACCATGCTGGCGGTTCGTTGCAACACCTGGATGCCGTACGCGCAGTTGCCGCTGGAGGACGTTCCGATCCCGCATCCCGGCCCGGGCGAAGTGCGAATCGCGGTACACTATGCTGGGGTGTCGTTCGCCGCCAGCCTGGTGACCGAGGGAAAGTATCAGCGGAAACCACCTCTCCCGTTTTCACCCGGCACAGAAATCTCCGGCGTGATCGATCAGGTCGCACCCGACGTCACGACTTTCAAACCAGGCGACCGGGTGCTGGCGAATATGGACTGGGGCGGTCATGCCGAGTACGCGGTGACGCATGCGAGCACGGCCTATCGCCTGCCGGATGAGCTTCCGTTCGATGTTGCCCCGTCGTTACCCAGTTCATATGGCACGGCTTATGCGGGGCTGGCAGATCGTGCCCGGCTTAAGGAGGGCGAGACGGTGCTGGTGCATGGCGCGGCGGGAGCCGTTGGTCTTGCCGCCGTCGAATGCGCCAAGGCGCTTGGCGCAACCGTGGTGGCGACTGCGTCGACCGAGGACAAACTGGACCTGGCTCGGTTGCATGGCGCCGATCGCACCGTCATGTTTCCCTCGGCATCCGCATTGGACGATGTCCGCTCGTCATTGCCGCACGGTGCCGACGTGGTGTTCGATCCGATCGGTGGCGATGCGTTCGACTTGTCGTTGCGCTGTGTCGCCAACAGCGGGCGGATTCTGGTCATCGGGTTTGCCGGCGGCCGCATTCAACAAATTCCGGCCAATATCATCCTGGTCAAGGACGTAGCCGTCCTCGGGTTCAACTTCGGCAATTATTCCGGCTGGGCCCGCGATACCAGTCGGCGCAGTACGCATGGACGCAAAATGCACGACGTGATGGCGCAGATTTTCGCCTGGTACCGGCAAGGCAAAATCAATCCGGTGGTGTCGCACCGATTTCCTTTGCAAGAATATCGTGCGGCAATGGAAACAGTGCTGAGCCGGCGTTCCATGGGCAAAGTCGTGCTGGAGATGCCGGTTGCCCGCAGCTCTTGAAGTTTGCGTCCCGGCGTCATGAACGACAGATAGCCTTAAACCGGCGATGGCCCAGCGCCAACAACAACAGACAAACGCCAAGGGGAAACGAAACGATGTCCTGGTTATCACGCCTCGCCGGCTGCCTGCTGCCCGCCGCCATACTGGCGAGCGGCGCCGCTCAGGGCGCAGAACCCTTCACCTTCGGGATGTCCATCAGCCAGACCGGTGGCCTGGCCCCGGGCGCCAGGGCCGTTCTTTTGGGCATGCAAATCTGGATCGAGGATACCAATGCCAAAGGCGGGTTGCTCGGCCTTCTCCTGGGTGGCCAGGGCACGAACCTGATCGCCCCGCTGATGCCCGCGGCCATGCAGCGCAATCTGACCGTGATCGGAATGTTCGGTCTGGATATAAACAGTGAGTTCCACTACCCGAATTATTTCTCGATCATTCCGACAGGTGGAGCACATCCCAAGGAAGCGTTGGCGGAACCATTCTTTGAGGCCGCCGCCACAATGGACCCCAAACCCCAGACTGTCGCTTTGGTCGGCGCCGACGCCGAGTTCGCCCGCAATGCCGTTGACGGCGCCCGCACCGTGGCGAAACGCGCCGGGCTCAAAATCGTCTACGACAAAACCTATCCCCCAACAACACAGGATTATGCGCCGATCGTCCGCGCGATCCAGGCGACCTCGCCGGATCTGGTGTTCGTCGGATCGTATCCGACCGACACCGTCGGCATGATCCGGGCCGTGAATGAGGTCGGGCTCAATGTCAAAATGTTTGGCGGCGCCATGGTCGGCTCGCAACTGGGCTCGCTGAAAAGCCAGCTGGGTCCGATGCTGAACGGGCTCGTCAACTACGATTTCTGGCTCCCGGTTGGCGCCTATGCGACGCCGGAGGCCAAGGAATTCATCGCCAAATACCAGGCCCGTGTTGGCGGTACCGGCGCCGACACGCTCGGCTATTATCAACCGCCGTTCGCCTATGCCGATCTTCAGGTCGTTGGCGAGGCCATTCGCGAAACCGGAGGCACTGATCAGGCCAAACTGGCGGACTACCTGCGATCGCACACCTTCCGTACGCTGGTGGGCGACATCAAATTCGGTCCCAACGGCGAATGGACCGAGCCGCGCGTTCTGGAGGTCCAGTTTCACGACGTCAAAGGGCATGATCTGGACCAGTTCCGGACCATGGATACACAAACTGTGCTGTTTCCGCCGGCGCTGAAGACCGGTACGGTGCGATATCCTTATTCCGGCGGACACCAGTGATGCGGCCTGATACCGCAGGTCAGCGGCATTACGCCGAACGGTCGAATTCGGAACTTTTGGTCAATATCAGTCGGCGTTCCTTGCTAACCCCCCGGCGCCGGCTTTGCCCGCCTCAGCATCGAACTGCCCAAAACTGCGGTAATAAAATACCAGATAGGCACCCTGAAACGCCGCACCGATCAGGAACGGCAACGCAAGTTCTCCGGCAGCGAACAGAAACCCGGTCAACAGCGGACTGACCGAACGCGGCACCTGCATCGAGACGTTCGCCATACTCGCGGCAAATCCGCGCCGGCGTGCGCGGACGATGCTGATGCTTAGCGCGCCGCGAGCACCGGTGGTGCCGCGGTTGAACATCGCACGCAAAACGTAACACGCGCCGGCCACGCCGAAACTCGGAGCGAACGGCAAAGCGATCAGCAAGACCAGCCCTACCAGCCGCATCGCCACCACCGCGCGCACGATACCAAGATATTTCGACAACCAACCGGTCGCCACCGAGGCGACCGCGGCCATCAGGAAGCCCGCCGCGAGCAAAGGTCCGATCTCCGCCGGTCCCTGGCCAAAGCGCACCGCGAACCAGTAAGCGATCAGCGGGCCCGTCGCGCCAACGCCGGCGCCATTCAGCACATTGGCGATCATCAGGCGCAGGACCAGGCGGTTCTCCTGCCGATGGATCTCGGGCGCGGCCGGGTCCGCCACCGGCTTGTCATCGGCGGCCACTGCCTCGCTGTCCGGCGTGCGCAGAATCAACATGCAACATAGCAACGAGCCAACCGCGGACAGCAGGAACAGCGGCCGGAACGCGAGAGCGCCCGGCAGGATCGTCGCCAGCCGGGACGGCGCCGCGGCAATCAACGCTCCGGCCGCATTGCCCAGAAAGCCGAGTGCCGCGTTGAGGCTGTACACCGGACCTCGCCGCGAGGGCCTGACCGATTGTGCCAGCCAGGCCTGCTCCACCGGGGCGAACGGGCCGGCGGCACCGTTGCCGCCACGGCCGAAGCCCCCCACCAGGGCGGCCGCCCAAAGGATCGTCACCTGCCCCGACAGCAATGCGGCCAGGCCCGCCAGGCATTGGGCCGCTTCGTAGACGAACAGGAAGCGCCGCCGTCCGCCTCGGTCGCTGAGCGGTCCGGCGATCAACGTCAGCGCCACCCCTAGCAACAGTGCCGCACTGAGTACCGCGCTGATCGCCACCGCCGACCAGTGCAGCGCGCGCAGATACAAAGTGAAATCCACCGCGAGCGCACCCTGTCCGACGCTGCGAATGAACCGCGTCGCAAGTAGCAACCTTGTTGTACGGGCGCGGGCGTCCTCCATGGGTTGGTATTTGGCGGATGCCGCCGGATGGCACAACGGCTGCCGGTCCCCAGGGGCGGTCCCAGGGGCGGTCCCAGGGGCGGTGCCAGCGGCGGTGCTTGACGGTGTTGGACCTGGCGCGCCAGGCTCCCAGCAACCACGGCGGAAGGGTTGTCTCATGCGCAACTACGTTTACGCGGGCGTATCGGCTCGCACCGGCGGCACGATCAGCGGCCTGTTCCGTCGGGCAACGGACGAGAACGGCTGGGTGCATGCGACAACCGGCATGCCGGACGACACCCATGTCCATGCAATCACCGTGCATCCCGACGATCCCGCCACGATCTTCGCCGCATCCAGTGGCGGCCTGTTTCGCAGCCGAGACCACGGTGACCACTGGACCCGCCTCGTCGAACCGGCGTCGGGCGAGCAAATGTGGTCCGTTCTGGTGCATCCGACAAATCATCGGACGCTGCTGACCGGGACTGCGCCGCTCGGCCTGTATCGCAGCGACGACGACGGCGACAGCTGGCGCCGCATGCCGCGCCCGGCGATTGCCGAACGTATGGTTGGGGCGTTTCCCTCCCGCATCATGCGTTTGGCCATCGCTCCGTCCCGTCCTGATACCATCTGGGCTGGGATGGAAGTGAACGGCGCCATGCGCAGCGACGATGGCGGCGAGAGCTGGATCGATCTCAGCGACGAGCTCGTGCGTTTGTCGCGCCAATCCGACCTGCAAAGTGCCATCCTGACCAAGGACACCGCCGAGGGCATGCTGGACGTGCACGCAATCTGTGTCTCGCCGGCTGCCCCCGAGACGGCCTTTCTGGCACTGCGCATGGGGTTGTTTCGTGGCGACAACGGTGGCGCGGAATGGCACGATCTGGGGATCGGCCGGCATGCCGCACATTTGCGTTACGGCCGCGATGTGGTCGTCGCACCCTGGGATCCGATGACGCTGTTTGCCTGCGTCGCCGACTCCTCGCGCGGTGCGGCCGGACGGCTGTATCGCAGCCAGGATCTGGGGCGGAACTGGTCGCAATTCGATCACTCGATCGACGTACAAAGCACCATGATGGCTGTTGCCGTGCACGACCGCGCGCAGGTGCATTGTGTCACAAGACGCGGCCAGACGTTCAGCACATCGGATGGTGGCGCAAGCTGGCAGGAGTATGACCTGCCGGACGGCGCCGGTGCCGCCGTGGCCGTCGCGTGCGGGTAATCACATCGTGAGAACTGGTGCCGATTACCGTGCCGCCCTGCGCGACGGCCGCAAGGTCTTTGTCATGGGTGAGGGGCGTGTCGACGATGTAACCACCCATCCCGCCACCAGCGCCATGGTTGAGCAATACGTCGCCTGGTACGATCGCCATTTCGACCCCGAGTGGGCTGACACCTTGCTCACGCCCACCCGCCTCCCGTGGGCATTTGTGTTGCCGACGACCAGTGCGGAGGCAGTGGCAATCGGCCGCTGCATCCAGGAAACGATTTTGCTCAGTGCCGGCAATATCACGCACACTCCGTTGTACGGTCACCTGATTGCGCTTGGGGTGCTGACTGCAGCCGAGACCCGCAACGCCGGCCCGCACCATGCCGCCAACGCCATGGCTTATCGCGACATGATTGCCGATTCCGGGCGGTTCCTGACGTTTTGCGGCGGTGCGGCGGTAATCGGCCAACGGATGCGGCCCGATCCGAAAGACCGAGTATCGGTCAAACGAATCAGTGACAACGATAAGGGCATGGTGGTACGCGGCCGCCTCGGCATGCACACAAGCCCAGCGTACGCGGAGGATGTGTATGTTGGTGCCCTGACCGGGCTGCAGATCGATGGACATCCGGCGGGCTTCATCGTTCCGGTCAACGCGCCGGGCGTCACCATCCTTTGCAGAAAGGCTGCGTTACGCGACCGCGATCCGTTCGTTTCGCCGTTGTCCGGCCGTTACGATGAACTCGACGGTCAGATGTGGCTCGATGACGTGTTCATCCCGTGGGAACGAGTCGTTGCCGTCGATCCTGAACCGGAGGCGATCCCGCGATGGCTGCGCTGGCATCATTTGCGCGGCTGGCTGGCCAAAGCCGAGTTCAGCCTGGGTTTGGCTTTGGCCCTGACCGACGCGATGGGACTGAGGCAGCATGACGCAACCGTCGAATACGTGGTCGATCTGATCGCCGCGGTGCAAACGGTGCGCTCCTGCCTCACCGCTGCCGAGCTCGATCCTGAATTCACGCCGAGCGGGTATTGCGTGCCGCGTCATGCCCATTTGGCAGCCGGCGGCATCTCGTTGTTCAAGGCGCGGCAGCGGATGGCCGAGATTTTACGGATTTTGCCCGGCTCGTCGCTGGTGGTCGCGCCGGACGATAGCGATCTGGCTTTGCCGGAGCTGGCAGCGGGACTGGAGGAAGCGTTTGGCGGTGGTGGCTATACGGCGCGGCAACGGTCGGCGCTGTTGAAGCTGACGTGGGACCATGTGTCGTCAGCGCTCGACGGACGCGAGTCGGCGTTTGAACTGCATGCCAGCGCCGGCATGCCCGGCTGGCGCGCCTGGCTGCGGCGGAGTTTTACGGATTACAACCGGCTCGCCAATGCAGTGCTGAAAGAAATCAATTTGCCGATGCCGGCGATCGATGTCGCCGGCATTGGCGCTGCGCCGGTCGCGCCGCGGCGAGCGGTGCCGGTGACGCCCGGTAAGAGTTAAGCGCCCGCGGCGACCGCCCACCGTTTCGATCCAGGTCCGACGCCGCGTCACGGTATCGAACCCGGTCGCAACAGCGCCCCCACCGTCATGGCCGGACCCCAACCCAGCGCGATCGTTGCTCCCGTTACTGCTTGTACGACGGATCGATCCGGTCCACCTTGCGTAACAGCGCCGCCCACTCGAACTTCGCAGCCCGATCGCCCACGGCTTTGGACTTCTGGTAGGCAGCAGTGACGACGTCCTCCGCAATCGGATTGAACACGGCGCCCGATTGCTGGAAGGCGAGTTGCATCGCGCAGGCCCGCTCCATGCGATACGTCGCCACAAACGTTTCGGCAACGCTGGCGCCAACGATCAGCAGGCCGTGATTGCGCAGCACCATGATGTGGCGATCGCCGAAATCAGCCAGCAGTCGAGCGCGTTCGTCAGGGTGACGTGCGGTGCCGGCGTAGTCGTGGTAAGCGACGTCGCCAATCACCTGCAACGCATGCTGGTTAAGCGGCAGCAGTCCATCTTTTTGCATAGACACAGCGCAACCGGCGACGGTGTGACTGTGCAGGACACAGTTCACCTCCGGCCGCGCCATGTGCAAGGCGCCGGGGATGGCGAAGCCGCCGCTGTTGACCTCGGTGTCGGACGGCTCGACCTTGTTGCCTTCGGTATCGATCTTCACCAGTGACGATGCGGTGACCTCGTCATACAACAGCCCGTACGGATTGATCAGGAAATGATCGTGCCCGCCTGGCACCCGCGCGGTGATGCGGGTGTTGATCAGGTCCGACCAGCCGAACATGTCGACCAGGCGAAAACAGGCGGCGAGGTCGCAGCGGATTTGCCATTCCTCGGCGGACATCCGCGTTGGAATGGCGGTTACCGTTGATCCCATGGCCGCTACTGCGCCGCCTGGGCTTCGGCGATCCATTCCTTGGGCACCGGTTGGGCGCGCTGGTCGGCAACGATCTTGCGGCGGCGTTCGGCTTCCTGGGGGCTGATCGATGCCGGGTCTTCGCGGAATTCGGGGCCGAGGGCCATGGCTTTTTTGACGGCCGGTCGCGCGCCGATTTCTTCCAGCCACCGTTTTGCGTTGGGGAATTCGTCGATGTTGATGTCGCGGGTCTCCCAACTGGAAGCCCAGGGATAGCAGATCATGTCGGCGATGGTGTATTGGCCGGCGGCGAGATATTGCTTGTTGAACAAGCCAAGATTCAGGACGCCGAAAATCCGGTGCGCTTCGTTATCGAACCGGTGCAGCGCGTAAGTGAGGTCGCCATTGGTGCCGGCAGCCTTGGCGCGGCGGAAATGGCCTTGCTCACCCAGTTTGGGGCCTTGGTTGGCCATTTGCCAGTTGACCCATTGCAGGACGTCGTATTTGCCGCGCGTGTCGGTGGGGAGGAATTTGCCGGTCTTCTCGGCGAGATAGGTCATGATGGCGCCTGACTCGAAAATCGAGAGTGGGGCGCCGCCACCGAGAGGTTCATCGTCGACGATGGCGGGCATGCGGCCGTTGGGGGAAATCTTGAGGAACTGCGGGGTGAGCTGGTCGCCGCGGCCGATGTTGATCGGCTTGAAGGTGTAAGGCAGGCCGAGTTCTTCCAGCAGTATGACGATTTTCTTACCGTTGCCGGTGGGCCAGAAATAGAGGTCGATCATGGGAGTCCTCCTGTTTGACGTTGGGGCGGCCGTCGATGGGATTGGTTGACGGTTGGCATACTGCCGCGAAGTCTCCGGGTATTCCAGGCATGGGCCTGAAATTGGCGCTGCAGGTGGTTGGCGCCGGGTCGTTCTGAGTGACGATTGTTGCCAATGGTACTTGGCGGATCAATAGTCGGCATTCGGTTCCTTATAGGCTGCATCGATGACACGCCAACGAACGCCTCCGCCCATGGGCTCGGCGGTATCGGCCGTGGGAGCCAACACGCGCGCCGGATTGCCACCGGAGGACACGATACGGGCAATCCTGAAGGAGCGCGTCGAAACCGGCCGGCAGAGTACCGGCATCGTCGCCGTGGTGATCGACAAGGTTGGCCACCGGCTCGTGACGTTCGGGCGGCCCGATACTCCGGAAGAACGACCACTCGACGGCGAAACCGTCTTCGAAATCGGCTCGATCACCAAAGTGCTGACGGCCCTGCTGCTGGCCGATATGGCCACGCGGGGCGAGGTCGCGATGTCGGATCCACTCGCCAGATACCTACCTGATTCGGTGCGGGTCCCCGACTATCATGGGAAGCCAATAACACTGCTTGATCTCGCGACTTACACGGCGGGACTACCCAATTGGCCTGACGGGTTTCAACCGGATGATTCGCTGAACCCTTATGCCAATTATACGGTCGACCAGCTGTGTTGTGCGTTATCTGGCCATGCGCTCCGCCACGAGCCAGGCACCCATTATGATTATCCCAACTGGGGCTTCAGTCTGCTTGGCCACGCGCTCGCGCGGCGGGCTGGTGCGACCTATGAAGACTTACTGGTCGAGCGGGTATGCCGGCCGCTCGGGCTGCGGAACACGCGCATCACGCTGACACCGGACATGCGGGCGCGGATGGCACAGGGACATCACGCAAACCTCGAACCCACGCCTCTGTGGGATCTCCCCGCATTCGCCGGAGCCGGGGCGGTACGGTCGACCGCGAATGACCTTTCGCTGATTCTTGGAGCGTGTCTTGGCAGAAGTGAAACGCCGCTGAATCAGGCTTTGGCACTGCTGCTGGAAACCCGTCGGCCAACCGGGACGGATGGGCAGGAGGTCGGCCTCGGATGGTTCATCTCTTCGGGCCACGACGATGCGATTGCCTGGAAAGACGGTGGAACCGGCGGCTTTGGAAACTTTATTGGGTTCTCCCCAGGGCGCGGGCAAGGCGCCATCGTGCTGACCAACGCGGCCAACTGGAGGAGTATCAAGGACATCGGCCTGCATTTGATCAATGGGGCGTACCCGTTGGAAAAGCCGCGGAAGCAGGTGCCGGTGAATGCGACGGTTCTCGCACGGTATAGCGGGAAATATGTCATCTCCGACTCGTTTGCGATAACGGTTCGTGCCCGCGGTTCACGCCTCTTCGTGCAGGCCACCAATCAGCGAGAGGTCGAGGCATTTCCTGCCAGCGACACGGATTTCTTCCTTCGTGTCGTCGATGCTCAGATCATGTTCGAACATGCCGCGGACGGAACGGGCCATATTCTCATTCTGCATCAAAATGGCCGCGACCATCGCGGCCATCGTCAACAGTAGCCAAGGCTAATCGAGACACACCGCTATGTCACCCTCGCCTGACGCGCCAATGTGGCCCGGCCGAGCCGCAACAAGGCACGGGCATCGCGAATTTGTTCAAATGTGATCAGCATGAACGGTAACTATCCTCAGATCCCGCGGCCCGGCAGCTTCCGTCATTGCCATGCGTGACGTTCTGCTTCGCCGGCGCGAAGCTTGCCATCGCGGCACCTGGGCTTAAGCTGCTGACCACGGAGGTCCCGCCGGGGTTCAATTCCCACCGGACTCATGCCACCGCCCATCTGGCGGCGCGAAAGAAACTTGTTGACCACCAAAGGAGGGAACCAAAATGGCCCAGGTCGCAGAGGCAAAAGGCGAATACCGCGGCACCACGGTGCGCGATGACGGCACACTGGCCGCATGGCTGTCCAAACACACCGAACCGGCGCTGGAGCCGGACCTGCCGATCGTCGATCCGCACCACCACTTCTGGGAGACCGCCGCGCGAGGCCACTACCTGCTGCCCGACCTGTTGGCCGACATCGGCGGCGGGCACAACATCGTCTCGACCGTGTTCCTCGAATGCCGCGCCATGTATCGCAAGTCCGGCCCGCGCGAGATGGCCGCTCTCGGCGAGGTCGAGTTCGTCAACGGCATCGCCGCCATGAGTGCCTCGGGCAATTACGGCAACTGCCGCGTCGCCGAGGCGATCGTTGGCGGCGGTGACCTCACCGTCGGCGCCCGCGTGCGCGAATTGCTGGAGGCCGAGATCGCCGCCGCCGGGGGCCGTTTGCGCGGCCTGCGCCACGGCGTTGCCTGGGACCGGCATGACGCAGTGCAAAAGCACGCTTCTCGGGTTGTGGCGGAACATCAGGTGATGGACCCAAAGTTCCGCGAGGGCATGGCCCAGTTGGCACCATTAGGGTTGAGTTTTGAAAGTTGGCAGTATCATCCGCAACTACCGGACGCGATTGACCTGGCGCGGGCGTTCCCCAACACGACGATCATTCTCAACCATGTCGGCGGTATCCTTGGCGTCGGACCCTACGCCGGCCACCGCGCGGAAATACTTGCCGAATGGCGCAAGAACATCGTCGAACTGGCGAAATGCCCGAACGTCAACATGAAGCTTGGCGGCCTCGGCATGGTCTCCGTCGGCTTTGACTTCCATGAGCGGGACGTGCCGCCCTCGTCCGAGGACCTCGCCGCCGCCTGGCGCCAGTACATCGAGCCGTGCATCGAAGCCTTCGGCGTCGACCGTTGCATGTTCGAGAGCAACTTCCCACCCGACAAGCAATCCGGCGGATATACCGAGTTGTGGAACGCGTTCAAGCGGATCACTGCCGGCGCCTCTGCCTCGGAAAAGAAAGCGCTGTACAGCGGCACCGCGGCGCGCGTGTATCGGATCACTGCGCCATGAGCCGGTTCGACGACTACGCAACAAAGTATTCGTGCATCCACATGCGCCGCGAGCGCGGCATCCTGGAAATGCGCTTTCACACAGACAATGGCCCGCTCCGTTGGGGCCTTGGCCCACATGGCGAGCTGCCGGATGCCTTCGCCGATGTCGCAAGAGATCGTGACAACCGCGTCGTGATCATGACCGGCACCGGCGACGAATGGTCTGGCGTTCGTGCGACGCCAGGCCAGAGTGCAATCGGTCCCGGCCTGACCTCCAACGCGTTCGACCGCGTACACTGGGAGGGGCGCGCGCTGCTGATGAACCTTCTGAACATCGAGGTGCCGGTCATTTCGGCAATCAACGGCCCAGCGTGGCGGCACGGCGAAATTCCGTTGCTGTCGGACATCGTGCTCGCGTCCGACACGGCGGCGTTCCAGGACTCAGCGCATTTCCCGAACGGTTTGGTGCCAGGCGACGGCATGCACATCGTCATGCCGCTGCTGTTGGGCATGAACCGCGGCCGTTATTTCCTGCTGACCGGCCAAACACTGTCGGCGCAGGAGGCCAAGGAGCTCGGCCTGGTCGCCGAAGTTCTGCCGCGCGACAAGGTGCTGGCGCGGGCCTGGGAGCATGCCGAGGCGATCGCGCAGAAGCCAACCCTTCTGCTGCGCTACACACGATTGATGTTCACCGAATATCTGAAGAAACGCCTGCAGGACCTGCTCGGCTACGGGCTGGCGATGGAGGGCCTTGCGTTGATGGAACAGCTTGAACAGCCGAAATGACGCCCCGGTTCCAGTTCGGTCTCGTGGTGCGTGGCCAGGCGGAAGCCGGCGAGGATATTTCTCGCCGCTTCCAGGAAACCCTGGCGTTCGTTAGGTTGGCCGATCGGCTCGGCTTCGACTCGGTCACCAAGACCGCGCACTATAGCGCCTATCCATTCCAGATGTTGCAACTTGTGCCGATGCTGGCGCGTTTCGCCGCCGAGGCACCGCGCCTGCGGCTGAATGCCGGCGTACTGCTGCTGCCTTTGTTGTCGCCGCTGCACGTCGCCGAGGAATTTGCCACCCTGGACGTCATCTCCGGCGGCAAGATCATTCTGGGTGTGGGGCTCGGCTATCGCGATGTCGAGTTCAAGGCGTTTGGTGTACCGCGCGCGCAGCGGGTACGGCGGTTCCAGGCCAACCTGATAGCGATCAAGCGGCTGTGGACCGAGGATAAGGTCCGCATGAAAGCCGCGCATTTCGAACTCGACGATGCCTCGTGTTTGCCGAAACCGTTGCAAAAGCCACATCCGCCGATCTGGGTCGGCGCCAATGCCGATCCCGCGGTCGAGCGCGCCGCCCGCCTTGGCGACTGCTGGTATATCGGACCGGCGGTGGAGATCACTGCTGTGGAACGCCAGATGGAACTGTACCGTCGTGCGTTGGACGCCGCAGGCAAACCGTTTCCGGCAGAGCTGCCAATGCGTCGCGAAGTCTTCGTGGCAAAGACCAAAGCCGAAGCGATCCGCCTCTGCGCGCCCTATCTGGGGGCGAAATACCAAGCCTATCATTCCTGGCGCCAGGAATTGCCCGACGACGACACCGGCATTGGGCAAAAATTCGAAGACCTGATCGGGGATCGTTTCTTGATCGGTTCACCCGATGAGGTCGTGGAACAAATCCTGGCGCTGCGCCGCCGGGTCGGCGTCAATCATTTGGTGATGAGCACGGAATGGGCCGGCATGCCGGAGAGCCTCGCAACAGAAACGATTGAGATGATCGCGACGGAACTGTTCCCTCGCGTCCAACAAGGAATGTGACCCCGATGCGAATTGGTCTGTTCTATCAGATCCAGGTGCCAAAACCCTGGAACCCGACCAGCGAAGCCGAACGCATCTACGAAGCGTTGGAGCAAATCCCTTACGCCGAGCAGCAGGGATTTTCCAGCGTTTGGTTCTCGGAACATCATTTCCGTCCGGTGTGGTCGCACAACAGTGCGCCGGACCTGACCCTCGCGGCGGTCAGTCAGCGCACCAGCCGGATCCGTCTCGGCATTGGCGTCGTTCTGGCACCGATCCATCACCCGCTGCATGTGGCCGCGCGCATGGCCACCCTCGACATCCTCTCCCACGGCCGTGTCGATGTCGGACTGGGCCGCACCGGCTATCCTTATCAACTGACGCCGTTTGGTTCCGATCTCGGCGACACCCGCGGTATGTGGCAGGAGTTCGCCGACGTGTTGCCGCGCATCTGGACGCAGGACGAAATCGAATACCACGGCTCGTATTTTCAAATTCCGCGCCGCGAGGTGCTGCCGAAACCGTTGCAAAAGCCGCATCCGCCGCTGTGGTCCGCCTGTGGCAGCGACGAAACCGCCCGCCTCACCGGCAACCTGGGCATGGGCGGCCTGTTCGGCAGCGAAGGTGGACCCGACCGGGTGCAGCAACTGATGGCGCTGTATCGCGATGCGCTCCCCAGCCAGGTGCCTGCGCCGCGTACCGCGCTGATGACCGCCGGCTACTGCCATGAAGACCCACGTGTCGTTGCGGAGCGCGGCACCGAACTCGTCGCCTGGTACATCGAACAACAACGGGAACGCGCCCGTCTGGTCTGGCGCGATTACGATCCCGCCACGGTGCCGCCCGATTATCAGGACTATTACAAGCGCGATCAACGCCTCGCCGCGGGGCCGCATCCAGGCGAACCGACACCGCAGCAAGTACGCGAACGCGGCACCTCGTTCTGCGTCGGCACACCGGACGAATGCATCCGGTTTCTCGAAATGTACGAAGCGCTCGGCATCGAAGAAGTGTTCATGCTGTGCGCCATCGGGCCGTCGCAGCACCAGGAAGTGCTGCACACGATTCGCCTGTTCGGCGAGCAGGTCATTCCGCACTTCCAGGCCAAGGCAACCCGGACGGCGGGGTAATTTACTGAAGGGGCCTTCGACCCAATCAACTTGCTTTCGTCAAAAATCCGAGATTTCTCAGACCAATCGTGCGCGATCTGAACTCGGCCGGAAACATCGTCGAGAATCGAGATTGTCAAGCAGGTCACTGTTGATAATATTTTGTATCAATACGACTCCCAGTTGTTGGTTCGCCATTCATTTATGACCTCGTTTTTCTTAATACCCTCAATTGGCAGTATTTTTCGTACGGCGCATCCGACTTCCCGTTGGCTCACGCATTAGCACGGCGCGTGCCGGAATTGCCGGGTCGCGTCGCCGCGACGATACACGGCAGGTCGGTGCCTGGCGTATTGCAAAAGCATGCTGCCGCAATGATCGGCACAGCGTCATGAACGGCATGGCCGACTGGCGCAGTGATCTCGTCAGCAGGGTCGCAGTCATAATTGTCGGCTATCCGCGGTGGCTGCTTTGGACGATCCTCATGCAGTTAGTCCATTTATTCCGATTTGGTCTCCGCGGTTCCGTGACCACCATGCTGGCCGGCATTCAAGGCGAGGTCGGCAGACCGGACCGCATGATGAAACCGCATAAGCGCTGATCTTCGATTATTCGCCCAGACCCTTTTCCGTCAGCTCGCGGCGGGCACTTTCGTTCTTGGCAAGCTCCAGCTGCATGCCACGAAGAATTTGCGGCGCTTTGGTGAACTGCACGTTGGCATATTCGACAACCTCGATGCAGTTCCCCCACGGATCGAGGAAATCCAGAAACTTTCCAGGCAGCATCGTGGCACCGGCGGCTTCCGCGAGTGCGCGCACGCTCGACCGGTCATCGACAACAATGCCGATATGGCGGCGCTCCGGTTCAGCCGATGCCCGAGGCGTCGCCTTCGCCAGATTGATGAACTGATCGCCGATATCGATGAACGCATTGCGCTCACTATGGCCACGCAATGTGAAGGTGAATATCTTGCCATAGAATTCCAGCGCCGCATCGATATCGCCGACTTCGATCGCCACATGATTGATGCCGACCAGCCTTGGTTTTGCTGCCTCGCTCATTGATCTTGCTCCTTAAGTCGTCAGACGTTGCCAACCACGACCCACAATGGATCGCCTTGCATCGGTGTCGAGGCGTGGTCGGCGATTTTGTTGAACCCCGCTGCCTGCATGTAGTTCCCCACCAGGCGCTGTTGGTCCGGGCCGGACAGAGCCTGCCAAATCGCTACCGCCTTGGTCGGAAAGCAGCGGTTGGAAAACGCAACCACGAACGGCGCCCCACGGCGCAGCACGCGAGCCACCTCGCGGAACACCTCAACCGGCCGCTGCAGATACTGCACCGATACGCACAGACACGCGCTGTCGAACGCGCCGTCATCCAGCGGCAACGTCGGCTCCAGGTTCAGGTCCTGCACGAACCATCGCGACAGTCGCGGATTGGCCGCCAGCTCCTGCACGTTCATGCCGTGGCCGACGACCGAGGCAAACTCAACGTCTTCCGGCAAATGGCTCACCCAACTGCTCATCAGGTCCAGCACCGCGCCGCCGGCCGGCAGGGTCTGGCGATAGATCTGCGTCACGGTGGCGATGGCACCGTCGTCGATATGGGTGACGAACCGGGGCGGGACGTAGAACTCTGCGTCCGAGGACGGATCGGCCTTTTCAAAGGCCCATTCTGGCAGCCCGGGTAATTGCTCCATGGGACGACAGTGTGAGGCATCGGGCCCGCCGTGCCAATCCGCCGGGAATATTCCCATTGCTGGCAGTCGTCGGCTGGGTTACGGTTTTAACCATCGCGCCACAAACGCGACAACGCGCTACGACCAAAATGATAGTGCTACTAACGTAACGTTGGCATGCCGCACGGACTGAGCTCTCGCAGGCGAGCGGCGTACAGGGAGTAACCGTAATGCTCGAACTGCTCGACCGGCAGCAAAAGCTGACCATGAATCAATGGAAGATCGCGATCGCCGCGACGCTTGGCGACATGCTCGATTTCTTTGACTTTTTCCTGATCGGCTTTGTGCTGGCGTTCATCGTCAAGGACTGGCATTTGACCTATGGCCAGTCGGGAATGATCCTGCTTGCCTCCGGCATCAGCGCGCCCTTCGGGTCGCTGTTCTATGGCTGGCTGGCGGACAAAATCGGCCGCCGCAAGGTGATGATCCTCACCGTGCTGAATTTTTCGCTTGCTACCGGGGCAATGGCGCTAACGCCCCAGGGCGGATGGATTTTTCTGGTCATCTGCCGCTTCATCGTCGGCCTCGGCGTGACGGGACTCTACTCAGTTGACATCACGTTGATACAGGAATTCGTGCCGACCCGTAAGCGCGGCTGGCTGACCGGCCTGACCACGACAATGCTGCCCGCCGGCGTGCTTCTCGGCGCACTTCTGGGCGCCTACACCACCCCGTGGATCGGCTGGCGCGGGCTGTTTGCTGTCGGCCTGCTGCCCGCCCTGCTAACGCTTTACATCCGCGCCTGGGTGCCGGAATCGCCCTATTGGCTCATGCGCATGGGGCGTCCCGAAGAAGCCCGCCAGTCCGTTGCCTGGGCGTTACAAATCGATCCTGAGACCATCCCGCTGCCGGCACTGGTGCCCGAGATCGAGCACACAAGATGGACCGAGGTGTTCAATTACCCGCGCAGCCTGATCGCCGGCTGCCTGACCGGCCTGACCCAGACCGGCGGCGTCGCGCTCGGTCTGTGGATGGTAACCTTGTTCGTGATGGTGCTGAAGATTTCACCGGCCCAGGCGTCTGGGCTGGTGATTTGGGTCAGCCTCTCGGCAATCGCGGGACGGTTCTTCTGCTCATGGATTTCCGATGCGATGGGCCGCCGTGCGTCGGGTGTAATGAGCTGCCTGATCGCGGCATTTTTCATGTCGCTCGCTGGATATCTGCACAACATCTTCATCGGCGGCATGTCGATGTTCTTCCTGATGATCCTGCTGCAGAACTTCATGGGCAGCGGCAATTACTCGATCGTCGGGCCGTATATGGGTGAGCTTTGGCCGGCCAGGCTCCGCGGCAGCGGAATGGGTCTGGTCTATGGGGTTGGCAATCTCGGCAAATTCATCGGACCCGCGGGTCTCGCGCTGATCGCCGGATCGTCGAACTTTGTTGCGCCGCAGGCGACGTTGGACGCACTGATCCCGGCGTTCAATTACTTCGCGTTCTGGTATGTACTGGGCGCGGTGGCGTTCTGGTTCGTCGGATTCGAAACCGGCAATCGCTCGATCGCGGAAATCGATGCCGAACTGGCCACCCAGTCGGCAGCAGCGGCGGCCCGGCGGTTGCCTGCCAGCTGACGCAGTATCGGCCGACAGAGACCGGGGTTTCTGTCGGCCGGGTTTGCGTGAAAGATAACCGTCCCGCCAAAGGGAGGCACAATCATGCGCGCCAGCATCGACCATATCCTGACCAGCCATGTCGGCAGCCTGCCTCGCCCGGACGCGCTGATCGCGGCCAACCACGCGCATGACGCCGGTGCGCCATTCGACGAGGCAGCGCTGCGTGAAGCAGTCGCCGAGGTCGTGCGTCACCAACGCGACCTCGGCATCGACATCCCCGGTGACGGCGAATTCGGCAAACCCATGAGCCAACGTGTCAACTATGGTTCGTGGTGGCGCTATTCCTGGCAGCGTCTTGGCGGACTGAATTTGGACGGGCCGGGCCTGTACGACATGGCGGCTCGCCGGTCGCAGCCCGGACAGGTCGTATTGACCAGCTTTGGCGATCGGCGCGACCGGCGGCAATTTGCCGAAGCCTACGCCGATCCCGAGTCCGGCATCACCACCGGACCTCGCCCGCCGGCGCCGATTTGCATCGCGCCGATTACTTATATCGGCCATGACGCCATCCAGTCCGACATTGCCAACTTTAAAGCGGCCATGGCGGCGTCCGGGGTCGAGGAAGGCTTCATGAGTGCCGTCGCTCCTGGCAGCGCATCGCGCATCGCCAACGAATATTACAAGACCGAGGAAGAGTTGCTGTTCGCCTGCGCCGACGCGATGCACGAGGAATATAAGGCAATCGTCGATGCCGGGTTGGTGTTGCAGCTCGACGACCCGGCGATCGCCGAGAACTGGGACATGGTCAACCCGGAACCGACCGTAGAGGACTACAAGAAGTTCTCCATGTTGCGGGTCGAAGCGTTGAACCACGCGATCAAGGGTCTGCCGGCCGACCGCATCCGGTTTCATTTGTGCTGGGGCAGTTGGCATGGGCCGCACATGACCGACATCCCGATGGCCGATATCGTCGACGTCATGCTGGCGATCAACGTCCAGGCCTATTCATTTGAAGCAGGCAACGTTCGCCACGAGCACGAGTGGAAGGTCTGGCAACACGTAAAACTGCCCGACGACAAGCTGATCCTTCCCGGCATCGTCAGCCATGCCACCAACGTGGTCGAACATCCCGACCTGGTCGCTGAACGGATTCTTCGTTTCACCAATGTCGTCGGCAGGGAGCGGGTGATCGCCTCCACCGATTGCGGTCTTGGCGGACGCATTCATCCCCAGATTGCCTGGGCCAAGCTGCAAGCGCTCGCCCAGGGCGCGGCGCTGGCAAGTAAGCAGCTGTGGGGCTGAGAAGATGCTTTATAGCACTGACCGCATTCTGACCACGCATGCCGGTTCGTTGCCGCGGCCGCCGGAACTGCGGGACATGGTGCTCGCCAAAGCGAGCGGTGCGGCGGTTGATCCGGCCGTGTTCGACGCACGGCTGCGCGCAGCGGTGGCGCAGACGGTGCGTGCTCAGGTCGACTCCGGCATTGATTGCGTGAACGACGGGGAGCTGTCGAAGACCAATTTCACCGACTACGTGCGCTGGCGGATCGAAGGCTATGAAACACGGCCCTGGTCCGGCCCGCGGCGCCTCAGCATTACCGCACGCGATGAAACGAAATTCGCCGGGTACTTTGAGGCCAACCCTCGGATGCGGGCGCTCGGTCCGCCGAGTATGCCGGTTTGTGTTGCACCGCTGCGTTATGTGGGGCAGGCCGATCTCGCCAAAGATCTTGATAATTTCAAGGCAGCGCTCACGGGTTTCAACGTGGCCGGCGCGTTCCTGCCGGCCAACACGCCCGGAACGATCGAACATTGGATGCTGAACGAACATTATCCGTCCGATGAGGCATTTGTGTTCGCCATCGCCGATGCGATGCACGAGGAATATCAGGCGATCGTCGATGCCGGTTTCCTGTTGCAGATCGACGATCCCGATTTGCCGGATGGCTGGAACTGCCTGCCCGGCATTACGCTGCCGGAATACCGGGCCTATGCCACGATGCGGGTCGATGCACTGAACCACGCGTTGCGCGGCATCCCACCGGAGAAAGTTCGGTTGCATGTGTGCTGGGGCAGCCATCACGGCCCGCATCACGATGACATTCCGTTGCGTGACATCATCGATCTCATCTTTCGGGTCAATGCGGGCAGTTTTTCGATCGAAGCCTCCAACCCATGCCACGAGCATGAATGGCGTGTGTTCGAGGATGTGAAATTGCCCGAGGGTGCGACCCTGATCCCCGGCGTCATCGGCCATTGCACCGATTTCATCGAACACCCGGACCTGGTGGCCGAGCGGCTGGTGCGCTACGCCAACCTGGTTGGCCGTGAGAACGTGCTCGCCGGCACGGATTGCGGCCTTGGCACCCGCGTTGGTCATCCCTCCATCGTCTGGGCCAAGTTCAACGCCATGGCAGAGGGCGCGCGGCGAGCAACGAAGCTGCTTTGGGGTCGCGCGTGATGAGCAAACTGAAACTCTCGATCGCGGTCGGCGATTACGACCGGGTCCGGCCGCTGGTGGACGGCTCGGTGCAAATCGATGGGGTCGATCCGGTGTTCATGTTGTTGGAGCCGGAGGAAATCTTCTTCCGGGCCTTCCGGCACGCCGACTTCGACATTTGCGAGCTGTCGATGAGCAGCTTCTCAGTGAAGACCGCCAACGGCGACTGCCCCTATGTCGGCGTGCCGGTGTTCCCGTCCCGCGCGTTCCGGCATAATTCGATTTATATCCGCACCGATCGTGGCATCACCCACCCGGAAGATCTGAAGGGTAAACGTATCGGCGTGCCGGAATATCAGGTCACCGCCAACGTGTGGACGCGTGCCGTGCTGGAAGACGAGCATGGCGTAAAACCCTCCGACGTGACCTGGATCCGTGGCGGTTACGACCACCCGGGCCGCATCGAAAAGATCGCGCTGAATCTGCCGCAAGACGTGCGGATCGAGGACGCGCCGGACGGCGCCACGATCTCTGGCCTGCTGGCGAGCGGCGAGATCGATGCCGTGATCGGTCCACGCGCACCGTCCTGCTTCAGCAACGCTCATCCGCAGGTCGCGTGGCTGTATCCCGACCCCGCCGCCGCAGCATCTGCCTGGTTCCGCCGTTCCCGAATCTTCCCAATTATGCACATACTCGGCGTGCGCCGCACCCTGGCCGAGCAGCATCCCTGGCTGCCTACCGCGGCAATGAAGGCGTTCGAGCAATCGAAATCCCGCGCCCTGGCGCAGTTGGCGCAGGTCGCGGCATCCAAGGTAACGCTGCCGTTCATCGACGAACAATTGCATGCGGCACGGCGGCTGATGGGCGAGGATTACTGGTCGTACGGGTTGGCCGCGAACCGCCACGTGCTGGAGGTCTTCTTGCGGCGCCATTATGCCGAAGGCCTTTCCTCTCGGCTGTTGTCGCCTGAGGAGTTGTTCCATCCGTCGACGCACGAGACGTTTCGGGTTTAACCCTCCCGCCAGATCGTCAACCGGGCCGCGCCATGCGACCGTTCCGCAAGCGCCGCAACAGCCAGGGCCGCTTCATCCCGGCCGGTCTCCGCCACGATCAAACTACCCGTCCCGACGCGGCCAACCGCCCGCAACCGCGTCACAGCACGCGCCACCAGATCCTGCCCATAAGGCGGATCGAGGAACACGATGTCCGCGCGTTCTCCCGACGGCACGGACAAAGCATCGATGGGGAGCACCTCGCACCGATCACCGGCACGGCAGGCTTCAATATTTGCCCATAACGCCGCCAAAGCCGGACGCGCTCGCTCCACGAACACCGCCCGGGCGGCGCCGCGCGACAATGCCTCCAGGCCCAAGGCACCCGTGCCGGCGAACACGTCAAGCACCGAAGCGTCCGCAACCACCGACGGTGCAGCCCAGGGCGCGTGCATCAGCATATCGAACAGCGCCTGACGGACCCGATCGGCCGTCGGTCTCGTTGCGGTACCGGATGGAGCGATCAAAGTGCGGCCGCGCCATGCGCCGGCAACGATGCGCATTCAGCGCGGCCGTCTGGCCGGGCGGTCCGAGGCGTCGGACTTCGGCAGTTGCTCGCGCAGCACGCGGGTTGGGACCTCATCGATCCCGCCGCGCGGCAATGTGCCCAACTGGAACGGTCCGTAAGCGATCCGGATCAGCCGCGTCACATCCAGCCCGAGATACGCCATCACCCGGCGGATTTCACGATTGCGGCCCTCGCGCAAACTGACCGTCAGCCATGCATTGTCGCCCTTTTTCGCATCCAGGCCGGCGTCGATCGGCGCGTAATGCACGCCGTCGATGGTGACGCCCTTGGCCAGCGCCGCCAGCTTCGCCGGGTCGACCGCGCCATGCACGCGCACACGGTAGCGCCTGATCCAGCCGGTAGTGGGCAGCTCCAGCGTGCGGGCCAGCGCGCCGTCGTTTGTCAGCAGCAACAACCCTTCGCTGGTCAGGTCCAGCCGGCCCACGCTGATCACCCGCGGCAATTGCTGGCGCAACTTGTCGAACACCGTTGGCCGGCCATCGGGATCGCGATGCGTCGTGACCAGGCCTTCGGGTTTGTGATAGCGCCACAGCCGGGTGCGATCCGGTTGCTCGACCAGCTTGCCGGCGACGGTCACCAGATCGCCTGGCGTTACGAACGTCGCCGGATGAGTGACCGTGACGTTATTCAACCGGATCTTGCCCTCGGCCAGCAGACGCTCTGCATCGCGGCGGCTGGCAACGCCGGCACGGGCGAGATATTTTGCGATGCGGTCGCCCCTCGCCGGAGCAACGACCTCACTCATGACCGGCACGCCGCGATCAGCGCATCGAAAATCCGCCGGTCGCCCGGATCGATAAAATACTCCGGGTGCCACTGCACGCCGAGGCAAAACCGGTGCCGTGCGTCCTCCAACCCCTCGATCACGCCGTCCGGCGCGGTCGCGTTGACAATGGCGTACCGGCCCGGATCGCGCACCGCCTGATGGTGCGCGGAATTGACCTGCATCTGCGTCGCGCCAACGATGTTGTACAGCAACGTTCCTGCCACCACAGTAACGGTATGGCCCGGCTCGTGCCGCGGGTTCGGTTGCTCGTGCAGCAACGCATCCGCAACGACGTCGGGAATATGCTGGATCAGCGTGCCGCCCAGAGCGACCGCGAGCAATTGCTGCCCGCCGCAAATGCCAAGCACCGGCAAATCGCGAGCCAACGCACCCAACGTCAGCGCCAGCTCGGCCGCGGTGCGCCCTTGCTTCAACGTAACGGTCGCATGGCGTGTTCCATCGCCATACAGCGATGGATCGACGTCAAAAGCGCCGCCGGTTACCACCAACGCGTCGAGCCGATCCAAATAATCCCCGGCCAGCGCGGCATCATGCGGCACCGCGACCGGCAACCCGCCCGCCGCCGCCACCGCATCCAAATAGTTCCGGCGCAACGCATACCAGGGATATTTCGAGTACCCGCCGGGCTGCTCGGAATCCAACGTCACGCCAATGATCGGCCGCCTGCTCATGCCCCGTTGCTAGACCGCACGGGCCGGACCGGGCAAGAGTGCTGGCATGATCGTGCTGGGATATCGTCTGGGGATAGGAAGAAATCAGGGTTCCGCCCTGAAACCCGCCAGGAGGCCCTTTGAAATCTGTCCATCGGGTGGTGCTCTGAGGAGGGCCGACACAGACGTCGAGAGGTCACGGTCGGCCCTCCTCAGAGCACCACCTAAAATGAATGGTTCCAAGGGCAATGCCCTTGGCGGGGTTCCAAGTGGCAGCGCCCCTTGGTGGGGTCTCGGGGCAAAGCCCCGAATGCTTCCAGGCCCAAACGACACCCCCGCATGATCCCGGCCATGCAACTCGCCCTGTCCGAGGCCCACGCGGCCGGCGCGCGCGGCGAAGTGCCGGTCGGCGCCGTTGTGCTCGGCCCCGACGGCGCCGTGCTGGCGCAAGCTGGCAACGCGGTGGAAGCGCAGCACGATGCCTCGGCCCATGCCGAGCTGCTCGCCATGCGCGTGGCGGCGGCGGCGCGTGGCGATGCGCGGCTCACCGGCTGCGATCTGGTGGTGACGTTGGAACCCTGTCCGATGTGCGCCCATGCCATCAGCCTGTTCCGCATTCGCCGGCTGATCTTCGGCGCCTACGACCCAAAAAGCGGCGGCGTCGAGCATGGCGCCCGCGTATTCGATGCCGCATCCTGCCATCACCGCCCGGAAATCATCGGTGGCGTGCGGGAAACCGAATGCGCCGCCCTGCTGCGCGCGTTCTTCGCGGCGCTGCGTTGACCCAGATGCGCGGGCCGCGCATTGCCGGAAGTCGCGCGCGGCCCCATACTTGGGCCATGCGAGACGTCCTGACCCTACTGCTGAACGGGGAAAACCGGCAGTTCGAAACGCAATCCCGGGGAATGCTGTCCGTGCAGGGGTTGTTGGTCGAACTCGGCCTCGACATGCGCAAGGTCGCAGTAGAGCGCAATGAGGAAATCGTGCCGCGCTCGCGTTACGCTGAAACCTGGCTCGCCAGCGGGGATCAGTTGGAGATCGTGCACTTCATCGGTGGAGGCTGAAGATGGACCAGGCAATGGCCACGGAAGACACCCTGGGCGAGGACACCTGGACGGTCGCGGGCCGCACGTTCCACTCGCGCCTGATCGTCGGCACCGGCCGCTATAAGGACCTGGAGGAAACCGGCGCGGCGATTGCTGCGAGTGGCGCCGAGATCGTCACCGTTGCCGTGCGCCGGGTCAATTTGTCCGACCCCAAGGCGCCGATGCTGCAGGACTACGTGGATCCGAAGAAATACACCTATTTGCCGAACACCGCCGGCTGCTTCACCGCCAATGAGGCAGTGCGCACCTTGCGGCTGGCGCGTGAGGCGGGTGGCTGGAACCTCGTGAAGCTGGAAGTGCTCGGACCGGCGCCGTTGCTGTATCCCGACATGCGCGGCACTTTCGAAGCCGCTGAGGTGCTGATCAAGGACGGCTTTGAGGTCATGGTTTATTGCGCCGACGATCCGCTCGCCGCCAAACGGCTGGAGGACATGGGCTGCGTCGCCATCATGCCGTTGGGCGCACCGATCGGGTCGGGCCTCGGCATTCAGAACCCGGCGATGATCTGCATGATGATGGAGCACATTACGGTGCCGTTCCTGGTCGATGCCGGGGTCGGCACCGCCTCGGATGCAGCGATCGCCATGGAGCTTGGCTGCACGGCAGTGCTGTTGAACTCTGCCATTGCACACGCCAGGCACCCGGTGGTGATGGCGCAGGCGATGAAGCACGCGATCCAGGCCGGAAGGCTGGCCTATCTCGCCGGAAGGATGCCGCGGCGGATGGGCGCGGATCCGTCCAGCCCGCTGAGCGGGTTGATCCGCTGACCGCCATGGCGGTCGCTGTGCCGGTCATCTGCCATTGATGTCGGCAGGTTCATTCCAGGTCCGCGCCGCCGCCAAAAACGCCTCGAGGGCCGTGTCGATTGCCTTGAGGTCATCCGATGTGGGCCCGATCCCTCGTTGCGCCGCCTGCTCGAACGTCCGGCCAAGCAGCGCGAGACGTGGTGCCGCAACCGTGCCAGCAGCCCCCTTCAGCGTATGCATCTCTCGCACCAGCGTAGCGCAGGTCTGACCGCCCACAGTCAGCCGCTGTAGTCGCTGGCGAGTCTCCGTGGCAAAGATCTCGACCATTTCACGGACGCCGTCCTCGCCGATCATCTCACTGAGCGCACTGAATTCAACGGCATCGAAGACCGCAGCGTCCGCAGCGCCTCTCTCCCGGGCCTGGGCCACCGCTGGCGCGAACGTCGTCATGGAATGCTTCCCTGTCCAAGGTCGCCCCCTGATTTCGACCTTGATAGTTAAAAACCAATGAAAAATACCGGGCCTGTCGAAAAAATGATGCACGTATGCAACATGGACGTCCGTCTATCGGTTCGAGCCTGCCTCACGGCACCGGCATTGGCACGAAGTCAGGGCCGATCTGCAAACGGATGAAACCCGCCCCGCCGCCTGCCTGGTCTCGCCCGGCGCCGAACCGCAGCTTCAGGGACGTGCCGGAGCTTGTTTTGCCCTCGAAACCGACACCGCCCCCGGGCACCCACAGGCGCATGTCCTGCGAGAACGCATCCTTATCGACATAGACGTAAAGATGCACGTCGAGCCCACTGGAAAATGGATAACGTTTGCCGGCCGAGATCGCCGGCAGCGGCACGGCGAACCCGGCCAGCACGCCATCGGCCGGCGTCGGGATCATGGTGCCGGACGGGCTCACCTTGCCGATCGAGGCAGGCTGCCCGGTTGCCACATTGGTCTTCGGGCCGGGGACATCGGTCCAACTGCTGGAGCCCAATTGGATCGCCAGGCCGTAGAGCGAATCCATGCTGTCCACGCCTAACGATTTCAGGAATGGCGGCAATGCGAGTTGAGGATTCGCCGGCGCCGCGGTCACCGCCTGCGACAACATTGCCAGCGCGGGACGCAGCGCATCATCGCCGCGACCGGGCAGATTGAGCATCAGATTATAAACCTGCCGGTTGGCACCCAAAACCGACCAGCCAAGCAGACTGGCGGCGTATTGCGGCGTCAACGTCAGTTGCGGCACCGGAAGCAACGGCGAGGCCGGTTGAAACCCGGTCCGCCAGGTCGAAAACGGTGGTGTGAGCTGGAAACCCGACATGATCGCTCTCCTCACCTCTTGGCGATGCGGAGCGTACGAACATCCGGTGACGCGATGCTATGAATCGCGTCACAGGTTTTGTCGGTGCGCGTACAGTTGTGACGCGCCGGAACCGCAACTCCCGGT
Organism: Acetobacteraceae bacterium; assembly: GCA_049519555.1. Taxonomy (GTDB): domain Bacteria; phylum Pseudomonadota; class Alphaproteobacteria; order Acetobacterales; family Acetobacteraceae; genus Rhodopila. The sequence goes on from JBEKQQ010000021.1 coordinate 52,485, forward strand.
CAACGGTAGAATTCGACCTTCGCCTCGCGGAACCACAGGAAATTTGCCGGCGCGGCGGATATCGGTCCGTTGATGGCAAACACTGCGACCTCGAACCTGTCGCCTGGCGTAACAGTATCCCGCAGCACCACCCGATTTGGCATATTGAACCCTTGAATCGTTGCCGGACTGGGCCTGCCCGCCGCGCGCGGCATCACGCCATTGATCCAGACTTCCGCATAGTCGTCGACGTTCACCGTCAGCACGACTTTCGCGCCATCCGTGTCGAGTCCTGTGGCCCGCCCGGGAATCGTAAGGATTGTGCGGAACCAGAAGAACGAGACCATGCCGCCACCGCGCCGTGCCCCGAGGTCGGTTGGGGCGACCTCTGTCCAGGCGGAATCGTCGAAACCGAGCAATTCCGCATGCGGCTCAACGTCATAGGTGGTAGTGAATTCCGGCATCGAGTCGGACAGCGCCGGGCATTCGACGAGCTTCGCTTCCTTGGCCCTCCAGTGGGCACCAAAGGCGGCCGATCCCTCGATGGTCATCAGGTCGACCACGTGCGCCGCAGGCACCAGCGGCGCGATCGGCGGCTGCGGCATAAGCAGAGGCGGCATCGCCGGGGCGGCAGAAACCGTGGGCCTCGTGTAGGTGTTCGCTGGCATGTCCGTTTCCCTGTTGTTGGATCGCACACTATAGGCGGAAGCACCGGCAGCGCGGGAGACCCGGTCATTGCCCCGTTCCGAACCCGACACATTTGCTCACTGTAGTTGACACCACGCCGGTCTCGGCGGTCAGTTCTCGGCCAGCCTGGCCGCATCGCAACCCGAATGTCCGGAGCAACGCCGATGCCGAATTTCCGCCCCACCCCCGATCTCGACATGCACTACGAAGTCGACGACTTCACCGATCCCTGGCGCCAGCCGCAAACCATCCTGATGCTGCATGGCAACGCCGAGAGCGGGCTGGCCTGGTATGCCTGGGTTCCCCAACTGGCGCGTTCCTGGCGCGTGGTGCGTCCCGACATGCGCGGCTTTGGCCAATCGTCACCAATGCCGGCCGACCACCCCTGGACCCTCGATGAACTGACGGCGGATTTTTGTGGGCTGATGGACCATCTCGGCATCGCACGGTTCCACCTCGTGGGTGCCAAGATCGGCGGCACGATCGCGCGAGCCTTTGCCGCGCGGCAACCGAAGCGGTTGATCACTTTGACGGTTGTCGGAACACCGCCGCCGTTCCGGGTTGGCGCGGCCGAGCGGGTGCCGGAGCTGATCCGTGATTTCCAGACCCGCGGTGTCGAGTACTGGGCCAAACAAAACATGGGCGACCGGCTCGGCAGTGCGTTCCCGCCGGCCGGGGTCGAATGGTGGGGCAAATTCATGGGCCGCACTGCGGTGTCGACCCAGATCGGCTTCATGGGCACCATCGCCTGCGCCGACATCACGACCGACCTGCCAAAAATCACCACTCCAACGCTGGTCATCACCACCGAACAAAGCGGGCTTGGCACGGTCGAGGAAACCCGAGCCTGGCAGCGGCAAATTCCGGATTCCGAGCTGGTGGTGCTGCAGGGCAACTCGTACCACGTCGCCGCGACCCATGCCGATCAGGCGGCCGCGGCGACATTGGATTTCCTGCGACGCCGCGGCGGAGGACCTTAGCAGCGAGGCCAGCGTTACGCCGATGATGCTGCCAGCTTCGCCCGCCCCTCACGCGCCGACCGCAGCTGGATCATCGCCAGCGCGGCGGCGCTCATGGCAGCGGTCGCGACCAGGTAGAAACTCGGCGACAACGGATCGCCGGTGCGCGCTATCAGCCAGGTCGCGATGAGCGGCGCGAAACCGCCGAAGATGGTCACTGCCGTGCTGAAACTCAGCGACACGCCGATCGCGCGGGTGGCCACCGGGAACTGCTCGCCCAGCAGCGACGGCAGCACGCCGCTGTAGCCGGCCTTGAGCAGTTGCAGCCAGGCGCAGGCGAATATGCACGACGCCAAGGTCGGCCACGACGCCATCAGGAGGAAGCACGGCCACGATGTCAGCACGAACAGCCAGGCCATGACCACCATGATCCGCGGGCGCGCGATCTTGTCCGACCAGTGGCCGAACAACGGGGCACAGACCGCGAGCACCAGACCGCCGACCAGCGTCGCGGTAAAGCCGGTATACGCTGGCAGGTGCAACGTCTTTTGTCCATAAGTCGGGATATACAGCAGAATATAGAACGAGCTGTTCGAAATGATCGAGGCACCGATCCCCAGCACCAGCGACAGCGGCTGCTTGTGCAGCAACTCGCGGATCGGCGTCGCGTCAGGTGGTTCGGCCTCCAGAAACTCCTGCGTTTCGGCCAGCCGCGAACGAATATACAGGCCCGCCGGCCCGACCAGCATGCCGAAGATATACGGCAGCCGCCAACCCCAGCTGAGCAGCTGATCATGGCTCAGCAGCGTGTTCAGCGCGACGCCGAACAGCGAGGCGAGCGCGGTGATCAGACCGGCGACGGAGAATTGCCAGCTGGCGGCAAAACCTCGGCGCCGCGTGCCGTGCTCCATCAGGAACGCGACCGAACTGCCAAACTCGCCGCCAACCGAAAATCCCTGCAGCAGACGGGCGAGCGTGATCAGAATGGGCGCGGCAAGCCCGATCGTCGCGTAGCCCGGTGTTACCGCCATCAACGTCGTGCCCAGCATCATCAGGGCGATGGAGAGGGTCAGCCCGGCCTTGCGTCCGTGCTTATCGGTGTAGGAGCCGACGAAGATCGCCCCGAGCGGGCGCACGAGATACGCCAACCCGAACGCGCCGAACGTGACCAGCAGCGACACGGTCGGGTCTCCGGTCGGGAAGAACACCTGGGCCAGTATGACCGCGAGGAAACCGTAGATTACGAAGTCGAACCATTCGAGCACGTTGCCAATCGTCGCCGCGATGACAACGCGTCGCAGCGTCGTTGCAGGCGGCACGGCGCCGCCCGACATTGAGGTGGTGGCCATCCCTGTATCCTTTTTATGAACCGGCCTTTTGTTGCCGATGTCCTGGCATATGACCGCCGGTACGCGGCTGTGGCAAGCGGCGGCGCTATGCGAGTGTGGGTTCGGCACGCGCATACCTCGAACCTCGCTCCCACCTTGCCCACCCGACACCGCCCAGCTACTGACACCCGGGCGCCCCTGGGCCAGGCCCCCGGGATTGCATGCCTGGCGCTCCACTGGAGCGTCCCCATGGGGAGTGAACCGTGTCAGTCCAACCTCAGGCCAGGCGCGAGGCGACGCGGTGGCTCGCTTTGACCGTGCTCCTCGCCGGAGGCTTCCTGCCCCCGGTCGACTACTTCATCGTCAACGTCGCGTTGCCGTCGATCCATGCCGGCCTCGGCACCTCGCCGGCGGAACTGCAGCTGGTCATCGGCGTGTATTCAGCCGGCTACGCGGTGTTCATGATCACCGGCGGCCGGCTTGGCGACCTGTATGGGCGACGCCGACTGTTCCTTGCCGGCATGGCCGGGTTCACCATCGCCAACCTGCTGTGCGGCATCGCCATGACGCCACTGCAACTGTTGCTCGGCCGCGCGGTCCTGGGAGTCTCGGCCGCCCTGCTGGTGCCGCAAATCCTCGCCACGATCCGCGCGCTGTGCAGCAACGACCGCGACCTCGCACGAGCGCTGAGCGCCTATGGCGTCATGATGGGCCTCGCCGCCGTCACCGGCCAGTTCGCCGGCGGGGCGCTGGTGCAATGGAGCCCGTTCGATCTGGGCTGGCGAACCGTGTTCCTGGCGAAGTTGCCGATCTGCCTGACCGTCCTCGCCGCCGGCTGGCGGCTGGTGCCGGAGACCACGAGTTCATCCCGGGCGAAGCTCGACCTTGCCGGTGCCGCAATGGTCACGGTGATCCTGACCTGCGTGATAGTGCCGGTGTCCAAAGGCCGCGATCTTGGCTGGCCGCTGTGGGTGTTCGAGGTGCTGGCCCTGGTGCCGTTCCTGATCGCCGGCTTCCTCCGCTACGAGTCTCGCCTGAGCAGACGCGGCGGGATGCCTCTCGTCGACATGGCCTTGTTCGCCATCCCGAGCTTTCGCCGCGGCGTGCTGGTCGCCACGTTGTTTTTCTTTACTACGTCGTTCTATTTCCTGTTCGGGCTGTACCAGCAGGAGGGGCGAGGCCTCGATCCATTGCATACCGGCCTCGCGATCGCGCCGTACGGCATTGGCTTATTCCTTGGGCCTTTGCTCACCACGAACTGGGTGCGGATCAGGCCTGCGCTGTTGGCGATCGGCATGGCCATCCAGGTGACCGGCTATGGCGGCGTGGCCGTGCTGGTGGCGTGGGGCGCCGGAGAAGTCCCATTGCTGGCGGCGGTGTTCGTCGCCGGGTTTGGCCAGGGCATCGCGTTTCCGCGGCTGTATAACGTGGTACTGGGCGATGTGCCGCCGCATCAGGCGGGGCTTGCGGCCGGGATCGTCAACTCGGCGTTGCAGGTGGGCAGTGCAGTCAGCGCCGCGGCGATCGGCAGTTTGTTCTTTTCCCTGTTGGGCACTGCACAAGGCGAGCGCGACTACGGGTTTGCCTTTGCGATTGCGCAGGGAACGCTGACGGTGGCGCTGTTCGCGGCGATGCTGATCGCAATTCCGCGGCGGCGGGAAGCGGTGGTGGCGCCCGTTACAGCAGACGAGCGGCGAGGTTGAGACATTAGCAAGCGGAACCGGAGCGCCGGCCGTTCGCCGCGGAACCAAACGCGCTTCGGACGCGGAATACATACCGACGAACATCAGTCATAACGCACGCGTTGTGGAAACCTGCGCGAGCACACTTTTCGCTTGCTGGCATGTTCGGTGACCGTGCCAAATCGGCTTGTAATGCACCTTCACTGAACGGTGATGGGAACCGGCACGACCAGCTACAGCATCGTTTATTCATTCGGCGACAGTCTGTCGGATGCCGGCAACCCCGAGTTACCGACCAACAGCCCCGTTGCCACAATACTGGGCTTAGCGCCCGAGCCGGCCAGTCCGCCGCACTACGAGGAAATCTAAAACAACGTCACCGCCGACGTGTTCAGCAACGGTTCCGGTCCGGGTTTGCCGGTGCGCGATCTTTGGCTCTCGCCGGATCACGGGGTGTTTGTCGACGGGGTGCTGATCCCGGTGAAGCACCTGTTCGACGGCGTCGCGATCGTTTCGGAACCGCGGGACAGCGTGACCTGGTGGCACGTGGAACTGCCGCAGCATGCCGTGCTGCTGGCGGAGGGGCTGCCGTGTGAGAGTTTCCTCGACATCGGCGGCCATGACATTTCGTGAAAGAAATGGAATCCGGCGGGTTACGTCAATCTCGTCCGGGAGGCCGAAGCCTGTGCCGAACTCGTGCTCACGGGCCCGCAGCTCACGCGGGCTCGGCGGCAGGTTGGCGGGTTGGGTCGCTGAAACACATGCCCTGTAGCAACCGCCGCAAGCCTCGCGGCCGTTGCGGTCCGCGGGGCGCGTTGCGGTCCACCAGGATTGCCATAACCGTCGCCGCTGCGGCCATTATCGCGACGCAATCGTCGTCCTGATAACCGCGTCCCCGGACGTCATTTCAGCAACCTGCAAGAGTGTCACCTCGCGCCGAGGGGTTCGGGCGGGACACGCCGCCGCATCGAGGCGACGCACCCCGTCCTTCGCTGTCCAGCCGACCCCGTTCAGCCGATCGCGCCACTCAGCACCGGACCGAAAGGAACGTAGCGCTCACCGTCGAAACGCCGCATCTGCGCTTGCCGGATCGGATCGAAATTGGTGGCGCTGGTGCTGGCCACGATGCCGGGCAACAACATCGGCAATGCGAGATGCAAGCTGGCCGCCTGCTTCATCACGTTCTCGCGGGTCAGGTTATCGCCGCACTGCTTCAGCACCTGCACGGTCGTCTGGGCCATCGAATAACCATACACGGTCTGGTTATCGGTCTTGTCGCCGTTCGGATAATACTTATCCATGAACGCGAGCCACTGTTTATAGCCCGCATCATTGAGCCATTGCGGATCGGTGGGATCTTTGAAGGAATTGTCGCTGATGATCCCCTTCGCGTTTTCGAGACCCGCCGGCTTCAGGGTCGCTCCAACCGACGAGGCAACACCGTTCAGGATGTGTAGCGGCTTCCACCCGATTTCCGCCACCTTCTTGACTGCCTGGGCACCAAACTTGGGGATCGCGACCGTGATGAGGATATCGCAGCCGGCCGCCTGCAACTCGAGGATCTGCGAGTCGACCGTCGCGTCCGTGGACTCGTAGGAAACCTTGGCCTTGATCATCGACGCCGCCTTGGCGCCGAGCCCGTCGACCACCCCTTGCAAATAGTCCTTGCCGAAATCGTCGTTCTGGTAGAGCACGCCGATCTTGCCATCGGGCTTGTTCTTCAGAATGTACGCCGCATAGATGTGTCCCTCCGCCCGGTAGCTGATGAAAAAGCCCATGGTCCACGGGTGGCCCTTGGGATCGTCCCACTTGGAGGCGCCGGTGGCGGGGAACAGTTGCGGCACCTTGTTTTCGTTCATGTAGTGCCAAACCGCGCTGTTGGTCGGGGTCCCCACCGAACCGGAGAGAAAAAGCACACCGTCATCTTCCACCAGCTTACGTGTCATCTCGACCGTCTTCGGCGGCAAGTAGACGTCATCGTAAGAAATCCAGGTGATCTTGCGTCCGTTCACGCCGCCCTGGGCGTTGATCATCTTGAAATAGGCTTCCATCGACAGCGGGATCGGACTGGCGTTCGAGAGCGGCCCACTATAGGGGCTGGTGTTGCCGATCTTGATCTCGGTGTCGGTAACACCCGGCCCATATTGGTTGGCGGCACGGGCAGGCAGCGCGGCGAAGGCAAGCGCGCTCGGTGCGGCGACGAGGGTCGCTCGGCGGGTCAGATTGATCATTGTAGGCTCCCTGTTGGTTTGTCTGACGTTTGTTGTTCAGATCGCCGGATTTTCGCTCCTGACCGCGCACGGCGCCGGCAGGACGGGCGCAGAATGATCGCTCACCGCGTACTTGCCAAGCGATCACTTAACACGCCGGGTCGGTTCAACGAGGTTTGATCGCGATGGTCGTTGACGTGGGTGACGGCGTCCCACTCCGGGCTGTTTCGCCCATTTCGGGTCGTCGCAAGGTATCGGGCGAGCGCCAGGACAACCGAAATCGATGTCCTCACGGAGGATCGAACGTTGATCGTAATTGGCGGAATCTCCCTTTCGGAAATTGTCGGTTTGCAATTGTCAATCGTTAGGATCGATGCGCCATCGCGTTCAATGGCGACGATTTTCAAGCGGACTTATCGTGTCGCTCTGATTGACAATTCCGGTCTCCCGAAAGGGTCAATATCGTGCGCTGAAACACCGGCGGCGGCCAACTCGCCAATTGCAACAGGGAATGTCCGGACAGATAATGTAAGGTAAAAAGGTAATCTATCGATATAATTTATGACAAGTCCGGAAATGAATCTCCGGCATGACTTCTGAGAATCATTTCACACAATGGCGTTATTTCCTGACATCTGACGCTGACGAAATACCCGCTGCCGACCTCGGCATGAAGTCCTGAGTTTCAGGCGCCGATTCCAATGGCCCAATATCGGCGACACAGTAAAGGCGAGCCTGGGCGCAGAGCAGCCGGCACGATGCGGCGCTGCAGGTCCCGTTCCTGAATCACCTGGTCTGTGGTCTGACTGCCGCCTTGGGTCGGGATCCGCCGTCGCCAACGAATAATCCGAACGGACAAAAGTTCTGATCGGTCGTTTCCGACCTCTCCGCGTCATGGCCGGCCTCGTCCCGGCCACCTGTATCATCGCTTGCCGCGACAGATGGCCTGCTTGAGCCCGGCCACGACGAATTGCGCGACAAGGGTGATGACTTTCGGCCGCGGGTATAACCTGGTCTTGAAGCGGCCCCTTATCGACACCTGATTCATGCACGGTGATACCGAGATATGTTGTCAAACCTGGTGAAGGAATCTCCATGAGCGGAAAAATCGTCACCTGTCTGTGGTTCGAGCATGGCGAGGCGCGGAAAGCAGCGGAATTCTACGCGGCCACTTTTCCTGATAGCCATGTCGGACCAGCGCTTCCGGCTGCATCGGATTACCCGGGCGGTAAACAGGGTAGCGAGTTGACCGTCGAGTTTACCGTGCTCGGCCAGGCCTTTGTCGGTCTGAATGGCGGCCCGGCGTTTACGCCGAACGAGGCGGTGAGCTTCCAGGTGATGACCGACAACCAGGCCGAAACCGACCGCTATTGGAATGCGATCATCGGGAATGGCGGCAGCGAAGGCGCGTGCAGCTGGTGCAAGGACCGTTGGGGCTTTTCCTGGCAGATCGTGCCGCGAGCCTTGATCGCCGCCCTGAAGGATCCGGATCGCGCCGCCGCGAAGCGAGCGATGGACGCCATGATGACCATGCGCCGGATCGACATTGCCAGGATTGAGGCTGCACGAGCAGGCCAGGTGTCAGCCTGACGCCCATTGCCACCGCCTCGCTCCTAAGAACGGAGACGCAGTGATCCTGTAGCCGGCCGCCAGTATGCACGGTTTCGAACACCGCCGCTTAACCGGCGGCCGTCGTGGCTGGCTCGGAAGCCGCCGTTCGCGTACCCAGCACCTCAGCAGAGAGCCGGCGTGGCCCGTTAAATGAAGCGTGCGGTTGGGTTCAGGCCCAAAAAGTATTGGCCGCAACTTTCGATATGACCCGTGCGGCCTTGCACTTGCTGCGTGGAGGCGTGGATGTCCCGCATTTTTCGCTCGAACGTGCTGCTGGCGAAAATCGCGGTCGCGCCAGCCTCGTGATAGGCGAACTCCGCGACCTGCTTGGCGCGTTGAATGGCCGTGGTCGAGGCGAGCCGCATCATCACCTTCGACTCCAGATCCAGCGTGCCGTTGCGTCGAATACAATCTTCTCCGTCGCGAATGGCCTCGAGCACGAAAGCACGGGCGGAACGCAGCACAGCCTCATTCTCCGCGATGAGATGGTGCATCACCGGGCTATCCCGCAGCATGCGCTCGGTGTGGGACGGTTTCTTTGTCTGCGCCAGTAACTTCAGCGCATCCAGCATGCCGCGGGCAATCCCCATCGAGACGCCGGCGAAGCCGCAGGAATACGCGCTCGTTGTGGAGAATTGGTAGAATGCATCATCGATCCGGCGTTCTTCTGGGACATCGCGCCGTACCGTGTAGGGCTCCGGCACGAAAAGGTTGGTAACCGTGTAGGTATCGCTGCCGGAGCCGCGGAGGCCGACGACGTCCCACGTGCTGGACCAGGTCAACTGGTCCTGGCGGAACAGCATGGTGCGCTCGATCGGTTTCCCATCGCAGTCTGTCAGCAATGATCCGTCCGGCAGTTCGACATGACAATGCCCACCCATCCAGGTGGCGTGATGACCGCCGCTGCCAAAGGCCCATTTGCCGTTCACCAGGTAGCCACCCGTGACCACCTTCGCGCGTCCCTCCACCTGGAAGCCCCAGGCCAGCACGCCACGCGGATCGTCGCCCCAGATCTCCCGGGCGACCGCCGGCTCGACATAGCCTGCCGCCATGGAGCAGCCGTTGCCCTGACCCACGCACCACGCGGTGGAGGCGTCCACCGCGGCCAGCGCCTCCATAACCTTCACGAAGGCTTCGATGCCAATGCCGTAGCCGTGCAAATGACGAGGCAGCAACAGGCGGTAGAGCCCACGAGCATGCAACGCGTCGACCACCGGTGGGGTCAATTGACCCAGGGTCTCGATCTTTGGCGCCTCGTCACGCAACAGCGGCGCGATGGCGCGCGCGGCGGCCAGTGGGTCAGCTGCGGTGTCGGCGAAGGTTCCGGTGTCGTCCAGCGCGGCTTTCATGCATGTGGCCCTTTTGGGTGGGGGGTCGGTCAGGCGACGGCACGGCGCTCGATCCTGGTGCAGCAAATGTCGATGAGTTGTCAGGTAAGGGCAGGATCGCTTTCTCGTGGACCTCTGAGGCAGGTACTCGGCCGGCAGTTGCTCAATGGAGCGGTTGGCGAGCACCAAATATCCTGGCGGACATTCAGCGCATCGGCAGCGTTACAGTTCGCGAGGACGATGCATTGATCTATGTCAAAGGTTTCGGGCTACCGCGAGTGGATCGTCGAGCAACCCCTGGGCGCCGAACGCTCATGGGACGACCGGCTGACAGTCTCCAACGCGCAATGCCCCCTGTGGTTGTACGCCGATTGAACGATTACGCCCGGCCAAAGCGGCGAAATCATCAAATGTAGTGCTTATTGGAAAGAACCGTCGCCTTTCCCGCGATAGCATCCCGCCGCGATGAGGGGAGATTGCCGAGTGTCGCAACGCTCGCGATGTGGGGACATGTTTATCCGGCCATTCAGCTGCCGGAATGCAGGCTACGCACGTATCGGACTCATGTTACGGTTGGGCCTGGTCATTGGCCTGACAAACCTTCTCGTTCCCTTCGCGTCAGCGCAGGTCACAGATCGTCCGCCTGACACGATGGCGGCGCGCCTGCGGGCCTGCGCGGCCTGCCACGGTGATCTGGGCCAGGGCACGGACAACGATTATTTCCCGCGCCTCGCTGGCAAGCCCGCTGGCTACCTGATGAACCAGCTTGTCGCCTTTCGCGACGCCCGGCGGCATTACACGCCGATGAATTATCTGCTCGAATACCTGCCTGACTCGTATCTACAGCAGATTGCGGATTACTTCTCGGCACTGCGCCCACCGCCACCGCCGCCGACGATCGCCGATGTAAGCCCCGGCATCCTGGCGCGCGGACAGGCTATCGTGGCACAGGGCGATCCCGCGCGCGGCGTGCCCGCTTGCTCAGGGTGTCACGGCCCCGCGCTCACTGGAATGGAGCCCGCCATTCCCGGCCTTGTTGGGCTCCATGCAAGCTACATCAGTGCGCAACTGGGCGCATTCCGCTACGGCACACGCACCGCCGCCGCACCTGATTGCATGCAACTGGTTGCCGCCAGCCTGACCGAGAGCGACGTGACCGCCGTCGCCGCCTGGCTCGCGTCCCGCCCCGTTCCTGCCGATCCATCACCCGTTCCGCACGGTTCATTGGCGATGCCAATGGCATGCGGTAGCGAGCCGAAATGAGAGCGGGGTGATTGTCATGCGCAACTGCCACACCCTGCTGGTCGCCGTCCTCCTCATGAGCCTGCTTTGTTTCGGTAGGTCTCAAGTGGCGCGCGCTCAGGATGCGGCGCTGCTGGCCAAGGGCGAATACCTGGCCCGAGCCGGCGATTGCATTGCCTGCCATACCAATCCCGGTGGTGCGATGTTCGGCGGCGGGCTGGCCATGCCAACGCCGTTCGGCACGCTCTATTCGTCCAACATCACGCCAGACCGCGAGACCGGCATCGGCTCCTGGACGGGCGATCAGTTCTATGCCGCCTTGCATACCGGGCGCTTCCCGGATGGCGGGCTGATGTATCCGGCCATGCCCTACGGCTCCTATACCAAGGTCACGCGCGCCGATTCAGACGCCATTTACGCGTACCTTCGTTCGGTTCCACCGGTGCATCAGCCGAACCGGCCGCAGGACCTGCGTTTCCCTTATGACAACCGCTCGCTCATCCTGGGTTGGCGCACTTTGTTCTTCAACGAAGGCGAGTTCCAGCCAGACCAGACGAAGTCAGCCGAGTGGAATCGCGGCGCCTATCTCGTCGAGGGTCTTGCCCATTGCGGGATGTGTCACACGCCGATCAATGCTCTGGGCGGCAACTCGCAGTCGCAGGCGTTCCAGGGCGGCCTGATCCCGATGCAGAACTGGTACGCGCCGTCGCTTACCTCCAACAAGGAGGCCGGCCTCGGCGTCTGGAGCATCGACGAGATCGTCGAACTGCTGCGCACGGGGGCGTCGCATCGAGGTGCTGTGTATGGCCCGATGGCGGAAGTCGTGTTCGACAGCACGCAATATCTGAACGACATCGATGTCCGCGCAATGGCGGTCTATCTGAAGAGCCTCGGCCAGGGCACGCCACCGGCGACGGAAATCACCAGCATTCCGACGCCGGAAAGCAGCCTGCTGCTGCATCTCGGCCAGACCGTTTACGAGGCGCGTTGCGCCCTCTGTCACGCGAGTGATGGAAGCGGCATGCCGCCCGCCTATCCGCCGCTGGCGGGCAATCCTTCCATTCAAATGCAGTCCGCGGTGAACCCGATCCGCATGGTGCTGAACGGCGGTTTCCCACCGGGCACGCAAGCCAACCCGAGGCCCTATGGCATGCCGCCCTTCGCGCAGCGTCTGTCCGACGACGAGGTTGCCGCGGTCGTCACGTACATCCGGGCTGCCTGGGGCAACCGTGGCGCCCCGGTATCCGCGCGTGATGCAAATCTACTGCGTACTTCACCTCAGGATTGATGCCGCGATGCTGAATTCGGAACCGATCGAAACCGGCACTGAGGACGCGTCCGAGCGACATACTCTGGGTCGAGCGGTCGGAGCCGTCGCATTGGCTGGTCTCGCGACGTTCGTTGTCGTGGCGATCTGGTTTGCCTTCTATCTGCTGGTGTTCGTGCCGCGCGCGGGGGCACCGTGAGCGACGACGCCATGCCTGACGACGACGAGAACGCAGGCGAGCGCCTCGAGCATCGTTGGGCTGTCGTCGCCACCTGCATCATTGTTTTGCTGACCGCGATGGCGTTGTTCGCTGGCGTGCACCAGGCCGTGTTGCCGCAAAGCCGCGTTGAGACCGTTGATCCGCGCACGCTGCATCTTCGCGGTGAGTTCATCGAGAGCAACCTCGGCAGTGCCCTGCAGCCTGACGGTTCAGTCGTCGTGCGCGCGATCGGCCAGCAATACTCGTTCACGCCGCAGTGCATTCTGGTGCCGACAGACACGCCTATCACGTTCCGCGTCACCAGCGCCGACGTGGTGCATGGCTTCCTGATTGCCGGGACCACCATCAATCTCATGCTGGTGCCAGGCTACATTTCCAGCATTCCGGCGCGCTTCTCCACCCCGGGCGAACGGCACATGCCATGCCACGAATTTTGCGGCTACGGGCATGAAGGCATGTGGGGCCGGATCAAGGTCATCGACAAGGCGGAGTTTCTCCGAATGGCCGCGGATACCAGGAGGTTGAGCTGTGTTGCCCAGTAGACGGATGATCCTGGCGCACTTCTGGCTGGCCTTCGGAAGCTTTGGCGCGGCGCTGCTTCTCGGCGAATGGCAGATGTTCGTGCGCAGCCCACTGCATGCGTGGATCGGCGATCCTGAGCTCTATTACCGCTCTGTCACCGCGCACGGCACCACGATGGCGTACGTGTTTCCGACCCTCGTCGCGATGGGGTTCGGCTACTTCGTAACCGAGGCTTCCTTGCGCCGCCCGCTGGTTGGCCTGTACTGGGCGTGGACGGGCCTCGCCCTCGTCGCCATCGGTACGGTCACCGCCGTGGTCCCTGTCGCGTTGGGTCGAGCCTCGGTGCTCTATACCTTCTACCCGCCGATGATCGGCAATGCCTTCTATTACATCGGCGTTGTACTCGTCGTTGTTGGCTCCTGGATCTGGGTTGCGCTGATGTCAGTCAATCTGTACATCTGGAAGCGACAGAACCCTGGTGCGCCAGTACCATTTGCGATGTTCGCAACGGTCGCCGGATCCTACCTTTGGGGCTGGACCGCGGTTGGTGCCGCTCTCGAACTGATTTTCCAGATCATCCCCGCCGCAGTCGGCCTGACCAACACAATCGACGCCGGTCTCTCGCGCGTGTTCTTCTCCTGGACCTTGCACGCAATTGTCTATTTCTGGCTGATGCCGGCTTACATCGCCTACTACACAATCGTTCCACGCGCGATCGGCGGTCGACTGTTCAGCGACCAGATGGGGAGGATCTCCTTCATCCTGTTTCTTGTTGTTGCCATGCCGATCGGCGTGCACCACCTGTTCGAGGACCCGGAGGTCGGCTCCGGATTCAAGTTCCTGCACTCGGTGTACACCGGATTGGTTACCATACCGACGCTGCTGACCGTGTTTACCATTTGCGCATCGGTCGAAATCGCAGCACAACGGCGCGGCGGCAAGGGACCGCTGGGATGGCTGGCGAAATTGCCCTGGCGCAACCCGGTCATGCTCGGCGTGGCATTTTCCTTCATCATGCTTGGCTTTGGCGGCGCTGGCGGCATTATCAACATGAGCTATCAGCTCAACAGCACGATCCATAACACGCAGTGGGTCACCGGGCACTTCCATCTGATCTTCGCCGGCGCCATCGTCATCATGTATTTCATCATCGCCTACGATACGTGGCCGCATTTGACGGGTCGCGCGTTGGACAGTCTCGGTCTGATGCGGACGCAGCTTTGGCTGTGGTTCATCGGTATGATCGTGCTGACGTTCCCGTGGCATTACGTCGGCATTCTCGGCATGCCGCGCCGCATGGCGTTTTACGACTACACCGATCCGGTGATCGCTCAGCAGGCGGCATCTGTCGTGATGTCGGTGATCGGCGGCGCCATTTTGGTGATTTCCGCGGCGCTGTTCTTCGTGGTGCTGGCACGCGGCCAGATCTCGGCGCGCATGGAGCCGGGCAACTACCGCTTCAGCGTCGCCACGCATCCGCCGCGCACGCTCCCCGCCGCGCTGAATGGTTTCGGCCTGTGGCTCAGTCTGATGATCGGCCTTACCATCGTTAATTACGGCTTTCCGATCGCCCATCTGCTCGCGGCACAAGGCACCGAAGTGCCGGTCGTACGCGTTGGAGCAGCACGGTGAACTGGAACTGGCTTCCCCTGCTGCGCGATCGTTGGGTCGTCACCAGCGTCGGAGTCACCGCCGGTATCGCGGTCGGCTCCATCATCCTGGGTTTCGCGTGGCTGCCGTACGAACAACCCGGCGAGCGGTTCCGTGGCCTCTGGGATGCGATCTGCTCAGCGGCCGGCCTGATTCATGTTGCTCCCGACAGGCAACCTGTCGTGCAGGCCGGTTATCCGACCACCCAGGTTGAAATCATCCCCGGCATGCTGCGTGACGCCAGCGCGGAGTCGGTTGGTCGTGGCGCGACACTGGCACTGCGTTGCACCATGTGCCACGGCGCACGCGGCATGAGCCCGGCCAATACGCCTAACCTTGCCGGGCAGTATCCGGGCGCGATCTACAAGGAGCTGGCGGACTTCAAAAGCGGCGCACGCAGCAGCGCCATCATGATACCTCTCGTGGCCGACCTGAGCGACCGCGATATGCGTGATCTCGCCGCGTACTATGCCTATCTGCCACGTGTCCACGACGAAGGTGCCGCTGACGGAGGGACGCCACAGATCGTCGCGGACGGTGCACCGATGCGTAACATCGCACCATGCGGTGCGTGCCATGGCGAACTGGGCAATAAGACCGGTGCTCCGTGGCTTGAGGGCCAGCCCGTCAGCTACCTGCAGGCGCAACTCGATGCCTTCGCCAGCGGAGCGAGGCGAAACGATATTGACCAGCAGATGCGCAACGTTGCACGAGGGATGACGCCGGCTGAGATCGCTGCCGCGAGCCGGTATTTTGCCGGCGGCCCATAACGTGCGGCATCAGGCGCCGCGGAGCGAGCAAGCAGCGCTCCGTCTGCTGGCACGCGAGAACTACGACCCCATGGTCGCCCGCAAAGGCGCCAGGAACGTCGCCTGATCACCGGAGAGGAAAAGATCGGCGACACGAGAGAGGGACCTGTC
The DNA here is from genome assembly GCA_049519555.1 of Acetobacteraceae bacterium. Classification (GTDB taxonomy): domain Bacteria; phylum Pseudomonadota; class Alphaproteobacteria; order Acetobacterales; family Acetobacteraceae; genus Rhodopila. Next base: position 68,090 of record JBEKQQ010000021.1, read on the forward strand.
AAACTCTGACAATTACCCGAGATGTGCACCAGGAGGTCCCCCTGATGGCGAACACCGGCAGAAACTTCAGTTTGACCGAGCACCAGCGGCGCTTTGTCTCCGATCAGGTCGTCAATGGCAGACACGCCAGCGGGAGCGAAGTCATTCGGGAAGCGCTCCGCCGCTACGAGGACGATGTCCTGCGTGAACAGGCTCGGCTGGCGGCGTTGAACAGGCAGGCCGAGAAGGGGGAGGCCGCTTACGCTCGTGGCGACTACACAACACTGAATGGCCGCGAGGCGTTGCGGGTTTTCATCCGCCAGAGCGGCACGCGCGGCCTCGGCTGTCATTCGGAGACCGCTGACTGAGTGTTCGAAATGTCCTGTTCACCAGGCCGGCGGAACGTCAATTGGACGAAATCCCGGGGCGGAACGACACCGGGTTCGGCGAACTCTTCGCAAACGCGTCGGGGCTGGTCTGCGCTTGCCAGGAACCCCAAACGGTCGCAGCCTGGGCCTGGACCGGCGGCCATAGGGAAAATGCCGGCTTAGAGTAAGGCCGTCGACATGAGCGTGCCTGTGCAAGAAACGGCGGCGCACGGACGGCCTGAACTCGCCGGCCTGTCGTCGGCCCAGGCCGCGTCCGTCCGGGCGGAATTCGGTCCGAACGCCGTGGTCGAGGAAGCGATCCATCCCCTCGGCAGGTTCGCCCGGCATTTCTGGGCGCCGGTGCCGTGGATGCTCGAGGCGACGATCGGCCTCCAAATCGTCCTGGGCCAGTGGCTCACGGCGTCGATGATCGCGGCGGTGCTCCTCTTCAATGTCCTGCTCGCCGCCTTTCAGGAAAGTCGCGCCAACGCCGCTTTGGCGCTGCTCAAGCGAAGCCTGACATTAACGTCGCGCGTCAGGCGCGACGGCGCCTGGGTTGATGGCCCGGCGGCCGACCTCGTTCCCGGCGATATCGTCCAGGTTTCGCTCGGGGACGTCGTTCCCGCCGACATCCTGATCGTCGACGGCTCGCTGTTGCTCGATCAATCCATGCTGACCGGCGAATCGATCCCGATCGAAATGGAGGCAGGAAAGACTGCCTTCGCAGGCGGCCTTGTCCGTCGCGGCGCGGCGATCGCACGGGTGACGGCGACGGGAACGCGCACCTGGTTCGGGCGGACGGCGGAGCTGGTGAGCGTCGCCCATGTCGAGAGCGCCGAGCAGAAGGCCGTGCTCAGCGTCGTTCGCAATCTCACGGTGATCAATTTCGTCATTGTTGCCGGGCTGGTGGCTTATGCGTTCGCGATCAGAGTCAGCCTCGAGCAGATCCTGTTGCTCGTCCTGACGGCGTTGCTGTCGGCGGTGCCCGTCGCTCTGCCGGCGACCTTCACGCTCGCCGCCGCGTTGGGCGCGAGGACGCTCGCGATGAAGGGCGTCCTGCTCACGCGGCTGTCTTCGCTGAACGAAGCAGCCATGGTCGACGTGGTTTGCTGCGACAAGACCGGCACGCTGACCCAGAATGAATTGGTCGTGAGCGCGATTCGTCCGATGAAGTCGGGCTGTGACGATGCCGACGTTCTCGGCTTTGCCGCGCTGGCGAGTTCGCCGGAAGGCCAGGATCCGATCGATTCCGTCATCAGAACAATGGCTGCCAAAGACGGGGGGGCCGCCAAGGACGGGGGGGCGGCCAAAGACGGGGGGGCGGCCAAGGACCGGGGCCGCACCTCGCTGACCGTGGTGCGCTTCACGCCGTTCGATCCGGCGGTCAAAATGGCCGAGGCAATCGCCGTCGAGGCAGGGCACGAGATTCGCGTCGTCAAGGGCGCGCCTTCCGTCGTCGCGACGGTCGCGCCGGTGACGCCGGCGTCCGAGAAGGAACTCGAGGCGCTCAACCTCGCTGGATATCGGACGATCGCTGTAGCCTCTGGGCCGGGCAACGCGCTGGAACTGATCGGGTTCATCGCCTTCAGCGATCCGCCGCGCGCCGATTCGGCAGCCTTGCTGACCGAGTTGCGCGCGCTCGGCGTGCTCCCGGTCATGATCACCGGCGACGCGGCGGCCACCGCGACGACCGTCGCGCGCGCGATCGGGCTCACCGGGCCGGTTTGTCCAGCGGGCGAGGTTCCCGCGATTGTCGAGCCGAAGGACTTCGCCGTCTACGCCGGCATTTTCCCGGAGCAGAAGTTTCGCCTGGTCAAGGCGTTCCAGCAGCACGGCCATGCGGTCGGCATGTGCGGTGACGGTGCCAACGACGCCCCGGCGCTGCGGCAGGCGCAAATGGGCATCGCCGTTTCGACCGCGACGGATGTCGCGAAAGCCGCGGCGGGCGTCGTGTTGACCGAGCCCGGCCTCGGCGGAATCGTCGCCTGCATCAAGGAAGGGCGATCCGCGTTCCAACGTGTTCTGACCTACACGCTGACGATCCTTATGAACAAATGCGTGACGCTCATCGTGCTCGGCGCCGGGCTGATCATTACCGGGCACGCGGTGCTGACACCGCTGCTGCAAGCGCTTTCGATGATCACCAGTGACTTCGTGACGATGGCGCGCGCGGCGGACCGGGCGCCGCCGTCGCCCTACCCGAATGCCTGGCGCGTGCGAAACCTTACCTTCGCCGCGGTCCCCCTCGGTGCATTCAGGCTGCTCTATCTGGTGACGGTGCTCGGCGTCGGCTGGTACTGGCTGCGCCTGAGCCCTGGCGAGATGCAGACGCTGACGTTCACGATGCTCGCCTTCGCCGGCCAGGGAAACGTCTACGTGCTGCGGACGCACATGCGTTTCTGGCGTTCGCGGCCCGCGCCGATCATGCTGCTGGCCTCAGTTTGCGATGTCCTGCTGGTTGCCTGTCTCGCCGCCGGAGGCGTGTTGATGGAACCGCTTTCGGTAACGGTGATAGGCCTGCTCGGCGCGACGACGATCGTCTTCACCGTGGCGATGGACTCGATCAAGCTCGCGGTGTTCGCGCGCCTGCGAATCGATTGAAGCCACGATCGCGGTGATGGGCCGGATCACGCCTGGCGGTAGCGCAGTGCAGCAATTGAGGCAGCATCCGACTTGCTGGCACCCCGGGCGGTCGCCTGTAGGGCCGCGACCCGCCCACCAACCTGCCTACCCAACCGTTTCGTCCGCACCCCCGAATCCCCTTGCATTCTCCCCCGCGCCGCACAAACATCCTGCTCATGCACGGCCTGGACTCCGGTTTCCCCGCCCGCGTGAAGGCCGTCCTCGGTCCGACGAACACCGGCAAGACGCACCTTGCCATCGAGCGGATGCTTGGCCACGCCTCCGGCATCATCGGCTTCCCGCTCCGCCTGCTGGCCCGTGAGAACTACGACCGCATGGTCGCCCGCAAAGGCGCCAAAAACGTCGCCCTCATAACGGGTGAGGAAAAGATCGTCCCGCCCGACGCCAAATGGTTCTCCTGCACCGTCGAGGCGATGCCGCTCGACCGCGACGTCGAGTTCGTCGCCGTTGACGAAATCCAGCTCTGCGCCGACCCCGACCGCGGTCACGTCTTCACCGAGCGCCTGCTGCACGCCCGCGGCATGGTCGAGACCATGTTCCTCGGCGCCGAGACCATCCGCCCCTTGCTCCGCCGCCTCGTCCCGGAAGCCCACACCGAAACCCGTCCCCGCCTGTCGCAACTCACCTACGCCGGCCCCGCCAAACTGGTCCGTCTGCCGCCGCGCACCGCCGTCGTCGCCTTCAGCGCCGCCGAGGTCTACGCCATCGCCGAGCTGATCCGCCGCCGTAAAGGCGGCTGTGCCGTGGTCATGGGACGCCTCAGCCCGCGCACCCGCAACGCCCAGGTGCAGCTGTATCAGGAGCGAGAGGTGGATTTCCTGGTGGCGACGGACGCCATCGGCATGGGCCTCAACATGGACGTCGACCACGTCGCCTTCGCCGGATTGGGCAAGTTCGACGGCCACCGGCCACGCCGGCTGACCGCCTCCGAGGTCGCGCAGATCGCCGGCCGCGCCGGCCGCGGCATGCGAGATGGCAGCTTCGGCACCACCACCGAATGCCCGCCGCTGCCCGACGACGTCGTCGAGGCAGTCGAAGCCCACAACTTCGACGCGCTTGAGGTGCTGTGCTGGCGCAACAACGATCTGGACTTTTCCGGCATTGATCCGTTGCTCGACAGCCTGAACGCATCGCCGCCACGAGCAGGCCTGGTCAAGGGCAATGACGCCTCCGACCTGGAAACGTTGGTGGCGCTGTCCCGCGACCCGGACATCCGGGCCATGGCGCAGGGCCACAAAGCCATCAGGCTATTATGGGAAGCCTGCCAAATCCCCGACTTCCGCAAGCTCACCGACGAGACGCATACGCTGCTATGTGCCCGGGTCTTCGGCCACGTCATCAAGGAAGGCCAACTGCCGACCGACTGGCTCGCCGGCCAGATTGCCGCGCTGGACCGCACCGAGGGCGATATCGACACCTTGATGCAGCGGCTCTCCGGCGTGCGCATCTGGTCCTATATCGCGGCGCGTGCCGACTGGGTGCGCGACTCGCTGCACTGGCAGGGCAAAGCCCGCGAGGTCGAGGACAAACTCTCCGACGTGCTGCACGAACGCCTGACCGCACGCTTCGTTGACCGCCGTTCCGCCCAACTGATGCGGCGGCTGGAGGCAACCGATGGCGTCGCTCTGCTATCCGCCGTGACCCGCCGCGGTGAGGTCGTGGTGGAGGGCCATCCGGTCGGCCACCTGGACGGCTTCCGCTTCGTCCCCGATCCGGTGGCCGAGGGCGACGAGAAACGCCTCGTGGTGCGCGCCGCCCGCCGAGCGCTGCGCGAGGAAATGCCCCGCCGGGTTGCGGTGGTGGAAACTGCGCCGGACAGCAACCTCGCCCTGAGCGACGATCACGCCGTGACCTGGGACGGCGCGCCGGTCGCCCGCCTGATCCGTGGAGAAACCACCGCGCGGCCCCGCGTCGTCATGCTGGACAGCGAGTTCCTCGACGGCGCCCAACGCGAGCGATTGCGGGCGAGGCTGCAACGTTACGTCGATGGCCGCATACGCGAAGACCTCGCTCCGCTGTTCGTCGCCACCGAAGCCGCCGCCGCCGACCCCGAAATGCGCGGGCCCCTCCACCGCCTCGGCGAGACACTGGGCATTATCCCCGGCGTAGACGAGGAAACCCTGGCCCCCACCATCCGCCCGAAACTGCGCAAAATCGGCGTGCGGTCCGGCCGATTTGCGCTGTTCGTGCCAGCGATGCTGAAGCCGCGGACGGCAGCGATGCGGGCTCGGTTATGGGCCTTGGCGCAAGGATTGCCAGTCCCCGGCCTGCCCGGAGCGAGCGTGGTGTCGATGCCGGTCCGCCGCGACTGGCCGCCCGGGTTCGCTGCCGCCATGGGCTGGCTCGAAATCGGACCGGTGCTGCTACGGCTGGATGTCGCCGAACGAGTGGCCGGCGAACTCGGCTATCTGACCCGGCGAGGGGCGATCATGCTGCCGCGCGATCTCGGGTCCCGCCTTTCGGTCCGGTCCGAACTATTGCCCATCATCCTGCGGCATCTGGGCTTTCGCATCGTGCCGGGCGGCGGATTGGCGCCGGAGATGTTCGGTCCTCCGGCGCCGGCCATGCTCGCCGCGATCCGCCGGCGGCGTCCGGTGGTGGTGGCGCCGCAGCCAAGGGTGGTCGAGGCGCGCGGCCCGTTCGCGGCATTGGCGGCGTTGAAGCGATAGCGCGGCGTGGCGGAGCAGGAAGACCGCGATTGGCAGCGGCTGGACAAGTGGCTGTGGTGCGCTCGGTTCATGCGGGCGCGGACGGATTGCGCCGCTCTGGTCAGCCAGGGGAGTGTACGGATCAACCGCCAGCCCACCGATAAGGCGCATGCCAGATTGCGATTGGGCGACGTGCTGACTGTGCCCGTGCACGGCCGGGTGCGGGTCGTGCGTGTCATGGCGCTGGCCGCCCGGCGCGGCCCGGCAGCAGAGGCGGCGGGGTTGTACGAGGAGTTGGAGGGGTAGCACGCGGCGGCAAATCCGTCCCTTCGTCATGCTCGGGCCCGACCCGCGGATGTCTCGCAGCACGAAGTCGGAAATGGTGAGCGCTCACCAACGTCCACAGAAACGCCCGGGTAAAGCCGGATTATCACGTCCCTGAACGGCTTGCGCACGGGGGCGAGGCGCAAGAGCAATTCAAGCGGGCCGTCTCCATTGCAGGGAATCGACGGCCCTGGTTACCCGGAGTCATCGTGCGAGGTGCTCCAGCAGGCTTTAACGATCCTCAAACCGTCACGCCGGGATGGTTCCACGCCCGCAGCTGGTTGCGTGTCTGCTCCGCCGGCGGTTTTGTTACGATATCGGCGAAAGGATAACCACCATGCATCCAGTTGGGATCACGCAGCAGACTCGAGCCTTGGCAGGCTGCAGTTGTTGCAGTGATTTCACTGCTTCGCTGCGGCCGCTCAGCCCGATGTCGCGCCGCAGCCTGTTCTGGACCGGCATCGCCGCCACTGCAGCCCTCGCCATCCCGCAACGCGCGTTCGCGCAATCCACCCTGTCCCCCGACGCGGCGCTGCAAACATTGCTTGACGGCAACAAGCGTTACGCCGAACAGCGGCTGACCTCGTTCAACGAGGACCTGGCGATCCTGCGACAAAAAACCGTGGAGAAGCAGCAACCGTTCGCGGCAGTGCTGTCCTGCGCCGATTCCCGCGTGCCCGTGGAAATCGCGTTCGACCAGACCATCGGCCATGTTTTCGTGAACCGCGTCGCCGGCAACCTGGCGACCTCTGAAATCATCGCCAGCCTCGAGTACGGGGCGGCGGTGCTTGGCACCAGGGCTATCCTGGTACTCGGCCACGGCAATTGCGGCGCGGTCAAAGCGGCGATCGATGCCAAGGAGGTGCCCGGCCAGATCAGCCAGCTCTATGCCCCGCTCCGCCCTGCGGTCGATGCCGCAGGCGGCGTGCTCGATGCCGCAATCCGGGAGAATGCCAAGATTCAGGCCCATTTGCTGGCCACCGCCTCGCCGCTGCTGGCCGGCCTGATCAACCACGGCAAACTGAAAATCGCCGCCGGCTATTACGACCTCGCCAGCGGAGCGGTCAGCATCCTGACCTGAGCCCGATCCACCGGGGGGTATGCCAACCGGGTAATCATCCAGTAAGGTCGTCTCGCGATGAGGCGAGAGATACGTCAGGCGTCCGGGCTGTTCCTCGCGTTGCTGGCCCTGGTGGTGCAGCTGACGCTGGCCGTCGCCGTGCCGGCAACGACGATCTCGCTGGCCGACGTCACCACGCTTTGCCAGCACGACGGCAACCAAGGCGCACCGCCCACTCCCACCCATCAGATGCCGGATTGCCAGCTCTGCCTGATCTGTCACTGTGCGTCGGGCTCGCTGGGTCTGCTGACCGCCGCGCCCATGCTACCGCAGCCCACGACCATCCGCGTGGCCAGCGCGGCGATCCTGCCGCCGGCTACCGCGCCGCCGCTGCACTTCGTCATCGCCGCACGGCCGCGCGGTCCACCCATCCCGGTCTGAGTTCCAGCGTTCTGCTTGCAGCGCCTCTGGTGCTGTGCTGACTCATGACAAGGACGTTACAATGTTGCTTAACTTCGCTCAGTACCCCCCGCGTTGCTGGTGCCGCACCGGTGTCCCGGCACTCCTCCTCGCCACGCTGTTGCTGGCGCCGCGGTTCGCCTTGGCCTGCGCCTGCGGGTGTGGCGTGTTCGAGGTCGGCACCAGCTCGATGTTTCCCACCGGCGCCGGAGGCACCGTGTACTACGGCCTCGACTTCCAGGACCAAACCCACAACTGGAGCGGCGGCCACGAGGCGCCGAGTGGCGACAACAACGACAAAGATCTGCGCACGTTCTTCAACACCCTCGGCTTTCAATACATGTTCAACCGCAGCTGGGGGGTGCAGGTCGAGGTGCCGGTCTGGGACCGCACGTTCAAGACCGACATCAGCGGCGGCAACGGTCCGCCGGACATCGTCAGCACCAGTTGGACCAGCCTTGGCGACATCCGCCTCCGGGGGATCTACACCGGGTTCTCCGACGATTTGTCGACCGGTGTGACCTACGGCATCAAACTGCCGACCGGTAACTTCAAATTCAATCCGTCGATCGTCGACAGTGACAGCCAGATTGGCACCGGCAGCACCGATATTTTGCTTGGTGCCTACCATCGTCAGGCGCTCACCGCCGACAATATGTGGAGCTGGTTCGCCCAGGCGAATTTGGATGCACCGGTGCTCATCCAAAACCAGTATCGGCCGGGTCCGGAGCTCGATCTCGCTGCCGGGGTTCATTACAACGGCTGGACGGTCGGGAGTGTGCAGATCACCCCGCTCGCCCAGGCAATCGTGTCGATACGTGGACGTGACAGTGGTGCAAATGCCGCCAGCCCGGTGGCGTCAGGCTATGAGCGGTTGATCCTGTCGCCGGGGCTTGAGGTCGATTTCTCCCAGTTCTCGGTCTATGCGGACGTCGAGGTTCCGGTGCTGCAAAACTTCAACGGCGACCAGCTGACCGCGCCGGTCATGTTCAAACTTCTGGTGTCCTACAGCTTTTAGCCGAGGAGGTTCGCATGCATCGTGTAACCAGGTTTTTGTCGCTGATGGCGGGCTGTGTCGCACTCGGGCTCACCTTCCATCCGGCGTTGGCGGCGGTCGCAGTGGGACATCCCGCGCCACCGCTCGCCGCAACGGAGCTCAACGGCGCCGGGTTCAATCTGAGCGCGTTGCGCGGCCGCGTGGTGATCGTGAACTTTTGGGCAACCTGGTGCGCACCGTGCCGGGCTGAGATGCCGGCGCTGGACGCATTCTACCGCCGCTACCACGCGATGGGCGTCGACATGATCGGCATCAGTGCCGATCGCCCGCGCGACCGGTCTGACGTCGTCAAGGTGATGCAGGGCTTCACCTATCCCGCGGCCATGATGCGCGACGCCGATCCGAACGGGTTCGGCGCACCCGAGGCGCTGCCGGAGACCTTTGTCGTCGACCAGACAGGCGTGGTGCGAGCGATGTTTCGGCCGGACCAGACGGGCGTGACCGAACAGAGCCTCGCTGCCGCTGTGCTGCCATTGCTGCCGCGTCCGGCCGCCCGGTAGCGCGGCAATCAGCGGTGCACTTGCATTGGAACGCGTGGTTGTGGGGGACGGACCGCCCTTCGACCGCGCTGACAACATCCGACAACTGTTTCGCGGTCCTGGGGAAATGGAACTGACCATGTGCAAATCATCCACTCTGGCCCTTGCGGCGATCGCGGTTGGCGCCTTGGCTGCCGCCACCGTTGCGCATGCTTATTTGCTCACCAGGGAGCGGCCGATTGACGATCTCGCCAGCCGGACCTCGCCCATGGTGACGATCGTCCATGGCGGCGCCGGCGAGGCACGGATCCCTCCGGCCGAAATGGCCAATCGCGCCGCCCGCCCGGTCACGGTCGCGCTGTGCGGACCGAACGAGGCCGGCACGACCCACTTGTTCGGGCCGCGCGGCCTGCCCGCAGGGCTGCACAGTTTGCTGTGGCACAACGCTTCGATCGATGTCGGACCCACCCGCCGCAGGGATCGGTTCTTCACATTCGCGGCAGACACCGCGAGCATAGCCATCGATCAGGTTTGGGCGCGCCCGACCGCCGGCGCCGGCACCACGGGTGCTGCCTATCTCACGCTGACCAACAATGGGGCGCCGGACGAACTGGTCGGGGCGAGCACACCGGTCGCCGCCTCCGCCGGCGTGCATGAAACGATCAACGACAACGGGGTGATGAAAATGCGCCCAGTACGGTCGATCGCACTCGAGCCGGGCAAGAAGGTGACGTTCACGCCGGGCGGCTACCACGTCATGTTGATCGGGCTGAAGGCCCCGTTGAAGGTCGGCGACAGCTTCCCGTTGACGCTGTCGTTTGCGCATGCGCAACCGATAACGGTGACGGTGAAGGTGCAGGCCGGTGGTGCGGGAATGGGCCATGCGTCGATGCCCGGTATGCCGGGCATGCATTAACGGCTGCCTGCCGGAACGCGTGCATCGCTGCCGGATGCACGCGTTTCGAAGTTGAAATAAAACTACTATCGACCTTACGCAATAATTGCAGCACTACCCGATCCGACGCTGGCGCCAAACCAAACCCAAGTAAATTGCCTTCCGTCAATTGACTACGCACCAGTTACAAAACCCAACAACTCAAGCTCAACTTGAAGTGTTGCTGACAGTCGGGCCTAATATAGTGATTTTGGGAACCGGGGGGTTCCAAAGCGCTCTTTGGCAGACTGGATTGTGCAACGATGCCCTTACACGGGTATGTCGATCGGATTTCTCGCTCTCTGGTGCTCGGCTGGGCTGTCAACACTGACCATCGTGGAGGCCAGGTCTGGGTCTCCGTGCATGTCAATGGTGTGCATCGTGGCACCTGCTTTACGCAGCATCGCCGCCCGGGAGTACCGTTGCCGAGTGGGGCAACGGCGCCCGAGCATTGCGAGTTCCGATTTGAATTCGATCCGCCGTTGTCGGCGTTCGATGAGCATCACGTCGAAGTCTCGGAAATCTGGTCCGGCGAAGCGTTGCCAAATGGCAAGCGATTCCTGCCGCGCCCACTGCCGGGCGAACGGAAAGACGATTGGACTCCGGTCATCCTGACCTCGACCGGCCGCACCGCGACGACGGTGCTGATGCACGAATTCGCTCGCCATCCCGACATGGTGGTGGCGGATCGATATCCTTATGAAATAAAACAGATAGCGTATTATTCGGCCGCCTTCCGCACCCTGGTGGCCGATGCCGACCGCGAGCGGTCGACCCATCCGGATCTCATGCTGGCGCCGGAGACGCGGCAGTTCATTGGTTCCAATCCGTATAACGATCCGGGCCTGTTCACGATGGCCACGCCGGAAAAGTTGCTACAGGATCATTACGAACTGACGGTACCGTCGGCCTATGCCGGTTTGTTCAGCGATTTAATTGGGAAATTCTATGCGACCCTGGCCCGCTCGCAAGGCAAAGCAAAGGCGTCGATCTTCTGCGAGAAAGGCGACATCGACGAAGCGGCGCGACGCGGCGCGCGGTTGTTCTTCGGCACCGTGCGGGAAATTGTCCTGTTCCGCGATCCCAGGGATCTGCTGTGTTCCGCCATGGCGTTCTGGCACCTGCCGGCCGAGGAAGCGCTGACCGTATTGCGGTCAGGCCTCTCGCGGCTGGCCCAGATCATCCGTCATGCCGGGGCCGATACCTTGGTGATGCGTTACGAAGATCTGTTGCTCGACCCCGCGGCGAGCCGGCTGGCGATCGCAAACTTCATTGGTCTCGATCAGCCGCTGCTGGCCGCCGAGGCAACTGGCGCATTGTTCGATAAGCATGGCACTGCGGGTAACCCTGCCGCATCGATCGGCCGATGGAAGCGCGATCTCGCCCCGGAGTTGATTGCTGCCTGCGACGCAGCGTTCGGCAGCTTCATGCGCGACTTCAATTACCCGCCAGGCAACACAGCCCGATGGCCCGCACCGGGCGTTGGCGCATCGCCGGTGCGCAACGCAGGCGATCTGATTGTCGCTGAAGGGCGACCTGCCGTGGCTGCGTTTCTGGCCGATTTCGCCGGCGAGGGTGAGGACGGCCAGACGTCCACGCCGCTGCTGGCCCTGACGTTCGGCCGCGACCAAAGCGGCACGTTTTGCCTGCGCCAGGGATGGTCGGTGCCGGAAGACGGTTATGTCTGGAGCGCCGCCAACGAAACCAGCCTGAGCCTGCCGGCAATCCGGCAATCCGGCGCCTGGCGCCTCTACATCGTTGGTGACCCGTTCACCCGTGCGATGACACTGCCGGTGCAACGCGTCATCGTCGCGCTCAATGGTCTGGAGCTTGGCACGGCCTCGGTGCGCGACAGTTGCGTGATCGAGGTGCCGGTGCCGACGGCGGCAGCACAAGTGGTCTCGCTGACGCTGCGCCTGCCTGACGCCGCGCGGCCGGCCGACGTCGAAGGCGGTGACGACACACGGAAGCTGGGATTTGCGCTGCGGCGGATCATCTTGTGTCGGGTCGCGGCGCGTGACCTCGCCGCCACCCAATCTGCCCGTTTTGCCCCCGCGGGGGAAAATCCCCCCGCAGGAGAAAATCCGGGGAATATGGCCGCTTCTGGAACGTCGTTATCCGCAGGGAACCATCCAGCGTAGTCCTGGTTGAAAATTCACCTGGAGGCCAGATGGCGCGGCCGGACATCCGCTGACCGCCGCCAGGGCCTGGCTGACGAGCGCTCGGAACTGAGGTGGGTATGGGCGACATCCTTGGCTACGCGCACGCCTCCACCGGTGAACAGGACATCACCGGGCAGACCACAGGGCTGAATCGGGCCGGCGCCATTGGCCACCGCTCGCCACCGACATGATCACCGCGGCGCTCAGGTTGGTAGAGACAGGTCTGTCGCCGACCGCTGCAGCGAGACAATTGCGGCTGGGGCGATCAGCCATTTACCGCGAGGTCAGCCGGGCCGGCATCGAGCGGGTATCGCCCGCGCGCAGCGCCTGAGCTGTCTGCAATGATCACTCTCTGGGCTGCCCAGACCGTTCCTTTGGGCCCCTGGCCCTGTTCCGCGCGGAAACCGATCAGGAAGCCTTCGCCGGTAGCACATCATGCCCCGGTATTTTCATCCCCGGTATTTGCTGCGGCTGGTACGCCGATGCGGCAGCCGTCATCGGGTGACCGCCGGTCGTGCGAATATGCCGATATCGCAGCTTCAGCAGCTTCTGGTTGAGCTCGAGGGCGCCGACGTCAAGACTGTGTTCGATCAATCGCTTATCGTCGATCGATCAATCGCTTATCGTCGACAGGTCCGCCACGCTTGTCCTGGTCGTTGTGGGCGCCGGTCGCCTTGCTGTGCCATGGATCGGCGGCCGTGCACATCTCAGCCATGGCGGGCGATGGCGCATCGTTGGAGTCAGGTGCTGGAGGCCCCGCCAAAGGCGCGCAGGTGATCGAGGATACCCTTGTACCGTCGGACAGCGTTCCGGCCTGAGCGACAGCCAGGCCGGGGAGCGCCAGCATCGCGCCCAATCCAAGAAGGACCAGCCCGACTTTCATGAACACGCACTCCGTTGCACGGCGAATCGATCAACGCCTGGATGACGGATAGGTTGCGCTCGGAACACGACGCCGATGCTGGCTCGCGGCATTGCACCATGGGAAAATTGGCGGCTGTTGAGACCTGATGCCGCGCGGTGGAACAGATGGAGTCGCGTCATAAAATGTGATCGCTCTTCCCGTATATCGATAACGTTTTGAGATCATGGACTCAATCCCGAGATCCGAACAAAAGCCTGGCCGATGCTGATAACCGGGACGGAACCCGCGGGCGGACGGTCTCATTGGCCCAGCGATTCGGTTCGATCATGAACCTGCAATCCGGTTCGATCATGAAGGAGAGACATCATGCATTGCTCCGCATCACGGTTTTTCAAGACTGCAAGCCCGCTGCTGATCACGGGTGCTCTTGGCGCCGCGTTGATTGCGGCGGCTGCGCCGGCCCGCGCCGATGAGGTGACGATCGTGCCGCCGCCGATTGTCATTGCGCCACCCGCCGGTGTGCTCGTGGCGCCGTCCGCTCCGCCGGCCGCGCCACCGGAAATCATACCCAGCGCTCCGGATGAATCAGTGGTCTGGCGTTCTGGCCACTGGGTCTGGGACGGTGGCAACTGGGTTTGGGCCCCTGGCAGTTATGTGACTCGTCCACGCCCTACCGCGATATGGCAATCAGGTCATTGGGTGGAGCACCCGGACGGCAGCTACGCCTGGGACGAAGGCCACTGGGAATGACCCTGATCGTTCGTGCCATGCCGCCGGTTACGACCGGCGGCGGCTCTTTTTGCAGTCGTGCGGTTTCGCAAACGGTCAGGGAACGGCGGGCTGCAATCCGCGTTGCGAGTTTAGCAGCTTCCCTGGACCAAAGCACCGCCCATGTTTGAACCTCGTCTCTGGACAATGATCATATTATGGTCGCTGATTGCCGCGCCTGCCCTGTGGTTGATCAACGCGGGAAGTGTCATCCAACCCGACGAAGTTCGTTCCGGGCCCGCTATGTACCACCTGGTGTCGGTCAATTCCGCTGAGACAGGGCCTGTGGGCATTGAGGGGTTCGTGACTGCCGAACGCTGGCTTGCCAACCCGCGGAACGGTTCGGACTTCCCGGTGTCGGGGCGGTATCAGTTCGCGCGAAAGGGCGCGTCGGAAAACGTTTCGGATCAGAGCGATCCTCACTGACCCCGTTAAATGTCCAGGCAATGATCCGTCTTCTGGTGCTCCACGGGCCGATCAATGATGCTTTCTGTCGCCGCCGTGGGGATCAGTAGTCGGCATTGATTTTCGGCGCACGCGGTTGTCCGGCCATCCGGATTGCATGAAAATCCATCGCCAGAGATGACCCACGCGGTTTCAGTTGCACAGGCCATCTGGCCTTATCTCTACTTATCCGCGTTCATCTGCTTGGAAAATTCCTGACTTGCCGCAACGCCGCATCGTGTCGGCGAGCTTCTTCTGTGGGGTGGGCTGCGGTCCGGCGGTAGGTCCAAAATTGATTGTCGTGGCCGGCCGGCTGTCCGCCATTGCGATTGCGCCGAGATGACGGCACAGTCCTCGCCAGGATGTTCAACCGGATCACGCATCCTCGCGACAGGGAGGGCAACGATCATGTCCGGCAGCAACTGGCGGCTCAGCGGCGAATACATGGAAAGCTGCAACTGCGACTATTTATGCCCTTGCATCTACACCAATCCGCAGGCGGAGGTGACCTACGACCATTGCACCGCCGCGCTGATCTTCCGCATCGACCAGGGACACTCCGGCGCTGTCAAGCTCGATGGGTTGTGCTTCGCGCTGGTGATTCGCTCCGGCAAGGTAATGGCTGACGGCAACTGGGTCTTTGCCTGCGTTGTCGACGAAACGGCCGACGATGCGCAGCGTGCCGCCTTATCCGCCATCGTCAGCGGCCAGGCCGGCGGCACACCCGGGATGATCCGCGCCAATCTGGTCAGCGATTTTCGCGGTGTCGAATTCAAACCAATCGAATTCCGCATTGCGGGTCTCAAGCGGAGCGTGACCATCCCCGACATCCTGTCGTTCGAGATCGAAGGCGTGGCATCCCGCAACCGCAGCGGCGAACCGTTCTTCATCGACAACACTGCGCATCCCGCGAACCGGCGCCTCGCGCTCGCCCGCGCCAGCGCGCTGCACGTACGAGGGTTCGGTCTGGGCATGGACCTGGTGGGCAAAGGCAACAACGGCCATTTCGCCCCCTTCTCCTGGTCTGCCTGACCGGGGCGATGGCCAGCGGTGACGTCGCGTCCGCCACGGAGGCGCTAAGCCGGCGCGACCGGATCGTCATCGTTCTGGCATTGGGCGGTGTGACGGCTCTCGCCTGGTTGTGGCTGGTTATGCAAGCCCAGTACATGACCGACATGGCGGGAGACATGACCGACATGGTCATGTCTCTGACCGACTCCTGGACCGTTTCCTACGCCTCGCTCACCTTCGCCATGTGGTGGGTCATGATGCTGGGCATGATGCTGCCGAGCGCCGCGCCCATGATCCTCACCTTCGAGACATTGAATCGCAACAAACGTGCGCGCGGCCAGATGTTCGTTCCGACAGCGATCTTTGTGGTTGGCTACCTGATCGCCTGGGGTGGGTTCTCCGCCATCGCCACTTTTGCACAATGGGCGCTGGATCAGTTCGTGCTGCTGACGCCGATGCTGGAGATCGGCAGTCGGTTATTTGGCGGCATATTGCTGATCGTGGCAGGATCTTATCAATTTACCCCGCTGAAACAGGCCTGTCTGCGCGGCTGCCGCTCGCCGTTCGCGTTCCTGCTGAACCATTGGCACGACGGGTGGATCGGCGCGCTGCGCATGGGCCTGGCGCATGGCGCTTATTGCATTGGCTGTTGCGCGGTCCTGATGGCGCTGCTGTTCCTGGCGGGAGCAATGAATTTGCTGTGGGTGGCTACGCTCGCTGTGTTTGTGTTCGCCGAGAAATTGCTGCCCGGTGGGGTGTGGATCGGACGCGCCGGCGGGATCGCCATGCTGGGGTTCGGCGTGGTGTTGCTGCACAGGGGATTGGGCTGAGCCCGCTCCGGCGCTCCCGTTAACTCCTGTCGTTCGATCGCGCCGAGATGGCTGGAGCCACACCTCGTTGCCGTCATCCGGTCCAACCCACACCGACAATCGCGCCAAACGCACCCATGGCACAGGTCGACGCTGACACCAGCACGATGGCCCACAGATAAGTGCCACGTGGCCGATGCGCCGGCGGTAAGGCCCGGAGCGAAAGCGTGATCAGCATCCCCAACACCAGCGGCAGCATCAGCGCATTCATCACCTGCACACCGACATTCAGCGCCACCAGGTCGGGCCACACCGCCACGACGCCGGCTCCGCCGATCACACAGGCGGCGTAAACGCCATAGAACCAGGGCGCCTCGAACGGGTGATATTCCAACGAGTGACGATGACCGGAGACCTCGCCCAACCCCCAGGCGAAGGCCAGCGAGCAGACGATGGACGCCACCATCGCCGCGCCCAGTACGCCGGCGCCAAACACCAGATTGCCCACCGTCAGGCCCAGAAATGGCGTCAGCGCCGCAGCCATGTCACCGACCGAAGCAAGCGAGGTTTT
>JBEKQQ010000022.1:0-78535 GCA_049519555.1 Acetobacteraceae bacterium
GTGTCGTGCCCGCCGGTCGCGATCATCATGTAGTAGGAGAACATCTCATACTCGGGTACCGGCGCATCATGCACACGGGCGTTCGCAATGACGCTGCTGAGATCGGCACGCGGGCAGCCCTGGCGCTCGGTGGCGATGGGATCGAAATAGTTACGAAAACCCATGCCGGCGCGGCACAACGCCTGGGTCGATTGATCGGCGAGGCGACGTTCCGGATCCTCGGGGCCCACCAGACCGCGGGATAGTTTCAAAACGAGCGCATCGTCGGCCTCGGGCAGCCCCATCAGGTGCATGATGCCGCGGATCGAGAACGGGACGGCGATCTGATCGACAAAGTCGAAGGTGTCGGCTCGGCCGGCGTTGCGTTCGACGATCTGGCTGGCCCAGTCGGCGAGCCAGGGGTCGAAGGCGGCAAGGGCGGCGGGGGTGAACCAGGACTGTGTCAGCGCGCGATAGGCCGCGTGATCGGGGTCGTCCATTTGCAGCAGGCCGCGCAGCACATAGGGCTTGCCCAGGATGCGATGCAGCCGGTCCTCGGCCATTTCGCTGGACAGGAAGCTGCGCGGTTCGGCGGAGAACGGGGCGCCGCGGCGCTCCACTGCCACGACGTCGGCGTGCCGGCTGATCAGCCAGAATGGCCGCACGCCCGGGGTGTCGACCCAGTAGACGGGAGCGTGCGCGCGCAGCAGTTTGAACGCGGCTTGCAGACGGTCTTCGTCGGCGTGGCCACTGGCGGAGATGACGAAGCGCGCGGCGTCGCGCAGTTGGTCGTCGATTGTGTCCGACGACCGGGCGCGTACCGGGCAGGCAGTAATTGTTTCGGCGCCAGCCATCGCGGCGGCGTATTGGTTCATGGTTGTACCACCGTCTCAACGCAAGAAGACGACCTTTGGCGAGGTCGCCCGCTCATCTCATTCCGCACTGACAGACAACAAGGAACCCGCGCCAGCGAAGCGAGCTCCTTGGACATCAGGCGCCCACGCTCTCCGCGATCTGGCGCGCCCTCGCAACGATACGGGATGCGCGATCCCCGGCCGGGACAGTCGGAATCGATATCAATACATATTCTTGCGTTTCGTGCTGGCGAAGTCATGACAAGTGCTCCGGCCGAACCATCAAAGTGTATTCGCCAAGTCCATAATCGGCCACCACCTCGACTGAGCAGCCGAGTTCGGCCTCGCAATACCTGACCCATGGGTCGGGAGCCGAACAATACAACTCGTCGTCGCGTAGGTCTGGTCGCCGGGACACGCAGAAATTGACCGCAAAGCCCTGGCGGCTATGGCAGTGCATGTCCAATAGAATTCCGCGCACGAAGTCTTCCCAGAGCGAAAGGGAAAAGCCGAGTTGGACGTTCATGATGCCGCTGGCCACTGAGTAGTCGGCCTGGCGCTGGCATGTCCGTCCGACCGCGAATCGTGTGGCCGGATCACCGCGATGCCGTCGCCGCGCGCGCTGCACCATCGCGGGCGAAAGATCGATCCCCAGATAGTCGACAGACGCCCGGGGATAACGTTGGTGCAGAAATGTTGCGAGCTCGCCGTAGCCGCACCCCAGGTCATTCAGCGAAACCGCCGTATCGAATCGACAGATCCTCAGAAGCTGCACAAAACGCAGCCACTGTGTTGCCTGGCACGACCAGTCGACCCCCAGCGGCGTGGCCCCATGCTCGGTAAGTTTGTCCGTATAATAGTCCTCAACACTCCGAAACACGCCTTCCAGTTCGGGTCCGCAGGCGGCACCAGAATCGCGCCGCCTGCCGCCGACTGTCACGACGGACCTTTTTTCCTTGCCGCCCGCTTCGGCGATGCCGGCTGCTTCGGTCCCGCGGACCTGCCGCCGGGCATTGGAACCGCCTTTGACGGTACCGTCGGTGTCGAAATGATCAAGTATTCCTGATCCTCATGCGGGATTGGCTTGCCGCGCGTAACCACAACACGCTTGTCCTCGGAGCCTTTGTGCGTTTTGGTGAACATCGGCAACGGCGAACTGCTTTCAAGGTTTTCCTGGCGAGCTCTGATGATCCGATCGTGACCATTCACCCCTTCCATATCCGAGGGGACCAGCTTCAGGCGGTCAAGCGCCCGGTAAACGCCCGCCCGCTCGCTGTGATCGCTCGGACCAACGTTCAGCAGCCGATGAGCCTGCTGGAGAGAGTACTTTGAAGAAAAGATTTGGAATTCCTTCTGCAGTTGGACCATTTCCTGGAGCGGCTCACCCGGCGCAAACCGCGTGTTCAAATTGTGCAACACTTCCCCAGTTGTTTTCTGGCGTTTGACAAGGCCGCCCATTGCTACCCCCTAACGAGTTTCAGGCACCAATATCAGCGGCAAAACGCCGGATATGTGGGTGGTCAACTCAAGACCATGATAGTTGGCCCGTGTCAACCAGAAGTTGAGCCTGCCTGCGCATTGGGAGAAACACATCGGCTCCGGTCGTAGCAATTAACTGATCCGCCTGGCTAAGCAATTCAAGGATTTCGCGGCGCCGCCCCGTCCCGCCCAAGGCGGCGAGCGCCATGGCTCCAGCTATGGCGGCGTCGCATTCCGCGTAACGATCTGTGCGCTGGCGCGCAACTTCCATTGCCTCGGCAGAAATCTGTATCGCACGTTCCATGGCGCCTGACCGCACGTACGTGTGAGCCAACCAGGCCAGTAGTCGCGCCTCATAGTCCAGCCCAGCGGCGCTCTGGCGGGCGGTTGCGAGCGCGGTCAGAAAATGCTGTTCGGCCCCGACGAGGTCGCTCTCCACCAGGCTTGAAATGCCTTGACAGAGCGAAGCCTTGACGAAAATAAACGGAATCGACGACTGTTCCGCATAGTGTACAACCTCCGAGGCGTGCCGTTTGGCGGCAACCACGTCGCCGCGATGCCAGGCCAGTTCGACCGCGCACCAGTGCGGGATATATTGAATGATTGGCTCGATTCCGGGGTCCTCGATCTGCATCAGCCTGGCGAGCCACAACTCGGCTTCTTCCAGGCGGCCAAGAGCGACCAGCGGGTATGCACGCAGACAGCGAACCCAGTGTGCGACGTTAAATCCGACTCTTTGCTCAAGGCTGTGGCCGAGGACGGCCCCGGTGCTGGCGTTGCCCGGCGTATCGACGGCTGCTAGCCCCGCATCGTTGGCCCCCAGCGCGTCCCGAAACAGGCCAGCCCGGCTACAGGCCTGACACAGCAAGCCATTTAGCAGGAGATCGCTTTCCGGATCGGCGCCAACTTTGGGCAACCTCTGCGCTTCACGCACCAGCCTGACATAGTCATCGGCCTTGCCGCCGCCCGCCGCCAAAACCCGCCCGTAGGCGCCCAAAAGGCTCAACTCGTGCTGTCGGTCGCCGGCCTCACGGGCAAATCCCAACGCTTCTTCAGCGTAAAGTTTCGCCTCCTCCGCCGTCATCCCCTCCCGCCAGCCGAACGACAGCAGTTGCCCGCCTGCCAAAGCCCGCAACTGGTCGTTGGTTCTGGACCGCGGCTGGCCCTGCATCAACCGCCGCACCTTCTTCCAGTCCGCCAAAGCGCGCGCCGAGTTGGTCCGGCCAATCCACCGCGCGGCGCGCTGCAAATGCATCGCCGCCTCCAACGCCTGCCCGGAGGCCTCGTAATGATGCGCCAGCAACCCAGCCGACTCGTCGCTCAACCCCCAATCGAACCGCTTGATCGCATCGGCGACCGCCGCATGCAGCGGAGTCCTTCGCGAGCGCAGTTGCATCGCATAACCGACCTCCTGGATCAGTGGATGCCGGAACGCGAAACTGGCGCCAGCGTACGTCATGCACGGCTGTATCAGCTCCGCGGCACAAAGCTGATCCAACAACGGTTGCAACGCTTGCTCGGCAACGCCGGCCACCGCGCGCACCACCTCGAATGGGAATTCCTTGCCGACTACCGCGCCGATTTGCAGCAACTCCTTCTGCGATTCGCTCAGACGGTCGATACGCGCGCCGACCACCGCCTCGACCGTTGCCGGCAACACCGGGTTGTTCCAACCGGACGGGCCCAGACGATACTGCCCACGCCCTCCCACCAACACGCCGCTCTGCGCCAGCGACAGCACCAGCTCCTGGGCGAAAAACGGATTGCCACCCGCCTGGTCCGCCACACGGGTCACCACCTGCTCGAGCGCCGGAGCATCCCCCGCCAGATCGCGAACCACCTGACGCATGTCGCCGGGCTCCAGTTCCGCCAGCCGCAACTCGCGGTAACCGTCCTCCGCGGACCAGGGCGCAAACCACGGCGGACGGAACGTGACCACCATGACGGTTTTGGTCCCGCGGACCCATTCGATCAGGCGGTCCATGGCCTCCCGACTGGCCTCGTCCAGCCAATGCAGGTCCTCAACGATAATCACCCCCGGCCGCCGCCCTCCCGCCTTGACCATACGGCCGATGATCTCGCGCAACCGCGCCTGGCGCGTGCGCGGATCGAGCGAGGGCAGCGGCACGTCCGGATCCGCAACGTTCAGGAAGTCGGCGAGCAGCGGCAGGCCATCCGCAAGCGACGGGTCGAGTTCCCACAGTCGCTCGGCAATTCGTTGCCGCGCCTCCGCCGGATCCATCCCGGGCGAGATGCGGAGACCGGCCCGCAGCATTTCCACCATCGGCAGCAGCGGCGTGGCCTGACCGAGGACATGTGCCTGCGCCTCCAGCACCGGCACCCGCCGCCGCCGGCACCATTCGCTGAACTCGAAGCAGAGGCGACTTTTGCCGACCCCGGCCGGTGCCGCGATCCCGATCACGCGGGCGCCACCGCTGATCCCACCTTGGCCGGCGTCGTGCAGGGCCTGTTGCAGGACCCCGAGCTCGGTGTCCCGGCCGTGCAGCCGGGTCAGACCGCCGCTGCGAAAATGGTCGCTGTTGACCATCGGCCGCAGGCCGGTCAGACGATAGATCTCCACCGGCTCCGGAATGCCCCGCAGCGAGCGGACTCCGATCGACGCGCCATCGCAATACGGCTCGACCAGCGACCAGGTATCGCGGCTGATGTAAATCGCACCTGAGTCGGCGGCCTGCTCGATCCGGCTGGCGAGGTGCACGGTCATGCCCTGCGCTTCCTGCTCGACCGCCGACCCCGTATCCAGCGTGCCGGCGATCACCTCGCCTGAGTGCACCCCGACGCGGATGTTCGTCGCGTCCGGCAAGGCCGCCACTGCCTCCTGCATGGCGAGCGCCGCCCGGCAGGCGAGCAGCGCGTGGCCTTCTTGCGCAAGAGGCACGCCGAATGCGGCTTTCAGCCCGTCGCCGAGAGTACGAATAACCGTGCCGTCGAACCGGCGCACGGCACGCACCATGGCTCTGACCGTAGGCTCCAGCCGATCACGCGCGGCTTCGGCGTCCAGTCCGACGATCAACTCGGTCGAACCCACAATGTCGGCGAACAGTACGGTGGCCTGCTTGCGTTCGGCGGCATTCTCATTCGGGCGCGCGCTGTCGGTTCTGGGTGCGCCACACCAACCGCAATAATGCGATGCCGGCGGGCAGAAGTGCCCGCACGCGGCGCAAGCAACCTCCAGCCTCGCGCCACAGGCGACACAGAACCGAGCGCCCATCGTGTTTTCATGGGCACATTCCTGACATCGCGCTGTGCACTCGCTCGCGGCAAGTGACCTGAGTTCCAATTGCTTCCCCTTGGAATTGGCCCCTGTGCAGGAACGATGCGCCATGGTGGTCGCCATGGCAAGCAGCGCTGCACCATTGTTTCAACGGTACGCAGCAATGTCGTCGATCTTTAACCGATTGAACGCTCAATCTTCGATGACTGTCGCCGGCATGTATTCCACAGCAACGGCGCCGGCGGGAATCGCGATGCATCGCACCGCGTCGCAAAATTCATTTCTGGCTGTGCGGGCCTGCGCCATTGGCGTCTGAAATCGTGGCCGTCGATGCCCGCCTGGCCACATGCAACGGCCTGGCAGCTTCATGCCAATGCTACCAGTGATTTCAGATTTCCGCACTGGCCATTGAGCCGACGTACCGTGCAGTTTACGGCGATTGCGCGGGAACGCGCAGGCTCCTCTCGCCGTCCGTCTCCGGCCCGTTTAGGCTCTCGGCAGCCAAAATCAGGATGCTCCACCAATGCCCGACCCGACTCGCCTGCTGCTCTGGACCGATGGCCCCACTCCCTACGTCAACGCCATTGCCGCCGCCGGCCTTGCGCCTCGCGTCATCGTCGACACGCTCGCCCGGAAGGACCAGCCGTCGGACACTCAGATGGCCCAGACCGAGGCTCTGCTGGCGTGGGGTGCCCCGCGCGGTCTGCTGCCTCGCATGCCCCATCTGCGTTGGGCCCAGGCGTTGACCGCCGGCGTCGAGGGGTGGCTTGCGCTGCCGGATTTGCCGCCGGGTCTGACCCTCACCTGCGCTCGCGGTACCCACCGCGAGTCAATGCCGGAAAACATCCTGGGTGCGTTGTTTTATCTGACCAAGCCATACGCGGCCTGTGTTACGGATCAGAAACAATCGAAATGGACCCGCCGGGTCGCCACTCCGTTGACCGGCCAGACCTTGGGCATTCTCGGTCTGGGCGCGGTCGGACAGGACGTCGCCCGTCTTGCTGCCGCACTCGGCATGCGGGTGATCGGCACAAAGCGCAATCCCGCGCCGATCGAGGGTGTTGCTCAGGTTTTGCCACCGGAACGTATCGATACGGTGCTGGCGCAGGCCGATTTCGTCCTGCTGCTGCTGCCGGCGACGCCGCAAACGGAGAATTTGATCAATGCCGAGCGCCTGTATCAGATGAAACCAACTGCCTGGCTGCTCAATTTCGGCCGCGGCGCACTGATCGACGATGCCGACCTGATCGCTGCCGCCGGTGCGAAACGGATCGCCGGCGCGATCCTCGACGTGTTTCGTCAGGAGCCACTGCCGGCGACCCATCCGTTCTGGACGTCCGAAGGCATTATCGTGCTGCCGCATATTGGCGGCGGGCACCCGAAGCGGGACGAGGTGGTTGCTCGCTTGTTCGTGGACAATTTGGGCCGCTTCCTCGATGCCAAACCGTTACGCGAAACCGTTGATCGTGCCGCCGGGTATTAACCATAGGCGATCGCTGACGCCCGGCTCATTGGGGTTACACCGTTATGGCCAGGCTGGAGCCGGCGGTGTCGCCGGGCGTCATTTCGTCACCTGACCCGGTGAGCGATAATATTTGACCATCAGCCGAGGCAAGGGTCTGGTCCATGACACGGCGTCTCGTCCGCCTTCGCCGGCATTTGCACTGGTGGACTGCTGCGCTGGTGATCATCGGCTTCGCCATCGCATGGCTCATGACCGCCCTGCCGGTGAGCGTGTTATTGGTGAAATTCCTGCTTTATCAGCTGCACAAAAGTCTCGGCCTCTGCGTCGCCGGGCTCGCCGCGGTGCGCCTTGTGCTGGCGTGGCGAGCTGGCGACCGCCCACGCGGTTTACCGGCGGCACTGTACGGTTTGCTACTGCTGGTACCGCTGCTTGGCTATCTGACTGCAGCCGCTTCGCCCACTGCGGTGCCAACGTTGTTTTTCCTGGTGTTGAAGGTGCCGCACGTGATTGCTCCGGATCAGGGAGTATTCGAGGTGATCCGGCCGGTGCACAAGTGGCTCGCCATTGGGTTGGTCGGCCTCGCAGGGTGGCACGCGTCACAAATGCGCTTCGGCGCCTCTGGTTCGCGGCGCCTCCGCATGGCACGGTCAGAAGATGCGCATCCACCTGCAAAACCCGGTTGACGACAGGCTGTTCGATTTTTCCGAGACGATGTGGGATGCCGCAGTGGCGCGCGCGCCGGATGCCGGCAGCGGCCACGTTGTCAGCATCGGCCGCACCGACCCCGACTTCGCTTTGGCGATGACGGAGGCCGAAGCGCTGATTTGTGACGTCAGCGTCATCAAGACGCAATTCCCCTGCCCGACGCCGCGGTTGCAACTGCTATTCGTGACCAATGCGGGCCTCGACCGACTTGCGCCATTCGATTGGCTGCCGCCCAGGGTAATCCTGATGAACAATCGCGGCACGCATGCCGCTAAGTCAGGCGAGTTCGGGATCATGGCAGTGCTGATGCTCGCCAATCGCGTGCCGGAGATGGTGACGTTTCAGCGAGCTGGACGCTGGCACAAACTCTGGGGCGCTGTCGTTACGGCACAGCCGATCACCATCGTTGGCCTGGGAACCTTGGGGGGTGCCGTTGCGCGGCACGCCGCCGGGTTCGAGATGGCGGTGACCGGCGTTCGGGCGAACCCGGCACCGCATCCGCATTGCGCTCGCGTGATCGGGGTTGAGGAGTTGGACGCGGCGCTGCGGGGAACGCGGTTTCTCGTGCTGGCCTGCCCGTTGACGGATGCGACGCGTGGCTTGATCGACCGGCGGCGTCTGGACTTGCTGCCCGAAGGCGCCGGGGTGGTGAACATCGGCCGCGGCGAGCTGATCGACCAGGAAGCGTTGTGCGATCGGCTCGATGCGGGCCAATTGTCGGGCGCTGTGCTGGATGTCTTCGATCCGGAGCCGATCCCGCCGGGTCACCGGCTTTGGAACACGCGCAACCTGATCATCAGCCCGCACACCTCAGCTGATGACCCGGCGACCTATAACGCGATAAGTCTGGATCTTTTCTTGGAAAATCTAAGCGCCTGGCGTAACGGACAGCCATTGCCGAATCGGTTCGATATCGCGCGCGGCTATTGAAGGGCACGCCGCCTCCCGGAATTATGAGCGCTGTCCAACTCACACAGCCACGGTCCCTGTTGCAAGATCGTCTCTCAGGGGAGCTGACTACCATAAACGCGCTTGACCGGAATTGTGTCGAGATCAACGCCGTCGAGACAGCGAACGTTGATGGTCCAAACCGAAGGGTCAGTGCGCGGCCTTCGGAAGGGCTGAATGCCGCAGTTTGGGCAGAAGTAGTCTTTCGCAGTACGGGTATGGAAGG
This sequence comes from Acetobacteraceae bacterium, assembly GCA_049519555.1. Lineage (GTDB taxonomy): Bacteria > Pseudomonadota > Alphaproteobacteria > Acetobacterales > Acetobacteraceae > Rhodopila. The sequence goes on from JBEKQQ010000022.1 coordinate 8,892, forward strand.
TGTACAGCGCAAGGTCCTCGATCGGCGAGAGTAAACGAAAATCAGCCGGATCAACGCGATGATTGAGGGCCCCGCGGCGTCGGCAAATTGAGCAATCACAGACCCGAACGTGGTCCAGGTCGGCATCGACCTCAAATAGAACTTTCCCGCAGTGACAAGAGCCACTATAGGTTTGTTTCATGGCGTGAAGCCTCCTGTTGGCCGCGCCGGCGGCGCACATTTTTGCAAAATGCAAGATAAGCTGGCAGGTCGGCAACTCGCTTGAACCAATGGGGCGTTGACCTTGATTGCCGGAATTCGGCACGCAGCTGTCGCAACCTGTGCGCACAACGGTGCGGCCCAACCCGCGCTGACCGTCAGCAGCATTGATAATCTGGTCATTCCATCGTGCGTGGATCCTCGACATCGACCCGCAGGTGCTCGGTGGGTTGCGGCGTCGCTGTCATGACACAAACGCCATCGGGCGCCTCGAACTGGTGCCAAACGTTTTGTGGCACGACTGCCAGCATCCCCGCGGTAAGTGTCAAAGACTGCCGACCCGCTGCGGTCATCAGGTGCAGCGTTGTCGCCCCATCGACGATCTGCACGATTTCGTCACCCTGCGGATGCCGTTCCCAGGCACTGGTGCCAGCGAATTTGGCGGCGAAAATCGCTCCGTCGCGATACGGCGCCACGCGCGCAAAGGCACCTTTGCGCGCCGCGTCCGACGAGGTCGGGGTACGGTTCTTAAGCATCTCTAGCCTGGCGAATTCGGCCTTGAGATCGAGGACGATGGGCATCTTTGCCTCCCCACGTTGCGTAGCGGCGGAGGTTAGCAATAAACGCCACAGTGCGGGAGTGCCACAAAGCCATCTTGCCCCGGGCATCCATGGCGCAACGCCAATCTCACGCTGACTTGCCCCCGCGGACGACCCGCATCGGAGCAACGCATAGCCAGGTGACGTCCGGCCACCGCACCCCGGGGGACTTGCAACTGCCGCCAAACCTGTCACTTTTCCCTTCATAACCAGGAGAAGTGACCATGGAATTCGGTATGTTCCACGAATTTCAGCGCCGGCCCGGCCAGACCGAAGCCGAAGCTTTCACAGAGTCGTTCGAGCAGGTCGATGAGGCCGAGCGGGCCGGCCTCGACGTCATGTGGTTGGCGGAATTGCATTGCGCGCCGGAGCGCTCCGTGTTGGCCGCGCCATTGAATATCGCCACCGCCATTGCCAGTCGTACCAAACGTATGAAAATCGGTACCGCCGTGCAGGTGCTGCCACTGTGTCACCCGCTGCGGATTGCCGAAGAAGCCACCACCGTCGATCACATTAGCCACGGCCGCCTGATCATGGGCGTCGGCCGTAGCGGCTTTCCCCGCACTTATCTGGCCTACGGCATCTCCTACGCCGAGAGCCGGGAGCGCTTCGCCGAAGTCATGGAAATCCTCAAGCGCGCCTGGACTCAGGAAGCCTTCTCGTTCCATGGCAAGTACTACAACTTCGACAACGTATCCTGCGTGCCGAAGCCGTTTCACCAGCCCTATCCGGAACTCCGTGTTGCGGTGAACAGCCCCGACACGTTCCAGGAACAAGGCGAGCGAGGCAACCCGATTTTCGTCGCCACACGACTGGGCGACCTCAACGAGCTCGTCCCCAACCTCCAGGTCTACCGCGCCGCCTGGGCCGCCGCCGGTCATCCGGGTAACGGCAAGGTCTATCTGCGCGTGCCGGTCTACATCGCCGAAACCGAGAAGCAGGCGCGCGAAGAGCCGATGGAAAGCGTCATGTTCTTTTACAAGTATCTCGGCGAACGGATCGAGGCCTCGGCCGTCATGGATGGCGCCCGTGCCATCGAGAACCGCGCCGAGCGCGGCGCTCGCCTGCAACACATCGACTACGATGAGGTCATGCGGAGCAAAATCATCACCGGCACGCCCGCGATGGTGATCGATCGGTTGGGCCAGGTGAAAGAGGAGCTTGGCCTGAGCGGCATTTTGGCGGAGCTGAACTGCGGCATGCGCATCCCGCATCATCAGGTGGTCAATTCGCTGAACCTGCTGTGCCAGGAAGTGCGGCCGAAGTTCCTGGACTGACCGCAACCGATCAGCGCTGCCAACCGCACCGGGCAACCAGCAAACCGGCTGCGGTCGGTTACCCGTTTGCGCCGCTGCGGAAATCCGCTAGAGCCTCCTCGGCACAATCGGAAGGAGCCTCGACCCGATGCGATTCACCATAGACCGCATCGACCACATTGTCCTCAACGTCACCGACGTGGACATCGCCGCCGCCTGGTACCAACGCGTGCTCGGCATGGAGCGGGAGGAATTCGGCCCGCATTCCCGCACCGCCCTAAAGTTCGGCGGCCAGAAGATCAACCTACGGCCGGCCGACCAGGACGTTTACAGCTGGCCAACCGGTGCGACGCACCTGGCGGGCGCAGGCGACCTGTGTTTCATCACTGCGGCGCCACCGGATGAGGTGGTCGGCCATCTGCACGACCTCGGTGTCGCCATCGTGCAAGGCCCTGTCGAACGAGCCGGCGCCCTGGGCCCCATCCAGTCAGTATATTGCCGCGATCCCGACGGCAATCTGGTCGAAATCTCGTCCTATCAGAGCGAGTAATGGACTGCCGGCAACGCAGCGCGCTCGGAACGGCTGCGCTCGTGGTATTTCTGGGCTGCGTGCCATTGGCGAACTGGCTCATCCTGCATGTCGGTACGGTCTGCGTGCCGAGCGGGCCCTGCCTTGTGCCGGTGGCGCCCGGGATCATGGCACCGTCCGGCGTACTGACAGTTGGGGTAGCTCTGGTGCTGCGAGACGTCGTGCAGCGCTGTCTGGGCTTGCGCTTCGCTCTCATCGCGATCGCCGCCGGCACGGCGCTTTCGGCGCTTGTGGCGCCCGCGTCGTTGGTGCTTGCTTCCGGAACCGCCTTCGCGCTGAGCGAGCTGGCAGACTTTGTGGTCTACACCCCGCTGCAGCGGCAGCGGCTGTTGCTGGCAGTCATCGCGTCCTCGCTGGTCGGGCTGGTGGTCGATTCAATTGTTTTCTTGTCGCTGGCGTTCGGCAGCCTGGAATTCCTTCCCGGTCAGGTCATCGGCAAAGCCTGGGCCGTGCTGATCGCATTTCCGCTGGTGCGGCTGGTGCGCCGGGTCGCTCCAACGCCCGCCTGACGGTGGTCAGCCTCACCGAGTTCGACTTCGAGCTGCCACCGGATCGTATCGCCCAAAGTCCGGTCCGCCCGCGAGACGCGGCGCGACTGTTGTGCGTGCGGCCGGGCGCCTCAACCCACCGTCATGGCCCTCCCCCCGCTGGTCCGGGACACAAGATACCGCATTCGGCTGGATCAGATGACCCGGACCAGCCGCGCCACGACAAAGAGTACGCGCCCTGCCTGGACGACCGCCACGTCCGCGATCTACCCGACCTGCTGCAGCCCGGCGACGTCCTGGTGGTGAACGACACCCGCGTCATTCCCGCACAACTGACTGCCTGGCGAGGTGCGGCGCGAATTGGCATCACACTGGATCAACCGCAAGCGGATGGGACGTGGCATGCGCTGGCCCGCAACGCCAGGCGGCTGCACCAGGATGACACATTGTGTTTCGACCGCCACGGCGAACTGACGGCGATCATAACCGGCCTCGATCCCGACGGCGGCGTGACGTTGCAGTTCAACCAGCGCGACGATGCCTTCGCGGCCGCCTTGCAGCGAGCCGGCGCTTTGGCATTGCCGCCATACATCCGTCGGCCGCACGGGCCGCAGCCCGCAGACAAGGCAGATTACCAAACCGTCTTCGCGATGCGTGACGGGGCGGTCGCTGCGCCGACCGCTGGTTTGCATTTCACCCCTGATTTGCTGGCCGCTCTTGCGGCGCGGCGGGTCCGTTTGGTCACCGTAACGTTGCACGTCGGCGCCGGTACCTTCCTGCCTGTGCGCTCCAATGATGTGGCACGACACCGCATGCATGCCGAGCGCGGCGGATTATCTGCAGCCGCTGCCGCCGCCATCAATGGCGCAAAAGCCGCGGGCGGCCGGATCGTCGCTGTTGGCACCACGAGTTTACGCCTGCTGGAGAGCGCGGCTACCGAGGCTGGTACAGTCGAACCCTTCGCCGGCGAGACCTCGTTGTTCATTCTGCCCGGCTACCAATTCCGTGCAGTGGACCTGCTGATGACGAATTTTCATTTACCGCGATCGACGTTATTCATGCTGGTCTGTGCATTTGCCGGGACCGACGCCATGCGGGCCGCCTACACTCACGCGATCGCCTCGGGCTACCGGTTCTATTCGTACGGCGACGCATCGTTGTTGTGGCGCCATGACCGCTGAGGTGTTCGGGTTCCGGCTCGACGCCTACGACGGTGCCGCACGCGCGGGGACGCTTTCGACCGCACATGGGTCGGTCGAAACACCAGTGTTCATGCCGGTCGGCACCGCCGGTACCATCAAGGCAATGACCGCCGACTCGGTCCGCGCCACCGGCGCGAGGCTGGTACTGGGCAATACCTATCACCTCATGTTGCGTCCGGGTGCCGAACGAATTGCGCGACTGGGCGGACTACACCGGTTCATGAACTGGCCGGGCCCGATCTTGACCGACTCAGGCGGGTTCCAGGTCATGTCGCTGGCGAAACTGCGCAAAATCGACGCCGACGGGGTGACGTTTCAGTCGCATATCGACGGGTCGAGCCATCGTCTGACACCGGCGCAATCCGTAGCGATCCAGCATTTACTCGACGCCACCATCACGATGGCGCTGGACGAGTGTACACCATTCCCCGCGACTCTCGACGACGCACGAGCATCGATGGAACTGTCCATGCGATGGGCCAGATCGTCACGCGACAGTTTCGTGCCCCGTCCAGGCTATGGATTATTCGGCATCGTGCAGGGCAGCGTTTATCCGGCGTTACGTGCGACGTCCACGGCCGCGCTGCGCGACATCGGCTTTGACGGCTATGCAGTCGGCGGCCTTGCGGTGGGTGAAGGTCAGGCGGAAATGTTCACGGTGCTGGACCATAGCGTGCCACAGCTCCCGAACGATCGGCCACGCTATTTGATGGGCGTCGGTACCCCCGACGACCTCATTGGAGCGGTGCACCGCGGCATCGATATGTTCGACTGCGTGATGCCGACACGGGCCGGCCGCACGGCGCGGGCGTTTACGTCTATGGGCATCTTCAATCTGCGCAATGCGCGGTTCGCCGACGACGGCGGGCCGCTTGATCCGGCCTGCGCCTGCCCGTGCTGCGTCAGTCATTCGCGAGCCTACCTGCACCATCTGTTCAAGGCCGAGGAAATGTTGGGGCCGATGCTGCTCACCTGGCATAACGTGCAATACTATCAGGATCTGATGCGCAGCCTACGGCGGGCGATCCAGGAAGGCAGGTTCGCCCTACACGCCGAGCAGTTGCGCGCCGGATGGGCGGCGCGGGAGGACATCGCATGACTGACGTTTCGGGATTGACTCAGTTGGGCCAGCGTGTGGCGATCCCGGCCTCGCCCGCGCAGGCAGTGCTGGAGCGCGTGGCCGCCCCAGCCCAGGGCAAGCGGTATTTGGTGCGATTTACCTGTCCGGAATTCACTACTTTGTGTCCGCTGACCGGGCAACCGGACTTTGCGCATATCGTCATCGATTACGTGCCGCGCGACTGGATCATCGAGAGCAAATCGCTGAAGCTGTTCCTCGGTTCGTTCCGCAATCATGGCACGTTCCACGAGGGCTGCACCATGCAGATCGCCGAACGGCTGATCGCCGCGCTGGATCCGATTTGGCTACGCATCGGCGGATACTGGTTCCCGCGCGGCGGGATGCCGATCGATGTGTTCTGGCAAAGCGGTACGCCACCTGAGGGTGTGTGGATTCCTGCGCAGGATGTGCCGGGATATCGCGGGCGGGGGTGATGGCTTCGCTGAGCACTTGAGCAGTTCTGGGGCTCGTGCGGTTTTGCGATTTTTTTACCGCAGATGAACGCCGATAAGAAATGATAAGAACGGATGGACCGCGCGCGGTCAGGCGTTCGAGACAATGCGGCGGACTGCGATGTGTGGGCGGCCGAAATTGATGAGCAGACCTAGGATTTCGCCAGTGGCGTACAGATAATTCATGCATTGTGCGACATGCTCGTTGGCGATTGATTTCGTGACCTTCAACTCGACGATGATATGGTCGTTGACCAGGATGTCGGCACTGTATTCTCGTATAATCACGTTATCATAGCGAACGGTGATGCCGCGCTGTTGTTTTACGGTCAGGCCGCGCTTTCGCATTTCACGAGCCAACGCGTTCTCTTAAACCTTTTCCGCAAACCCGACCCCGAGTGTATTGGCGACCGTAAACGCACACCCGATAATGCGTTTCGTCACACCATCCATCCCGACTTCATCTGCGTTCATCCGCGGTAAAAAGGGCGCTCCACCCCCGCGGGCCACAGGGGTGACGCACCAAACCCTACCCCACCGCCGGTTAACGCCCCATGAACACCCAGGCCAAGAGACCCACGTACTGCTGCTACGCGTTCACCTGCCGGATCATCGTTGCCCAACGATCGAGGATGGGCAGGATTTGGTCCGCCTTCTCCGGTGGCAGGCTGACGTTCGCCCGGACCGCGCCAAGTTCCCGGAACCGCTGCAACTTTGCCAGGTCTTCCGGGCAACCGCCGAGAGTTACCGGCAATGGCTCGCGGCCCGCTTCGGAGCACATCTGGCGGAATCTGGGTAGGTATTCTTCGGGATTGCCGCTGCTGGCATTCGGGAACCAACCGTCGCCGTAACGGATTGCCCGTCGCGCAGCCCAGGGAAAGGCACCGCCGAGGAGGATGGGCGGCCAGGGCTTTTGGGTTGGTTTCGGCCAGGTCATCATCGACGGAACCTTGACGATCTCACCGTTATATTCCGCGGTCGATTTGGTCCAGATTTCCTTCATCGCCTCCATCTGCTCGCGCATCTTCTTCATGCGGGTGGCGAAGACCGTGCCATGGGCTTCGATCTCCTCGGCATTCCAGCCGCCGCCGATGCCGAACAGAAACCGCCCACCGCTGACCTGATCGATCGAGGCGACCGATTTCGCCGTCTGGATCGTGTCGCGCTGGATCACGAGGCAAATCCCGGTGGCAACCTTGAGTTTCTTCGTTGCGGCCGCAGCAGCAGTCAGCGTCACGAACGGATCCATGACGTCGTAGTACCGTTTCGCCAGTTCACCGCCGCCAGGTGGGGGCGTCCGCCGAGGCACCGGAATGTGCGAGTGCTCAGCGGCCCACAGTGAGTCGAAGCCGCGCTCCTCCAGCGCGACGCCGAGTTCGGCGGGGGTGATGGAGTAGTCGGTGAAGAAGATCGATGCGCCGAATTCCATGGTTCTGTGCCTTTGCTGCTGGGTTCGGGTAGCTAACCGTCCGCGGATCGTAGCACCTCAAGAACCGGCCGCCCATGTGGGGTACGCTCGGCAACGCCTTGGCTCGAGTCCGCCACCAGGTTTGTTTCGCTCAGTAATCTGTGACCGAGGCCAACGAAATCGAGCAAGGAACCCTTCGCGCAGCGTGCCAGGACATTGTTGTGACCGGGCGCGTCACGCATCTCGCTTCACCCCTCTGGTAGGTGACATGGGCACCTTGATTCGCCAGCATAACGAACCTCTGGTCCGGGATCGCACTGTGGGACACGCCCGCCTTGCATTCCTGGCCACCCACCGCAAAGTCAGCGGCGCCATCCACGGGGAGTAACCCAATGCAACGACGCACGATGCTTGCCGCCGCCGGCGCACTGCTCGCGTCCCCGGCCCTGCCACGTCCCGCGATCGCTCAGTCAGCAGCCAATACCCTGAAATTCATCCCCGAGGGCAATCTGCAAAACCCGGATCCGATCTGGTCCACCACCACTGTGGCACGCAACTTCGGTTATATGATCTGGGACACGCTCTATGGCTGGGACGGCACCCTGACGCCGAAACCGCAAATGTGCGAGGGCCACGAGATCGTCGACAACGGTCTGACCTGGCACTTCCGCCTGCGCGACGGGCTGAAATTCCACGATGGCTCCCGGGTACGCGCTGCCGACTGCGTAGCCTCGATCCAACGTTGGATGCAGCGCGACGGGTTCGGCCAGAGGATCGATGCGTCGCTGAATGAAATCACCATCCCCGACGACCGCGACTTCATCTTCCACCTGAAAAAGCCCTTCCCGCTTCTCGCCAATGGACTGGGCAAACCCACCGCCAATGTCTGCTTCATCATGCCGGAGCGAATCGCCAAAACCGATCCCTACAAGCAGATCGACGAATACATTGGCTCCGGTCCTTATGTGTTCAATCGCGCTGAGTGGTCGCCGGGTGCGCTCGCCACATTCAAACGCTTCGACGGTTATGTGCCGCGCCAGGAAGCTCCGAGTTTCGTGGCCGGCGGCAAACAGGCAAACTTCGAGCGCATCGAATGGAACATCATCCCCGATCCCTCGACAGCCTCCGCCGCCATCCAGGCCGGCGAGGAGGACTGGTGGCAAACACCGACCGCAGATCTGCTGCCCTTGTTGCGAAAAGCCAACAACGTGGTGGTGGAACGGCTCGACGATTACGGCGTCGTCGGTGTGATGCGCTTCAACATGCTGCACCCGCCGTTCGACAACCTGAAACTACGGCTGGCAATTTTTCCCGCACTCAATCAGGCGGATTTCATGAACGCGGCGATGGGTGGCGATCCCGACCTGACGCGCATCGGCGTCGGCGTGTTCACGCCCGGCTCGCCGCTGGCCAATACCGCGGGGCTGGAAACGCTGACCGGTCCACGCGATCCGGCGCTGGCAAAGAAACTCGTGGCAGAGAGCGGATATAGCGGTGAAACGGTGGTGTTCCTCGTGCCGACCGACTACCCGGTACTGAACGCCGAAAGCCTGGTTGGTGCCGATCTGCTGAGCAAACTCGGTATTAAGGTCGACGTGCAAACGATGGACTGGGGCACCATGATCCAGCGCCGCGCCATCAAGGACACCAACGACAAGGGCGGCTGGAACGCCTTCTGCACCGGGTGGGAGGGGCTCAATCTGGTCGATCCGGGCGCGCACTATCCGATCGCCGGCACCGGCGAGAAGGGCTGGTTCGGTTGGTTCAGCAGTGCCAAAATGGAGGCGTTGCGCACAGCGTGGTTCGATGCACCCGACCTCGCGACCCAGAAGCAGGTGGCCGAACAGATCCAGTTGGATGTGTGGACTGAGGCGCCGTATTACCCGCTCGGCCAATGGCTGCAGCCGATCGCGCACCGCACGACGATCGAGGGCATCGTCAAGTCGCCATTCCCGCTGTTCTGGAATGCCCGGAAATCCGCATAGCGTCCGGAGTCAGTTGAGCATGACACGTCTGCCCCTACCGTGGCACACGCTGCCGCTTATCGTCTCGCTGCCACGAGCAACAGATCGACGAAGTCCGCCAACCGCATGCCGACCCGTCCGCCAAGCTTTTGTGCGGGTCCGTTCACGTGCGACAATATCCCGTCACGGTACAGCACACGTGAATCACCGATCGGAGCACTGTCGGCCGACGTCGTTCCGGCGACGATCCCTTTCTGCTCAAGGTCGGCCAGCCGGGCAATGCCGGCCCCATCCATGCCGCCGCCGCCATCACTGAAGAATACCGCATAGATGCCAGCCGGTATGGCGTTGTCAGGCCGCCCGCCGGACAACGCGCCGTGCGAGGCGGTGATGGCGATCTGCCCGCTATCGCCAGCCTCCAGCATACCGACGGAATCTGCGCAAATCACGCGCGGTTCGCCAGCCACATCACGCACCACGAAGCGCGCGCCATCGGAGATCGGTGGCGGCATGGCGGTCGGCACCATCGCCGACCGCATGCGTTCCGCACAGTCCAGGACGCTCTGGCCGATCGCGCAACCAACCGCCGCCGCTGTGCGATTGACATGACTGATGACGCCGTGTGCGAGCATATGATCGCCGTCGCCGATGTGGCAGGTCTGCGCATCCGCGGTTGCCGCCGCCAGGGCGATCTGATCGAGGTATTCAAGCCCGACGATGCCGGCGTTGTCCTTGCCGACGCCGGCATCGTTCATGATCACGCCGCGTACGCCCCATTTGGCTGCATTGAAGGCATTGTACCTGCCTCCATACGACCCGGAAACGATGACATGCGAACGGTGCTCATCGCGCGCGTTCGAACAGCTGGCGACCGTCAGGATTTTTACGTTGGCATCTGCCCCGCTCATTGGCTTTTCCTCCTCGCCTGTTATCCGGCCACGCCGGAATTCCCGAACGTTGCGGTTTGTGCAACGCCTGCGGCGCCTTATGAAAGCACGCATCGCACCGGTGCACGAATCCCTCTGCCGGATCGTCGCCGCGGCCGATTGCGGACCAGGAGCGACCTCGGTCAGCGCTCGGCGCGAGTGGCGGCAACCAACGTTCCAACCGCCTGCTGTGCCTCTCCTGGTCGCCGCAGCCGTAACACGTTGAGGTGGGCGTATTCGGTACGGTCAATAAGCTCCGCGGTCGCCTGACGCAGCGCAGCCCAGGTGCGCCACGCCCAGAGGATCGGATGACTCGGCTGCAACAAAAAACGCCATCGTTCGCGATTGCCTGCCCATAATTCAGTGCGCAGCACCAACCGCAACAACGAGCGGCCAATCACCCGCCGCATAATCACGGGGCGCTCGTAGTCAAGCCACACCAGATGGCTCGCGTTGCGCCACAACAGGTCGCGCACCACAGCGTAATTGCCGTCGGCAACCCAGCCATCAACCCGCATCGCCGCGGCCACGCGGCGGGCGAACTCCGTCGGATCGCTGCGGACCAGATCGCGCCAACCCGCCTGCCAGTTCAACGCATCCAGTTCGATATGGACCAGATCCAATCGTCGAGCGATCGTCCGCGCCAGCGTGGTCTTGCCGGCGCCCGAGGTTCCAATCACCACGATCCGCATCCGAATGCCCCCAGGCCGCCGAAATGATCCGTCTAAGCAATAACTCCCACCGATACGCAACCGCGGCTATTGTGATGCCCGGCTTTCCGCCCCTATCGTCCTCTTCAAGGGCAACATAGCCCAGAAAGTGGAGGGTGAGATGGCGTCCAATCTGGAACTCCAGACCATGCGCAAAGTGGCGTGGCGGCTCGTACCGATGGTGAGCCTGGCCTACCTGATCAATGTGCTCGATCGGTTCAATATCTCGTTTGCCGCGCTGACCATGAACAAGGCTCTGGGCCTGTCCGCCACCGCTTATGGCCTCGGCGCGGGCGCGTTCTTCTGGAGCTATGTGCTGTTCCAGGTGCCGGCAAACATTGTCATGGCACGCCTCGGCGCGCGGCGCTGGATCATGATCATCATGTTGTTCTGGGGCATCTGTGCGACCTGTGCGGCATTGATCAGCGGCACCGTCAGCTTTGTCATCGTCCGCTTTTTCCTGGGTGTTGCCGAAGCCGGCTTCTTCCCCGGCGTCGCATTCTTCATGACGCGCTGGTTCCCCTCGCGCCATCGTGGCCGCGCCATGGGAATATTCTACGCCACTGGTGCTTCGGCCGGTATCATCGGCGGCCCGATCGCGGCCAACCTGCTGCAATTGAACGGCGTTTTCGGCATTGCCGGCTGGCAGTGGATCTTTTTAGCGGAGGGCGCGCCGGCCCTGGCACTGGCCATTGCGTGCCCGCTGTTGCTGCGTGACCGCCCGTCCGAAGCAGCCTGGCTGGAGCAAGATGAACGCGCCTGGCTCGAACGCACGCTGGAGGAAGAGCAGCAAGTGGCACATGGCGGCCACCTGCCGTTCATGAAGGCGATCGTCAGCCCGACCATCGTGCTGCTGATGCTGGTCTACCTGCTGGTTGGCTTTGGCGTTTACGGCAAAGCCTATTTCCTGCCGCTAATGATCAAGAGCCTGGGCTACACCGACACCGCGGTGGGTTACATCGCCTCGATCCCGGCGCTGCTTGGCGTAATCGGCATGGTAGTGTTCTCACGCCGCTCCGACCGCACCGGGGAGCGGGTGTGGCATTTGATCGTGCCCTGCCTTCTGGGCGGCGTTGGGTTGTTGCTTGCGGGCGTGACCCTCAGCGTTAACCCGTTGCTGGCTATCGCCGCGTTCTCGTTGGCGAGCTTCGGCATCTCCGGCTCGCTGCCGGTGTTCTGGAACCTGCCGACAGCGTTTCTGGGCTCGGCGGCGGCGGCCGGCGGCATCGCCTTCATCAATTCGATCGGCAATATTTCGGGCTACGCGGCACCTCAGATGGTGGGGCTGATGCGCGACATGACCGGTGGCTACAAGATACCGATGCTGGTGATCGGCACGTTGGTGGTTGTCGCCGGCCTGCTGGTTCCGCTGGCGGCACGATCAGCCGAGACCCTCGCTCGCCCCAAGGTTCAGTTGCGCGTTGCTCGCTGAAAGTCGTCGAGCACCCCAGGGTGGTCGAGCTGCCGCAACGTCAAGGCCATGTGGCGGAGAGCACGCAGCCGCTGCATCTTGGCGAACCTCACGCCCAGGCGAGTCGGCAGCGCCGAGGTAACAAGGCTGCGTTTCATGGTGGTACGGGGGGTTCTGCTCGGCCGATTTAGGATCGACAGGCTGATAGACATTTGGCTCTCTCCTGTTGCTTTGAGCGGTCTGGTGCCGCTGATGACAGGGATATGACAGTGCGGTGACATTTCATGTCTCGACAACGCGATGAATTCGGGCTGAAATTTTACTGATATCTGCACCACGTCAGGAGGCACTCGCCTGGTCTCCATCGCCGCGCCCGCGGTTTACAGATTCGACCGCTTCGTTTTGGACCTCAACCGCGGCGTTCTGCTCGCGGATGGGAACGAACGCGCCATGCGAGCGAAGACCTTCGCGCTGCTGCGCCATTTCGTCGAGAATTCCGGGCGGCTGGTTGACCGGGACGAAATCATGCAGGCGGTCTGGCCCGATGTATATGTCACCGACGACAGCATCGCCCATTGCATCCGGGAAATCCGGCGCGCGCTGGAAGACGACCAGCAACGGCTGCTGCGCACACTGCCCAGACGTGGCTATTTGTTCGCGGTCACGGTGGCGCGAGGCGAGGCTGCTGCGTTGGAACCGCCGTTCGCTGCCGCCTCGCCCGCCCAGTTGACCGAGCCGCAGTCAAGGGCGCCGACCGGACGGCCGATGGTGGTGGTGCTGCCGTTCGAAAATATCGGCGGCGACCCTGAGCAAGGCTACTTCGCCGATGGGCTGACGGCTGATCTGGTAACCGACCTCACCCGCTTCCAGGCCATGCACGTGGTCAGCCCGCACCGGGCGGCTCGCCAGTTGCCGCGCGGGCTACCGGAAACCCCGTGGTCCACACCTGCGCCACCTCCAGGTGCTGGTTACGTCGTCAATGGGAGCGTGCGCCGGGCTGGCAACCGGATCCGCGTGACAGTACAGCTGGAGGATGCGCAGAACGGCATTGGCCTTTGGGCCGACCGGTTCGACCGGCCACTGGATGATCTGTTCGCGGTGCAGGAGGAACTGGCCGAGCGACTGGCTTCGCATCTGGTCTCGCACGTCGAGCACGAGGGCACGCGTCGAGCCCGCCGCCGGCCGCCAGTCAGCCTGGACGCCTACGATCTCTGCCTCCGCGGCAGGGAACTTTACCATCGTTCGACAGAGGCGGACACCATCGCGGCAGACGCGTTGTTCGCGCGCGCAATCGCGCTCGATCCGGACTATGCCGCTGCCTACGCGTGGCAGGCATTTACCGTGGGCCGCGGCTTCACACATCTCTGGGGTAAGTCGCGTGGTAGAGCAGCGGCGACGGCGGCGCTGGAACTCGCCCGCCGCGCCGTCGAGATCGAACCGGACTCGCCGTTGTGTTTGAGCCGGTTGGCCTTCGTCCTGCTGTTGAATGCACGCTGGGACGAGGCGCGGGAAACCGGACGCTCCGCTGTGCTGGCAAATCCCTCGTCCGGTGAAACGCGGCTCGGCCTTGGCGATGTCCTGGTACATGCCGGCGACCCGGCGGAGGCCGTGACCGAGACAAGACTGGCCCTGTCGCTCGATCCGTTCCACCCGCCGACCTGGCGAGCCGTGCTTGGACGCGGGCTGTTGTTGTCGGGCCGGCCAGAGGAGGCACTGGTCGAATTGCAGTTCTGTGCAGCCCGGCTGCCGGACTACGGACCCGGCCTGCAGATGCTGGTCGCCGCCGCAGTTGAGACCGGCCTTATGGCGGATGCGCATGCGGCGTTGCAGGAGTTGCAGCGGCTGTCACCCGATCTGACCCAGGAGCGCCTCAGCGAGACCTGGTTCTTCCGCGATCCAGCCATTCCGCAGCGGCTACTGACAGCGTACCGAACCTGTGGGCTGCGCGAGCGCTAAACCCGGCGCAGCACCGACCGGATCGACGACCTTAGGCAGAACGACCGGTCACGCTGCGCGCCGGAAGCCCATCTGTTCCAGCATCCCCGCCAACCGGTCGGTGGCTTCCGCATCGAGTTCGAAGGTCACATGCATCAGCCTGCCGTCAGTCGACAGGACCCTGAACGGCAGCGGCATTGCGATCTGATCGACCTCCAACCTGCCTCGTATCCCAGCCGGCAGCATCTGGCCTTCGCTAATGGCCGCGCCGCCCACCGAAAGATCGATGACCCGAGCGCTGTGCATGCCAACAGCTCCGCCGGACAACCGGCAGCTCAAATTCACCTGATAGCGACGCTGCGCCCTGCGATCGACCTCGGCCGTCGAGGTGCGCACAACACGCACCACCGAATGCCTCAGCTCCTCCACGACACCGTTCAGCGCTACGGCCCCGGTGCGCACCGTCTCGCTGTGTTGGGCGGTCCGCTCGACCTCCGAGGAAACTTCCTCGATGCGCCGGTTCATCTCATCGGCCGCAGCTGCGGTGCCGGTGACATTGCGCGCGATCTCAGCGGTCGCCGTACTCTGCTCCTCCACCGCCGCGGAGATGGAGCCGGCAATCGCGTTCATTTCAGCGATGGTCTGCTCGATCCGCCCGACGGCGGCAACCGACGCACCGGTGGCGGCGCGCACCTCGGCGATGTGGCGGCCGATTTCCTCGGTAGAGCGTGCGGTCTGTGTGGCAAGTTGTTTGACCTCGCTGGCCACGACAGCGAAGCCGCGTCCGGCCTCGCCGGCACGCGCCGCCTCGATCGTGGCATTCAGAGCCAACAGGTTGGTCTTGGCCGCGATCTCGCTGATCATATCGGCGACGATGCCGATTCGCCCGACCTGATCATTCAGGGTTTCCATCTTGACCCGGGTTTCAGTGCCGGCGGTGACCGCGCGGCCGGCGACAGTGGTCGAGTGGCCGACCTGAACGCCGATTTCGCGGATCGAGGCCGCAAGTTGTTCCGCCGCACTCGCTACGGTCTGAGCGTTGGCCAGCACCTCCGCCGCGGCGGCCGCAGCGCCCTGGGCCGACTGGCCGGTTCGAGCGGCCGACGTGCTCATTTGTTCAGCGGTAGTTGCCATCGCCGCCGTACGTTCGCCAACCGCTCCCATTGCCCGACCGGCTTCCAACTCGATCTTTTCCGCCATGTCGGCCAAAGCGGTGTGCTTTTCCGACTCGGCGCGCTGCCGCACCTCCTCCTGCTCGGCCTCGAGCCGCGCAGCCTGAGCCATGCCGTCCCGGAACACCAGAATCGCCGCGATCATTTCGCCGATTTCGTCACGCCGGTCCGCACCATGGATCGCCGCCGCGAGATCGCCCTGGGCGAGGCGCCCCATGGTGGCGCGGATCGCTCGGATCGGTGCAATGATCCGACTCTGACCCAACCAAAAACCGGCGCCGCCAACCAGCAAGCCGATCGCCAGCAGCCCGCCCTGGAACCACAGCCGCCGTGCCGCTTCCGCCGCCCGTCGTTCGGCATAGGCCTGGGCTTCTGCCAAGGCGGCATTCGGCACGAGAATGAGGCTGTCCAGCGCCACGTTTGACCGCTGCAACCATTGCACGAGGGTAAGTTGCGACGGTGGCCCGGACAATAATGCGGCATAAAGCGCGGTCCGCTCTTTGTCGAAGCTGCCGAAATAATCCGTGGCGGCGCCTTGTACAGCAGCGACCACTGCGCCGGGGGCCTCGGGACGTCCGGTCAGCTCGCGTAACAAACCCCAGCCGGCGATGATCTTGCCGCGCCAGGCCGCCATCGCGAGCTGCCGTGCAACCGGCAAGGTTTTGTCGATGACACCGTCGCTATATAAATTCCGCTCCAACCCGGCACTGTCGCGCACCAACCAACCGACCTGCTTCACCGCCATCAGTTCGGCGATCGTCGGATCCACCAGCCGCATGCGCTCGGTCATGGTTGCGGTCAGACGGTCGAGGCGATTGAGGATGTCTGTGGTAGCCGTCGCCCATTCGGCCGAAATGCCCGCCGGGCGCCCGGACAGCGGCAGACCCATCGCGGCATCGGTGTCCCGTCGCGCCGCGATCAACCGCTCGATGCTGCCATTGAACGCGGTGAGTTGCGGATCGCCCTCGACACAGCGGGCCGCGACGCATTCACGTAACACCGCTTCGAGCGCGACAGCGGCCTTGGCGCGCCCAATGGCGAGGCTGGTCATGAGCGCGGGTTCAGCAGGTGGTGCGGCGGTGAGGGCGACCTGCACGCTGCCTCGTTCGGGCCGTAGATATTGCAGGGCGGTGAATACGCTTTGCCCGGCGCGCGCATTGGTCACGACGCGGGTCGCGTTACGCAACTCGCCGATAGCAGACCAGGCCGGGATTACCAGCGCGATGATCAGCACCGTAAGCATGGCGCCGAGCAGCACATGCAGCAGCGTGCGGATGGTCAAGGTTTGCTACGTGCCATGCGACGCCTCCTCAGTCGGGTGAGGCGGTTTAGCGCCGCTGGGGTTGAGCAGGCGTTAACACTGCGACGATGGTCGCTGGGCCGGTTGCCCAGGACGGCCAGGGGACGTTGCTGTCCCGGTCGGCGTGCGTTAGCCAGTTGAGGACCGTTCTATCGCTGCATGATGAGGGACCGGACATGACAGTAAAGATCGCTCCATGGGCTTTTGTCCTCGCGGTCCAGGATCTGCAAAAGAGCGCGGCATGGTTCCAGGATGTGCTTGGCTTCCGGGTGTTGTGGGAGGAAGGATC
The DNA here is from genome assembly GCA_049519555.1 of Acetobacteraceae bacterium. Classification (GTDB taxonomy): domain Bacteria; phylum Pseudomonadota; class Alphaproteobacteria; order Acetobacterales; family Acetobacteraceae; genus Rhodopila. The sequence goes on from JBEKQQ010000022.1 coordinate 25,911, forward strand.
GGACTGGCGGCTGGTCGAGCGCGGTACCGTACGGCTGATGCTGGGCCATTGCCCGGACGAGAAGCCGGCTGCAGATATCGGTGCCCATAGCTGGTTCGGCTATTTGAGCGTGGACGACGTCGATGGGTTGTATGCGGAGCTGACGGAACGGGGTGCGATCTGCACGCCGCCGGCGGATCGGCATTATGGGATGCGGGAGATCGTCGTTACTACGCCGGACGGGCATCGGATCGTGTTCGGGCAGGATGCACTGGCGGGGGAACGCGGAGCAACCTGAGTGGCATCTCGGCGACGAGTCGCGGACGCAGGGAAGCTCCCACTCGCCATCGCGACGACGATCCGCCTTGTACGTCCGGCACGGAGGTTGCGATAAATTGTTGGGCGAGGCGATCTCCGTGCCGGGCCTTCAAGTCAGAATGGGCCCCTGGGCGGATCGCCGCACTCGACCCAAAGCCGACCTTCGCGTTGGCATAGTTACGATGCCACTCGGCATATTAATGGCGGCATCGCCAATCCCATAACCATGACGAAGCTGCAGCAATTTGCCGAAGTGAGCCTGTCCAGATAGGCTCTCCGGGCAGCCATTCGTTCAGAATGCGGGGGATTTAGTCACACCACAAGACCGGCGGTGCAGCGTTCATTGCGGCTGCCTTGAGACGGCGTGTGATGCAAGGGTTGACGAGAAAAGCGAGAAAATGCACCAGCATAGACAATAACGACAAGCGGGGGTTCTCATGGCGCACGACTCAAGAATCGTTCATGACGAGAACAGAATAGAGGAACTTCGCGAAACCGTACCGGACTGGATCAAACGCCTGGAACGGCCGGTCGCGCCGTCAATTACACCCCGTTTCGGACCGCTGGAAGGCATTCGCGTGGTTGGCACCGGCGTATTCGTCGCCCAACCATTCTGCGCGACGAAGCTGGCGGAGTTCGGCGCCGAGGTCATTCACGTCGAGCGGCCGGGTGGTGACACATTCCGGTTCTTCGATCCCATGCTGACGCGCGGTCCCCGACCGCATGGCTGCGACGTAGCGGAGGTCGGCAAAAACAAGCTCTCGATGGGCATCGACCTTCGTAAGTCGCGCGGCATCGAACTCCTGATGGCACTCTGGAAAATTTCCGACGTATGGATGGAATGCTCGGCACCCGGGACGCTGGAACGCGCGGGCATCACCAACGAACTGGCGTTGGCGATCAATCCCAGCCTCGTCATCCTTCGCGTCAGCACCTATGGCCAATACGGCAAGGCGGAGTACCTCGGCCGGCCTGGCTACGACGCCATGGCGCAGGCTTTTGGCGGGATGATGAACGTAACCGGTGATCCGAGCGGGCCGCCGCAACGCGCCAAGGTGTTTACCGGCGACTACATCACCGCGCTGACCGGTTGGGCGTCTACGATGATGGCGTTGTGGGAGGTAAAGAAGACCGGTCGCGGTCAGGTCATCGATCTCGCGCAGTATGAGGCAGTGGCGCAGACACAGGGCAACAGCATGCCGCTTTATACCGGACAGGGTGGGGTCTACGGGCATACCGGCAACAAGGCGCCTGGCTTTCAGCCGTACGACACGTTCAAATGCTCGGACGGATGGGTCTTCATCGGGGCTTTGGGAGGATCGATGTTTCCCCGCCTGCCACCGCTCCTGGGGCTGGACCCGTTCGAGTACAGCTACGAGGCGTGTTCCAAAGATGTGGCGGCGGTCAACTCTGAAAAGGGTCGGGAACTCGATCGCCGTTTGCGGGACTATTGCGCCGCTCGCACGGCGCTCGCGGTCGAGACCGAATTGAACAACGCTCAGATCGGCTGCGCGCGGGTGTTCAACATGCGCGATCAGTACGAGGATGAACACTATAACGCGCGGGAAATGACCGTGCCGGTGCTGGACCGCCAGTCTGGCGTGCCCATCCGAGTTTATGGTGTGGTGCCGAAAATGTCGCTGACTCCGGGTCGCATCTGGCGTGGCGCGCCCGCCATCGGCGAGGACACGACGGACATCTTACATAAATTGCTGAACCTCGATGCCGCTGTTATCCAAGAGTTGTACGAGGACCGCGCGGTGCATCGCACGGAACCCTATACAACGCCGCAGGTGGAGGCTGTTCATTCGTAACGGCCGCGGCTTCTGGAACCTAGGTTGAGAGTCTATTGGGCGATGCGGCGGCGCGAAGCGGGTCGGCGATGGAGGCCAGGACCTCTTGCGAAGGCCCACTTTCCACCTTGAACGGTGGCAGGGTGACCTAGGCAGCTACAGCAGCAGTCGGCCCACAGCGGACCTGAAGTCGCTGGTCGATAACGACGCATCGCGACCAACTGGTAAGGATTGGCGCCAGGATCGTGCGAGACCGCCGGTCGATCACCTTTCAGATGGCCGAGGTCATGGTCTCGCGGGGCCTGTTTCAGCAGATACCCGATGCCATCTCGGCGCTGCGTCCGGTGCCGCCGGCCCGATATTGAGGGGAGATGCCTTGGCTGACCGGTGGGGCTGTCGCGGGAGACGTGCGTCCCAATACCGGCTGGCAGGTCAGGGTTCACTCTCGAACGAGCCGCGCATCTCGGGTCAGATGAATTCCCGCGCGATCATGTGGCCGCCGGTCTTTACGAGCGCGCTCATCCGCCATTATGGTTCACCCAAGATGCCCGGGTGGGACGGGCATATGGGAAATGTAAGATCAGATGTCCCAGAAACCGCGGGCAGTATGTATGGGGGGCTTATGGAAGAATGCTGCGATTTCCGAATTTTCACGGCGCCGGCCGGTGGTCTGACGGGACTGGCTTCATTAGGGGTTGGGATGCGCGATGCATACCACGTCATCTCTTTGGCCAGAAAAAAATCTTATAAGGTCGCCAACGATACGACGCACGACAAGACGTTCACCATCCACGCATTTAGCATGAATGCGGAAAACGGAGTAGACCCGCGTCAGGGCGCATTACCGACGTTGATCCAAGAAGCAATGGCCCAAAACCCTATCAGGATCAGCTCGGCCACGGGCACGGTTTATGTGAACATCTCGTTGAAGTCCCAAAAGCCTGGCAATTCGTTGCTTAAAAAGCTTTCCTTTGGCTCGATCGTGACTGGATTGAAGATGATCCATGGACTCTGGAGCGTAGCCCAGCCCGAGCCTAATGAGGTGTATTTTAGCATAACAGCCATGGAGACTGAGTCGACAAAATATAAATTCAGTGGCGAGAAGACGCTTAATGAAATCAATATCGCTTTGTGGAGGAAGCAGGCATTCGCTTTCGCCGACCCGACAACCCGCGGAAACATCGAGGCTGTGGTTGGCGCTTTGACGGAGGGACTGGGCGCCGATTCGGGGGGGCCTTCGTTTCTCGACGTTGGCTTTTGAAGCTCGGGTTTGCCGCCACCGAATTTCCGCACGGCCCACCGTTCGAGGTGGGCTTTGCATCAAAGTCCTGCCCTGATTGATCGGGCTTCCCACTGATCCAGCCGAAGCCTGATTTCGGATAGCGTCCGGCCAGCCGCGCGGTCGCTTTGGCGTGACGTTGCCTGGTGCGCCGCTCCGGCGGCGTCGCGCTGATCGAGCCGCTGGCGGATCCCGTCCATGTTCCACGGGAATAGCTTGTGCACCCGTCTGACCTTGTGATCACCGACGCGGGCGAGGACCGTTCGGAAAGGACCGCTTTCCACCCATAGCGGTCTTTCCGAAGCAGGCCGATCCTCCTGACCAAAACCGAGCGGTTGTGACTCCTGGCAGCCAGGAAGAACGCCCGAGCGACCTGTCAACAGCTCTTTGCCTCGTTACTAAGTCGCAAGCTCCAGATAAACCAATGTCTGGTTCAGCAACACATACGCAATTTCGCCAAACGTCGCAGGCCCGGTAATCGACAACGCCTTGTCCCCTGCAAGATCGGCATACAGATAATTGAGGATACAATTGCATGAAAACACCGGCGTCACCGGGTTGGCCGCCACATGTGCCAGCAGCGAACCGCGATAGTCGTCGAGCGGCGCCGCCTGGCGATACTCCGCGCCCGCCAGCACAGGCGCATAGAACCGGACCGACCGTGTCGCGTCATCGACCGCCTGAAAACTCACATTGATCATTTCGCCCGACATATCGGTCACCAGCGGGCGCCGCAAATCGACATCGCGGGTCTTCACGTACTCATAAATCGAGGCATTCGCCCCATTGATCCGGCAGTTCTGGGCGGCAAATCCGGTTTCGAGAAACTCAAACCGGTCGCCGCTGCCTTGCTGGAACAAATTGATGATGCCGATGCGCGGCATCAACCGCTCCGGCACATGCGCCCGCAGGGCAACCAGGCGGTCGGTCGCGATCTCTCCGGTCTGACCGTTGAACACCATCGGCGTCGCCCGCCCGAGGTCATCCAGATGCACACCCGCAATCCAGCCGATCACCGGCGTTTCAAACAGCCCGGGCAGATCGTGCGCACCAACCGCGTATTTGATGTGAGCATCCGACATGCCGGGCACCACGATCAGCGAAAACCCATGTTTTGGCGCGGCACCGGGAATGTCGGCCAACTGATCCGGCGTCACGAAGTCGATCTCGATCTCGGTCACCTCCGGCGGCAATTCCGTGACGAACACGCGCTTGCGATCCGCCTGGCCACCCTCCGCGGTGAGAAAATATGGGATCGTGCCGCCGATCCAGTTGCCTCTGGTCAACCGAGCAAGGGCGGCCGCATCACCGGCAATGTGCAGGCGCCTGCCGGCCGTGATCAACCGGTTCGCTTCGTCAACAGAATGTAGCATCGCTGGGTGACCTCCCGTCAGCGCAACCCTTGCAGCTCCGGCGCCAGTTGGCCGGCGAACTTGCTGAAGAACTGATGCAGTTCCGCGATCATGGTTGGCTTGCGTGCGGGCTCGCTCGAGGCGATGCGGATCGCGCGAGCGAGCGCCATGTTGGCAGCGAACAATGAGAAACGGTGGGCCACAGCCCCGCTCACCAGTCGGTCCCAGAGAGCGTCGGTGGGCGGGGGGATCTGAGAGGCCATGCGAAACCTGCCGTGCTGCCGGCACTGGCTTACGGCGTCGCGGTTAACGACTCGTTGGCCCAGGAGTTAAGGATTTGCTGATGCGGGTCAGCAAGCCCGGCAGTGATGACCGACCAGAGCGCTTCCCGTACGATTCTGTCATTGCGGGCGAAGCGAAGCACTCTCGTTGCTAACAAAGGGATTGCTTCGCTTCGCCCGCAATGACAGGGTTCCGCATTCGAGGTGCACCGATCTGATTGGAGAACGCTCAAACGACCGGGGTACCGTATTGTTGCTGCCACATTATTAGCCCGCGCCGGCACGCCGACTCACGCGGCGTACCGGTGGGCCAGCCGTGCGGGCACCCCGCTGAACCGAGCCGCAGCTGCCGCGTCCAGCGCAAACGCCAGATGCAACGAGTCTCCGCCACTCTGTTTGACACTGAAAGGCAGCGGAAAACCCACCCCTTCGATATCCAGTGTACCGCGGCTCCCGGCCAGCAATACCGGCGCGCCGCGCACCCGGGCGCCGCTGTCCGACAGGTCGGCAACCCGTGCACCAAAGGTTTGACCACCGGCCGTTACACGGCAGACCACATCGACCTCGTAGCGTGGATCGTTGCGCCGATCGACTTCAGGCGTAGCGGTGCGCACGACACGGATCACCGCCTGGCGCAGGTCGCTCAAGGCGGTGTTCAAGGACGCAGCGTCGTCGCGCACGTCGCTGGCATGGATGCCGGTTTGCTCGGCCTCGGCCAGGACTTCGGTGGTACGGCTCGCCATCTCATTGGCGGCCACCGCCGTCTCGGACACGTTGCGGGCGATCTCCGCCGTCGCCGAACCTTGCTGCTCCACCGAAGCCGCAATCGAACTGGCGATCGTATCGATTTCCCCGATGGTTTGCTCGATCCGTGCCACCGCGGCGACCGATGCCCCGGTAGCGCCGCGCACCTCATTGATGTGCCGCGCGATCTCCTCGGTGGAGCGCGCCGTCTGGGTAGCAAGTGCTTTCACTTCCGCGGCGACCACGGCGAAGCCTTTACCTGCATCGCCGGCGCGGGCTGCCTCGATCGTGGCGTTCAGGGCCAGCAGATTGGTCTTGGCGGCGATCTCTGCAATCATGTCGGCGACCGCACCGATGCGGGCCACCTTTTCGTTCATCGCCGCCATGGTCCCACGCGTCTCGGTCCCGGCGACGACTGCGCGGCCAATTACTTCGGTGGACTGCGCCACCTGCACGCCGATGTCGCGGATCGAGGTGCTGAGTTGCTCTGCCGCACTGGCCACCATTTGTGCATTGGCCAACGCCTGTGCCGAAGCATCCGCCGCTCCCTGGGCCGAACTGCCTGTTCTGGTGGCCGAAGCGCTCATTTCATCTGCGGTCGCCGTCATGGTCGAGGTGCGGGCCGCCACGTGGTGTAATGCCGTCGTTGTCTCGGCTTCGATCTTGTCCGCCATATCGTTCAGAGCAGCCTGTTTTTCTGCTTGCGCGCGGTGCCGCTCCTGTTCCTGTGCGGCGGCGAGATCCACCACTTTCACCATTTGGTCTTTGAACACCATTGCAGCAGCGGCCATGGCGCCAACTTCGTCTCGCCTGGAGGCACCGGGTATGTCAGTCGCCAGGTCGCCGCCGGCCAGGCGTTCCATCGCGGTTTTCAGCCGGTTCAGAGAACCCGTGATATCGCGATTGATCGCCCAGGCGGCAAACAGCAGAACCGTGCTGATCGCTGCACTGATGAAACCCAGCCGGACCATGGCGTCGCGGAACGCGGCATTCAGATCGTCGAGATAAGAACCGGACACAAAGACCAGATCCCACGGCCGGAAGCGTGCCACGTAGGACACTTTCGGTTGCCGTTCCACCTGCCCCGGTTTGGGAAATGTGGAGGATACGACACCATCGTCGGCGTCGCGTAATGCGTCTTTGATGATATCGGTGAGCAGCCTGCCGTCGGCATCGGTGGCGGGCGACGGTTTGCCCTCCAAAGCCGGTGAGGCACCGTGCAATATGATGATGTTATTGAGCGTTTGAGCATAGACGTAGCCGGCCCCATTGTCGAACCGCATGGCGTGAATGTCGTCGCGTAGCATGGCCAACGCCTGTTCGTGCGTCAGTTGATGGGCACTCACGCGATTTTCCAACGCCTGCGCAATCCCGATCGTGGCCTGAACGATGGCCTGGTTTTTGGCGGTCCGCTCTTCGACCATGCGTTGCCGCACCAGCGACGCAGCGACCGCAATGACGGCGACCAGAGTCAGGACCGATAGCCCGATCAGCAACGCCAGTTTGGTGCGAAGCCGGAGGCGACTGAGAAGGTTCATGGGTTACCGTGATCGAAGCGAAGCGAGGGTTGGGTGAGATGGTGCCGAAGTCTCGCTGAACTGGATGAATGATTGGTGAAGACGGCGGTCCGATGAACACCGATCATCAATCATAATGCTCTGGCTTGATGCAGTGGGCGGCCGGGGTTTCCGCCTCGGCGTGAGCCCGGACCTGAGGGTTAACGTCAGCCTTCGATAGTCTGACAACGGCGACATCGACAAAATCCGGGATAGTTCTGCCAATTTCGTCTCTGGGCAAGCAGCCGCGCCCCTGCTTTCCGTCTGGCTCCGACACTGATGTAGGTAGATTCCGAGGGTAGGCGTAGTCGCTTTGATTGCTATGACAAACGTCCGCGTGTCGAGTGCAGGCTCACCCGACGTTTGAGCCTTGCAGGGCCCGTGTCACGGGGGTTGACGAGATCCGAATGCCCAATAGCTTCCCTACCGCGACACGGTGCACCGGTGCTTTGACGCTCGGAACCGGGCAAGCCCCCAGTCGCGGCACGAATCGGCGTTGGAGTCTGCGCCACCAGATCCCTCGGGTTGATTCAGGTCAATGACCACGCGCGGGCACTCGCTGAATTCTCGTGATGCATCCGGCGATGCCAGCCAGATAAACGGAGAAAGTCACATGACTGTAAGACGTCTGCTGCTGGCGCTCGTATCTATCATCGCGGTGACTTTTGTTGGCCGGGCCATGGCGCAAGATGCTGCCGCCGGCGCCGCGGTGTTCAAATCGCAATGCGGTATCTGCCACTCACCACAGGCAGGCCGGAATATGGTCGGCCCCAGCCTGTTCGACGTTGTCGGCCGGCCGGCGGGGAAGGTCGCGGGTTTCCATTATTCGCCGGCAAACCGAGACTCCGGCCTGACCTGGGATGCAGCGACGCTTGACCGCTACCTCACAAGTCCGGGAACCGTCGTTCCGCACACGATCATGACCTATGCCGGCCTTAAGGATGCGAAGAAACGCGCCGATCTGATCGCTTACCTGGCTACCTTGCATTGAAACAGTAACGTCGGCCACGCAGGCGCGTGGCATCTCGGCGGCTACCGATCCGCCACATCGGAAGGAACCGGACATGTTAAGAAGGCGTCTGATCCAGCCAATCCTTCTGGTTCTCTTAATGGTCCTTATGGCGATTTGGCCACGGCTCGCCCAGGCCATTCCATCGTTCGCACAGCAAACCGGCCAGCCCTGCACAGCCTGTCATATCGGCGCCTTTGGGCCGCAATTGACCGCGTTCGGCCGCGCCTTCAAAATCGGCGGCTACACCCAGACCGGCGGCGATGCGGCAATACCGATCCCGATTTCGCTGATGCTGCTTGGGTCGTACAGCAACACGACAAAGGGACAGGGCGGGCCGGCGGCGAACAACTACGGCGACAATGGCAACTTTGCCATGGACCAGATCAGCGTCTTTCTGGGCGGTCACATTGGCGACTACTTCGGAGCGTTGGTGCAGGGCACCTTTAATGGCATCGCCAGCTCATTTCACCTCGACAACAGCGACCTGCGCCTGACCACACCGATCACCGTCAACGACACCGAACTGCGTCTTGGCCTGGACATCAACAATGGCCCGACGGTGCAGGACCCGTATAATTCCAGCTATGCCTGGGGCTACCCGTTTGTTTCGTCCGCGCTGGTGCCGGTTCCGACGGCGCAACCTTTGCTGGCCAACGGGCTGATCGGCAATTCGGTCGGCGCGACAGTCTACGCCTGGTACGATCGCTCGCTTTACGTCGAGGCCGGGCTGTACAATACCTACAGCCCATCGGTGCTGAGCTACACCGGGAATGCCTATGGTCCCGGCGCCACGACCAACCCGGCACCATATTTGCGAGCCGCTTACGAATGGAACTGGAACGGTCAGTCCGCCCATGTCGGTGGCATCTTCCTGCATTCAAACATCAACCCCGCCTATGCGCCGTTCTCCAGCACCGGCTCCATGGGGCATGATAGCTATACCGACTATGCGATCGACGGCGGTTACCAATATCTTGGTGACGGAACGAACGTCGTCTCGGTGCTTGGCATCGTCGATCACGAGCATCAGAACCTCGCAGGTTCGTTCAACGCCGGTGCGTCGAGCCAGGCCATCAATTCGCTGAACCAGGCGCGTGTCACTGCGACGTACTACTACCAGCAGACCTATGGCCTGACGGCGGCATGGCAGAGAACCTGGGGTTCAGCCAATCCCGGGCTGTTTCCCTCGGAGCCGGTGTCCGGCAGCGCCAACGGCAAGCCGAACAGCAATGCCTTCATCGTCGAGGCCGACTGGGTCCCGTTTGGCAAGGCCGACTCCTGGGGCGCGCCCTGGGTCAATCTGAAGCTTGGCGTGCAATACACGCTGTATACACAGTTCAATGGTGGCACCTCGAATTACGACGGGTTCGGCCGCGCCGCGAGCGATAACAACACGCTCTATGTGTTCGCCTGGCTGATCTTCTGATCTGTAACATCAGCGGAATGGTGGCGGACCCGCAGCGAGCGGATTCCGTCACGTCCGAGACGGAGGCAACAATGAAAATGCTCCAAGGTATCGCGTCGGTGGTTTGCATCTTCGTCGTGCTGGTGGGCGCGAGACCGGTCATGGCCGCAGACAAAGCGTCCGCGCAGGACGCCAAAGCCATGCTGGAACGCGCGGTTGCTGCGGTGAAGGCGGACAAGACCAAGGCGCTCGCGGCATTCCGAAGCGGTAGCGAAGGGTTCCGGGATCGCGATCTCTATGTGTTTTGTGCCCGCAATGACGGCGTCGTCGACGCGCATATCGATCCGCAACAAATCGGCCGAAACATCAAGGATCTTTATGACGTTGACGGGGTCGCGTTCGGGCAGGAAATGATGGCGATCGCGGCCGAGGGTCAGATCAAGGAGGTCGCTTATATGTGGCCGGAGCCGGGCTCGCACACGCCAATGGCGAAGATTTCTTTCGTGACCCGCGTGGTCGGGCAGATGTGTGGGGTCGGTTATTACAAGTGACTGTGCGGTAAGGGGTTCCGATTCGTCCGCCACTAGGGAGGCCTGTGGTTGGCGTGTCTGCACTGCGAGGTTTGTGTGTGGCGCGGTTCCATAAACCTCGGAGGGCGCGAAGAAGTGACGATACCTCTTTGCGGCCTCGTCAATTCGAGCGTCTCGTCGATATTGCCTTGATCGCATGACGCATGAACCGCTGCCCGGAGAATCGAGGCTCGGAGCGAACTTGCATCTGCCAAAAAGTGCGCGGGACCGCTATTGCAGCGTCTGAAACAATCGCCCTACACACCCATCGCTTGCCGCATGAACACCCGTTTCACCGGCCTCGCCTGGTCCACCGCCGCAATCCCCAGATCGCGCGCCAGTCGCAGCAGCGGATTGTTCGAACTGAACAGCCGGTCCAATCCATCGGTCATCGCCAGCATCGCCAGATTGTCCGGCCGCCGCGCCCGCTGATACCGCGCCAGCAATGCCGGGGACCCGACATCCTCCCCAGCCTGCTTCGCCTCAATCAGCAACCCCGCCAAAGCAATCGCATCGCGAAATCCCAGGTTCAGGCCCTGCCCGGCGATGGGATGAATGCCGTGCGCGGCATCCCCCGCCAACGCCAGCCTCGTGTCCACGTAACGATGCGCGAGCATCGCGGACAGCGGATAATTCCACCTGCGCCCCACCGTGTGAACCGCGCCCAGGTGACCGCCAAGCCGACGGCGGATTTCACGCGCGAAGCGGGTGTCGTCCAACCCCAACATCGTCGCCGCAATCCGCGTCCGTTCGGTCCACACCACGGCGGACACATTCTGCGCACCCCCCGCCTCGGCATCCGCACTGGGCGCCATCGGCAGCACGGCAAACGGACCCGAGGGCAGGAAATGCTCCAGCGCAACACCCAGGTGCGGCAGTTCGTGACTGATGGCGCAGACGATCCCGGTCTGTGGATAGTCGAACCTCGTCACCGGGATGCCAGCGGCCTCGCGCAACGGTGAGCTGCGGCCTTCCGCCGCGATCACCAGACGACAGGCGGCCGAAGGTCCTCCGGCAACCCGCACCAACACGCCGTCCGCAGTGCGATCGACAAAGGCTTCAGCCGGAGCAAACACCTGCAGGTCCGGCAACGCTCGGACCCGCGCATTCAACGCGCGCCGCAGGCTGCGCGCCTCGACCATCCAACCAAACGGCGCATCTCCTGCCTCGCGATGATCGAAATGCAGATGCAGCCGCGATGCGGGCCGTCCGACCCAACCGTCGGTCACCCGAATGTCGAGGATCGGATTGGGCGGATCCGGAAGCATCTCCCACAACCCGGCCTCCTGCAACAGCACGCGGGAGCCGGAAGCGATCGCATAGGCACGACCATCGAACGCCGGGTGTTCCATCGGCAGCAGAGCGGCCCGGTCGACCAGGATCGTGGATATGCCCGCCGAAGCCACAACGCAGGCCAGCGTGCCGCCAACCGGCCCGGCACCGACCACACAGACATCAACGGAAATAGCCTCGGTCATACGCCAACCAGGTCCGACATGCGGTTCAATCGATCACCCCCAGGCTGCGCAGCACCGGCAACCGCCGCGCCAGCACACTACGCACTGTCTCACCGACCAGCACGCGGTTCTCGGCCGGGTTCTGCAGCGGCTTGCCATCGCGCAACAACGAGCGGCCGGACCGAGCCACGTCGTTCAGCACCCCGTCGATCAGCGCATCCGGGTCGCGCGAGGTGCCATCCAGCAACTGGCCGATCACCAGCCCCTCCATCACCTCGATGCCGACACTGGAGCCGATCTGCGGGGCGGCGAGGCGGTGCAGGTCCACACCCATCCGCAGCCGATTGATAATGGCGACGTTGAGCCGCGCAGCGCCATCGCGGGTCTTGGACCGCGAACCCGGTCCCCGTTGTGGCGGGGACTGAGCCCACATCGGATGGGCGAAACCACCGCCCATCAGCAAGAGCGCAGCCTGAATGAATTCTCCGGGTTGGCGATCCCGCATTGCCGGCAAACCGCGCAGTTGCCCGATCGTTTTCGGCGTTTCCCGAATTGCCTCCAGCAAGGGGAAATAGAACTCGGGCTGGCCGGTCACCGTGCCAATCGGCCCGGAAAACGTGACATCGGTCTCCGCGGTCTTACCGGTCCAGGCCAGCGTCAATGCGTCCAGCAACGCGAGATGTTCCTGCACCGGCAAGGTCTCACCCCCCTTGCGCCACAAATCCCGGCGGAAGTTCTTTGCCGAGGCAAGATCGCGGATGGTTTCCCGCACCGCCGCGTCGGTGATCCTCGCCAGCACCGGCAGAACACCCTCCGGCACCGCGACGGCATCGATGTTTTCCATCGTCGTGGCACTGCCGATGTATTGCAGCCTGGCTTCCCGCATCGCCTCCGCCACGTCGGCGAACATCACCGGGTGCCAGTCCCGGTTCAGAAACTCGTGTGCCAGATACCTCGGGTCCTGGGCTTTCATCTGCTCCAGCCGAGCCTCAAGGCCGGGATAGGCGCGAAAGAATGCAGCCCCCCCGGTGCGTAGCTGGTCCATTACCTGAAACATGTCGCCAACCGACTGATCGGTGCGGCGCTGGTCTGCCTCGGCCAACTGTCGCATCAGCAGCCGGATCGGCTCCACGCCTGTCCACCCGGCCGAGACGTTGTAACTCAGGTAGGCGAGCCCGCCTGGGCGTAGCCGCTGCCCAATGATGGACGTCAGATGGCGGCGGTTTTCCAGCGAGATCCAGCTCAACACGCCGTGCGAGACGATGATTTCGAAAATGTCCGGCACACCGGCGTTGCCTTGTGCCAGGGTTTCGAACGAAATGTCCTCGAAATGCACATTCGTTAGTTTGGCCCAATCGGCCATGACCCTGGCATTTTCGATGTGCGTTGGATTGAAGTCGAAGCCCCAGACCTCGGCCTGCGGATTGGTGGCGGCAACGATCAGCGCGCTTAGCCCGTTGCCACAGCCAAGATCGGCATAGCGGAACGGCGCTCCGAGGTCGGGAGGCCGATAGCCCAGCAGCACCGAGCACGCGGCAAGCCAGCTCGGCATCGTCTCCTGATAGGCGTTTGTCGTGTAGGCCACGTCGGTAACGTATCCGTGGTCCCATCGCGCCATGGTTGTAACTTCCTCGTTGAACACAACGTCGTGGCCGAAACTGGCCCGGTCATCTGCAACCACAACAAGTCGATGCCGGTGCCTTGGTCAAGCCGGGATGTCACGGTTTGCGGGCTGTTATCGGCCTGGAAACCGTGTCTCCCGCGCGGTTCCCACGAGGGTATCCCGAAAAAATCCCATCAATGGATAAATTTTCTGTTGCGTCAGGGGGGTAGGGGTCCTATGTGCGTCCCCCACGCAGCAACGCACGTGCCTCTGGCCCTCAGCGGTTACGCAACGACGTCAAGCGTTCTGGCAATCGTTTGGTCGCTGGTTCGTTCGACCGTTTCGTCAACTCCGTCCATCGCCTTGACAGGTGGACGTGTCACAGAAGGGGCCCGGGTGCGATGACGCCAAAAATCGCCCGTTTCCTCGCGCAGCAGCAGCCGGCAACGCCGTGCCTGGTGCTAGACGTGGACCGCGTGGAAGACAACTTCCGTGCCTTGCAATGCACGTTGCCGCTTGCACGGATTTACTATGCCGTGAAAGCCAATCCGGCGCCGCAGATCCTTGAGCGGCTGGTTGGGCTGTCGAGCTTTTTCGATGCTGCGAGCTTCGAAGAAGTGTCAGCCTGCCTGGCTGCGGGCGCGCTGCCCGAGGCGATCAGCTTCGGCAACACGATCAAGAAGGTGTCGGCGATCCGTGCTGCATTTGCCCGCGGAGTATCGCTGTTTGCGTTCGACTCTCTGGAGGAGTTGGAGAAACTGGCGAAGCACGCACCGGGCGCGCGGGTGTACTGCCGGCTGCTGGTGGAAAACCGCGGCGCCGATTGGCCGTTGTCGCGCAAATTCGGCACCACCGTGGAAAACGCCAAGACGTTGATGTTGCGCGCGGGGGAACTGGGCCTCGACCCGTACGGCCTGTCGTTCCACGTCGGCAGTCAGCAGACCACGACGCGGGCTTACGAAATTGCCATCGCCAAGGTGGCGATGCTGTTCACCGACCTGACCGAGGCGGGCGTCAATCTGCGCATGATGAATCTCGGCGGCGGGTTTCCGGTTCGTTACAAGGATGACGTGCCGGAGATCGACCAGTTTGGTGACGCCATCATGACGGCGATGACCGAGCATTTCGGCAACAACCTGCCGGAGATGGTGATCGAGCCTGGCCGCTTTGTCGTGGGCGATGCCGGCCTTGTCTCGGCCGAGGTTGTGCTGGTTTGCCGGCGTGAGCCGAACGACCCGGTTCGCTGGGTTTACCTGGACATCGGCCGGTTCGGCGGACTGGCGGAAACCGAAGGCGAGGCGATCAAATATCGCATCACCACGCCGCACGATGGCGGCCGCACCGGGCCGGTGGCGATCGCCGGACCAACCTGTGACGGCGCCGATATTTTATACGAGAAGTCGAATTATCGACTGCCTTTGGCGTTGACGTCGGGCGATCGGGTGGAACTGCTGTCGGCTGGCGCATATGTGACGACATATGCGAGTCAGCGGTTCAACGGGTTTGCTCCGTTGGCGGAATATTATTTGTAACGCCAGGCTTATCTCCATCAGAGCGTGATCGCCTGAGGCTGTCGGCCGGAAAGCGTGAATCACGCTCTCAAACGGAAGCGCTCACAGCACAGTTGCTGCAACCCGAAGCAGTCGTAATGCGCCATGGTCCCGAGGCCAGGTTTGAGGGTTCGGCGAATTGAAAGTCGTCTCTGTTTCTCTGTGCCTCGGTTTCTCTGAATTTAAGCCTTTGTCGATACGGCCTTGGCGGCTGACAGGGGCGGCACATTGTCATGGCCTCGTCGTACCCAACCGCCAACAAGAATTCAGTTAAGAGAAACAGCGAAAAGCACTGATTGCGGCGCCCTCAACTTGCACCGCCAGCCTCATTGTCTGCCCGATGGCGGGCTTTCGATAAATCCGGGGAAAAGTCCGTGCCTCACTCACAAGCTGGCCGAGCGATTGCGTCCCGCCGCTCGCGATGACAAACGACACCGACGCATCAGAAAACCCCCGACCCGGGAGCCACGCCAATGAGCGGGACCGCAACCAAAACCGCGTTCGGACGCATCTTCCCAATCCGCGACGCATGGCTCGCCAAAGCGCCGCCGGAGCCGATTATCGAACCGGATCTGCCGATCATCGACACCCACCATCACCTCTGGCAGCGCCATGGCGGCGGCGCCCGCGGCGAGTCGTGGGAAGTGCCGGAATTCCGCTATCTGCTCAACGAGTTCCTGGCCGACTGCAACACCGGTCACAACATCATCGGCAGCGTCTTCCTGCAGTGCCACTCAATGTATCGCAAGGACGGCCCGGAGCAGATGAAACCGGTCGGCGAGACCGAGTTCGTCGCCGGCATCGCCGCCATGAGCGCTTCCGGCGGCTACGGCAAAACCAAGGTATGTGCCGGCATCGTCGGCTACGCCGACCTCACCGCGGGTGATTGGGTCACTCCGGTCCTCGAAGCGCACATTCGTGCCGGCGGCGGCCGGTTTCGCGGCGTCCGACACTCGGCCGGCTACGATCCCGATCCAGTGATCGGCAACAGTGCGCCCGGCATCCAGCCCGGATTTTATCTGCGCGACGATTTCCGTGCCGGAATGAAACGACTGAGCGTGCTTGGCCTGTCGCTCGACGCCTGGGGCTTCCATCCGCAAATCCCCGACGTCACCGACCTCGCGCGTGCATTGCCGTACGCCAACATCATCATGGGTCATTGCGGCGGGCCGCTCGGCTATGGCCGCCACGCCGGCAAGCCCGACGAAGTATTCGCCGACTGGAAAAAGTCCATCACCGAGCTTGCCAAATGCCCTAACGTGACGATCAAACTCGGCGGCATGATGATGCGGCTGGCGGCATTCGATTACATGGCGATGGAGGCGCCGCCATCATCCGAACAACTGGCCAACGCGTGGCGGCCGTACATCGAAACCTGCATCGAATTGTTCGGCGCAGACCGCTGCATCGTGGAAAGCAACTTCCCGGTCGAGAAAATGGGCATTGGTTACGCGGCACTGTTCAACGCATTGAAGCGCCTCGCGGCGGGCGGGTCCGCTGACGAAAAGGCAGCGATCTTTGCCGGCACCGCCCGTCGGGTTTACCGGTTGGATTGCTGACGGCACCGGGGTCCCGACTGCCACCGCAGCCGGGACCCGCCGGTCGTCACCCCAGCTCAGGAGGCGGGTTTCAGCGTCAACGCCGCAATGCCGGCCGCCACGTTGAGACCCTTCTCGCCCGAGATACTGAGCGGTTGCAGCGAGAACTGGTGGTTGGAACCGCCGACCAGCAAATTCGCCGAGGCGCCAACCCCAGCAGATGCGCCTGCCGTAAGGCCGCCGTAATCGCCCGCCAGAGCATCCGGCGGTGGATTGTGGGTCGGTGCCAGCACGGCCCAAAGTATCACGCCACTTTTCAGATACCCGATGTCCACCCCAAATTTCGAAATTGTGCCGACATAATGCTCGACCCGCCCGTTTCCCGAGAACGTGCAACTGAGATCCTTGCTGGAACCGAACACAAAGCCGGAGCCGGCGCCCACATTGCAGGTGAGCACACCGGCCTTGACCCCGACCGCTGCTCGCGCTGGCGTGGCGACCGGCAGTAAGGCCAAACCGGCGGCTACCGCAGCCACTAGAGAGTTTTTAAGCATATTGTGAGGTTCCTGTCAGGTAGATGGAGATGATCGACGCCGGCAGATCGGACGCACATGGCGCGAGCCCTCAGGCCAACGCTCGCCGTGATTCCCGGCCAGACGGCCCAGAGCGATGGCCGCACCGGACGCTCAGCTAACTCGCGAGACGTGATGAGGTTCCCGGGCCGGCGGAGGAACCTGCGCACGGACCGGCCGCGGTTTAGGTCAATGGGAAAATCTGCGGATGCAGGCCGGTGCCGGTGCTGAAACCTACTCCACTTCGGGGACCTGCCCCGCCAACCGTTTCGGTGCAGTCATCCGGTAGCTCCGGCTGATCAGCGCGGCGACCTCAGCCCAGTCGGTGGTGCGATCAAGGTGGAAACCGATCCAGCCTTTGTGACCGACATAGGGCGGCACAAAGAACCGGTCCGGCGCGGCGCCAACCAGAATTGCCTGCACACCGCGCGGCGCCTTGCACCAGACGGTCCCCGGATCGTGCGCCATGGCGAATATTTTATCTCTGATCCGGAACGTCGGGATATCCCACGTCTTTTTCTCCGCCGCCTCCGGTAGCGCCAAACACATCGCGCGCAGCCGAGCGAGCAACCCGTCAGCCGCCGCTCTGGGCACTACAAACCCTTGGTCAGATCGTCATAGGCTTTCAGGCGGGCGATCAGCGCCGGCATCTCCCGCAATGGGATCATGTTCGGGCCGTCGCTGGGTGCGCGGTCCGGATCCTCGTGGGTTTCGATGAAGACCGCGGCCACGCCGACCGCCAACGCAGCCCGCGCCAATACCGGCGCGAAGGTCCGGTCTCCCCCCGACGAGGCGCCTTGCCCGCCCGGTTGCTGCACCGAATGGGTCGCATCGAACACCACCGGGTAGCCGGTGCGCGCCATGATCGGCAATGCCCGCATGTCGGAGACCAGCGTGTTGTAGCCGAAACTCGCGCCCCGTTCACACAGCAGTATGTTGTGGTTGCCGGTGCCGGCAATCTTGGCGGCGACGTGCACCATATCCCAGGGCGCCAGAAACTGGCCCTTCTTCACGTTGACGACTTTGCCGGTTTCGCCCGCTGCCAGCAGCAGGTCGGTCTGCCGGCACAGGAATGCCGGGATTTGCAGCACGTCGACCGCCTCCGCAGCTGGGGCGCATTGGTCGGGCCCGTGCACGTCGGTCAGCACCGGCAGGCCGAAACGCTCGCGCACTTCGGCCAGGATCGCGAGGCCTTCGGCCATCCCGATCCCGCGCCCGGACGACGCGCTGGTGCGGTTCGCTTTGTCGTAGCTGGATTTGTAGATCACCTTGACGCCGGTCGCCTCCGAGAGCGACAGCAGGGCGTCGGCGACCTCGAGCGCATGGGCGCGGGATTCGATCGCGCAGGGGCCGGCGATCAGCACGAATGGCAACTGGTTGCCGACCTCGATCGCGCCAACGCGCACCACGCGGGGCACGATACCCTGTGTGAGGCCGTGGGGGTTGCCGTGTTCAGGGAAGTCCATGTCTCACCTCATTGCCGGAGAGATTGTCGGCCAGGATGTGCTGACGCCGCAAGCCCGCGGCACATGGCGCGCAACCGGCCAGCTCGCTGCGACCCGGTGGTAACACCCTGCCGCGCATGACCCGCAAAGACCCTGGTCGATCAAGAGTCGGCCGATGCTCGTGTTGGGCTCGCCTGCCGGCTGGCTACTGAATGCCGGAGCGCTGGTGCAGCAGTTGGGCGTGAACCGGCTGGATGTCGGTCCGGGTTTACCGCTGGACGTTACGTGGTGCGGTGGGCCGCCGTCACACGATAGCCGATCCTGGCAGCCCTCGCCGCCGTTCCGCGGCCACCAGCGTGTTTTCCAGCAGACAGGCGATGGTCATCGGGCCAACGCCACCCGGCACCGGAGTGATCGCTCCCGCCACCGCAGCACACTCATCAAACGCCACGTCGCCCACCAGACGTCCATCCGGCAGCCGGTTGATCCCGATATCGATGACCGTGGCACCCGGCCTGATCCAATCGCCACGCACCTGCTCCGCCCTGCCGATGGCGGCGAGCAGAATTTCTGCTCTCCGGCACTCTCCCACGAGGTCCTTGGTGTGAGAGTGTGCGACGGTCACCGTGGCATTCGCGGCCAGCAGCAACCCGACCAGCGGGCGGCCCACAACCGCCGAGCGACCGAGTACCAGGGCTCGGGCGCCGCTGACTGTGACGTTGGCGTGCGCCAGCAGCCGCATAACACCAAGCGGCGTGCACGGCACCAGGCCCATGCGCCCGGAGGCAAGACGTCCGACATTGATCGGATGAAACCCGTCAACGTCTTTTGCCGGATCAACCGCTTCGACAATCGCGGCAACGTCGATGTGCGGCGGCAGCGGCAACTGCACCAGGATGCCGTCCACCGTTGGGTCGGCATTCAGTGCCTCGATCCTCTCAAGTAATACCATCTGCGTTGTAGCTGCTGGCAACCGGATGGTTTGCGTGTTGATCCCGGCCTGCGCCGCCGCTTTGTCTTTGTTTCTGACGTAAGTCTGGCTGGCTGGATCCTCGCCCAGTAGAACGACTGCAAGGCCAGGACGGTAGGGTAAGGTCGCGACCCGTGTTGCGACACTGGCGCGAACCGCCGCGGCGACGGCCTTGCCATCGATTAAACGCGCGGTCATAGCGCCCGCAACGTGTCAACAAGTATGGCCGAATCGCCCGTTACCGACAGCAATTTCTCGCGACTCGTTGCGCCGGAGACAATCTGCACCGCCGATTGCGGCCGATGCAGTATGTCTGCCAACAAAGCGCACACGGCACGGTTGGCTTTGCCATCCTCGGCGGCCTCGGTCACTGCAACCTGCAGCCTTGGACCCGCCGCCGACTCCTGTACTCCGTGCACTCCTGGGCGGCGCGATCGCGGCCGTACTTTCACCATGACGGTTACACCATCCGCTGCTTCACGCCAGAAGCTCATATCAGCAGCGGGCGCAAGCTGCCGAAGATGATCGACTGCTCGAGCCGGATCAGGATCTCCTCGACGATGATCAATAGCACGACCAACACCCAGGGACTTAGGTCGATACCGCCCAGGTTGGGCATCATGTTGCGGATCGGACGCAATGCGGGCTCGGTGATCCGATAGAAGAAATCGGTAATCATCCAGACGATGTGATTCCGCGTGTCGAGCACGCCAAACGAAGTCAGCATGCTGAGGATCGCCGCGATGATAACCGCCCATTTATACAGGTTCACTACCCATATCGCCAAATTGAACAGGATCGTAATCATACCGGCCTCGCTCCAGACACCGGCGGAAGCTAGCGGCGGCGTTTACGCGCCGCAACCATCGCGGTGAGACGGCGTCCGCCGACCTGCCCGGGGACGCGCTGCCTTATGTCCAATCTGCCTGGTAACACCTTGCTCTCAACGTCATCACCGAGCACCGACCGGTGCTGTCCTCGGCACTGTGTTGGTTGAGATTGGCCGGGTCGGTGCCCGGCCACGACGTGGAAAGCATAACCACAATGTCGGTTAAGTAGGCGTATGCAGCTTGTCCGGAGGATGACGGATCCGCAGGGGTCACATACTCAGCCGCCGCCGCGCCAACGCTGCGCCCTGGCTTAACGCTACCAGCTTCGCCAGTGCGATGTCGCGCCGCATCGGGGCCATGCCGCAATTGGTGCAAGGGAACAGGCGCTCCGGCGGCACATGGTGCATCGCCGCGGCGATCGTCGCAGCCACGTCCTCCGGCGTTTCGACCCGATCGGAGGCCACGTCGATAACGCCAACCAGCACATCCTTGCCCTCCAGCAGTCCCATCAGCCGGGCCGGCACCCTGGCATTGGCACATTCCAACGAAACCTGATCGATCCGGCTGCGAGCCAGCGCCGGGAAAGTCTGCTCATACTGTCGCCACTCGCCGCCAAGCGTGGATTTCCAGTCGATGTTCGCCTTGATGCCGTATCCGTAACAGATGTGCACCGCGGTGGTGCAGGTCAGGCCGGCGATCGCGCGATGCAGCGCATCGATGCCCCAGCCGGCGACATCGTCCATGTAGACGTTGAACGCCGGCTCATCGAACTGGATAACGTCGACACCGTCGGCTTGCAGCGCGCGCGCTTCCTGGTTCAACAGATCGGCGAACGCCATCGCCAGCGTGACCTTATCGCCGTAATGCGTGTCGGCGATCGTATCGACGATGGTCATGGGCCCAGGCAGGGTGAATTTCAACTTGTGGTGCGTGTGGGCGCGGGCGTGACGAGCCTCCATTTCGTGCACCCGGCCGGTCAGACGCAGCGGGCCGGTGACCACGGGCACCATCGCCTTATAGCGATCGTTTCGGATACCCATTTCAACCTTGTGAGCAAAGTCGATCCCCTCGATCCGCTCCAGGAAACCGTGCACGAAATGCTGGCGGGCCTGTTCGCCGTCGGTGACGATATCGATGCCGGCGTCTTCCTGCTCCTTGATCGCCAGCAAGGTGGCATCGCATTTGGCGGCGTCGAGCTCGGCGCCACTCTGCCGCCATTCCGGCCAAAGCTTATTCGGCTCCGCGAGCCATGCGGGTTTCGGCAGGCTTCCGGCAATCGAGGTTTCCAGCATGGCTTGCTCCTGAACCGATGGTCTGGCCGGCCAGTTCTACCGATACGGTGCCTCGCCCAGGAGCCGGGTCAAGCCCATGAGCTGCCGCGAAAAATCAGTAGCCGTAGGGCGTGGTGCTGACCGGCACCCATTTGCCGTCTTTGACCACACACAGGAACGACTCGTTCGACCCCTGATGCTTCGTCGCACTGAACGTCATCGCCGGCGAGCCGAAGATATCGTGCCAATCCTTGATCTTCTCCATACCCGCGACAAAGCTGTCAGTGGTCAGGTCCTTACCGGCATTCTGCAGGCCAAGCACCACGAGCTGCCCCGCGGTATAGCCGAGCTGAGCCGCGAAATTCGGTTCCTTGCCAAAGCGGGCCTGATATTTCTCGGCGAACTCCTTCACCGCCGGGGACGGATTGGACGCCGCCACGAACAGGATCGGCGTCATCGAGTAAAACCCTTCCGTCGCGCCGCCGGGCACCTGCGCCACCGCCTCCTCGTAGCTTGCGGCCTGACCCAGCATCTCGACGTTCCAACCAATTTTCCTGACCGCTGATACGATCTGGATGGTATCGCGTGTGATCGTGCCCAATAGAATCAGGTCGCAATTGGCGTCGTGCAGTTTGGCGACTGAGGCACTGAAGTCAGTGTCAGTCGGTTTATGCAAAGTCTGTGCAACCAACGTCAGGTTCATCGCCTTCAATTGATCTTGTGCGCCATCCATCACGTCGCGGCCGAAATCGGTGTCCTGCGACATCGAGCAAATTGCTTTGCTGTGATGCTGCTCGACGAACACCTTCACCCCAGCGCGCATCTGATCGTAGTACGATGCGGCAAGGCCGAACTTCAGGTGGTGAAACGGCTCATACATCGATCGCGCCGAGGTCAGCGGGAACATGTTCGGCACGCCCTTGGCGAGCTGCTCCGGCATCACCGCATTGTTCATCGGCGTGCCGCCGTTGGCAACCATCATGAACACGCCATCGCGATTGATCAGCTTGTTCGCCGCCTGCACGGAACGAGGGATCTGATATTGATTGTCCTCGACGATGTATTTGATCTTGCGGCCGTTGATGCCGCCTTCGGCGTTGACGTCATCGAACACCATGCGCCAGGCATTGGTGTTGTTGACGCCCCACATGGCCGTCACGCCGGACAAATCGGAATACGTGCCGATGACAATTTCACTATCGGTTACGCCGCGGGTCGTTTCCGCCACGGCCGGCAAGGTCAATGCGACACTGAAGGCCATGGCGAGCAGATTCTTAAACATACGTTTCTCCCTTCCGGAACGGATTGATAAACCGCACCGTTATCCCAAGCGCGCGAGCCCAACGATCGATTTCCGCCGGGATCGAACGATCGCCGACATAAGCGACCCGCAGCCTGCCGAAACCTAGTTGCGCGCGAACCGCCGGTAACACCAGAAAATTCGCCAGAGCGCCGGACAGGCCGCCAGATGCTCCAGCCCCAATGGCCCACCGGTACGCCGCCTTTTGCACCCCCGTAGCCGCTTCCGACTGGGCAGTAATGCGGGCGTGCAGCCGTTCCCATGCCTCACTATCCGCGCCAAACACGGTTGGCTTCACTTCACGCAGATTTTCCGTCGCAGTCTCCGGGTTTTCCAGATAGTTGCTGATGATCCGATGTTTCAGCGACAGATACAGGCCGAGGACGCGTTCGGTCGGATCTGCCATTGGCAACACTGCGAGCCGCTCGTCACCCGGTCGTACACCGAGGTTCACACCGGTTTCTTCGATCAGCCGCATGATCTCGGCGTGCGTGACGGTACGCCCAGGTCCGCTGGCATCGACCAGAATGGCAGCGGTCTGGTCCGGAGCGACCGACGCCGTCGCGATTCGCCAGTCGGGTTGGCCGGCACCGCCGGCAATCAAATCAGCCAGGCTGCAGCATTTGGGATCACGGAAATCGCGCAGACCTTTCATGTCGATGATGACGATATGCCGCAACGCAGGACAATCCGCGCGCACGCCGAGGACTTTATCGAGCTGTTCCTCGCCCTCCACAATCGCGAATGCGGCGCCAGTCTCACGCAGAATTTCGCCAACGCGCGGTGCTTCATCGGCCGGCCGGATTGCCACGCTGGCCGCACCACAGCCAAGGATCGCAAGATCGGCGTACGCAAATTCGGGCCTGGTATCCGACAACACGGCAACGGCATCACCATGCGCGAGGCCGGCGGCGCGCAAACCCTGGCCGATTTGTCGCACAAACCCGTCGAGGTCCGACCACGTAACCGCGTTCCAAATCCCGCGTTGCTTTTTGCGCAAGATTGTTTCGGAACCAAATGTCGCGACCTGTTGGCTCAGCAAGGCGGGGATGGTGGAGCTCAGTTCCATAGCCGTCTCTTTTTCCATCGCCGCTGGCCGCGGACCCCCGCCTCCTTCTGGCCCAGGTAGAATTCCTTGATGTCGTCACGGCCCAGCAGGGTGGCGCAATGGTCGGCGGCGACGATCCGGCCTACCTCCAACACGTAACCGTAGTCGGCAGTTTTCAGTGCGATATGAGCGTTCTGCTCGACCAGCAAGATGGCGACGCCTTGTTCCTGGTTGATGCGGCGAATGATCTCGAAAATCTGCTGCACCAGAATTGGCGATAAACCCAGTGAGGGCTCATCCAGCAGCAGCAGTTTCGGCTTACCCATCAAGGCACGGCTGATTGCCAGCATTTGCTGTTCGCCGCCCGACAGCAGGCCGGCGCGCTGGTGCTGACGTTCCTGCAGCCGCGGGAAATAGCCGAAGCACAACGCCAGATCATCGGCGATGCCAGCACTGTCGCGCCGCGTATAAGACCCCATCATCAGGTTTTCGCGTACCGTCAGGAACGGAAACACCTCGCGGCCCTCGGGCACATGACAAATCCCCATGCGCATGACCTGATCGGGGGCCATGTGGACGATGTTCTTGCCTTCGAACAGCACACCGCCCGCTTCCGGATCGAGAATGCCCGACACGGTACGCAATACCGTGGTTTTCCCGGCGCCGTTCGCGCCCAGTACGGTGACGATCTGGTGTGGCGCTACCTCCAACGAGACGCCACGAATAGCCTGGATCGGGCCATAGAAGGTTTCGATCGCATCGACGCGCAGCAAAGGTTCGGTCATGCCTCTACCTCAGCATCGCCGCCGATATAGGCACGCACAACTTCAGGGTGAGTTTGCACTTCGTGCGGCGTGCCCATGGCCAGTACTTTACCGTAATTCAGCGCCATGACGCGGTCGGAGACCTGGGATACCAATGCCATGTCGTGCTCGACCATGATCACGGTGATACCGAGGTCTTTCTTGATGTCCTCGATCCAGAACCCCATCCCCTCGGTTTCCTCGACATTCAGCCCGGACGACGGTTCGTCGAGCAGCAGCAGCTTTGGCTCCGTGCACAAGGCTCGCCCGAGTTCAACGACCTTGCGCACGCCATACGGCAAGTTGGCGATCAGCGAATCGCGATAACGTTGCAGATCGAGGAAGGCGATTACCTCCTCGACCTTTTCGCGGTGCTTGATTTCTGCCCGGCGAGTCGACGGCAGAAAGGCAATCTGCGACAAGTATCCAACGGTCGAATGACGATGTCGGCCGATCAGCAGATTTTGCAGCAACGTCGCGTTGGCAAACAACTCGATATTCTGAAACGTGCGCGCGATGCCGAGGCCGGCTATGGTATGCGGTGGGGCATGGGTAATGTCTTTGCCGGCAAAGATCAGCTCGCCTTCCGTTGTGTTATAAATCCGGCTGATCAGGTTGAAGATCGTGGTCTTGCCGGCACCGTTCGGACCGATGATGGAAAAGATCTCGCCCTGTTCGACCTCGAAACTGACCGCATCGACGGCGCGAATACCGCCGAAGCGAACCGATATGTCTTTGGCGGCAAATAGTGCACTCATCGCAGGCGCTCCGATCTGGCATAGGATTTCTGCCGCCGGCCACTGGTTTGCCGCATGAACGGGTAGGTCTCGAACCATAGCTTGATCTTGAGCCACAAGCCGTTCATCCCACCGGGCTGAAACAGAATGACCAGGACCAGCACAAGACCAAACAACGATGGTTCCAGGCCCGGCAAACGTCCGATGCCGAACGGCAGATCGTCGCGCACGATGGCTATCGCCTGCGGCAACAATCGCACGAAAATCGCGCCCAGAATCGCACCGCGTAACGACCCCAACCCGCCGACGAACACGATGGTGACAAATTGCACCGACAACAGCACGTCAAACGAGTCAGGTGCCAGAAACCGCACATAATGTGCAAACAACGCTCCCGCCAACCCAGTAATCCCGGCACTGATTGCAAATGCCAGGGTCTTGTACTTCGCCAGATGGATCCCCATGCTCTGCGCGGAGACCTCACTGTCGCGGATTGCCACCATCGCCCGCCCGATCGGCGAGCGCAGCAAATTGATCGACAGCCACAACGTGAACAGCAGCACAACAAACGAAACGTAATAAACGCCGGTGGCACCCTCGACAGAGATGCCAAACACGTACGGCGTTGGCACTGCAAACCCGTCGAAACCGCCGGTCACTGCGGTCCATTTCTGAAATACGGTGCCGACAATGCCGCCAAAGGACAGTGTCGCGATGGCAAGATACAAGCCGCTCATGCGCAAAGTCGGCCGGCCGATCGCTGCGCCACAGATCGCGGTAAACAATCCGGCGACCGGCAAAGTAATCAGAAACGGCACGCCATGCGACAGCAACACCGAGTTCACGTAGGCGCCAATGCCGAGAAAGGCGGCGTGGCCCAGACTGATCAGGCCGGTATAACCGATCAGCAGCATCAGTCCGACACCAGCTATGGCATAAATGAACACACCGCCCATTTCACCGACGTAGAATTCATCCAGAATGAAGGGAATAGCCAACACGATGACAACCAACAGGCCATACCAGAACACATCGCCGCCATGGCGCCATGCCCTCAGGTCCTGCTGGTAACTGGTGCGGAACAGATGGCGCATCAGACCCTCTTGCCCATACGTTCAGCGAAGAGGCCCTGCGGCCGGATGAACAACATGCCCAGAAGCACGATGTTGGAGGTGACCTCCTGGAACCCCGCCGGCAGATAATAGCCGGCCAGCTGTTCCACGATACCGACAAAGACGCCGCCGATCAGACAGCCCGGGATACTGCCGAACCCGCCGATCACCGCCGCGGCGAATGCCTTGATCCCCAGAAAACCCATGTTCACGTCGATCATCGACACCGGCGACAACAGGATCCCTGCAACAGCCGCCACGCCGGCACTGATAGCCCAGATCATCGAGAAAACGTTGCGGACCGGAATCCCCATGTAATACGCCGCCAGCTGATTTTGCGATGATGCCTGCATCGCCACACCCAGCCGTGTCTTGGCGAAAAACAGATACAGCACGAGACAAAGTATGACGGTCCCGGCAATGATCGACAAATTGTCATCGCCGAGCACCAACGACCCGATTTTCACGGTCTTGTTGGTAAATGGCGTGTCGAAACCAACGGAATCATAACCCCAGGCAATTCCGGCGCCGGCTCGAAAGATAAAGCCCAGACCCAGGGTCAACATGACAACGGCGAATTGCGGCTGTCCAATAACTCGTCGCAATATGACGAAATCAAGTGCATAGCCGAATGCAGCTGTAATCGCGATCGCGACCAATCCGCCCAGCCAGTAATTGAGACCAAAATGGGTGATTGCACTATACGCGACGAACCCGCCCAGCATCATAATGTCGCCCTGGGCGAAGTTCACCATCTCCGTCGCCTTGTAAATCAAGACGAACCCGAGTGCGATCAGTCCGTAAATGCAACCAGCCGCCGCACCATTGACGACAAGCTGCAACAGACGCGCGGCGTCTTCCACCGAGGGCGGCCTCCCTTACTGGCGGGCCGTCCAGGCACCGCGACGTATTGCGGCGGACCATAGGTTACCCGCCGGTAAGTCGTCAATGAGGTGGTCATTGAGCCCCGGGACACTCCCCCCCATCTCTCTTAACCTTATATTAGTCTTTAAGAGATGTGAGGTATGATGGAGCTGTGTATTCCGGGGACCTTACCACTGTGCGAGCATCACCCGCATGCCAGAGACCGCCGAAACTGATCTGAATTTCATGCGAGCTGCTCTGGCACTTGGGCGGCGCGGCCTGGGGACAACCTGGCCTAATCCGTCGGTCGGATGTGTATTGGTGCGCGATGGTCGGGTCGTCGGCCGAGGTTATACAGGTTCAGGGGGTCGTCCCCACGCAGAACCCACAGCTTTATCCATGGCCGGGGAGGCTGCCCGCGGTGCCACCGCCTACGTCACCTTGGAGCCGTGCTGTCATTGGGGCCAGACCCCACCCTGCACGGACGCGCTGATCGAGGCGGGTGTGGCTCGCGTGGTGATCGCCATGCTCGATCCTGACAAGCGGGTCGACAGTCAGGGTGTGGCGCGTCTGCGCGACGCCGGTATCGAAGTGATTCATGGACTGCTGGAAGCTGAGGCCGGCGAGGACCAGGCTGGATTTGTCCTCCGGGTAACCCGGGACCGGCCGATGATCACACTGAAACTCGCCACCACGTTGGATGGCAAGATAGCCACTGCCACCGGGGAGAGCCAGTGGATCACCGGTCCCGAGGCGCGCCGCATGGCACATGTGTTGCGCGGTCAGCATGACGCCGTGCTCGCCGGCGTCGGCACCGTCATGGCGGATAATCCGGAACTGACCTGCCGGATCGATGGGTTTCGTTCAACGCCGGTGGTGCGAGTGATCGTGGACAGTCACCTGCGCACGCCATTGACCAGCAAGCTGGCGCAAACCGCGCCGGAGGTGCCGCTATGGTTCCTGGTCCGTGACGGGGTTGATCCGGCGCGACGGGATGCCTTTGTCGGCATTGGTGCCAAAGTGATTGATGTTGCCTCTGGCGCTGTCGGGATCGACCTGACCGATGGTCTGGCTGCATTGGCGGAAGAAGGCCTGACCCGCGTGCTGGTGGAAGGTGGCGGACAGGTCGCTGCGTCCTTCGTTCGGGCCGATTTGGTCGATCGCATTGCCTGGTTTCATGCCCCTGCCGTGATGGGCGGTGACGGCTGGCCCGCGGTGCAGGGTTTCGGAACTGAAAAACTTGCTATGATGCCTCGCTTTGTTCGTAGCCGTTGCATACCTCTTGGCTCTGATATGCTGACTGAACTCAAAAGGCCGACCTGAATGTTCACCGGGATCGTTACCGCTCTGGGCTGCGTCCGCGCCATCCAACCGATCGGCGATGGCAAAGATATGCGCCTCGTGATCGCTGCTCCCTGGGCGGACACGGCAACAATTCCGATCGGCGCCTCGATCGCATGTTCCGGGTGCTGCCTGACGGCGGTCGAGGTGAACACCGACAGCTTCGCCGGTGATGCCTCGGCCGAGACTTTGGCCTGCACGACCCTGGGTGGTTGGACCGTCGGCAGCCAGGTCAACCTGGAACGGTCATTGCGTATTGGTGATGAACTTGGCGGGCACATGGTTTCCGGTCATATCGACGGTGTCGGAGAAGCGCTGTCGGCAACAGCAGAAAATGGTTCCACGCGATGGCAGTTCCGGGTGCCGAAGCCGTTGGCGCGGTTTATTGCGGTGAAAGGCAGCGTCGCCGTGAACGGTGTATCGTTGACGGTGAATGAAGTGCGGGATGATATGTTCGGCGTGAATGTGATCCCACACACTGCCTCGGTCACCGGGTTTGGCACCATGAAGCCTGGCGACAAGGTAAACATCGAGATCGATATGCTGGCACGTTACGTGGCCCGGCTTGCGGAGACGACGTGATGGAAAACCTGGCCCTGAACGCGCTCGCTCATGCGGAACTATCGAAATATTTGTCGAGCGCCGAGGAATTGATCGAAGAGGCACGCAATGGGCGGATGTTCATTCTGCTCGACGACGACGATCGGGAGAACGAGGGTGATTTGGTCATCCCAGCCCAGTTTGCGACGCCGGATGCGATCAATTTCATGGCACGCCATGCGCGTGGGCTGATTTGCCTTGCGTTGACCCAGACCCGGGTCGAGAAACTCGGCTTGCCGCTGATGAGCCGGCAAAACGGCACACGGCACCAGACAGCCTTCACGGTGTCGATCGAGGCGCGCGAGGGTGTCACGAGGGATAACATTACCACTCCGGGCCATGTGTTCCCCTTGGTGGCCCGTGAGGGCGGCACGCTGGTGCGGGCAGGTCATACCGAGGCTTCGGTCGATATCGCGCGCAAAGCCGGACTACACCCGTCGGCGGTGATCTGCGAGATCATGAACGACGATGGGACGATGGCCCGGCTGCCGGACCTGGTTACCTTCGCGCAAAAACACAACCTGAAGTTGGGTACTATTGCCGATCTGATTGCACACCGGCGGCTGACTGAACGGCTGGTACGCAAGGTCGAGGAAGGTCTGTTTAAACACGCTGCCGGCGGCGACTGGCGCGCCATCGTTTACGCCAACACGGTTGAGTATCAGGAACATCTTGCCCTGGTGAAAGGCGATGTCTCCGATGGCGCGCCGGTGATGGTGCGGATGCACGCGGTCGATCTGTTGGACGATATGACTGGACAGCCGCACTGGATCGCGGTGCACAATGCGATGCACATGATCGGAAAAGCGGGCCGTGGCGTGGTCGTGATGATCCGTGAACATCGCAAGACGGCGCTGGCGGAACGGGTTCGGCTATTGTCGTCGCAGCCTCGGCCGGCGCGCGAGTTGCGGGATTATGGAATTGGCGCGCAGATCCTGCTCGATCTGGGCGTGAAGAACATGATCCTGCTGACCAACCGGCGGAGGACGGTGATCGGGCTGGACGGCTATGGATTGAACATCATCGAGCAGCGGCTGATCCCGAACATCGTTGGCGGGGGATACGAGGTATGACCTTCCGCTCGCCTCTCCATCGAGGCCTGTCCCGGCGCCGTTATCGCCTGCGGCATGTTTCTGGGACCGCGCCATGAGCACGGAAGATGCTCCGCTGCCGGCCGCGCCCAAAGTCGATGGCGCACCGCCGCATCTGCTGGTTATCCGCGCACCGTACTACAAATCCGTAATCGACGGCATGACGATCGGTGCCGAGCGAATTCTCCACGAAGCCGGCGCAACCAATGAGTCGCTCGACATCGCCGGCGCCTATGAACTGCCGCAAGCCATTCGCCTCGCCGTGCGCGGCGCCAAACGGTTTGATGGTTTCATTGCTCTGGGCTGCATCATCCGAGGCGAGACCGATCATTACGAGTTCATTTGTCGTGCCAGCATGGAAGGCATCATGAGCGTGTCGTTGCAGTTCGGTCTTTGTATCGGCACTGGATTGCTCACCTGTGACACCTTGGCGCAGGCGGAAGCCAGATCCGGTATGGACGGCTTCAACAAAGGTGCGGAAGCCGCTGTGGCTGCGCTGTTGCAGATCAATGCGGCCCGCCGCCTCGGCGCGGCGTGAAACCGCCGGATCGCCCGAAAGCCAGTCGTCCACGCACCAGGACGGCGTCACGGGTCGCTGCTGTGCAGGCCTTGTTCCAAAGTGAGCAGGCGCAGGAAAACCCGGAAACTGTCATCGATCAGTTCGTCCGCCATCGGCTGGGGGAAACTGCCGCTGAGCATGGCTACGAAGACGGGCGTATCCCGGATGCCGAGGTGCCGCTGTTTGCCGAGATCGTGCGTGCGGTGGTTCGTCAGCAAGATACCATCGACACAATGGTCGCCGAGGCATTGCCTGCTGATTGGCCCCTGGTACGGATCGACCCGGTGCTACGTGCGTTACTGCGGGCTGCCGTAGCGGAACTTGCAGCCAGCGGAGGAGCCCCCGCGAAAGTCGTGATTAACGAGTACCTCGATATTGCACGTGGATTTTTCACCGGACCTGAGCCGGGCCTCGTGAACGCGGTACTGGACCGCCTGGCGCGCTTGTTGCGGTCAGCAGAATTCTGAACCGGCCGTTGCCGTCGGCCGGCAATGCGCCGGTCAATTCCCAACATCAGGCAATCAGTTGACCATGAGCGATAAACTCGCTGACCCGCGCGGCAGACTTGAACACGACCATAGCAGGGAAGCAATCGAACAACGTCTTGCCCGCGACACCGTCGGCAATTATCTGCGCGACTGGATCTACGGTGGGATCGATGGAACGATCACAACCTTCGCCATTGTGGCCGGCGTGGTAGGAGCGCAATTACCCTCGACTGTCGTGCTGGTTCTTGGCCTTGCCAACCTGATTGCGGACGGTTTCGCGATGGGAGCCGGCAATTACAGTGCGACCAAGGCCGATCTGGACGATTATCGACGCTTGCTTGCTGTCGAGCGTAAGCATATCGCGCTGGAACCGGGTGGGGAACGCGAGGAAATCCGGCAGATTTTCAGTCTGAAAGGATTTTCCGGTGCCGATCTGGAGCGCATCGTCGACGTGATCTCATCGGACGAAGAGCTTTGGGTACGGACCATGGCCGCTGAGGAATACGGTTTGTCCCCGGTCGTAAAATCTCCGATGCTGGCGGCAATTAATACCTCGGCGGCGTTTGTGTTGTGCGGACTGGTGCCTTTGATCAGCTATCTGCTGACTTATCGCGTGGCCTGGTGCGTGGTTGCGACGAGCCTGGTGTTCTTCGGAATTGGCACGGCGAAAAGCCGATGGTCGACGGTGGGTTGGTTGCGGTCGGGAACGGAAACATTACTGATCGGCATGGCTGCGGCCGGACTGTCGTTCGCCGTAGGGTATGGGCTCCGGGCCGTTGTGACGGCACCGGTTTGATGCCGTCACGACAAGGCCCGAACGATCAACCGCGCGCAGCAAGACTCGGCGCGGCAGCACCCGACGGCCGGGTCAGCAATTCCTCCTCCGGCACACCCGCCTCAAAGGCTTTCAACAGCTCTTCCGGGTCGAACAGCACGCCGATCGGGTTCTCCCTGAACGCATCGCGGCCAAACCACTCCTGCGCTTCCTGTTTGGTGGGGAACGTGTCGACCTGCAATTCGATCCCGGTCCCGTCGGGGTCGTGATAATACATCGACACTGTTGGTCCGTGATTGATCGGCCGGAACGGAACGATCCCCTGATCGCGTAGCCGCACATAGGTCGAGAGCAAATCCCGCAGCGAGTTGTAGCTGTAGGCGAGGTGATTCAACCCCCAGCTGTCAGCCGCCGGCTTCTGCAGGCCAGGCACGTTGACCAGCGCGAGACGGTGATGCTCGTCGTCGTAGGTCATAAAGCAGAGCCTGCCGTCGTCATGCACGACGCGGGCGTTGAGCACGGTCTGATACCAGTGGCGCATCGCGTCGAAATTCGAGGTGCGCACGACGAAATGGGCAAACAGCGCGGGGGCGATGGCCTCCGGCCGTACCGGGTCGCGTGGGCGGCGGGTCATGTCGGGTGTCGCGTCCATTTTGATTCCTCCTGTGTGGCACACCGTATCACAATATGCCGTCGGGTGCATCCTGCCGAGAGCCGAGATTGGGGCCACATTTCCATGTTTCGGCCTGGCTTGTAAGATCATGACCCCGGAAAGTGAGGCGTCGCGACATAGGGTCGCGACATAGGAAGGACTGCATTCGTGCGCATCGAAGCAATTGCCATCGGTGATAACCCGCCGGTCGATATCAACGTCATCGTCGAAGTACCGATCGGCGGCGAGCCAATCAAGTACGAGTTGGACAAGGCAGCCGGCACGCTGGTGGTCGATCGGTTCCTGTATACGCCGATGCGCTATCCCGGGAATTATGGTTTCGTGCCGCATACTCTGTCCGCCGATGGCGATCCAATCGACGTGCTGATCGCCAATACGCGGCCGATCCTGCCGGGTGCGGTGATCAATGTCCGCCCGGTCGGTGTGTTGAACATGACCGACGAAAGCGGCGGTGATGAGAAAATCATCGCGGTTCCATCGACGAAACTGACTCAAAGATATGTTGACATACGAAACTACACAGATCTCCCCAGGATAACACTGGAGCAGATCCAGCATTTCTTTGAACACTACAAAGATCTGGAACCCGGAAAATGGGTGAAGATCGCTGGCTGGGGCGACGCCGGGTCAGCGCAACAATGCATCCAGCAAGCAATCGACAGAGCGAATCAGATTCGCTCGCCCGCGTAAAAGCCAAAACGAGAACACTGTCGGCGATTTCACGTTCGTTCACGCTAATTTAGCGCGATCCCACGAATTACTAACGTGAGGTAATCTATAACCCGGTTTAATGTTACCGCAAGGAGCTGGTTAGGCGGCACCGGGACCATTCAGGTCCGTATCGTATGTTCAATCGGAGGCGACATGAATCAGTTCGGACCAGCAAATGTTATTGACCGACCCTGGGAAATCGCTTCGCCGGCTGATCCGAGTGGGTCGCCTCAGCATGCCGTGCTGGTTGTGCGTGACCCCGATAAGAGCAGTGATTATTTGGAGTCGGTATGCGAATTCCTCGACATTGACGTGCAACACGCCGCCACCGGGGACGATCTCCGGATGATGTTGACCACATTGCGTCCGATGGCAGTGATCGCTGACCTCGACGGAGAGGTCCAGGACGGTTTTCATGTCATGAAGATGGCAGCCGATTACGATCGCTCGGTGCCGATTCTGTTGCTTACCGGATACGATCCCGCGTTACTGGGCGCAATCGACGCCGTGCAGGAGGTATGGGGGCTGACTCGTGTGGCAACCGTTGCGGGCACGGCCGGAATTGGTGCGTTGGTGGATTTCATCTGTCACGCCGCGCGGGATGCCGGCCGGCCGCGGATATTACGGGCGTAGCCCGTCGGTACTGACAGTCGCAAAAGCGCGAGACCGAGCTGGCTGTCCGCATGGCCTGGCCAGCGCAGCTTTCGCCACACCGCATTGAAAAAAGATCACAGGATCAGTGCCGGTGATGACAGGTAAGGGTGCGCCGGCCTGCAACGATTTCGGGTGCTATTGCCGTCGCCGTCGCACCCTTCGGCGTCAGAGTCCGCGGTAGATGGCGATGAAATTTCGCTATTTGCCGGCTCGAGCCGGCGGCTTGCACGTGACGCCGTCAGTTGCCTTGCAGCGGCGGCGTGCCTGTTTTGCATAAGCACCAAACGGACGATCCGGATCCTGGTTCGGAATGACGATGGTCTGATGATAACCGAGCCAGTCAGCCTCGGCCAGGCCGTCCATCCCCGGCACCAGTTCGGTCGCATTCAGCACCGCGTCGGCGTATGAGCCAGCGGCGACCGGCTGCACTTGCAGCAACGGGAAGTCGGGCCGCAGTGTGATCGGGCTGTGCGTGCGCGTGAAGCGCAAGTTGGTAAACAGCGGCCCAAACCATGTGTCTGCCTCGACGATCCCCTCATACAGCACAAAGCCACCGGGCAACGGCAGGTTGGCCGGAGCGCGGACCAGGATGTGCCAGCCGGGCAAGGTGCGGACCATCAGGCCAGTCCAGATTTGCAGCGTGCCGGGCTCCGGCAGCGCGGTCAGCATTGGTGGCGCGCATCCCTGCAGGTTGGCCGGCGCCGCTGCATCGAACGCGGCGGAAAATCCCGGAAGTTGCGCCGACGGGCTAAGCGGCTCCCAGTCGTCGAGGTCGTCGCAGGTCCAGAATATATCCGCGCCGTCCCAGATAAACCGCAACATGGTGGGTGGAAAAACCCACCAGCCATAGCTCGATGCCGCAGTGACGGCCTCACAGTAACGGTAGGCCCGTGTCGGCAATGTACCGGCGCCTGAGCGGTCAGCGCGCATTGGCGGCCGAGCCTGCTCGATCAGGCGATAAAAGCGGGCAATAGGTGGGATTGTGTCCGGCATGAGGGACCTCGGATTTCCTGCTGCGGCGGCCGGCAGGTTGAGGGTGAAACGGAAAGCGGACGGTGGACTTCTTGTTTCGGCGTAACCCGGGGAACCACCGGATTGGCTCACGTGGAGCCACCAATGGTGGTCTCTCGATTGGGACCATTCGTGCCGAACAATTTGGCAGCCGTGACAATGAGCGGTCCGGCATTGCATGCAATCGGTCACGCCCGCAGGCATCCGCCAATTAGGATGCCGGCTACAACCGATTTGTCCTGTTGTGAAACGACTCCGGAGGTCCGTACGGCCGGCAAGCGCCAACCCCTCGCGGCCCGGACCGCCGCGAGGGATCGTTCGTCACCGGAAACGCGTTACCGCGCGGCCGGCAGTCGGAACCCACCGCCCAGAGTGATCTTACCGTTCACCGGCCTCGCAGCCGGCAGCCGGAACCCGCCGCCCAGGGTAATTTTGCTGGTGGCGGGAAGGCGGGATCCCCCGCCCAGGCGGATGCGGCCGCCGTCCGTTGTCGAGGTGTTCATGGCAGACTCCAATCTCGACGTACTGTCGAGGATGATCCAGTTGCGGAAACGATAGCGCCTTCCGGAACACAGCGCCCCGGCAGGCGGGATCCAAGGCTGCGACGGACACACCGGTTGGTCGTTGTTATCCCGGGTTTCCGGCTGCACCGGTGCGTGCCGTCCCGCGCTAACTAACGAGACTAACAAAGCGCGTCAAGAAATACTTCCTGATATCGGTAAAACGTCTCAACAGGCCAAATCGGACCTTTGCCAGGTCGCCGCCAGCAAACGCCTCATGCCTAATGGCGAGGAGCTTGCGTCTCGGCCAACCGCAGTTCGCAATGGTTCTGCTTGCGGAGGTTTATCCGCGCCACACTCCGCCGGCTCAGGTGATCAGGAGATCCGCTGGACCCGCCAACGAAGCGCCATGATGGTTGAGACAGGTGGACGCCGACCGTTCCACCAAAGGCTCAGTCGGCGGAGCCGCTCAACCCAAATCCTGGCATGCTCCAGGCACTGACCGTCAGCGCATCTACGTGGGTTCGGAATCCGCGGTCCTCCGGGGCTCGTGACCTTGATGCCCCCGTCTTCACCTTGAGGAAGGCATTCAGCCGTGTAACCTCGGATTGTGCCTGGCGCCTGGTACCTTGGAACAACAGGCGAATGGGTGGCCCGCCGGGGAGAGCGCGCTCGATGGTCCACTTATCCCTGGATTCGGGATCGCGGGACAGCTGGTCGACAAGTTGGTAAACTGCCATTGGCCAATACACCCAGCAAAAGGGATTCACCGGCACCTGATAAGCGATACTCCTTTCAAAATGGTTACGTGCCGCAGAAGCAATGTCTCAAAGCGCCCCGCGAGCAACCCGCCGGCCTAGTGCGCCCCCCATAACGCGGCCCAGATCCTCAGCCAGCGCGCCGTCATCCGTGCCGGTCATTCGACATTGCACGTTGGCCACCCAGGAGGCGTGCGCCGCATTTGGTTCCGTCGCTTCCACATGAAACAGGATTGTCGGCAGCGGAGGCGGCGACGACGTGGTACCAAGGTGGCTATCGGGCATCGCCGGCAGGCTTTGGTGGATACTGTCCTGCAGGCCGGAAAACCCCGGATAATTTGGCTGCGTCCCGCCACCGGGCTGGTTCAATGACGTATCGAGCCGGCTGCTTCTGATCGATACCAACACGTTTGGCTTTGGCCCGGAAACCACGCCGGCATCACTCATGCCGGCAAGAAATTGTTTCGCAAGGCGCAAATGGTCTGGCGAGGGATCGCGGATATCGAGATCGACCACAATCCGCGCCGGCAATGGCCGCAGAGATTCAGCCGCGTAGGTGCCCTCGCAACTGGGCATCGCGGCGGCGCGCCCGACCCACCCAATGGCCAGCCAGCCAGCGATCAGCCCGTAGCGTCTCAGTTTAATGGTCATGACCATGCTGCTCCAAAAACCGCGCCGCCGTTGCAGGTCTCGGCCGGTTGTTCTCCGTTTCACGCCGCGCTGCGGTCGCTGGAACGCCGGCTTCGGTCGCCGATCATGTCTGATGGTCGCATTGTGTCACAGCTGCTGAGTGATCGCCTGCATCAGCAAACTCGCCGCTGCGACGGCAAACCACGTCAGTCCCCCCAACAACAGCGGCCGAGCGCCGGCGCCGGCGAACGCTCGCCAATGCCCAAGCAATCCGACCGCGGCCAGCGCAATAACCAAAACCCAACGGCCCAGAAGCTGGATGTCGGCCGCATGGCCTCCGGTCAGCCCGACGGTACAAGCGATCGATGCCACCAGAAACAGCAGGATGAACACGGGAAACGAATCATACACCCGACGTGCCAGCGACACGCTTTGCTTTGGCGCCTCCGGGTCCAGCCAGGGCAACGCCAGGCCGAAGCCGATCACCAATGGAATGATCAGCGTCGTCCGCGTCAGTTTCACGATTGTCGCGATCGTTCCGGCCGTGGGGCTGAATGCAAAGCCGGCCGCCACGACCGCCGAGGTGTCGTTGACCGCCGTGCCGGTCCAAATGCCGAACCCGTTATCCGACAACCCGAACAGATGGCCCAAGGTCGGAAACAGGAACACCGCGATCATGTTGAAAAAGAACACCACCGTAACGGCGTAAGCGATCTCTTCGCCTTTGGCCCGGATGACCGGCGCCAGTGCGGCGATGGCGGAGGCACCACAAATCGTCGTGCCCATGCCGATCAGACAGCGCATCCGCCAATCGAGCCCAAGCCATTTGCCGAGCGTGAGCGCCGAAACCAGGCCCGCCGTCACGGTGACCGCGAGAAAGCCCAGAGAACTGCCTCCGGTATGCGCGATCTGGCTGAGATCCAGGCTGCCACCCAGAATGACAATCCCGGTCTTCAGGCAAAGCTTGCTGATATCGCTGATCTTCAATGTTGCGAGACGCAAGGTGTCGCGTAGCGTATTGGCGACCAGCACACCAATGGCGATCGCAAACAACGGCGCGCCGACCAATGGCACGGCGTCGCCAGCCAGCAACGCAACAGCGGCGATGGCGACGCAAAGCCCCAGGCCGGGCAGAAATTTGGCCCAACCCGGCAAAGCGCGTGCGGCCCGCGGTGCGACGGTGATGGTTGGCGGCATGGTCATCCCGGTTCTCCCTCGGGCGCGAGCCCGGTTAGCGGATGCATGGCGCGAGGCCCGGTCCGCGGGGGAATTTTGACCCGCATGGCTTCGCCGCACAAGCCGGAGTGTGGCCAGTGGCGGAGACTCGCACCGCCACGACGCGGATCGCAAGCATCGCCGGAGGCGGCAAGAAAATACGATATCACAACGAACGCATATGTGCGAAAACCGCTACAGGCCTACGAATTAACGGACTGATGACCCTGTTTCGCCACTGCTTATTAAGGATTGCGAGCTAGGTGACCGCTCGAGACGCTCCACGGCCTCAACGTTGGGCAGTTGGATGGAGCATCGATCGGATGGTGAGGTTTCACGGGCACATGCGTTGCGACGAGCCGAACCGTGAACCGAACCCTGTGTCAGGTTTGACGATCCGGTTATTCGGCGGAATGGCGATCCGGGATTCCAACGGTGGGGAGTATCTTCCTCGTTCGCGCAAGACCCGCGCCATCGTCGCCGTATTGACCCTGACCGCGCCGAAGTCATCACTGCGAAGCCAGCTGACAGTACTGCTGTGGAGCCAGCGGGCTACCGAACAAGGCCGTGCCTCGTTGCGTCAGGCGGTGCATGAGCTGCAAGGCACGCTCGGCCCGACCTGGAACCGGATTTTGACAGCGGAGCGCCATTCGCTGGCGATCAGCCTGGAAAACGTCACGGTTGACGCGCTTGAGGCCGCTGGCGCAGGTGCCGGCAAGACAGCGCTTCTCCGGTTATTCGAGGACGGATTT
Organism: Acetobacteraceae bacterium; assembly: GCA_049519555.1. Lineage (GTDB taxonomy): Bacteria > Pseudomonadota > Alphaproteobacteria > Acetobacterales > Acetobacteraceae > Rhodopila. The sequence goes on from JBEKQQ010000022.1 coordinate 65,057, forward strand.
CTCGACGAGCTCGACGGCCTCGATCCGGCGTTCGACGCCTGGTTGTCGAAAGAGCGGCGGCGTCTGGTGGCGCTTGCACGGATCGGCGGCGAAGCCTTCCTGGAGGAAGCCCATCCGCGGGAGGAAATCATCCTGACGGCGCGGTCGTTGCTACGCCTGGATCCGGCGAACGACAGCGCCTGGCGTGCGTTGATTGAGGCCCATATCCAGGCCAGCGATCGTGCGGCCGCGCGTTTTGCCTGTGAACAATGGGCTGAGGCGATGGGTCTCGGGCCCGATGAGACCGCTCCGCGGGAAATGACAGCGTTTTTGTCTCGCATTCGTTTTGGCTCGGAGCATCGCGCGCACGACCTCCATCTGGACGGCGTCATGGAGGAGGTGCAGTTGCCGGAAGGGCCTGTGGCAGACGGTGCTGTGTCAGAACGGGATGTTCCTCACGGTGTTTCGGCCAGCCGGGTCTCACCGGGCGAATCAGGCTCACATGCGGGTGGCATGGGCGGCGGCGTCCCGCAAGATACCCCGTCAAACGAAGCCACGCCGGCTCGGGTCTCGGAAGACGTGGTCGTGCCGGAGCAGGCTGTGCGGCACAGGGCGACGCCGTTCCGGCTTATGCCGGGTGGCGCCACACGAGATCGTGTCACGTCAGACCCCACGAATGGTATGGCCGAAGCTACGATGCTGCCGGACCGTAACGGAGCGGTGCGCGATCGGGCCATACCCAACGTGGTCGCGCCAGCCTGGGGCATGCCACGCCGATTGATGCCGGACGGAGCTGCGCCCAACGCGGGCGTACCAACCGGAGTCATGGAAAACCTGGTTGTTCCCGCCCTGCCCATGCCAGGACGACAAACAATCGGCGCTGTTGTGTCCTCCCGAACCGGCAATGGCAATGCCGCGATGGAAACCCGGGCGACGGCGGAAGCACGTTCCGGCGGCGTCGCACACCGACGTTCCAGATCAAGTCTCCGGCTTGGCATCCGGGAAATGCGAGTGATCGGGCCAAATGTGGATCACGCACTGTCGGTCGGCCTCGCCGAGGAAGTCACCACCGCTTTGTCGCGGTTTCGCTGGATATCCTGCGTATCGGGCAGTTCCCTCGCGGCCATTGCCGGAGAGGCCGGCGAGGGTGGTGTGCGCTGGTCTGACCTCGATCTCGACCTGCTTTTGGATGGAACGATCCAGCATGGCGGTGACCGGGTCCGCATTACCGTCCGGCTATTGGATATGCACGCTGGCGAGGCCGTGATCTGGGCCAATCGGTTCGATCACGATGCCTCCGACACGCTGACGGTGCAGGATCGTGTGGCTTCGGCAATCGTTGCTCAGGTGGATCCGTTGTTGCTGATGCGGGAGGGCGAACGGGCGGCCACGCGCACGCCGCGTGGGGTTACGGCCAATGAATTGGTGTTGCAGGCAGTGCCGGCGATTTATCGCATGAACCGGCTGTCGTTTCATGCTGCCGGCGAGTTGCTGGAGGCCGCATTGCGTGCCGAACCGACCAACACCGACGCGCTGGCCTGGTTCGCCTATTGGCACCTGTTTCTGGTCGGCCAGGGTTGGACCGATGAGCCGGAAGCAGCAACGCGACGGGCCGGTGAACTGGCCGACACTGCGGTGGCGATGGCCCCCAACGATGCGCGTGCGCTGACCCTGGCCAGCCACGTACGGGCGTTCTTGCTGAAACGGCCCGCCGAGGCCGCCGTGCTACATGACCGTGCGATTTCGCTCAATCCCAACCTTGCCATCGCCTGGTGCTTCTCCGGCTTCGCCCTCAGCTATCTGGGCGACCACGAGGCAGCACTGGTTCGGATGACCAAAGCGATCGAGTTGTCGCCGTCGGATCCGCATCTGTTCTTCTTTCATGCGGCGATCATCATGCCACACTTGCTTCTGGGCCAGCACAAGGAAGCTGCGGCAGCAGGCCGCAAGGCGATTGAGCTCAATCCCTGGTTCTCATCCGCGTTCAAAGGCTGTCTCTCCGCGCTTGGTCATCTGGGATTGGCCAAGGAGGCAGGGGGTGTGCTGTCGCGCCTGTTGAAACTGGAGCCGAACTTTACCGTCCAGGACGCCATCCGCCGTTCGCCGATGAGTATGGCTGCGGATATCGAGTGCTACGCCGATGGTTTGCGACGCGGTGGTCTGCCGGAAGGTTGAAACCGGACCGTTACGCCCGATCCGCGCCCTCGATCGTCCGATACTCTCCTGCATGACCCATTGAAATTCCTGCCGCATCGCGGGACAGTCGCGGTCACGCAAAACTTGCAGTGTGGCTGGGGGACGCAAACATGCGGGGATTGTTCGGCGCTATGGCCATTCTGTTAGCGGCCTGTGGCATTGCCGGCACGGCGTGTGCGCAAGGATCGGGCTCCGTCACGCTGGATGCGGCGAAAGCCCGAGGCCAGATGCTATGCGGCACGGCCGGTACCGTACCAGGCGTTTCGATGCCGGACTCGCAGGGCGTCATGCGGGGACTGGACGCCGATAGCTGCCGGGCGGTGTCCGCGGCGGCTCTGGGCGATGCCGCGAAAACCAAATTCGTATTGACCAGCAATGAGAACCGCTTCACCGAGTTGCAGTCGGGTAAAATCGATTTGCTGGCACGCAGCACAACCTGGACGCTGACGCGGGAAGCTGGGCTGGGCCTGGAATTTGCCTGGATCAACTATTACGACGGTACCGGATTTCTGGTGAAAACCGCATCCGGCGTGAGATCCGCCACGGAGCTGGATGGCGCCTCGATCTGCGTGCAGCCCGGCACGTCGACCCAGCTGGCAATCACCGACTATTTCAGCCTGCACAACATGAAATTTACCCCAATCCTGATCGGCGACCTGACCGAGATTCAGCGGGCGTTTCTGTCCGGCCGTTGTGAGGCGTATTCGACCGATGCCTCGGGGTTGGCGACCTTCCGGCTCAGCCAGGGGCCGAAGGCCGGCGATTTGATGTTGCTGCCCGATATCATCAGCAAAGAGCCGCTTGGCGTCATGGTCCGCAAAGGCGACGACAAATGGTTCGATATCGTGCGCTGGACTTTTATTGCGATGATCACCGCCGAGGAGAAGGGCATCACCAGCCAGAACGTCGATACGTTCCTGGACTCCAAAGATCCCGATATTCGCCGTATGCTGGGCGTGGAGGGCGACATGGGCAAACAGCTTGGTTTGGATCCGAAATGGGCCTATGACGTGATCAAGCAGGTCGGCAATCTCGGTGAGGTGTGGAAGCGTAACATCACGCCGATGGGCGTGCCTCGCGGGATCAACGACATTTGGACCAACGGTGGCCTGCAATATGCACCGCCGTTCCGGTGACCGGGGCAGGATGGGTTTCAGCCAAAGCTTATGAAGGGTTTGGCGACCACGTGTCGGCATCGGCACATTGGTAGCCGGGGACTGGAACGCGAGCCTGCTGCCTCGCAACGCCGCTGACGGAGCTCGCTTGCCATGAGCCAGACGGAAACAGCAAAGGCGGCAATCACACTGGACAAGGTCAACAAGTGGTATGGTACGCTGCACGTATTGCGTGATATTTCGCTAACGGTGCACGAGAAGGAGCGAGTGGTCGTCTGCGGCCCGTCCGGCTCCGGCAAGTCGACGATGATCAGGTGCATCAACCGGCTGGAGGTGCACCAGGCCGGCCATATCTACGTTGAGGGCACCGAACTGACCGACGACACGCGGGCGCTGGATACCATTCGGCGCGAGGTCGGCATGGTGTTTCAATCGTTCAATTTGTTTCCACATCTGACAATTCTGCAGAATTGCACGCTGGCGCCGATCTGGGTGAGGAAAATGCCGAAGGCCCGGGCGGAGGAATTGGCAATGATGTATTTGCAAAGGGTGAAGATTCCGGAGCAGGCGGCGAAATATCCCGGTCAGTTGTCCGGCGGGCAACAGCAACGCGTGGCAATTGCCCGGGCGTTGTGCATGCAACCGAAAGTCATGCTTTTCGATGAACCGACCTCGGCGCTGGATCCGGAGATGATCAAGGAAGTACTCGACACAATGATCGAACTTGCCGAATCCGGCATGACGATGGTTTGCGTAACGCACGAGATGGGATTTGCGCGTCAGGTGGCGCACCGGGTGGTGTTCATGGACCGCGGCGAGATCGTTGAAAGTGGCCCGCCGGCGCAGATTTTTGAAAACCCGCAGACCGATCGGCTGAAGTTGTTTTTAAGTCAGATTTTGCGCGGGCATTAAGATCGTATCATCGACAAAGGAACAGGTCCGATCTGTGAGGACGGGGCTATGGTTGTCGCGTGGTGCGAGGATCATCGCCGGATGGGTCCCAGGACACGGCTTCCGGCCGTTGCCCCGCTAACTATCGACGCGCCTACTTTGGCGTACTGGAGCGGCTATTGACAGGAGGTGCGGAAGGCAGCGTCGGCTGCTGCGCCCCCTGTTGGATTGCGACGCCCGTTTGAACCGCGGTTATCAACGCCGATTGGGAGCTGATTACGCCTTGCCAGACAGCTATCCCAATACCCACCACGGCTATCAGCACCGTCAGCCACATTGCAAGGGCATGGCGTCGGGACTCTCGAACTTCGGCCGTTAAGGTAGTGATTGCTTCCGTTACATGCTCAAATGCGGTCTCCATACGGCCGAACTTCCCTTCAATCTGACCAAATCTCACCTCGAGAGTCGTTGAGAGTTGGGCAAATCTTGCCTCAGTCCGAGCCTCAAGCAGCTTCCAGACGGGCGGCTATTTCGTCGCGAAATGGTCCATCTGGCATTGCGGAATAGCTACTGGTTGGCGGCCTCTCTTGCAACGCCGCCATAGTATCTTCCAGAGCTCGGAGTCTTTTCGCGGTCTCCAGCATCTCGTGCATGCCTCCGCCGCTCATTTTTAAGTGCCTTCCAGGATCCCAATAACTTCATCAACGGATTTCGAAACGTCACTCAGACGACGCCATGCTTCGGTACTTTTTTCACTGCCATCTGCCGGGACACACTGGGCGATGGCCGCCTGCAATGCGATGATGGCCCTCATTAACTTGAGAGTCATCGTGATAACCTGGGAATCCGTCAATTTCGTTGCCATTTTAGCTGCTCGCCATCCCTTCCGGTCAGCAGGCTTACCCCACCCCACCAATCGGCGGCCCATCCAGCCCGCCCTCCACCAGCACTTCCGCGACATGCCTGGCGTTGACCCGGACGCCTTCCCGCAGCAACCGGCCGGAGATGTTCAACAGACATCCCAGATCACCTGAAAGCACGGTGTCAGCTTGGGTCGCCTCGATATCCCGCACCTTATCGGTAACCATCCGGCCCGAGATCTCCGGATACTTTACGCAAAACGTGCCGCCGAAACCGCAGCAAATCTCCGGCTCCGCCAGTTCCGTCACCGCCACGCCCACGTCGGCCAGCAACTTTCTTGGCTGCTGCTTCACACCAAGCTCACGCAGGCCCGAGCAGGCGTCGTGATAGGTGAACGTCCCTGCCCGACTGGTCCGGAGTTGCGGCATGAACCCTATGACATCCACCAGAAAGCTGGTGAGCTCGAACGTCCGCTCCGCCAATCGGTCCGCGCGCGCCCGCAAATTCGGATCGTCGTCAAACAGAAACGGCAAATGCGTCTTTAGCATCCCGGCGCACGAACCGGACGGCGCCACCACGTAATCGTAGCCGCCGAAGGCATCCAGAAGGCCCGCTGCCAAATCCCGCGCGGTAGCCCGATCGCCCGTGTTGTAGGCCGGCTGGCCGCAGCAGGTTTGCGCCCGCGGCACCTCAACCTGGCAGCCGGCCTGTTCCAGCAACCGGATGGCAGCGAACCCGACCGAGGGCCGGTACAAATCGACCAGACAGGTCACAAACAGCCCGACGCGCGGTGACCGTGCCGGCTCGAGCCCAGGTGTGTCAGGCACTGCGCGCCGCCACCAGGTGCCAGATCGGGCTGGGCTGCGCCAGATCGCGCTCGAACGTCCACAGATCGGTGATTTCGGTGACTGCGTCGGTGCCGGCCAGCACCTGACCGGACTGGGTCTGGGTCATGTTCACCTGATCGGAGACGATCCGCACGGCGATCGAGGCAACCGTGCCGGTCAGTTCAGCCGTCTCGATGGTGATGCCGTGGATCGAGCGGACCTCGGTGATCTGGATGTGACCGGCCTTCTCCCGCTCGGTAATGGCGAGGTCGAAGGCCTTCCGGGTCTCCTCACCCAGCAACGGCCGCAGCGCCCCGCGATCCCCGGCGGCGAAGCCGTGCACGATGATCTGAAACGCCTTTTCCGCTCCGTCGAGGAACCCGGCCGGGCTGAAACTCCGGTCGATTGCCGTCATTTGCGTCAGTGTCTGGCCCAGAGCGCTGACCGGTTCCGGCACCGCTCGTTGCGACACCGGTGCCGGTTGAGCCGGCGGCGCCACCTTGCGCATGGGATCAAACATCGGCGGCGGCTCGATTGGTCGGGCCGACTGCGGCGGCCGCTCGAAGCCGGTCCGCTTGCCAAGAATGCTCTTCAACCGCAGCACCAGAAACGCTGCGATCATCCCAAACAGGATCAGGTCAATCGTAAATCCGCCACCCGCGCCCATGCGATCCTCCTAAGCCCGTACAGATAGGCGCGGCACGGACAGTACACAAACAATTCCCGCAGTTTCGGCGGAAACCAGGTCCCGAAGCAGCCACCGGGGCCTGCGCATCAATCCTGCCAGGCCGTGCTTCCCAGGGCAATGGCACCCGCAAACGCAGCGGGAACCGGCTGAGTGGATGTTTCTCCGGCTCCGGTTGCAGCGCCATTGCCGGCGCGCAAGTCACCTGGTAAGGCCGCCGCATGATCCTGCTGCGCCACGGCCAAAGCGAGTTCAACCTGCGTTTCACGGCCACGCGCCGCGATCCCGGCATCGAGGACGCGCGCCTCACCGAGTACGGCCATCATCAGGCCGAGCAGGCTGCCCGCACTCTCGCGCGCGAGCCGATTACCCGGATCATCGCGTCGCCCTATACCCGCGCGTTACAGACCGCCGAGCCGCTGGCCCGCCGTCTGGGCCTGACCGTCGAAATTTTGCCCCTTGTGCGGGAACGGTTTGGGCTGGCCTGCGATATCGGCTCGCCGCGCAGCCGGTTGGCGTCGGCGTGGCCGGCGCACGACTTCTCCAACATATCCGAGAAATGGTGGCCGGAGACGCACGAAACTCCCGCGGAGGTGACCGAACGGGCGTTGGAGTTCCGCCTGCGGATGCGGTCCGAGCCGAATTGGCAGGAGACGGTGGTGGTGAGCCATTGGGGGTTCATCCTCTGCCTGACCGGGCAAAATATCGCCAATGGCGAGATCATCCGCTGCGATCCGACCGAACCGCACCCTGAACAGCTCGTCTGGCGCGCGTAACCGTCGCGTCGGATCGGGCTTTCTTTCAGGTTAACGCGTTGATACCCTGGCCGCCATAAAGCGCCCCCACTCAATCAACAAGGGAGAAGTCATGCCAGCACAACCGATCCTCACCATACTGAGCCGCGTTGAGTTCCCCGATGGCTACGCCACTGTGATGGTGTTGATCGAAAACGTGGAAGGCGCGCCACGGCATACACATCCGGGCCTGGAAACAACCTACGTCCTGGAGGGTGAATTCAAGCTGATGGTGGACGGGCGCCCTGATCAACCGTTGAAACCGGGCGACTTCTTTGAAGTCCCCGCGGAAGTCCCGCACAGCGTGGAGAATACCGGCGGTAAACCCGGACGCGCTTTGGGGCATTATGTCATCGAAAAAGACAAACCTCTGACTACCTGGCTGTAGGAAGCCAGGACATGCGCCTCTGAATCAAAATCAAACCGATATACTATCACCGATATACTATCCGGCCGGGTACGCCACGCTGGAGCGTGCGGTACTGCCTGAAACGGCCGCATCGGGCCAGCGGTTGACGATCGGACGTTGATTGGTCTGGCGCAACCAGTGGCATCAATGGTATTATTCGCTGACCGCGCGGACCTGGCGCCACTGCTTTAGCGGGCCCAATCGTGCCTGCAACGCGACGACAACGGCGCAAGGCTGATGAGGGGGTCTGCGCCGGGCGGATCGGCATGCCCGGACCGAGATCGGCGCGCCTGTCGGTCGCGCGAGCAAAACGTTCGCAGCTTCGCGTCACCCGATATAGTTGAGATCAACAACCATGAATCGCCGCGTATTGCTCCGGGCAGCTGCATCGGCCGCTCTGGCCGGGCCACTTGCCGCCCCCGCCCTGGTCAAGGCCGAAACGCAACGGGTGTTGCGCTTTATCCCGCAGGCGGATGTCACCGCGCTCGATCCGGTCTGGACCTCGGTCTATGTGACCCGCAACCACGCCTATCTGGTGTTCGACACGTTGTATGGCCAGGACCACACCTATGCCATCCAGCCGCAGATGGTCGAGGGCCACACGGTGGAGCAGGACGCCAGGCTGTGGCGCCTGCGGCTGCGCGAGGGACTGCTGTTCCACGACAACACGCCGGTGCTCGCACGCGACTGCGTCGCCAGTATCCGTCGCTGGTCCCGCCGCGACGCCTTCGGCCAGACGCTGATGTTGGTGACTGACGAGCTGTCCGCTCCCGACGACCGGACAATCCAGTTTCGTCTGAAACGACCGTTCCCCTTCCTGCCGGAGGCCCTTGGCAAAATCGGCATCAATATGCTGCCGATCATGCCGGAGCGGCTGGCGAGCACCGATCCTTTCAAACAAGTGACCGAGATGGTCGGCAGCGGCCCGTTCCGCTTCCTGGCCGACCAACGCGTGGTCGGTGCGCGCACCGTTTATGAACGGTTTGCCGGTTACCGGCCGCGGGAGAGCGGTACGCCGGATTGGACCGCTGGCCCGAAAGTCGTGCATTTCGACCAGGTGCACTGGACGGTGATCCCGGATGCCGCCACCGCCGCGGCCGCCATGCAGGCCGGCGAGGCCGACTGGTGGGAGCAGCCGATCTTCGACCTGCTGCCGATCCTGCAGAAAGACCCCGATCTGCGGACCTCAATTGTCGAAGTCACCGGCAATCTCGGCTTGTTGCGGATGAACCAGCTGTTCCCGCCATTCGACAATCCGGCGATCCGGCGCGCTTTGCTACTGGCATTGAATCAGGCCGATTTCATGGCCGCCGTAGTCGGCGACACGCCGGATGCAGCGCGCACCGGCATAGGATATTTTGCCCCCGACACGCCGATGGCGAGCGATGCCGGCCTCGACGCTCTGCGCCGCCCGCGCGACCTGGCTGCGGCCAGGAGCGCCGTCGCGCAGGCGGGTTACCACGGCGAAGAGGTCGTCATGATGACCCCCAGTGACTACCCGCGCATCGACGCGCTGTGTCAGGTCGCGGCCGATCTGTTCCGCAAATGCGGGCTGAACGTCACCTTGCAGACCACCGATTGGGGCAGCGTGATCCAGCGCCGGGCCAGCAAGGCACCGACCGCTCAGGGCGGCTGGAGCACGTTCATCACAACGTTCAGCGGGGCCGATATGTCGAGCCCGGCGGGCAACCTCGCGTTGCGAGGCAACGGCCAGAACAGTTGGTTCGGTTGGCCGACTGCGCCGGAGCTCGAGCGGCTGCGCGACCAATGGCTGGTTGCCACCGATCCGGCAGCGCAGCGGCAAATTGCGGCGGCGATCCAGGCCCAGGCGTTTGTCGATGTGCCGTTTCTGCCGCTTGGCCAGTTCTTTCAACCGACGACACAACGTCGGACCCTGGTGGATGGGCTGACCGGCATGTCCTTGTTCTGGAACATCCGCCGCGCCTGAAGCCGCACCGTCTCGTTGGGCAGGAGCAGACCGCTGTGCGGGAACGCAGCCACGGTGACGCTGGTGTCCATCCCACCATTCCGGATGGCGCGGCGGACGCCGGCATGCTACCGGGCGGCATCCCGATGGTGCCATGAGCGCCCAATCAGACGGAGAGCGGCATGTCAGAGACCACCCCAGCCCCCCAGCCCGCGGCGGCACAGACGCCGCCTCCGTTGGTGGTGAACATCCAGTATGTGAAGGATCTGTCGTTCGAGGTGCCCGGCGCACCCACCATCTACACCACGCTGCGCGCCCAGCCTCAGGTGGCGATCAACCTGGACGTGCAGGCGCGGCGCATCGTCGAGGGTGGCAGCAACTACGAGGTCACCTTGATGATCCGCGCCGAGGCGACGGATCCGAACGCCCAAAGTAATGGTCCGGCTCCGGCTCCGGTGGTTTTCATTGCCGAACTGACTTATGCCGGCGTGTTCACGCTGAGCGGCCTGCCGGACAACGCGGTCGAGCCGGTGCTGCTGGTGGAATGCCCGCGCATTCTGTTCCCGTTCGCTCGCAACATTCTGGCCGATGTGACCCGGGATGGCGGCTTCCCGCCGGTGTTGCTGCAACCGATCGATTTTGTGCAGCTTTGGCAGAGCCGGCGGGCGCAACAGGCGCGGGCGGCAACGCCGGCGACTCCGACGGCGTGATCCCGACGGCGTAATCCTAACCTTGCCGCGGGGCTCGTAGCGCAACATTTATGCCACCCCGAGGCAGTCAATTCCGGCTGGGTCCCGAAGCCGGGCGCCGTGCAGCGGGTGGCCCGAGGGTCAGAGTGCGCCGCGCGTCAAGGAAATCAGGTCGGCACCCCGCGCCAGCACCTTGGCTGCCTGGTCCGCCGATCCCAATCGGCGAACCAGTAGCTTCATCCGCCTGGCGTGCAGGAAACCGACCAAAACTTTCATTTTGTCGAACGACATCGTCGCGACTGCCTCGGCTGACAATGCGACGACCGCATGCCCGCTCGGGGCAAGATCCAGCGGCGCCAGCAAGGCCGGGTCATCAGCCTGGAACCCGACGCCGCAACAAAACGGGCGCAGGCGGTTCACACAATCAAACAACCGCGATCGCGTCAGACCGTCCGGTAGTCCCGAGAGCATGAAGACCAATTGCTTCGTCAGCCGCTTGTCGAGTTGCCGGCACAGTTCAATAAATCGATCGGTTGCCGGACGGCTGCTGAACATGTCGAACCCGACCGGCACCAGGAGCGTATGCGAGGCACCGCGCGCCAGGACGGCGACCGCCCGTCTCGCCGCGAGGCCTAGCAGCAGGCCGTCAAGGTCGAATGCCTCTGTCTCGTCGCGTGGCAACGCCGCGCAGGCGCACAGCAATTTGCGTTCCAAGGCGTCGGACAGGCACACCCAGGTGGCAACCACCTCACCGGCGGGACGGCTCTGAACCGGCTCGAGTTCGCAGCTCGCATCGAGCACTGCCGCCTTCAGAGTGGCTCTCGCGTCTCGCTCGATCTGCTGCAATTGTCCATCCAGGCCCGCCAGTAACGTGGCGTTCCGGACGGGGATCGATTGCTCTTCCGGCCAGGGTAAGGTCACCGAGGCAGCGATTGCGCGGACCTGCGCAGTAGCCGGGTCGTCGCATTGGCCAATCAGGCGATCGCGAATTTCGCGGCCGATCATCGCAGCGCGGAACGTTGCTTCGTTGGCATCCAGCGCGCCAAAGCAGATCAGGAAACTGCTATCGTCCGCCTGGGAATAGCTGTCCTCCTTGCCGCAGCGCCGCTTGATGACCGCCTCTGCCGTCGCCATGGCGCGGGTTGCGAGCGCCGACCAGCGACCGCCCAATGCATTGCGTACCTCGTTCAGACCAACCAGCTTGATGTGGCCGGCATTGGTGGTATGCGTCGCCGATGCGGCGATCGGGCGGAGGGTCAGGAGGCGGAACTTCTTGTGGTCGTCGCGTTCAACCAGCACTGATCTGACTCGCATCGTCTGCTCGGACCCATCGGCGAGTAGTAACAGAACGTCGAAGTTGAGGTCGCCGCCTTCGGCCATTTGCTGTTTGCGGTTGAGTGCGATCAGATCCCGATCGCGCAGCGCAACGATGTCAAGCGAGGGCCGGCCGGCCAAAGCGTTCGGCTTGTAGCCGAGTAGTTGATCGGCATAGGGATTGGTCATCACGATCCGGTCGCCGGTATCGACGATGATGACCGCCTCCTGGATGCTGATAAACACTTTCGCCAGCAGTTTTTGGGTGGCGAGCTGCACGTTGCGGGCTTCCAGGACACCGGTGATGTCGCGGCCCAGTACGACAAAGCAAGTGCCTGTGGCGAAGCTTTCCGAAGCGGGCACCGGCATCACGTGCAGGCCGAGGACAAACGTGCTGCCGTCGGCCCGCAGTAAAGCCATCTCAGCGCGCGCGGAACCATCCCGGTGGATCGTATCCGTCAACGTCTCAACCTGTTCCTTGTCGGGAAACAGCGCCGCGATGGGTTGGCCGGCAATTTGTACTTCGTCGTAACCGGTCGCACGGTGGAAGGCATCGTTGCCGCCGATGACCGTTACCGCCTGGCGGTGCTCCGAACTGGCGCGTTCCAGCAGTAGCACAATGTCGTCGGAGTGATCCATTGCCTGCCAGGTCAGCCACGCGCGCTGCTCATTTGTCATCGCGGCGAGGGGCGTCCGGCACGGTTCGGTCGGTTGCATGTTCGTCGTGGCGGTCCTTCCGCCCGATTGCGCGCGAGCCGGCGGCGGCAAGCAGCTGATTCCATGAAGCGCCGTGAATGGTTAATTCAGCATGAAGAGCGCCAGAGATTATCCAACGGTCGCGCGACCGGAAACCCTTAGCCAGGCGTGCCGGCCCCCGGGACGGGCACGTTTGCGGCAGAGAGCCGGCTCGTCGCGTAGTTTACCCACCGTCTCCTCCGGCCCTGCCATGTCCATCCGATGGACAATCTGGCAGGCCGCGGGACGACCATGCGGTCATGCTCAATGCGCCGAAACGCCCACGCAAGGCGGTAGCGCGCGATCGAGCGCTGCCCGTGCCTGAGCAAACGCGGCCTCGGCAATATCGGCGCCTCGGGTCACTCCCTCCAGCGTCAGGATGTGCAGCTCATTGATCCCGATCGTGCTCAGCACGGCCCGCACATACCCAGTCAGGAAGTCCGGTTGGGCTGGCGCACCAGCGGGACTGGGTCCGGTGAACCAACCTCCGGAGGCAACGACGAGCCACACCGGCCGGTCACGCAACCTGCCGACCTTGCCGCCGGGCGTGCTGGCGAAGGTGCGATGGATACGGACAATCTGATCAACCCAGGCCTTCAGCACCGCCGGCACACCGTAGTTGTGCATTGGCGTGGCGATCACCAGCATATCCGCGGCATCCAGTTCCCGGATCAGCGCCTCGGACGCCTCCAGCGCAGGTGGCACATCGCCCGGCGGGCCCAGGATTGCGGCGCTGAAAGCCGCGTCGACCAATGGCGGGGGATCGGCTGCCAGATCACGGAACACCAGTCTGGTGTCCGGATTGTGCTGCCGCAGCCGGGCAACCACCTCCTCGGCCATCAGGCTGCTGAATGCAGCGGCGCCACGCGGGCTGCAGCGGAGGTGCAGAATGGTGCTCATTGTTCAATCCAGCCGCATCGCGAAACGTAGCGCCGCCGGCAGCATGCCAAAGCGAAAATAGAACCGCTGACCCAGTAGGTTATCGAGGCCGGTGTCGAGCACAAGGTGCGGCAGGCCGCGCGCCTTTGCCTCGGCCCCAACCGCCTTCAGCAGCCGA
>JBEKQQ010000023.1:0-92272 GCA_049519555.1 Acetobacteraceae bacterium
GAAAGGTCCTTCGCCGAACAACGCTGCGAGGCTACCTCTGGCGGCAGGTGCCAGTCGCGCGTATGCCTGAGCCGAGAGGATCACCACGGCTTCCCGCCCCCGCACACTGACGCGTTGAGGCACGCCTTGCTCCGCGAGTCTGACCACTTCACTGAACCTTGCTTTGGCGTCTTCCAGCTTCCAGACCGGGGTGGCGGCGGAGTCCGGAGCTGCTCGATCCGCCTTGCCTACGCGGAACATGTTAAAATACCCTTACTGACTAATCTGGTCAGATGATAATCTTTGCGGCCCGCCCGTGCAAGGGGTTTCAAGCGGCGTTGGGGCTGTTCCTGTTGCTATCCGGCTGCGGTGCGCCCGGATGCCAGCCTGACGCCGGTCAGGCTATGCAAATTTATACCCTGTATTTCGGTCGTTCCGTCCGGGGCCGGGCGCCGGTCAGCGACCAGGAATGGCGCGACTTCCGCACCCAGGTGATTACCCCGGCATTGCCCGACGGCTATACCGTGCTTGATGGTCAGGGCGCCTGGATGAGCCCGCGCACGCACGTGACCATTGCCGAAGCAACCAAAGTTCTGGTCGTCGCCATGCCCGAAGCACCAGACAACCTGACTGTCATCAACCGCATCCGCAGCCTTTGGCAACGTCGGTTTCATCAATACGTGGTCGGCATGACCGTGCAATCCGGCTGCGGATCGTTCTCACCCGCGGAGGCTCCGAAATGACCAACGACGTCGCCACGCATTATGGCACTGCCGGCCTGCTGGACCGTATTCTGGCGGCGCTGACCCAGGCCGGCAAAGACATCAACCATCTGACGATCGCCGACCTGGGGTTGGTGGATGAGTTCCACTCGCGCCGCCGCCGCGCCACCGAGGAACTGGGTCGGATGCTGGCGCCATCCGCCACCGATCACGTCGTCGATGTTGGGTCAGGGCTTGGCGGGCCCTCGCGCTATCTGGCCGCGACTTATGGCTGCCAGGTCAGTGGCGTCGATCTGACGCCGGAATTTGTTGCCACCGCCACTGGTCTGACCGAACGTGTCGGATTGACCGAAAAGGTCGACTTTCGTCAGGGCTCGGCACTGGCGTTGCCGTTCCCGAATGCTTGCTTCGATTTGGCCTGGTCGCAGAACGTGGCAATGAATATTGAAGACCGGCCACGCTATTACAGCGAGATGCGCCGCGTGTTGAAGCCCGGAGGCCGGCTGGCAATTCAGGATGTGGCACAAGGTCCCGGCGGGCCAGTGATCTTCCCGGTGATGTGGGCCGAGCGGCCGGAGATCAGTTTTCTCCGGACGCCCGAGGAGACGCGGATGCTGCTGGAAGCGGCCGGGTTTCACGTGCTGCAGTGGATCGACAACTCCGAGGCGGCGCTGGCCGAGGCGGCGGTAGAACGCGCCGCGATGCGGGATCCGTCAGGACCACCGGTACTGGGCATCCATTTGATTGTCGGGCCCAGTGCGCGGGAGAAAATGCGCAGTGGCCAACGCAATCAGGAGGAGAAGCGGACGTTGTTGATCAATGCGGTACTGGAACGGGTCGGCTAGGGTGGAACCACCGTGCCCGCTGTCTTCCGCACCATGACAATGCCCACCATGGCTCTGACCATCCTTCCGTCGCGGCTACGTTTGATGGCTGGCGCCGTGATCCACGCTCTGGTCGTGGTGTTGATCCTGTTGGCACCGCGGCTGGCGGTAGCGGCCTGCGCGCCGGTCGCCGCCGCCGAACCGCGTGTGTGGCACGCCGTGGTGGAGGACCCGACCGTTCGCATCACATTCCTCGGCCACGCCAGTTTCCTGATCGAAACGCCGGACAATGTGCGTGCCATCACAGACTACAGCGGCGCCTACACCACGGACCCACCGCCCGATATCGTGACGATGAACCACGCGCATCCGTCGCACTACACGCTGCATCCCGATCCCCGTATTGGCATCGTGCTGCACGGCTGGCAGGAGGGACCGCAGCCACCCGCCTATGACGTCGTGCTGCGCGATCTACGGGTCACCAACCTGGCAACGAATATTCGCGACTGGGACGGCGGGACGGAGCTGAACGGCAACTCGATCTTCATCTTCGAAACTGCCGGCCTGTGCATCGCGCATCTCGGGCATTTGCAGCATTTGCTGGAGCCGGCGGATCTCGACGCACTTGGCCACATCGATATCGTGATGATTGCGGTCGATGGCGGCTACACTATTGGTCAGGCTGACGCGCGCGCAGTGGTTGAGCAAATCCACCCGCGCATCGTGCTGCCAATGCATTATTTCACCGCCGACAACCTCGCGCGGTTTCTCGACATGATGCGCGAAACCTACGCGATCGATGTCCGGCATGATCCGACGATCGAGGTTTCCCGTGTAGCGCTGCCCGACCGCCCCACGGTTATTGCATTACCAGGAGGTCTCTGACCGGCAACGCCGGGCCAAAGTTCTGGCCGGACGACGCCGAATATGCGATCAGACCGGCATGACTCGATATCGCCGCAAACCGGCCGGCCGGCTTTCGCATCAGACGTATCCTGGGCCGTGCAACCTCGGTCCAGCGTTGACGCCACACAAAACGCCCTCATCGCCAGGGAAGGAACCACGACCATGACCGCTCGCACTGCCCCACCGTTCCGTGCCGATCATGTCGGGAGTCTGCTGCGGCCCAAAGAATTGCAGTCCGCGCGCGCCGCCTGGAAGGCTGGTAGCATGACCCATGACGCGCTGCGCGAGGTCGAGAATCGTTGCATTGCCGCCGCGATCGCGCAACAGGAGGCGATCGGTTTGCGCGCCGCCACTGACGGTGAATATCGCCGTGCCTACTGGCATTATGACTTTGTCGCCGGTCTTGACGGGGTCGAGATCTATGAGCCCGAACAGAAGATCCAGTTCAAGGGCGGCGTGCCGCTGACGCACATGCTGCGGGTCAACGGCCGCATCGGCTTCAGCAAACCGATCATGCTGGATGATTATAAATTCGTCGCTTCGCACGTCCACTCGGCGATGCCGAAACAAACCATCCCTTCCCCGTCCGTCGTGCATTTCCGCGGCGGACGCAATGCGATCGACAAAACGTCGTATCCCGCATTGGACAGCTTTTTCGCCGACCTCGGTGAGGCCTATAACAAAGCCGTTGCCTCCTTCGGTGCCGCCGGCTGCAGGTATCTGCAAATCGATGAGGTCAACATTGCCTATCTATGCGATCCCGAACAGATCGCCGCACTCAAGGCTCGCGGCGAACACGTCGACAATCTCCTGCATATTTACGGCGCCATGCTGAACCGGGCGATCGAGGCACGGCCGCCAGGCATGACCGTCTCCATGCATCTTTGCCGCGGCAATTTCCGTTCCACGTTTGTTGCGACCGGCGGTTATGAACCGGTTGCCGAGGTGCTGTTCAATCAGATCAACGCCGATGCCTATTTCATGGAATACGATTCCGATCGTGCCGGCGGCTTCGAACCGTTGCGCTTCGTGCCGCGCGGTCCAAAAATTGTTGTCCTCGGGCTGGTGACCAGCAAGACCGGGGCGCTCGAATCGAAGGATGAACTGAAACGCCGCATCGATGAAGCAGCGAAATATCTGCCGCTGGAACAACTCGCATTATCGCCGCAATGCGGCTTCGCTTCGACCGAGGAAGGCAATACACTGACCGAGGACGAACAATGGGCGAAATTGCGCCTGTGTGTCGACGTCGCGCGCGAGGTGTGGGGCGGCCTGTGACGGCTGGGGTGGAAGGGACGTCAGGGCGAACGCCGCGGCGGCGCTTCTCAACCCCCGGCCATCACCCCCCGCTCACCCGTTGAAACGCGGGCGAAGCGATCAGCGGTCGGTCGGTATCCACACTGACGCCGCACAATGTGCGTCGCATACCAGGCACGCGCCGAGCGTTGAACGCCGCGCGAGTGGCCTCGTCGGCACCGTGCAGGATACCCTGTGGCACATGGGACAGGGTGGCGGGTTGCCGGGAACTCCCGGCATCGTGATGCACGAACACGCTCTCGTCGTTGTCGACGTTGCGGTGATAGGACGGCAGTTCCTCGGCATTCGGATCGGCCACCGCAATCTGCGGCACGAACGATATGACCACGAAACCAGACGCCTGGAACGTGCACCACGCTGACGGCGCAATATGAATGCGGTCGGAACTGATCGGGATGATGTCGCGAATATTCAGCTTGTAGGGAAACAGGTCGCCCTTCCAGCCCACCGACACCAGTGGATTATTGCGATAGAAGATCGAGCTGTGTTTGCCGCCATGCTTCACCCGCAACTCGTACTCATCGGCGCGCGGAAAGCCGTAGTCGCACAATTCCGGCAGCACGAGCACCGTGGGATCGACCGGCATATGCCGACCGGTTTGTTTGTGTTCGGTCAGCTCCAGAGGCGCCGGCGACTCAACGACCAGCATGTGGCTGTCACCCGGTTCGGGCATCACACTGAACGTGATGGCCTTGGGGATCAGCACATAATCGCCCGGTTCGTATGGCAGACGGCCGAACTCGGTGGCAAAGATGCCGGTGCCTTTGTGCACGAAATACAACAAATCGCCGTCCAGATCGCGATACGCATACGGCATCGCTGCGGTGCGCCGGCTGATCGCGACACTGACATCGGCATTGGACAGCATCACCTCCGGCGCGCCGCGCGGGTCGACCTGGTCGGACGGTTCCACCCTGGTCGTATCGGCGACCCTGCGCGGCAGCAACGAGCCCTCGACCCGGACGATCTCATTCGGACCGTGTTCGCGATAGATCATCGCGACCGGGCCGAAGAAGCCTTGCCGGCTGATATGCTCCTCGCGCAAATCGCCAAGACCGACGCGCGCCTGACGGACATGCCGTCCGCGCGTATGCTGGATCCATGATCGCATGACGTCGCACTCCCTGGGCTGTCGAGATTACACCGAACGAACGTCGAATTCTATGCTGGGCCGCGGCCCGGAGTTTAGACCAGGTCTGACGGTAGTCAAAACGCCGGTAACAACAGCACCCGGCGTTGCGCGGTCAACCTCAGTTGCCTACCCGCTCGTCCGCCGACGTAACGCCCAGTTGCTTCAACTTGCGGTGCAGGGCGGAGCGTTCCATGCCGACGAATTGTGCCGTTCTGGAAATATTGCCGCCAAACCGTAACAACTGCGACTGCAAATATTGCGTTTCAAACAAATCCCGCGCCTCCCGCAACGGCAGCGACATGATGTCGGCACCCGGATCGATGCTCAACACCTGCGGTGCACGCGAGCCAATTTCCGGCGGCAGCATATCGGCGCGGATCGCGTCCGCGGTGCCGCCGGGCGCCATGATCATCAGCCAGTCCATCAAATTGCGCAGCTGCCGCACATTGCCCGGCCAGTCGTAAGCCTGCAGCGCAGCCATCGCATCCGCCGATATTTCGCGCACCGGCATGCCGGACGTCTCGGCCGAGCGGGCGAGGAAATGCCGCGCCAGTTCCGGCACGTCCTCCCGCCGCTCCTTCAACGCCGGCAACCGCACCGGCACCACAGCCAACCGGTAAAACAAATCTTCGCGGAATCGCCCGTTGGCGATCTCGCTTTGCAAATCTCGGTTGGTGGTCGAAATGACCCGCACGTCGACCTTGACCCGGCTGGACCCGCCGACCCGCTCGAAACTTTGATCCTGCAAGGCGCGCACGATCTTGCCCTGGGTTTCCAGCGGCATGTCCGCCACTTCGTCCAGCAGCAAAGTCCCGCCATGTGCACGTTCCAGCACACCCGCTCGCCGTGGTTGCGCTGCCGGATCGGCGCCTGCCTCAACGCCGAACAATTCTTCTTCGAACCGCGCCGGCGCCATCGTTGCGCAGTTCATCACGATGAACGGCCCGTCCGCCCGCCGCGAGCTGGCGTGGATCATCCGCGCCACGACTTCCTTGCCTGATCCAGCCGGCCCGGTGATCAAAACGCGAGACCCGGTCGGCGCAACTTTGTCCACCTGACCGCGAATCTGCCCTATGCCGGAGGAATCGCCGATCAGCCCAAGCTCCGGTCCGGCACGCAGCCGCAGCTCGGCGTTTTCACGAGCCAACGCCGCCGCTTCCAGAGCGCGCCGTACCACCAGCAGCAAACGATCCGACTGAAACGGCTTCTCGATGAAATCATAAGCGCCGTGCTGGATCGCGCCGACCGCCATCTCGATGGTGCCATGGCCAGAAATCATGACCACGGGGACATGCGGTTCCTCACCATGGAACATTTCCAGCAGCCGGATCCCGTCCAGCCTCGAGCCCTGTAGCCAGACATCCAGCACCACCAGTGACGGCCGTCGTGCATAGAACGCGGCCAGGGCAGCATCCGAACCTTCAGCACCCCGGGTTTCGTAACCCTCATCCGCCAGGATGCCGTCAATCAGCATCCTTATATCCGGTTCGTCGTCGACGATCAGAATGTCATGCGCCATGCGTGGTCCCAGCAGAATGGAGCCCAGGGGACAAATTCCCGGACCCTTGGAGCTCGCTGCCGGCATGCACCAGCTCGCCCGCTTGTGCCGTGGCGGTCTTCCCGCCGGCTTGCTCGGGAAGGGCAACCGCCGACGGCCACACCAGAGTTGCCACCGTCCCTGGCCCGTCCGGACGATCGTCCAGCGTCACCTGACCGCCGTGATCCTCCATGATCTTCTTCACAATCGCGAGTCCCAATCCGGTTCCCTTCGGTTTGTGCGTCACATAGGGCTCCGTCAGCCGGGCGCGATCCTCGCGCGGCAGACCGATTCCGTCATCCGTCACCTGAACTGATACCAAACCATTCGATTCGGCCACCGTCACTGCGATCGCACCAGGGCAGGCGGCCTCATCGGGTCGCATCGCAATCGCATCGGCAGCGTTGCGCAACAAATTGGTCAGTGCCTGCCGCACCATCCGTTTGTCGCACGGTACCACAGGTCCACGGTCCGGTATGTTGCTGGACCACGCGATGCGAGGCAACGCCGTGCGTTGCAGGATCAATGTTTCGCGCACGATCTGACCAAGATTCTCCGGTCGGATGACCGGTTGCGGCATACGGGCGAACGCGGAAAACTCATCAACCATGCGGCCGATATCGCCGACGTGCCGGATGATGGTATCGGCGCATTGACTGAAGGTGTCCGGGTCCGACGTAATTTCCTTGGTAAATCGACGCTTCAACCGCTCGGCGGCGAGTTGGATCGGCGTCAGCGGATTCTTGATCTCGTGCGCGATGCGGCGGGCCACGTCGGCCCAGGCGGCTTTGCGTTGCGCGAGCTGCAGTTCGGTGATGTCGTCGAACGTGACGATAAAGCCGTTCACCCGCCCCGAGGTCAGCTCGGCGCCGATCCGCACCAGCAGCGTGCGTGGCTTACTGGCTGGTCCGATGCGCACTTCCTCGGTGCGCGGGCGTTCCGGTTCGGCACGTGCGGCGGCGATCAGCTCGGCGAATTCCGGCAGCACCTCGCCGAGATCGCGACCGATTGCGGCCAGCAGATCGACCCCCAGAAGTTCGACAGCGGTACGGTTGGGCAACTCAATTCGGCCCAACGAGTCGAGGCCAATCACGCCGGCGGAAACCCCTTCCAGCACCGTCTCGGTGAACCGTCGGCGGCCGTCGATCTGGCTGTACGCCTCCATCAGTTCGGCCCGTTGTGCGGCAAGCTGGCCGGTCATCCGATTGAATGCGCGCGACAGGCCGGCGAGTTCGTCGCGGGTCTGGCCCTCCCGCACGCGCACACCCAAATCGCCGCCGCGCACCCGTTCGGTGGCGTTGATCAGGGTGCCGATCGGGCGAGCGATCTGATTGGCCATGACCAAGCCGATCAACGCTGCTGCGAGCAGCACCAACAGGGCAACAACGGCAAAGATCCAGGCGAAGGCGATTTGCAGCCAGGAACGGCTTTGGTCGAGCCGTTGATATTCCGAAACCGCCTGCTCGGTGCGCGTCATGTAACCGAGAATCTTCGGATCGACCGGGCGGCCGATCATCAGCAACAGTGGCGGCGTCGCGTTCAGCCGCACCACCGCCCGCACGCGCGTGCCATCGCCGGCGTTGATCACCGGCACGTCACCGTTCAGCGCCTGACGCGACACCTCGGCCGGCGGCGGATCGACACCGAAGCCCACGAACAATCCGGCCGCCGCCATGATCTGACCGGTATTGGGCTCGTAGATCACTGCCTCGGTCAGACCGCGCAAGGTCGTCTGGGTATCGAGCACATTGACGAACACCGATGGATCGGCCGCCAGATACTGACCGGCATTGGCCAGATCGTTGGCCATTTCCAGCGCATCGGAGCGGATCGTGTTGCGATGCTCCTCAAGGTAGCCGCGTGAGACCTGCAATGACTCGGACAGCGCGTCGCGCACTGGATCGTTGAACCAGGCCTGGATGCCAAAATGGAAGAAAACGACGGCGAAGCAGGCAACCAGGATCGTGGGTGCGATGGCGACGCCGCTGAACAGCAGCACAAGGCGGACATGCAGTTGCGACCCGGCTGAGCCGCGCCGCCGCTCCACCCACACCCGCGTCAGGCGGCCGGCGAGGACAGCGCCCAGAAGCAGCAGAACGGTGATGTTGCCCAGTACCAAGGCAGTTCCGGTGCCTGTCTCCAAACCCAGGGGAGAGCCGCGCGCCAGGATGATGAACGTCGACAGGCCCACTGCGAGCGCAAGTGCGGCAAGCACGAACGTCATCGTCTTGCTGACCAGGATCCGGCCCAGATGGGACAGCACGCGACCCCAGAAGCCAAGCGGTGGCGCCATGGGTGGAGCAGAGGTCCAAGGCGCGGGCGTCAGGACATCGGCTGCAGTTTGGTCGGGCGGAGCCGCGCCCGAAACAATGGTAGCGAATGCAGGTTCTGTCGATCCATCGGCCGGACGCTCGGGCGCCGCTGCGTCGGACGGTTGGGTTTCGCCCGTCTGGGCTTGTCCCGCCTGGGCTTGTCCCGTCTGGGCTTGTCCCGCCTGGGCTTGTCCCGTCTGGGCTTGTCCCGTCTGGGATTGTTGTCTCAGGGCTCCTCGGGGTGAGAAGATGTTCATCGCGTAAGGATGCCGCGCGGGCGAGGTTCACGCCAGTACCACGCCATGAGACCGGATGCCGCAACGGTGATCGAGGAGCTGTACCATCTCGGCCATCGCGTTCCCGGATCATCCGTCCGGTTAAACACCGAGGACGCTGAGCAAGCGGAGGACACGGCCGTTGATGCAGTGTTGTCACGCCCCGAAAGCGTCTTCCCCCGCGTCCTCAGCGCCCTCGGGGATTTTGCAGGCGGAATGCCCGGCAAAGGCGTGCGGTCGCCAAAACTGACTTCGACAGGCGGGTCTGCCAGACGCAAGAAGCTCACATCACCCCCCGGATGACCGGAATCTCCAGATCCCGGATCTTCTTGCGCAACGTGTTGCGATTGAGGCCGAGCATCGCAGCGGCCTTGATCTGATTGCCGCGGGTGGCAGCCAGGGTCAGGCGGATCAGCGGCCGTTCCACTTCCGCGATGATCTTGTCGTAGACGCCGGTGATCGCCATCCCGTCGTCGTGCGCTGCAAGAAACTCCTTGATGTGCCGCTCGACCGCGCGCGACAGTGTTTCCGGATCGTCACGCGTTGGTTGATCCGCGGCCGACAGCGGTGTGGGCGTTGCCTCGGCCAGTTCGGCCCCGACGATGTCGCCGTTGATGGTTTCTTCCGGGCAAAGTGCTGCCAGCCGGCGCATCAGGTTTTCCAGTTCGCGCACATTGCCCGGCCAGGCATGTTGCTTCAGACGGTCGACCGCCGACTGGTCGAGCGTCTTCATCGGCAACCCGTCCTCGCGCGCCCGTTCGAGGAAATGCCGTGCCAGCAGCGGAATGTCTTCGGCGCGCTCGCGCAACGGCGGCAGCCGGATCGGCACGACATTCAGACGATAGAACAAATCTTCCCGAAATTGCCCGAGCCGGATCGAATTGCGCAGGTCGCGGTGGGTGGCGGCAATGATGCGGACATTGGCCTTGATCGGCTGCCGCCCACCGACCGAGGTGAATTCGCCTTCTTGCAAAACGCGCAACAGACGGGTCTGCGCCTCGGGCGGCATGTCGCCGATTTCATCGAGGAACAGCGTGCCGCCATTGGCCTGCTCGAAGCGCCCTTGGGTGCGGTTGGTGGCACCGGTAAAGGCGCCGCGCTCGTGGCCGAACAATTCGCTTTCGATCAGTTCGCGCGGGATCGCCGCCATGTTGACGGCAACGAACGGACCCGCCCGCCGCTTGCCGTAATCGTGCAGTGCGCGCGCCACCAGTTCCTTGCCGGTGCCGGACTCGCCGTTGATCATCACTGTCAGGTCCGCGGTCGTCAGGCGGGCGATGGTCCGGTAAATCTCCTGCATCGACGGGCTGCGGCCGATCAGCGGCAGACGTTCTTCCGAATCGCGTGCCTCGGGCGGGGTGACAATGTGCTCGGTGGGAACCGACAAAGCGCGGCCGACAACGGCGATCAGTTCCTGCAGGTCGAACGGTTTCGGCAAATACTCGAAAGCGCCGCGCTGTGCCGCTTTGACCGCGGTCATCAGGGTCGACTGCGCGCTCATCACGATCACCCGCATATCCGGGCGGATGCGTTTGATGCGCGGGATCAGATCGAGGCCGTTTTCATCCGGCATCACCACGTCGGTAATGACCAGATCGCCCTCCCCGTCCTCAACCCAGCGCCACAAGGTCGCGGCATTGCCGGTGCTGCGCACCTGATAGCCAGAGCGGCCCAGAGCCTGGGTCAGCACCGTACGAATGGAACGGTCGTCGTCGGCGATGAGCACGGTGGGCGGCGTCATCAGTCATCATCCTTTTCGGTAACGACCGGCAAATGCAAACGGAACTCGGTACGGCCCGGCTTGCTGTCGACCTCGATCAGACCGCCGTGATCGCCGATGATCTTGGCCACCAGCGACAGGCCAAGCCCGCTGCCGGAGGCCTTGGACGTCACGAAGGGCTCGAACAAATGCGGCCGAATATCCTCAGGGATGCCCGGCCCATTGTCGCGAATGGCGACGTACAGGGGCAAATTGATCCGCTCGGACGTGCCCGGCACGGCAATGCGCATGCCGTGCTGGAAGCCGGTGGTTAATACGATTTCGGGATGTGCGGTGGCGGCACCCGCGCCGGCAATCGCCTCGGCCGCGTTCTTCACGAGATTGAGAACAACCTGAACCAATTGATCTCGGTTGCCCCAGACCGGCGGCAGCGAGGGGTCGTAGTTCTCCTGGAAGCGGATGTTCTCGGCGAATCCGGTTTGCGCCAGCCGGCGGACGTGCTCCAGCACGCGATGGATGTTGACCGCGGTCCGAGAAATCGGCTTCTCCGAAAACGCCTCCATGCGGTCGACCAATGCGCGGATGCGGTCGGCCTCGTCGCGGATCAGCACAGTCAGTTCGCGATCGGCGTCGACCACGCTGGCCTCCAGCAACTGCGCGGCACCGCGAATGCCGGACAGCGGGTTCTTCACCTCATGCGCCAGCACCGCCGCCATGCCGGTGACGCTGCGTGCCGCACCACGGAACGCGAGCTGACGATCGAGCGCGAGCGCTCCGGAAGAATCCTGCAAGACCAGCACGACAGCGCCCGGTTCTTCGGACAGTGGCGAGCCCATGACGGTAATCCCGCGCTTTTCCAGTCGAGGACTGTCCAGGGTCAGATCGTGATTGGCGACCGAAGATTCGGTCTGGCGCACCTGCTCGATCAGCAGGAACAGCGGGCTGTCCTGCGGCACGAGTTCGGACAACCGCATTTGCGCGAGGTGGGACGCGGAAATGCCAAGGAATTGCTCGGCAGCGTGATTGACGAGGCGAAACCGGTTCTCCGGGTCGAGCAGGATGACCGGGACCGGCAGGGCGCTCAGGACGGCGGAGGCGTCGGGCGGGCGGGGACCACCGCGGCCTGGCAGCAAACCGACGGCACGGGACAGAACGGAACTCATGCTGCTTCCAAAACTTCCTCACCCAACAAGGGCTTGCTCGCGGCGTGTACGCGGGAGACGCCGCGCTCGATCAGTGGGTCGTAGAACGCATCGATGGCGGAAAAGACCTGTTCAGCTTCGGTCATCCGGTTCATCCGGGCGCGGAACTCGGCCGAGCCGGGGAGCCCGCTCGAGTACCAGGACAAATGCTTGCGGGCGAGGCGGACGCCGGCGGAGCGGCCGAACTGCTCCAGCATGCCGTGGTAATGACCCAGAATGATGGATTTTTGCCTGGACAGTTCGGGTTCCGGCAGGCGCCGGCCGGTGCGCAAGCGGTGCTCGACCTGCGCCAGAAACCAGGGCCGCCCATAGCAGCCGCGGCCGATCATCACGCCGTCGGCACCGGAGAGGTGCAGCGCGGCGACTGCGTCGTCCTCGGTCAGGATGTCGCCGTTGACGATGACCGGCAAACTGACCGATTGCTTCACTCGCGCAATAAAAGCCCAGTCGGCGGAACCGTTGTAGAATTGTTGGCGAGTGCGGCCATGCACGGTCACCATGCGGATGCCGGATTGCTCGGCGATGCTCGCCAGTTTCGGCGCATTGAGGCTGCTGTGATCCCAGCCCATGCGCATTTTCAGCGTGACCGGGACAGCAACGGCCTGCACCGTCGCTGCCAGGATCGCCGCGGCGGCGCACTCATCGCGCATCAGGGCCGAGCCGGCACTCTGGCCGACGGCAACCTTCTTCACCGGACAACCGAAGTTGATGTCGATGAGGTCGGCACCTTTATCGACGGCGATGCGGGCGGCCTCGGCCATCGCGGCAGGTTCGCAACCGGCCAGCTGCACCGCCGAAATTCCGCCAGCACCGTCCACCTGGGCCATCGACAGGGTTTTCTGGTTCTCACGCAGCATCGCCCAGGAGGCGATCATTTCGGAAACGACCATGCCGGCGCCGAGGGATTTGGCGGTACGGCGGAACGGCAGATCGGTGACCCCTGACATCGGCGCCAGGATGACCGGCGTGTCGAGCCGGACCCCCCGGCCCAGATCGATTGGTCGAAGGGCAGGAAGGGTGTTTTCTGGTCTGGAAATGCCCATGATTTGGGCAAATTAGCCGGTGGCCGGATCACATGCAACGGGGCGGCGTATATTCGGCGTATGCTGGTCATGATTTTGTCAGAACATGGCAGTCATGCCTCCCGGCGGACCACCGATGTGCTGATTTGCGGATTGCCCGCGCCTCACGAATCGTGGGGTGTAGCCGCGGCGGGCAGCAGCCGCGCCGGTACCCCTCACCGCAGAACCAGGCGTTGGTGGCGTGGTCCCCATTAACCGGACGTTAATTCACAACCCCCAGAATGCGCCAGTTCGATCTGGATCGTCATGCGCATCAAACACCATTTGGCGCGACTTCCCGCATCCCTCGGCACAACACCAGGACGCTCGGTCGCGACTGCGCATGTGCTGAACTGGATCGGCGCCGCTGCCCGCTTCACCGGAGAGTACGGCGCCGCCGGCGTCGGTCTGTTCGGTATCATCATCCTGTGGGCGGGCCTGTCGTATTCGGCGTCGGCTGAACGTCAGGCGGCGATCGATAAAGCATTCGACGACACCAACAATTACGCCCGTGCGTTCCAGCAGCAGAGCCTCGGCATCGTGCGTTCCATCGATCAGACGCTGCTTTACGTCCGCGCTTCCTATCTTCGCGCCCCGGACCAGTTCGACATCACCTTGTGGTCGGAGCATGGCGCGTTTCTGACCAATCCTGCGTACCAGGTCTCCATCATCGATAAGAATGGCTGGCTGCGACTTTCCAGTTTCGGTGCGGTCACGCGCCCGACCGACCTCAGCGACCGCGAGCACTTTCGCTTTCAGGTTGAGAATAGCGGCGATGTGATGTTCATCAGTCAGCCGATCATCCTCCGCTTTCTCGATAAACCAGCGATCCAGTTCACAAGGCGTATGATTGCGCCGGACGGCGCGTTCGCCGGCGCGGTCACGGTCTCCGTGGATCCGTTCTATTTGACCCGCTTCTATGAATCATTGGACCTGGGCAGCGACGGTAGCGTGGCTCTGGTCGGCACCGATGGCGTGATTCGCGCGCGGGCTCCGGCCGATCGACGAAAGGTCGGCCAGGCGCTGGTGGATACCCCTATCCTGCACCAGGCCGCCAAGAGGCCTAACGGCAGCCTCAGCGCGGTGAGCCCGATCGATGGGATCCGGCGCATCTACAGTTACCGGACCGTGGAGGGCTATCCGTTAGTGGTGATCGTCGGCATGAGCGAGCGCCACGCGCTCGCCGCATGGGAAGCCAGTCAGCGCACCCGTCTCGCAATGGGCTGCGTGGTGACTGTTGTGTTGCTGATCGTCGTGATTTCCATCGTGCTGCACCAGAGCCGACTGCATCGCATACGTGAAGCGCTCCGCCAGAGCGACGCACGGCACGCGAAAAAATCGCATCTGCTTGAGGTAACCCTGCAAAACATGGATCAGGGCATCATCAAGATGGACGCTGAGCAGACCGTCGAAGTGGTCAATCGGCGCATGGCGGAATTGTATGGCCTGCCGGTCGACGTGGCGACCGGTCCACACAAGCAGCCTGAAATGCTGAGATTGCTGTGGGAGAGGGGCGAGTTCGGCACCGAGGACGGTGACTTCGCCTCCTGGTTCGACCGGTTCAACCGTACTGGCGGCTACGGCGGCGACGGCATTCCCCATGAACATCTTCGGCCCAACGGCCGGGTGCTGGAAATCCGCGGCCGGTCATTGCCGGATGGCGGTGCGGTCCAGACCTTCACCGACATCACCGCGCGCAAGCAGGCGGAGGAGACGCTGCGCGCTGCGCGCGATGAGGCTGATCGCTCGGCGCGCGCGAAATCCGAGTTCCTCGCCATGATGAGCCACGAGATAAGGTCGCCAATGAGCGGCCTGCTCGGCATCGTCGAATTGCTGCGCGATACCCCGTTAGCCCCAGAGCAGCACGACATGATCGACCTCGTGCATGGGTCGGCCGCTTCGCTGCTGCGGGTCGTAAACGACATCCTGGATTTCTCGAAGATGGAGGCGGGCCGACTGTCGGTGAACCAGGAGCCGGTCGAACTCCGCAAGCTGATCGACACCATCATAGAGCCGACGGTGTTTGCGGCGGTGGCCAAGGGTCTGCTGTTCACCAGCATGGTTGCCGACGATGTGCCGGACTGGATGCTGCTCGACCCGCTGCGGCTGCGGCAGATTCTGATCAATTTACTGACCAACGCGGTCAAATTTACCGCTGCCGGAACCGTCAGCCTGACGGTAAGCCACACGCTCGACCCATCTGGCGAGCGAGCGCTTTGTTTCGCGGTCCGCGATAGCGGCATCGGCCTATCGCCAGAACAACTCGGCCGGCTGTTCGAGCCATTCAGCCAGGCGGATGCCTCGACCACCAAAGTGTTTGGCGGCACTGGTCTGGGCCTGACCATCTCGCGCCGGCTGGCGCGGCTTCTGGGTGGCGACATCACGGTCGAAAGCCGGCACGCCGTGGGGTCGGTGTTCCGGCTGATCCTGAAACTTCTGCCGGCCGGTCCGATCACCGCTGGAATCGACGATCCGACGGAGCCCGCCGGTCCGGCTGTCGCCCTGGACCCATGGCGTATCCTCGTCGCCGAGGACCAGGCGACGAACCGCTGGCTGATCGAGCGCCAGCTGGAACGCCTCGGCTGCCCGGTCACTGCGGTCGAGAACGGCCGCGGTGCACTGGCCGCGCTGGAGGCCGGGACATTCGATCTGCTGATTTCCGATTGCCATATGCCGGAGATTGACGGCGTCACGCTGACCCAACTGATCCGGGCAAACGAGGCAGCTCGTGGTGCGCCTCATATGCTCATTCTGGGACTGACCGCAGACGTCACGACCGAGATGCGTGCGCGCTGCCTCGCGGCGGGAATGGACGATATTGTCGCCAAGCCAATCGATCTGCGCCGGCTCCGCGCCGCACTCGCACGCTTGACCCATACCGGCGCCGCGGAACCCGTTGCCGCGGACGATGCCGTCATATCCGCCGTATTCGATGCCGCCACCTGTTGCGAACTGTTTGCCGACGATGCCGCCGCCGGCCGCGAGTGGCTCACAGCCTATCTGGCATCGGCCGGGCAGCTGGTGGCGGACGTCGAACGGAGTGTTGCCTGCGGGGATCGCGAAGACCTGGCAGCCAGTGCGCATAAACTGGCAGGAGCGTCATTGGCGGCAGGGGCGACTGATCTCGGGTGGCTCGCCCGCCTCCTGGAGGCCGCTTCACCCCGGGCGCCGGGGCCCGAACTGCATGACATGACGGCGCAGATTGTCGCCGCCTGGTGTGCTGCACGGCAGGCAATCCGCGACTTCGTTGCAACCCCGGAGGCGGTGACATGACCTCACTGGATGGCATCAAAATCCTCGTCGTGGACGACGAACCTTTCATGCGTATGACGATCAAGGCGGTGCTGCGAGCGGCCGGCCGCTTCAACGTGTTGGAAGCCGATGACGGCGACGTGGCGCTCCCCGAAGTCGAGCGCTGGAAACCCGACGTCGTATTGTGCGATATCAACATGCCGCGCATGGGAGGCCTCCGCTTCGTCGAGTTGTTGCGCCGGCATCCCGAAGTGCGTATGCGCGAAACGCCGGTGATCATTCTGACCGGACGCGCTGAGGTCACCACGGTCGTTGCTGCTTCAAAATTGCAAATCAATGGTTATTTGGTCAAACCGGTTTCGCCAAAGCAGATCGGCGATCAGTTGCTGAAAATTCTCGGCAGCCGGCAGGCAATTCCGCAGATCTAGTCCACCGGCCCGATGGCTTGCCAAGGGGCGAACGCCAACCGGGCGCCGGGACCCGCGCTCCCGGAAGCCGCCACCATGAGAAGACGTCAAAGGCACGGACCGAACTGCCTCGAACTTCTGAACCATCGGCAAAGGCACGGCAGATGACCAGATCGTGCAGAGCCTGGCCGCGCGAACATCTTGAAGTGTGAAAGTCCAGCAGCTCAGGCCGCGCGCCCCCGCGACAATTGTTCCGGTACCAGTTTGAAGCGATCTGCATCTGCCGCATTCAGTTCAAACGCGACGTGCAGGGCGCCGCCATCTGTCCGCCGCACCCGGAACGGCAACGGGAACCCGACGCCAGGCGCATCGAGCGTCCCCCGTTCGCCATCCCGCATTGCCTGAGCATCGCGTATACAGGCGCCCCCGATCGAGAGATCGGTGACGCGGACCGATTGCGACAGCCCCGAAGCGGCGGTCATCCGGCAAGACAGGTCCACCAAATAGCGCTCGCTGGCACGGCGGTCCACCTCGGCGGACGAGGTACGCACCACCTTGATCACGGTGCGTCGCAGATCGCCGACTGCAATTGCCAGTGCCGATGTGTCACGATCGACCGACGCGGCATGCTCGCCGGTTCGTACCGCCTCGGCCGAAACGTCCTCGGTACGGCCCGTCATGACGTTGGCCGCGACAGCCGTTTCGCCGACATTGCGCGCGATCTCGGCTGTGGCGGCGCCCTGTTGCTGCACCGCGGCGGCGATCGAGCCGGCGATGCTGTTGATTTCGGCAATGGTCTGCTCGATCCGCGCCACCGCGGCGACCGAGGCCCCGGTGGCAGTGCGGACCTCAACAATCCGCCGTGTGATTTCCTCGGTCGAGCGCGCCGTTTGGGTGGCGAGTTGCTTGACCTCGGAGGCAACGACTGCGAAGCCACGGCCGGCCTCGCCTGCCCGCGCTGCCTCGATCGTTGCATTCAGCGCCAGCAAATTCGTCCGAGAGGCGATTTCGCGAATGATGTCGGCAACCTGGCCGATTTCTCCAACATGCTCGTTCAGGGCGCTGATCGTGGTGCGCGTATCCTCGCTGGCGGCGACGGCCTCAGCAACCGCCACCGTTGAGTGGCCGACCTGACCGCCGATTTCCTGAATTGATGCGGCAAGCTGCTCGGCAGCGCTCGCCACGGTTTGCGCCGTGGTGAGCGCATGGCCCGCTGCCGTTGCGGCATCCCGAGCCATGGTGCCGGTGCGTGCCGCGGACTCCGCCATGCCGCTGGCAGTGTGAGCCAGAGCCGTCGTACGCTCGCCGATCAGCTGCAACGCGGTACCGGTCTCGGCCTCGATCTTGTCGGCCATGCCCGTCAGGGCGGCTAGTTTCTCGGCGTCGGTGCGGCGCTGCTCCGCCTCCTTCTCGCCGGACAGCCGAGCGGCGGTTTCCATGTGTTGCCTGAACACCAGCACCGCGCCGGCCATGTCGCCGACCTCGTCGCGCCGATCGGTACCCGGAATGACCACCGACAGCATGCCGCCGGCGAGTTGTTCCATCGCCACCTTAAGCGCGCCAAGCGAACGCCCGATGTCGCGATTGACCAGCCAGCCAGCGAGCACGGTGATCAGCAGCACAATGCCGCCGGCCGTAGCCAGCCGCAGCACCGACTGCCGGTACGCGGCATCCAGGTCATCAGTAAAGGCAGCGGCAAGCACGACCGTGTCCCATGGGGCAAATCGCGCCACATACGAAACTTTCGCCACCGGTGTCGTCTGCCCCGGCCTGGGTGTCGTATAGAAGATCTCGCCATCATCAGAGTTTGCCAGCGCGGCCCAGGCAAGCTCGTTGGTGGAGCGCCCGGTGGCGTCGCGCCCGGCGGCAGGCTTGCCGTTCAGTTGCGGCATCCCGCCATGCGCGAGCACTAATCCATCATGCGTCTGGAACGTGACGTAGCCATCTCCATTGTCGAAATGCATGACCCGCACGTCGGTTATGATCTGGGCTATGGCAGCCTGCCGGGTCAACTGGCCGGCCGTGATCTGCTGCTGCAATTCCTGCGCGAGGCCGATAAACATTTGACACGCCGCGCGCAGTTTATCGACCCGGTCGGTCAACATGCGTTGTTGCAATTGTGATGCGGCAAGGCCGATCGATGCGATCACCGCCAGCGCGGACAGTCCTACGAGCATGGTCAGTTTCGTACGGAGCCTGAGCCGACTAAGGATGTTCATGACCGGGCGATTCCTGACGTTCAATGGGGAACGCCTCCGGATATCAGCAGCGGGTTAACATTACCTGAACCACGCCACATCTCGGCAACATTGCCCTCCCCCGCCATTCGTCGAGTCACGGTGTTGCCCAACAGCTGTCCAGCTCCTTGGCCCCCCTCGGCGACAGCGGACCGGCGGCAGTCGGGAACGACGCGCACCCGCGGTTATGCGGCTCTCACCCTTCAGCCACCTCTCGAAATACTGACCAAGGGCCGGTTGCCTGCTGACGATCTGCCTGAATTGCCGCTTGCTCCGAGCAGCAACAGCCCATCCGAGCGGTCACGGCAAAGTTCGAAGTTTGTTCTGGACATACTTCCTACACTACGACAAAATGCTCTCACTGTGTTTGCCTCCAGCCGCCATCGCCAGCTGGGCGCTCTCTCGTGCGGGGCAACCAGGTCCGATCGATCCCCGAACTGGTCGAGACACGGAAGCGACCCAATAGGTTAGGACACCGTACATGATCACCGACCCAGGCTTCACGTTGCAGGACGCCGTGGACGAAATCTGCAACGGCGTCATCGAAGCCGTTGCCGAGCGGCCCGGTGAACCAGAGGCAGTGCGATTAATTCGCCGGCAGACCGTCGGCCACACCGTCAGGTCCTTTCAGCCACGCGATCCGCTCGAGGCCATGTTGGCCGGCCATTGCGTGATCTTCGACCAGCTGGTGCGCGACACAATGCGGGATTCGATGCGGGGCCAGACGGCCGCCACAGCATTCCGTACCCGGAACCAGATCCACGGCTCCGGCAGAATGTTCCTGGCGCATTTGAAGGCTTTCGTGGCGGTGCACCCCCATGAGGCGGAGCAGCTCGCGTACCAACCCACAGAACAAGATCGTGCGCCAGCCGAAGCCACCCCGGCTCGTGGCCCCGACACTCCGGCAGCGCGCGAATTAGGTCACGCCGAACCGGACGATGAAGCTGGGGTCAGCGTCGCATCGGACGAAATTCCGACCCACCGTCAATCGGTGATGCCGGACGCGCCAGCCAGCCAGCCGGCCCCTCGCCCGATCGCCAGCCGGCCGGCCACCCATGTGACCAGAACGGCGACGCAGGGGTCAGCTGCCCATCCGGGAGCGCAGGCACCAAAGCCAGCAGCGCTTCAGGAAACCGAAGGACCAGCCGCGGTTTTCTCCGGAACTCCGCCCGACCTGCCAGAACCGGATGCGATCGCGTTGCCGGTGCCCGATGCCGCACCGTCAGCACAGGCCTTGCAGCAGAATCCGCCGCGGATCGCCGATGCAGGCGACAGCGCAGACGTTCCAGCTGCGTTAACAGCCGCGCCGCCATCGGGCGAGGACCTCGCTGACAGTGCGATGCAACTCGAGCACCTGTTTCGACTGGCGATCGCTGTGCGCGCCGAGGAACTGGCCTGACCAGGTGCACCCGATCGCCGGAACGGTTTAAGCAAAAGCAGTGACCGTCACCTTGCCCGATCCTGTGCCGGCGTCACGGATAGTCCGTTAAGCGGCCGGCGGATTGACCTGGCCCGTGCTCTGGGCTTGCCTGTCGGCATGCATCTCGCCGCCATCCTCGTCGCTGCCGGCACCGGAAGCCGTTTCGGCAGCGAGACGCCGAAACAGTTCCTCACACTTTTTGGCGAACCTGTCATCCGGCACGGCGCACGGGCGCTGATCGATGCCGGCGCCGTGTTGCAGCCGGTGGGCGAAGCGGGGCCCATTGCCGAAGCGTTGGCCGGTTTGCCGCATTTGCCAACGGTTCCTGGCGGTGCGACCCGGCAGGACAGTGTGCGCTCGGGCCTCCTGGCGCTGCAGCCACACACACCCGAGTTCATCCTGATCCATGACGCTGCCCGCCCGTTCATTCCACCCGGGACGGTACTGGCCCTGTTGGCCGCACTGTCGCAAAACCCGGGCGCGATCCCCGCGGCACCGGTCGCCGACACGCTGAAACGGGTGAGAGACGGGATCATCGTGGAAACCGTCCCGCGGGATGGCCTGTTCCGTGCGCAAACCCCGCAGGCGTTCCGTTTCGATGCCATCCTGGAGGCGCACCAGGCAGGGCTGACCGGCGCCACCGACGACGCCGCGCTGCTCGAAGTTCTGGGCCTGAACGTGGCGATCGTGCCTGGCTCCGAACGCAACATCAAACTCACTTACCAGGATGACCTCGCCCGGTTGGAGGCCGCCATGTCCGCCCCCCTTGTTCCGCATATCGGCACCGGCTTCGATGTGCATGTGCTGGCTGAAGGCCGGCCCATGGTGCTGTGCGGGGTGACCGTGCCGCACGACAAAGGCCTCGCCGGTCATTCCGATGCCGATGTCGGCATCCACGCGCTGTGCGACGCGATTTATGGCGCGTTGGCCGAGGGCGATATCGGCCGGCACTTCCCGCCGACTGAAGCCGCCTGGAGAAATGCCGACAGCGCACGGTTTTTGGCCCATGCGGCGGCGCGGATCACCGCCCGCGGCGGGCAATTGGTCAACGCCGACGTTACCCTGATCTGCGAGCGACCAAAGATTGCCCCCCACTCCCAGGCGATGCGCGAGCGGCTGGCCGCGCTTCTGGGCGTCGCCGTGGCTTGCATTTCGGTTAAGGCGACCACAACGGAGAAACTCGGTTTCACCGGGCGCGGCGAGGGCATCGCCGCTCAGGCTGCGGCCATCGTCCTGCTGCCCCGGTAGACACCGGTTTTCTGAGCCGACGCGAACGGCAGAAATCTCAGATATTCGTCGTTTTTTCAACGATTCTGCTGCGCGAGCCGGTTGCTGGCGCCGCCCGGCCTTGCCGCCAGCACCGCATCGCTGTGGGAAGCGCATGGCGCCGCGCCACTGGTCCAGGCCGGAGCAGCGCTGGACGCCGCCCGTGCCGCAGTCGCCGGTTGGGGGATTGCGCACCGGTCGGCCTGACAGCTCCGGCTGCGACCCCGACCATGGCCTCGGCCGAAACCCGGGCGGCGCTCTTGCGGCACCCTGGGGTCGGGTGTTAGTCCCGGACCCATCCGACAAGGGGTTGACTAATGGCGTCCACGTTCGAGACCGTTGCCGACATCATCGCCGACACGTGCGACATCGAGCGCGATAAAATCACCCCGGAAAGCCACGCCATCAAGGATCTGGGCATCGACAGTCTCGACTTCCTCGACATCGCTTTCGCCATCGACAAGGCCTTCGCCATCAAGATGCCGCTGGAGCAGTGGACCCAGGAAGTCAATGACGGCAAGGTTTCGACCGAGGAGTACTTCGTTCTTGGCAACCTGTGCAGACACATCGACATGCTGGTGGCGGCAAAGGCGGCCTGACCGCCCGCCGGAAGCACGGGTAAGATAATGATCCTGGAATATTTTCAGATGGTCGACCGGATCGAGGCGCTCGATCCGCGGGCCGGCACGATCCGCACCATGTGCAAGGTTCCGGCGCAAAGCCCGGTGTTTGTTGGTCATTTCCCGGGTTTTCCCCGCCTGCCAGGCGCGCTGATGATCGAGACCATGGCACAGACCGGCGGCTGGCTGGTGCTGGCCCGGTTGCGGTTCGCCCGGATGCCGTTTCTGACCCGGGTCGAAAGTGCCAAACTGCGGCGCTTCGTCGAACCCGGCGAGACCCTTGATGGCCAGGCGATCCTGGCCCATGACGGCTCCGGCTTCGCGGTGATCGAGGCGGTGATCTCCACCGGCGGCCAGAAGGTCGCATCGGCGGAAATCCGTTACGTCGTCGGACCCTTCCCGAACGACACGATACGCGGTGCGATGACGATCAAGGCACGCGAAATCGGCTTCCCCGAGGAATGCCTGCATGCTGAAGCCTTGCCATGACCTCTGACCGCGATGCGCTGATCACCGGCATCGGACTGATTTCCTGTCTGGGTGAGGGCGAAGCCGCCCATCTGGCAGCGCTCGATGACTTCGTTCCGGTGGTCGACGAGGCCAGTTTCGCGCCCTATCCGGTGCACCCTATGACCGCGCTGGCGCTTGACTCGCAGATCCCCAAGCGCGGTGATCAACGGCAGATGGAACCCTGGCAGCGCTTTGGGGTCTACGCGGCGGGACTGGCGCTCGATTCGGCAAAGGTCAAAGGTAATACGGCACTGCTTGAACGCATGGACATGATCGTCGCTGCCGGCGGCGGCGAGCGGGACTACGCTGTCGACGCGGCGATCCTTGCCGCCTTGCCGAAGGCCGCAGATCCCGACCTGTACTTGAACGAGCACCTGTTGTCCGACATTCGTCCCACGCTGTTCCTTGCCCAGTTGTCGAATTTGCTGGCGGGGAATATCTCGATCGTGCACGGGGTGATTGGGTCCTCACGCACCTTCATGGGCGAGGAAGCCTCCGGGGCCGATGCGCTGCACATCGCCTGCGCGCGCATTCAGGCGGGGCAGAGCGAGATTTGCCTCGTCGGCGGTTCATTCAACGCGCAACGGCCGGACGCGTTCTTGCACGATGCCATGGGACACCGGCTATGGCGCGGTCGTTTTGCCCCGCTCTGGTCCCGCCTTCCCGCCGGCGGCCTCATCCTGGGCTCGGTCAGCTGCTTCTTGGTGATCGAGAGCCGCGCGCATGCCCGTAGTCGCGGCGTCACGGCCAAAGCCCGGCTGGCCGGCGTGCTGACCGACCGTTGTGGCCGCGCACCCGGCCAATCCGCGGCGATTGCCAGCCGCCAGATCGCTGCATTGGGTGGTACCTCTGCCGCCAGCGCGGTCATTTCCGGCGCTACCGGCAGCACCAGTGCAACCGCCGAGGAACGGTCGTTCCTTGACCAGCTTGGCCTTCCGGTCCGGGCCGCCGCCACCGCTCTGGGCAATTCGACCGAGGCATCGTTTCCCGCTGCCGTCGCTCTGGCGGCAATGTCGATCGCCCGCGGCAAATTGTTCCCCCCGCTGGAACCAGCCGAGCACCCCTGCGACGCATTGCCAACCGGCGTGTTCGTTACCTCCTGGGGGATCTGGCGCGGCGAGGCCACCGCACTTGTGGTTCCGGCACAGGAGACCGGCCGTGGCTGATACCGATCGTCTGGGCCGCCCAATCGTTGTCGTCACCGGGACGGGCATCATAACCTCGCTCGGTCAGGGGCAGACGGAGAACTGGCACGCGCTGACCCATGGGGTGTCCGGCATTCACCGGATCACGCGGTTTCCGATCGGCGGCCTGCGCACCACGATTGCCGGCACCGTGGATTTCATCCCTGTCGCAGATCCCTCGGCGCCCGCCTACGCGCAACGCCTCGCCGAACTGGTGGTCGATGAGGCCCTGGCGGAGTCGACCATTGGCCGACCCGGCGACTTCCCGGGGCCGCTGTTCATGGCCTTGCCGCCGGTGGAAATGGAGTGGCCGCAACGCCGCATTCTCGCTGCTGCTGCCGCAGTCAATGACGGCCTCAGCTACACCGATATGATCCGCGCCGCCGACAATGGGCATTTCGAGCCATGGTTCGAACGCTTCCTGTTCGGCTCGGTCGGCGAAGCTTTGGCCGCGCGGTTCGGCACCAAAGGTTCGCCCATCGCCACGTCGACGGCCTGCGCCTCCGGCGGTACCGCCATTCAACTGGGTGTTGAAGCGATCCGCCGTGGCGAGTGCGAGGCGGCTCTGGTCGTGGGCACCGATGCCTCGATCAACCCCGAGAGCCTGATCCGGTTCAGTCTGCTGTCGGCGTTGTCGACCCGGAACGACCCGCCATCTTCTGCCGCACGTCCGTTCAGCAAGGACCGTGACGGCTTTGTGATGGCCGAGGGTGCCGGCGCCCTGGTGCTGGAAAGTATGGCGCATGCCCGCGCTCGCGGGGCAGTGGTACTGGGCGTTGTCGAAGGTTGCGGCGAGGCGGCCGACGGATTCCACCGCACCAGGTCATCACCGGACGGCAAACCAATCATTGCCTGCATGAGACGGGCGCTGGCAGATGCCGGCCTGGCGCCTGACGCGATCGGCTACGTGAATGCGCACGGCACCGGGACGCCGGAAAACGACAAGATGGAATGGGTCGGGATTTCCGCAGTGTTCGGCGAACGCTCGGCTTCATTGCCGATCTCATCCAATAAGTCGATGATCGGTCATACGCTGACCGCGGCGGGCACCGTCGAGGCAATATTTACCATGTATACGATGCGGTATGGATTGTTGCCGCCAACGATCAATTACGACATTCCCGATCCGGCGCTGCCGCTCGATTGTGTGCCGAACGTTGCACGACCGGCGACGGTTGCGCATGCGATTTCAAATTCATTTGGATTTGGCGGCCAGAACGTTTGCCTCGTGCTTGGCGCGGAACCCGTTTGAGGCGCGCGCTGGTCATCGGTGGCCGCCGGGGCATCGGCGCTGCAGTGGTGCGGACGCTGCACGACCGCGGTTTCGACGTTAGCTACACGTATCGAACAGAACCCGGCGAGTTTCCCCCCGACGTTACGGCGGCGCATCTTGATCTGGCCGATCGTGATGCCGTGGAGACTTTTGCGGCGGCTCAGGAGGGTGGGCCGGCCTGGGATGTCCTGGTCCAGGTTGGCGGCACGACATATGATGCGCTGGCAGCGATGCTGGACCAGACCAAGGCCGAGCAGGCCATGCAGGTCAATTTCTTCGCGTTCACCCGCATCGCGCGCGCTGTGGTGCGACCAATGCTGCGCGCCCGCAATGGCCGCATTGTAGCGGTCGGCTCGGTGATCGGCCAGGTCGCAAGCCAGGGCAACGCCGCTTATGGTGCCACCAAGGCCGCACTGCTGGCTTACGTAAAGGGCCTCGCAATCGAGAGCGCCAAACGCGGCGTGACGGTGAATTACGTGGCACCTGGTTTCGTCGATACCGAAATGATGGCACCGTTCGCAGCGCATCGAGACGCAACGGAAAGCCGGGTTCCGGCCGGCCGTTATGCACGGCCCGAGGAGATCGCGGCGGTTGTCGGGTTTCTGGTGTCGCCGGAGGCGAGTTACGTGAACGGAGCGTACATCCCGGTGGATGGCGGATTGACCGCGTCGGCTGGCATTCCTCGGTAACCTTCGCCCGATGCACGACTGCATCGACTGGTTACCGAATTGCTGCGTCGCCGGTACATCACAAGAAAGCTTCGTGTGCTTGGTGTGCTTTGCTCACTTCATGATATTCATTGCCACTCAGCGAGCACAGGCGGAAGACGAGTGAACCATGCCAGGCGACAAAGCAAACCCCGTGTTACCGAGGCCCGGACACCGCCTGGCGCCGCTTGCGATGACAGAGCGCGGCATTGCGCGACAGCCCACCGCGTAACGAGGGAGTACGCACGTGAACCAAAGCGAACGAGCCATGATGAACGGCGCCGACATCATCGTCGACTTCCTGATCCGCCAAAAAGTGCCATATTTGTTCGGCCTCTGCGGCCACGGCAACGTTGGCTTCCTGGATGCGGCATTCAAGGCACAGGACCGTATCCGCACCATCTCCACCCACCACGAGCAATCCGCCGGCCACATGGCCGACGCGTATTTCAAAGTGCGGCACGAACCGGTGGCAACTTTCACCTCATGCGGT
The DNA here is from genome assembly GCA_049519555.1 of Acetobacteraceae bacterium. GTDB lineage: Bacteria > Pseudomonadota > Alphaproteobacteria > Acetobacterales > Acetobacteraceae > Rhodopila. Next base: position 26,357 of record JBEKQQ010000023.1, read on the forward strand.
CCCGGATCGGCCAATCTGGTGGTTGCGTTGGCGGCAGCGATGATGGACAGCTCAGCGTTTTTCGCGATTACCGGTAACGTGCCAACGAGCCAGTTCAACCGCATGCCGTTCCAGGAAACCGGCCGCTATCACGGCGGAGACTTTCCCTCGGTGATCCGCCCCTATGTCAAACGCAGCTATCAACCGACCCGCGTCGACATGGTGCCGCTGGCAGTGCGTCAGGGTTGGGAACTGATGCTGTCCGGGCGGCCCGGACCAGTTAATCTTGACGTCCCACTCAACGTCTTTGTCGAGGAGGCGGAAATTACCCCGCCGCAGACCTCGTCACGTAGCATTAACGGTGCGCCGGGCAATCCGGACGCATTGCGCGCGACGTTGGACATGCTGTTGGCAGCCGAGCGGCCCGTCATCATTGCCGGTCAGGGCGTACTGCTGGCCGAGGCAGCGCCGGAGTTGTTGGCGTTCGCTGAACGGACCTCCATTCCGGTCGTCACCAGTCCGAACGGCAAAGGCTCGATCAACGAGACCCATCCTCTGGCATTTGGTTCGATCGGCCGCAACGGCACCTACGCCGCAAATGACGCAACGAAGCACGCCGATGTGATTTTGGCCCTTGGCTTCACCTTCGATGATCGCGCGACGAGTGCCTGGCTCGACGGCTACACACTGGCAATCCCGCCATCCCGGCTGATTCAGATCGACATCGATCCAAACGAACTAGGCCGCAACTACCCTGCGGAGTTGCCGATCCTTGGCTGCGCCCGCGCCAGCCTTAAGTACATGACCGGACTTCTGCACAGCCGGGCTGCGACGGTTTCTTCTGCACGCGAAACATGGTTGCACCGCCTGCGGCACGGCCGCGACGTCTGGCATACCTGGCAAGGCGGCCTCGCCGCCTCCGACCAAATGCCGTTGCGGCCGGAGCGGTTGATGCGGGCGCTGTCTCGCGCCGTGCCGGAGAACGCCATTATGGCGAGCGATGTCGGCGTTCACCACAACTGGATCATCCAGTTGTTCGACGCACTGCGACCGCGACAGTTGATCCATTCCTGGGGCTTTGCTGCCATGGGATTTGCCACCTCAGGCATCCTTGGCGCGAAACTTGCGGCACCCGACCGGCCCTGTGTCGCGGTGGTCGGCGACGGCTCGTTCCTGATGACGCCGCACGCTTTGGCCACCGCCGTCGAATACGACATTCCCGTCGTCTGGGTGGTGTGGAACAATCAAGGCTATTGCTCGATCCGTGACATCCAGCACGGCATGTTTGCCGGCCGCGAACTGGTCACCAGTTTCCAGCTGCAACACGGCAATCGCGAGTTGTACTCGCCAGACTTCGCCGCTTTGGCAAAGTCGTTCGGCGTCGCGTCGCATACTGTCACCCATGCCGGCGAGGTCGAGGACGCGATCACCACGGCGATTGCGGCCAACCGTCCATACCTCATTGAAGTGCCGGTGGAACGTGAGATCCGTCCGATCGGCACCGGCAGTTGGGCGCTGCCGCCACTGCCTCAGCCAGAACCGAATTTTCTCCAGGCACTCGCATCCGCCGGGTTGTCGATTTAGCCCCGGGCTGTCTATCCGGCTCTGGGCTGTCGATCGGGCCAAGATGCCACCCGGACGGACGAGCCGTCCGGGAACGCGGCACGAACATATTGGAACCAAAGGACCCTTCGTCCGGCTTTGATGGTGGGTTCACGCAACCTCCCCTTGCAACGCGCGCCCGTGCGGTGCATTGGTCCATCAACATCGAAACGGGCTCTGGGCGCCCTCCCCCGAGGCCCAGACTCCCAGATGCGTGAAGGATTGGTTGGATGCGCCTCGCGGTGCTGAAGGAACGGCGTGTGCCCGAAGCCCGGGTCGCCGCAACGCCAGATACAGTCAAACGTCTCATCGCCCTTGGCCTGACCGTCGCCATCGAAACCGGAGCCGGAGCATCCACTTCCATCCGTGATGCCGAATTCGCCGCCGTTGGTGCAGAAATAGCCGCCGATCCCGCGTCAGCCCTGGCCGGCGCCGGAGTGGTGCTCGCAGTGCAGGCGCCGCTGCCGGCCGAACGCGCAATGATCGAGCGCGGCGCCTTGCTGATCTGCATCGCCGGCGCCTTCGCCGACCCCGAGCTGGTGCCGTCTCTGGCCGCCGCCGGCATCGATACGGCAGCGATGGAACTACTGCCACGCATAACCCGCGCCCAGTCGATGGATGTGCTGTCGAGTCAGGCCAATCTTGCCGGCTACCGCGCCGTTATTGAGGGAGCCTATGCCTTCCAGCGCGGCTTCCCGATGATGATGACCGCTGCCGGAACGGTGCCTCCTGCCCGGGTCTTCGTCATCGGCGCCGGCGTCGCCGGCCTGCAGGCCATCGCCACCGCACGCCGCCTGGGCGCCATCGTGTCGGCGACCGATGTCCGGCCAGCTGCGAAAGAAGAGATCAAGTCGCTTGGCGCCGCCTTCGTCGGCGTCGAGGATGAGGAAACTGCCGGCCAGACCGGTGCCTACGCGCGCGAAATGAGTGAGGCGTTCCGCCGGAAGCAGGCCGAACTGATGGCCACGACTGTCGCCAAGAATGACATGATCATCTGCACCGCTCTGGTGATGGGCCGTCGCGCCCCGACAATCGTGACCAACGCAATGGTTGCCTCGATGAAACCGGGCAGCGTGATCGTCGACCTCGCCTCCGACGCCGGCGGCAATTGTGAGGCAACCACACCGGGCGAGCGCACCGAGGTGAATGGCGTGACCATTCTCGGCTACCACAACTGGCCAGGCCGGATCCCGGTGGCGGCGTCGTCGCTATACGCGAAGAACCTGCTGACCTTCCTGACGACGTTCTGGGACAAGGCAGCGGGTGCACCCGTGCTGCCAGAAACGGACGACATCGTCAAAGGCGTCATGCTGACCCGGGGCGGAGCGATTGTGCACCCGAGCTTCCTGCCCTCCCAGGCCGCCTGAGTTTCGGAGACCCGTATGGACCCGTCACAAATTGCGGATGAAGCCCGGCGGCTCGCCGAGCAGGCCAACGCGCTGGCGATGCACGCTCAGTCGATCACCGGTACGATCGGCCTGGTGGCGCCGGTGGTGGAACCGTTCGTTTATTTGCTGGCGGTTTTCCTGATGGCCTGCTTCGTCGGTTACTACGTGGTCTGGAACGTCACGCCGGCGTTGCATTCGCCGTTGATGGCAGTCACCAACGCCATCTCCTCCGTCATCATCGTCGGCGCCATGCTTGCCACCGGACTGGGCACCTCGTGGTGGTCGGTCGCGTTCGGCTTCATCGCGGTCACGCTGGCATCGGTGAACATCTTCGGCGGGTTCCTGGTGACGCAGCGCATGCTGTCGATGTTCAAACGGAAACAATAGGCAGCGCCGATGTCCGCCAGTCTCACCTCGCTCGCGTATCTGGTCGCTGCCGTCCTGTTCATACTGGCGCTGCGCGGGCTGTCGTCGCCGGTCACGTCGCGGTCAGGCAACCGGTTCGGCATGATCGGCATGGCGGTGGCGATCATCGCCACGCTGTTGCACCACGACATGAGTCTCGGTGGTTTTGGCCTGATCGCTCTGGGCCTGATGATCGGCGGCAGTACCGGCGTGGTAGTGGCGCTGCGCATTCAAATGACCGCCCTGCCCCAGTTGGTCGCCGCATTCCACTCGCTGGTCGGCCTGGCGGCGGTGTTTGTTGCGGCAGCCGCGCTGAATGCGCCGGAAGCATTTGGGATCGGCGTGCCGGGCGCGATCCATACCCAGAGCCTGGTGGAAATGTCGTTGGGTCTGGGCATTGGTGCGATCACGTTCTCCGGGTCATTGATCGCCTTCGCCAAGTTGCAGGCGCTGATGAAGGGGGCGCCGATCACCTTTGCCGGCCAGCATTATCTCAATCTGGGGCTGGCGATTTTGCTGGCCATCCTGATCCTGGCGTTCGTCTTGACCGGTGGCGACCAGATATTGTTCTGGCTGATCGCGCTGCTGTCGCTGACGCTTGGCTTCCTGATCATCATTCCGATCGGCGGCGCCGACATGCCGGTTGTGGTGTCGATGCTGAACTCGTACTCCGGGTGGGCCGCGGCGGGGATCGGCTTCACCATCCAGAACCTGGCGCTGATCATCACCGGATCGCTGGTCGGGGCGTCGGGTGCGATCCTGTCCTACATCATGTGCGTCGGCATGAACCGCTCGATCATCAATGTGCTGTTGGGTGGGTTCGGCACCGAAAGCGGGGCCGTTGCGGCCGGCGGACCGGTAGGCGACCGGACGGTCCGCAGCGGCAACGCCGAGGACGCGGCGTTCATCATGAAGAACGCGTCAAAGGTGATCATTGTTCCGGGTTACGGGATGGCGGTGGCTCAGGCGCAGCACGCATTACGGGAAATGTCGGACACGCTGAAAAAAGAAGGCGTCGAGGTGAAGTATGCGATCCATCCCGTCGCCGGCCGGATGCCTGGACATATGAACGTGCTGCTGGCCGAGGCCAATGTCCCGTATGACGAAGTGTTCGAATTGGAAGAGATCAACAACGAATTTTCCACCGCCGATGTGGCTTATGTCATTGGGGCGAATGACGTGACCAACCCGGCAGCGAAGACGGATCCGCAGTCGGCGATTTACGGGATGCCGATCCTGGATGTGGAGAAGGCACGAACCGTGCTGTTCGTGAAACGCTCGATGGCGTCGGGATATGCCGGCGTGGATAACGAGCTGTTCTTCCGGCCGAACACGATGATGCTGTTTGGTGATGCGAAGAAGATGACCGAGGAGATCGTGCAGGCTCTCGGGCACTGACTGCGGTCAGGTTTGACGTGGTCCCGACCTGATCGGGGCCGCGCCGCTTCGGCTTGTGGTCGCGTATCTTGGCAGCGTGTCGGCCGCGTCGAACCATGGCAACTGTTCTGCAACGTAAACATGACGACTGGGACTGACCTGTGTCGGGTCGGCAAGCGCTGCTGCATAGAGATGGATTTCGTCCGGAATGCGCTCGGCCTCATAGGTCAGCGGCGAGCCGCACTGTTCGCAGAACCCGCGCCTGACACCTGGCGAGGAATTGAAATAACGCGGTGCCCCTGACGTGAAACGGAAGACCGCACGCGGAACCGAAATCCAGGTGGTCATCGGCGAAGAGGTCGCACGGCGACAGGTTTCGCAATGGCAATGCAAAGCCCAATTGGGTGGGCCTTCGTAAACGAAGGCGATGGCGCGACACAGACAGTGGCCGGCAGTTGGTGGTTCTTGCATACGGGTCATCCCGAAGATCGTCGTCGCCGGGAAGATAACGCATTTGCCAGCAAGGGTACAGGGCCGCCTTCGGTACCACAGCCCAGTACGTGGCGTCCGAACTGATCCTCTTGGTTTTGCTTTTTCCGCGCCGCCGGAGACGATGCCAGTTCACGTGGTCGTACCGCAAAGCAACCGGAGTTCGCAATGCGACAAAAAGCCGGTGCCCCTTGCGGAGCACCGGCCTTTCGTCGTTGCTGTGGCGACTATTCCGCCGCTTTGACCTCTTCGATCCGCGGCGTCACCAGGCCGCCAACCGCCTGCTGGTCGCGACCCGCGGCAATGGCACGCAGGCGGTTCATCACCGCGCCGGTGCCCGCCGGGATCAGCCGGCCAACGATGACGTTCTCCTTCAACCCCATCAGCGAGTCGGTCTTGCCGGCGGTCGAAGCCTCGGTCAGCACGCGCGTCGTTTCCTGGAACGAAGCGGCACTGATGAAGCTGTTGGTCTGCAGCGAAGCCTTGGTGATGCCTTGCAGCACCGGCATCGCCACCGCCGGACGGTCGTCTTTCAACAGGCGGCTGTTGATGTGGTCGAACTCGGTGCGGTCGACCTGCTCGCCGGCCAGGAAGGTGGTGTCGCCCGGATCGGTAATCTCAACTTTCTGCAGCATCTGGCGAACGATCACCTCGATGTGCTTGTCGTTGATCTTGACGCCCTGCAACCGGTAGACATCCTGGATTTCGTTGACCAGGTAATCGGACAACGCCTCGACACCCAACACCTTCAGAATGTCGTGCGGCACCCGCGGGCCATCGACCAACGGATCGCCGCGGCGCACGAAGTCACCTTCCTGCACCGAAACGTGCTTACCCTTCGGAATGAGATACTCGGTTTCCTCGCCGGTCTCATCGTTCTTCACGATGATGCGGCGCTTCGCCTTGTAGTCCTTACCGAATTCCACACGCCCATCACATTCGGCGATGACCGCGTGATCCTTCGGCCGGCGTGCCTCGAACAGTTCTGCCACGCGCGGCAGACCGCCGGTGATGTCACGCGTTTTGCTGCCCTCGCGCGGGATACGTGCCAACACGTCGCCGGCCGCCACCTGCACTCCGTTGTCGACCGAGAGGATCGAATCGGGTGCCAGGAAGTAACGCGCATCGGTACCGTTCTCCAGCCGCGCGACCTCGCCTTTGGCGTCCTTCAACTGCAACCGCGGCCGCAGATCGGCCGCCTTGGCGCCGGACTTGTAGTCGACGACAACTTTCGAGGTCAGGCCGGTAACTTCGTCCATCCGCTCGACCAACGTCACGCCCTCGATCAGATCGAGATACTCGATCTTGCCGGCGCGTTCCGTAATGATCGGCAGCGTGTACGGGTCCCACTCGGCCAGTTTCTGCATACGCGTGACGGTCTGGCCTTCCTCGACCAGCAGCCGCGCGCCGTATGGCACCCGGAAGCGAGCCCGTTCGCGATCCTTGTCATCGGCCAGAACGATTTCGCAGTTGCGGCTCATGATGATCGGCGCGCCCTGGCTGTTCATGACGACGTTCCGATTTCTGATCGAAATGGTGCCGTCATGACTGGCTTCGACGCTGGATTGTTCGGCGCCGCGTTGCGCAGCACCGCCGATGTGGAAGGTGCGCATGGTCAACTGCGTGCCTGGCTCGCCGATGGATTGCGCGGCAATCACGCCCACCGCCTCACCGATGTTGACCGTGGTGCCGCGCGCCAGATCGCGGCCGTAACAATGGCCGCAGACGCCGACCGCCGATTCACAGGTGAGTACGGAACGGATCCGCAACTGCTCGACGCCGGAGCGTTCGATCAGGTCCGCCTCGTCCTCCTGGATCAGCGTGTTGCCGGGGACGAGTACCGCGCCGCCGGCCGGATCGAGCACATCCTCCGCCGTGGTGCGGCCAAGGGTCCGTTCCGACAACGAAGAAACCACCTCGCCGCCATCCATGACCGCGCGCACCGTCAGGCCGCGGGTGGTGCCGCAGTCTTCCTCGACGATGATGCAGTCCTGCGCCACGTCGACCAGACGCCGCGTGAGGTAGCCGGAGTTCGCCGTCTTCAACGCGGTATCCGCGAGGCCTTTGCGGGCGCCGTGGGTGGAGTTGAAGTATTCAAGGACCGACAAACCTTCCTTGAAGTTGGCGATGATCGGCTGCTCAATGATTTCGCCTGACGGCTTGGCCATCAGACCGCGCATGCCGGCGAGCTGACGCATCTGCGCGGGCGACCCACGCGCGCCGGAATTCGACATCATCCACACCGAGTTGGTGGGCACGCCGACTTCCTGCTTGCTGATCTCCTTCATCATCGCGCTCGCAACCTCATCGGTGCAGCGCGACCACGCGTCGACGACCTTGTTGTAACGTTCGCCGGCGGTGATCAGGCCATCCTGATACTGCTGTTCGAACTCCTTCACCTCGGCCTGGGTGTGGTGGATCAGGTCGCTCTTCTCGACCGGAATGATCAGGTCGTCCTTGCCGAACGAAATGCCGGCCTTCGCCGCCTGGCTAAAGCCCAGTCCCATGAGCCGGTCAGCGAAGATCACGCACTCTTTCTGACCGCAATGGCGATAGACCATGTCGATCACTTCGGACACGCTCTTTTTCGTCAGCTGCTGGTTGATCAGGGAGAACGGAACGTTCGGATGCTTCGGAAGGATCTGCCCGATCATCATGCGGCCGGCAGTGGTGACGACCACGGAACTGATGATATTGCCGCCAGCATCGATCGTTTCCATCCGGGCACGGATCTTGTCGTGCAAGGTGATCCGCCGGGCGAACAACGCGTGCTCGATGTCGCCGATGGTGCCGAACGCGATGGTTTCCCGATCCGGCGTGTCACGATACGCGGGCGTCTCCAGCGACAAATAGTACAAGCCCAGAACGATGTCCTGGCTTGGCACGATGATCGGCTTGCCGTTCGCGGGACTGAGGATGTTGTTGGTCGACATCATCAGCACGCGCGCTTCGAGCTGCGCTTCCAGCGACAGCGGCACATGGACCGCCATTTGGTCGCCGTCGAAGTCGGCATTGAAGGCGGTGCAAACCAGCGGGTGCAGCTGGATTGCTTTGCCCTCAATCAGCACCGGCTCAAAGGCCTGAATGCCGAGGCGATGCAGCGTCGGCGCACGGTTGAGCATCACCGGATGCTCGCGGATCACCTCTTCCAGGATGTCCCAGACCTCGGGGCGTTCCTTTTCCACCATCCGTTTCGCCGCTTTGATGGTGGTGGCGTGACCGTATTTCTCGAGTTTTGAGTAGATGAACGGCTTGAACAGTTCGAGCGCCATCTTCTTCGGCAGCCCGCACTGATGCAGTTTCAGTTCCGGACCGACCACGATCACCGAACGGCCGGAGTAATCGACGCGCTTGCCAAGCAGGTTCTGCCGGAAGCGGCCCTGCTTGCCCTTCAGCATGTCGGACAGCGACTTCAGCGGACGCTTGTTGGCGCCGGTGATGGCGCGGCCGCGGCGGCCATTGTCGAACAGCGCATCGACCGATTCCTGCAGCATGCGCTTTTCGTTACGCACGATGATGTCGGGGGCGCGCAGCTCGATCAGCCGCTTCAGACGGTTGTTGCGGTTGATCACGCGACGATACAGATCGTTCAGGTCGGAGGTCGCGAACCGGCCGCCATCCAACGGCACCAGCGGACGCAGTTCAGGCGGAATGACCGGGACAACGTCCAGGATCATCCATTCCGGACGGCTGCCGGATTCACCGAACGCCTCGATCAGCTTCAGGCGCTTGACCAGCTTCTTTCGCTTGGCCTCGCTGGTGGTTTCTTTCAGTTCGGCGCGCAGCTTGACCTTTTCCGCATCGAGGTCGATACGGCTGAGCACCTTCTTGATCGCTTCGGCGCCAATGCCGACTTCGAACTGGTCTTCACCGAACTCGTCCTGCTTCGCGAGCAGCTGGTCTTCAGTCAGCAGTTGCAGCAGCTTGAGGTCGGTGGTGCCGGGTTCGAGAACGACGTAGCTCTCGAAATACAGGATCTTCTCCAGTTCCTTCAGCGTCAGGTCGACCATCAGCCCGATGCGGCTTGGCAACGACTTCAGAAACCAGATATGCGCAACCGGCGAGGCCAGTTCGATGTGGCCCATCCGTTCGCGGCGGACTTTCGCCAGGGTAACCTCGACGCCGCACTTTTCGCAGATGATGCCACGGAATTTCATCCGCTTGTACTTGCCGCACAGGCATTCGTAGTCCTTGATCGGACCAAAGATGCGGGCGCAGAACAAGCCGTCGCGCTCGGGTTTGAACGTGCGGTAGTTGATCGTTTCGGGCTTCTTGATTTCACCGAACGACCAGGAGCGGATTTGCTCCGGGCTCGCGATCTGAATGCGAATTTGGTCGAAGGTCATTGCCTGGCCGGTCTGGCCGAGGATTTTCATCAGCTCATTCATGCGACTGATACCTCAATGGTGCGAGTGTCGAGGAGAGGCGGGGCTTTGCCCCGAGACCCCACCAAGGGGCGCTGCCCCTTGGATCCCCGCCAAGGGCATTGCCCTTGGAACCGCTCAGTTTGGTTGGTCCTCTGAGGCGGCCAACCCGGATCTTGAAACGCCACGGCAGGCCCCCTCAGAGGACCAACCAACGGAAGGATTGCAAAGGCCTGCCTTTGCCGGAGGTCCAGGAGGCGGCGCCTCCTGGCGGGTTTCAGGGCAACGCCCTGATGCTCCCTCGACATTAGCCCCATGCGTATCACGCCGCCCGATTATCCAGATCGACGTTCAGGCCAAGCGATTTCAGTTCCTTGACCAGAACGTTGAAGCTCTCGGGGATGCCGGCCTCGAAGTTATCCTGCTCGCGCACGATCGCCTCATAGACCTTGGTACGGCCGGACACGTCGTCCGACTTTACCGTCAACATTTCCTGCAACGTATAGGCGGCGCCGTAAGCCTCCAGAGCCCACACTTCCATCTCGCCGAAGCGCTGGCCGCCGAACTGTGCCTTGCCGCCCAGAGGCTGCTGGGTCACCAGGCTGTACGGACCGATCGAGCGGGCGTGGATCTTGTCGTCGACCAGATGGTGCAGCTTCAGCATGTAGATGTAACCGACGGTCACCTTGCGCTCGAACGACTCGCCGGTGCGGCCGTCGGTCAGGATCACCTGGCCCGAGGTATTCAGACCCGCCCGGGTCAGCATGCCCTCGATATCCGACATACGCGCACCGTCAAACACCGGTGTGGCAATCGGGATCCCCTTCTTCAGATTTTCCGACAGTTCCACCAGTTGCTCGGTGTTCAGGTTGGCGATCTGACTGGCGAACACATCCTCGCCATAGATCTCCTGCAACCGATCCAGCAGATCCTGACGCCGCGCCCCGGTGCGCCGGTATTCCTCGACCAACTCGCCGATTTGCGCCCCCAACGTTGCGCACGCCCAACCGAGATGGGTTTCCAGAATTTGCCCGACATTCATACGCGACGGCACGCCAAGCGGGTTCAGCACGAGATCGACCGAGGTGCCGTCTTCCAGGAACGGCATATCCTCGACCGGAACGACGCGAGACACGACACCTTTGTTGCCGTGCCGGCCGGCCATCTTGTCGCCAGGCTGCAGCTTGCGCTTCACCGCGATGAAGACCTTGACCATCTTCATCACGCCGGGCGGCAGCTCGTCGCCACGCTGCAGTTTTTCCACTTTGGACTCGAAGCGGTCCTGCAACTTCTTGATCGCGACGTCGTATTCGCGGCGCAGCGTTTCCATCTCGATCATCACGGCGTCGTCCTGCACGCCGATGTGGCGCCAGGTGCCGCGCGGATGCTCGGCCAGCAACGCCTCGTCGATCACGGAACCGGCCTTGATGCCTTTGAACCCGCCCGCAGCCTTGCGGCCCAGTAGTTTCTCGCGCAACCGGTTGAGGAAGGAACGCTCCTGGATCGCCTGCTCGTCGTCACGGTCCTTGGCGAGGCGTTCGATCTCGGCGCGTTCGATCGCCATCGCGCGTTCATCCTTATCGACGCCGCGGCGACTGAACACGCGCACATCGACAACCGTTCCGGTGACGCCGGGCGGCAGTTTCAATGACGTATCGCGCACGTCAGAGGCTTTCTCACCGAAGATCGCGCGCAACAGTTTCTCTTCCGGCGTCATCGGGCTTTCGCCTTTTGGCGTAACCTTGCCGACCAGGATGTCGCCCGGGTTCACTTCGGCGCCGATGTAAACAATGCCTGCCTCATCGAGGTTTTTCAGCGCCTCTTCACCGACGTTGGGAATGTCGCGGGTGATTTCCTCCTGGCCAAGTTTGGTATCGCGTGCCATCACCTCGAATTCTTCGATGTGGATCGAGGTGAACACGTCGTCGCGGGCGATGCGTTCGCTGATCAGGATCGAATCTTCGAAGTTGTAGCCGTTCCAGGGCATGAACGCACAGAGAACGTTCCGGCCAAGCGCCAGCTCGCCGAGTTCCGTCGACGGGCCGTCGGCGATGATGTCACCTTCGTCCACGATGTCGCCGACGCGCACCAGCGGCCGCTGGTTGATGCAGGTCGACTGATTGGAACGCATGAATTTGCGCAGCCGGTAAATGTCGACGCCTTTGGTCGTGGCGTCGTCGCTGGTGGCTCGGACAACGATGCGCGCGCCATCGATCTGATCGATCACGCCGGGGCGGCGGGCAACGATCGTGGCACCGGAGTCACGCGCGACCGCAGCCTCCATCCCGGTGCCGACCAAGGGGGCGTCGGCACGGATCAGCGGCACCGCCTGACGCTGCATGTTGGAGCCCATCAGAGCGCGGTTGGCGTCGTCGTTCTCCAGGAATGGGATCAATGCCGCCGCCACCGAAACGAGCTGTTTCGGCGAGACGTCGATCGCGGTCACGTCCTCCGGCTTCACCAGGCGGAAATCACCCTGCCGGCGCACGGAGACGAGGTCCTGAGTGAACCTGCCCTCACCGTCCATCGGCGCATCGGCCTGCGCAACGACCAGACGCTCCTCTTCCATTGCCGACAGATAGCGCGGCTCTTTCTGTACGACGCCAGCCTTCACCAACATGTACGGGGTCTCGATGAACCCGTATTTGTTGACTTTTGCATAGGTGGCGAGCGAGTTGATCAGACCAATGTTCGGCCCTTCCGGCGTTTCGATCGGGCAGATGCGGCCATAATGCGTCGGATGCACATCTCGAACTTCAAACCCGGCGCGCTCGCGGGTCAGACCGCCCGGCCCAAGTGCTGACAGGCGGCGCTTGTGGGTCACTTCCGACAGCGGATTGGTCTGGTCCATAAATTGCGAAAGCTGCGAGGACCCGAAGAATTCCCGCACTGCTGCGGCTGCCGGCTTGGCGTTGATCAGGTCGTGCGGCATGACGCTATCGATATCGACCGAGCCCATGCGTTCGCGGATCGCCCGCTCCATCCGCAACAATCCGATGCGGTACTGATTTTCCATCAGTTCGCCGACGGAACGGACGCGCCGGTTGCCCAGATTGTCGATGTCGTCGATCTGGCCACGGCCATCTTTCAGGTCGCACAGCGTCTTCACCGTCGCGACCAGATCCTCCTTGCGCAGAATCCGGATGCTGTCCGGCACCTCGGTGAAGCCAAGCCGCATGTTCATCTTGACGCGACCGACAGCCGACAAATCATAGCGGTCGGAGTCGAAAAACAGGCCGCGGAACAGAGCCTCGGCGGTTTCCGGCGTCGGCGGTTCGCCCGGACGCATGATCCGGTAAATGTCGATCAGCGCCTCGTCGCGGTTGGTGTTCTTGTCGACCGCCAGCGTGTTGCGGATCCACGGACCGTTCGACTGATCGACTGCCAGGGTCGGCAGGCGCACGATGCCGGCATCTTCCAGTGCGGCGAGACGCGCTTCGGCCAGTTCCTCACCGGCCTCGGCGTAAATCTCGCCGGTTTCCATGTTGACCAGATCCTCGGCCACGAAACGGCCGAGCAGATCGGCGCGGCCGACCAGCACTTCCTTGGTGTTCTCGGCAATCCGGCGCAGCTGGCGAATGGTCAGTTTCGCTTCGGTATCGGCAACGATCTCGCCGGTCGCGGCATCGACCAGCGGCTCGAGCAGCTTGATGCCGCGGAACGCTTCGGGATCGAACGGGCGAGCCCACCCTTTGGGGGTGCGATCAAACACCACCTGGGTGTAGAAGCGCGACAGGATTTCTTCCTGATCCATACCGTGCACTTCGCCGGGCTCGACCTGTTCGCCCTTGGCTTCGCGGGCGGCACGCAGTTGCTCGGTCACCGCACCTTCCAGCGCGTAAAGCAGCGTCGTTACCGGCAACTTGCGCTTGCGGTCGATGCGGACATAGACCAGATCCTTGCTGTCGAATTCGAAATCCAGCCAGGAGCCGCGATACGGAATGACCCGGGCGGCGAACAGATATTTGCCCGAGGAATGCGTCTTGCCTTTGTCGTGATCGAAGAACACGCCGGGCGAACGATGCATCTGCGAGACGATCACCCGCTCGGTACCATTGATGATAAAGGTGCCGTTGTCGGTCATCAACGGCATGTCGCCCATGTAAACGGGCTGCTCCTTGATGTCGCGGATCGAGCGAGCGCCGGTATCTTCCTCGACGTCCCAGACGATCAGACGCAACGTCACCTTCAGCGGTGCGGCGTAGGTCATGCCGCGCTGGATGCATTCCTCGACGTCGTATTTCGGCTCTTCCAGTTCGTAGTCGACGAATTCCAGCCGGCCGCGGCCGGCGAAGTCGTCGATCGGAAATACGGACTTGAACACTTCCTGCAGGCCGGTATGAGTACGGTTGTCCGGCTTGATGTCGCTTTGCAGGAACGCCTCATAGCTGGAGCGCTGCACATCGATCAGGTTTGGCATGGGCGCCACTTCCGGGATCCGCCCGAAGCTTTTGCGGATTCTCTTGCGCCCGGTAAACGACCCGTTGATCGCGTTCATGGATTGTCCTGCCTGAAGTTGCTTTCCGTCGCACCCAACCTGGGCGCTGTAGCCAACGCGTAAGCGGTGATGGGGCGGGAATCGGCATGATTCCCACCCATCACCGGATCAAGCCAACCCGAAAGCCGCCTTCCAGGCTGGAGTCTGACGATCGAGACTGGCGTTATTTGACCTCCACGGTCGCGCCCGCGTCCTCGAGCATTTTCTTGATCTTCGCCACCTCGTCCTTGCCGACCGACTCTTTGACGGCCTTCGGCGCGCCCTCGACCAGGTCCTTGGCTTCCTTGAGGCCGAGGCCGGTGATGGTGCGGACTTCCTTGATGACGTTGATCTTCTTGTCGCCGGCGGCGGTCAGGATAACGGTGAACTCGGTCTGCTCCTCGACCGGAGCAGCCGGGGCGGCGGCTGCGCCACCCGGTGCGGCCGCCACTGCGACCGGCGCCGCGGCCGAAACGCCCCATTTTTCTTCGAGCAGTTTCGAGAGTTCAGCGGCTTCCAGTACCGTCAGGCCGGACAACTCCTCGGCCAGTTTCTGTAGATCAGCCATTTTCGTGCGTCCTTATACTTTTATATAGAGTTTGGGATGGTTCTTCGCAAGCCAGCACAACTGGCAGGCGATCAGGCGGCAAGTGCCTCATCCTTTCTGGCGAAAGCCCCGAAGACCCGGGCGAGTTGTCCCCCTGGCGCCTGGAGGATCCCTGCGATCCGGGTCGCCGGGGTCGCAATCATCCCCAGCAGGCCGGCACGCAGCGTATCCAGACTCGGTAGTTCGGCGAGCGCCTTGATCCCGTCCGCGTTCAGCGTCCGGGCGCCCAATGCGCCGCCCATTACCTGGAACTTCTCGTTGGTCCTGGCGAACTCGACGGCCGTTTTTGCCACCGACACCGGATCGGTCGACCACGCGAGCGCAGTCGGGCCTTTCAGGAGTGGCATGATGCCGCCGAATTGGGTCCCCTCCAGAGCGAGATGGGCCAGCCGGTTTTTCGCGACCTTGTACGTCGATCCGGAAGCTCGCATCTTGCGGCGCAAATCCGATGCCTCGGCGACCGTCAGTCCCCCATTACGGGCGACCACGACCATCGTGGTGGCTTGCAACGCCTGATTGAGTCCGGCGACGAATTCGCGCTTTTCCGTACGATCCACGCATCGTCTCCGTTTGGTGCCTCCGGGTTATCCCCGACGGCACCTGGTTGCCCATGGACCGAAGCGGTTACCCACCCCGGACCGGTTCGCCTGTCCCGCGCCTTCCCGAAAGAACGCGCGTCAAGCCGGAACCACCAAACTCTCGTTCCCCCGGCCAGGCCGGGGGATTGGTCCTTTGGCACCCCGTCTCCCACCCGCGGACCCGAAGATCCATTAAATCCCCCGCCAAACCGGGCGATACGTGCGGTCTCGGACAGGTTCGGACGCAAGCGTCCTGCCCACCACCGCCCAAACCTCAGCTGGGGCGGTGGCGTATCTTGTTACACCCCGAGCGAGCTGACCTCGACCCGGATGCCGGGCCCCATGGTGCTGCTCACTGCGGCGCCCTTCATGTACGTACCTTTCGCCCCGGTCGGACGCGCCTTCTGCACGGCGTCCGCCAGTGCCCGGGCGTTTTCCAGCAACTTGACCTCGTCGAAGCTGACCTTGCCGATCCCGGCGTGGATGATACCGGCCTTCTCAGCGCGGAATTCGACCTGGCCGCCTTTGGCCGCGGTGATCGCGCTCTTTACGTCCATCGTGACCGTTCCCAGCCGCGGGTTCGGCATCAGGCCGCGCGGGCCGAGGATTTTGCCCAGTCGGCCGACCACGCCCATCATGTCGGGGGTTGCGATGCAACGGTCGAACTCGATCGTGCCGGCCTGAATTTTCTCCGCCAGGTCCTCGGCGCCGACAACGTCGGCACCCGCCGCAGTCGCTTCCTCAGCCTTCGGACCACGCGCGAACACACCCACCCGCACGGTCTTACCGGTGCCATTGGGCAGATTGGTCAGGCCGCGCACCATTTGGTCGGCATGTCGCGGATCGATGCCGAGGTTCAGCGATATCTCTACCGTCTCATCGAATTTGGCGCGGGCGTTGGCCTTGATCAAACGGATCGCCTCAGGCAGCGGGTAGGATTTGGTGGTATCGATGGCGGCGTAAGCAGCTTTCAGACGTTTGCCCAGTTTCATGGATTAGCCCTCCACCACGGTCAGGCCCATCGACTTCGCGGAACCGGCCAGCATGCGTATGGCGGCGTCGATGTCGTTGGCGTTCATGTCCTTCATCTTCTGCTCGGCAATCTCGCGCAGTTGGGTCGTGGTGACCCGGCCTACGGCGGCGCCTTTGCCCACGGTCGGGCTGCCCTTGTCGATCCTGGCCGCCTTCTTGAGGAAATAGGTATTCGGTGGCGTCTTGGTGATGAACGTAAAGCTGCGGTCGGCATAGGCCGTGATCACCACGGGAATTGGCATCCCGGGCTCCATATTCTGGGTGACCGCATTGAATTCCTTGACGAAATTCATGATGTTCAGGCCGCGCTGGCCAAGCGCGGGCCCCACCGGCGGGGACGGATTGGCCTTGCCCGCGGGGATTTGCAGTTTGATATAGCCGACGATTTTTTTCGCCATGATCCCTGGTCCTGTCTTTGGTCCGAAGCCAAGGACCGCGGTACGAACGACGACAAGCCGTCATTGTACGACGGCTTGCAGTCTCCCGCGTTCCGGAGTGAGGGGGCGTATGTAGTGATGCTCCCCGCATCTGTCCAGGGGGGATTTTGTCCGTTCTTGCAATTCAGCGGTTTCAGATAGGTTCCGTCACGAGTACCGGCACGCCCCTTGCGGCCGCCAGGGCAGAACCCAGGTCTTCGGCCGCATCCACCCGCGTCATCACAATCAGCCGCTCCCGCATGTCGCCCAATGCGGCGACCACATCTTGTGTCGCGGTACCGAGGAGAGTGCGGATATTCGTCTCACCCGCAATGACGCTGCCGACGGGCGCCAGAACCAGCAGTTGCTCTCGCGCGTGGAGCGCGATGCGTCGCGCGACGTCCAGGTTGGCATCGATGGCACTGCCAACGACGGCCACGATCGAGCCATGCTTCCGGCCGATATTGGGGGGCAAAAACAGCACCGAGGCGACCGACTGACGGGCGGTCTCGCGCAGCCGCCGGAACCCATGCGTGCCGTTGCCCATGCGGCGCGGCGGCGAAATCACGACAATATCGCTGGCGATGCAGATATCGGTAACGTGCAGGGCGAGGTCGCCCCGGCGGACCTCGAAACTCCGCCTTACTCCCGTGGCGTGCGCCGCCGCCTCGACGTGCTGCCGGGCCTGGTCCACAGCAACCTTCAGCTCTGCTTCCAGCCGGTCGGGTTCCAACTTGCGCCATTGATAGGACAGCGGACTGATCTCGCGGGCGAACGGCAACGCGCTGGCATGCAACAGCGTCTCATCCTCTACGAACAGCGCATGCAATTCCGCGTCCATTAACTGGGCGAACGCGGCAGCCTCGCGGATCGTCTCAGGGTCAGCGGCGCCATGGCCGAGTTCCAGCACCAGGCGGTGGAAGCGGGTCATCGTTTTTTCTCCCTCCCCGCCTCGTCCGCCTCGACTTCCTTGCGGAGTTTCAGGAACGCCTGCAACCGCTCGACCACGGCGCGATTGACCGAGCCGGTGGGAAAGCTGCCGTCATCGGCGCGTTCGCCAACCGGGTGGCCGGTCAGCAAGGTGATGCCCTGGTCGATGGTTTCAATGGGCCAGATGGAAAATTCGCCACGTTTGCAGGCATCGATCACGTCGGCGCGCAACATCAGATGCTGCACGTTACTGGCCGGAATCATCACCCCTTGTGATCCGGTCAGGCCGCGCGCGGCACAAATGTCGAAATAGCCCTCGATCTTTTCGTTCACTCCGCCGATCGCCTGCACCACCCCGAGTTGATTAACCGAACCAGTGACTGCAATGTCCTGGCGCAGCGGTAACAGCGACAGCGCGGACAGCAACGCATAAAGCTCCGTCGAGGAAGCGCTGTCGCCATCGACGCCGCCATAGGATTGTTCAAACACCAGACTGGCGTTCAGCGAAAGCGGGATGTCCTGGCCATAACGACCGGTGAGGTAGCCGGACAGAATCAGCACACCTTTGGAATGGGTCGGACCGCCCAGTTCGACCTCGCGTTCGATGTCGATGATGCGGCCGGCACCGGGACGAACGCTGCAGGTGATGCGAGTGGGTTTACCAAAGGCGTAACCACCCAGCGACATCACACTCAGGCCATTGACCTGTCCCACCTGAGTTCCTTTGGTCTCGATCAATGCAATGTCACGCAGAATCATCGATTTGCCGAGTTCACGAATGCGCGAAACCCGGACGATCTGCTGGTTGATCGCGTGCTCGACATCGTCCCTGGTTGCGACCGTGCGTCCGGCGACGCCGGTCCAATGACTCACCTCGGTCAACAGGTCGCTGATCAGTTCGACGCGCAGCGTCAACCGCTGCTGGTCATCGGCGATACGGGCAGCGTGTTCGATCACCCGGGCGACAGCGTTTCGATCAAGCGGTTTCAGGCCTTCCTGTTGCGCCATGCCACCGATCATACGGGCCAGCAGCATTTCGTTATCGATAGTGCGTTCGAACTCGTCGTCGAAATCGGCAAGAACCTTGAAGTGGCGCGACAGATCGGGGTCGGCCGAACTGAGCATATAGTACAGCATCCGGTCGCCAAACAGCACGATCTTAACGTTCAATGGAATTGGATCGGGTTCCAGCGACACGGTCGTGGTGAGACCGATGAACCGTGTCACGTCCTCGATGACGATTTCCCCGCGGGTCAGCGCACGTTTCAGGGCTGGCCAGGAATACGGCTCCGATAACAGCGCACGGACATCAAGCAACAACGTGCCGCCGTTGGCACGATGCAAGGCGCCGGCCTTGATCAGGCGGAAATTGGTGACCAGTGCGCCTTGCATCTGCAAATACTCGACGCGGCCAACAAGGTTGGCCAACGTCGGGTTGAGTTCCTCGATCACCGGCGCAGCCAGGCCATTGTCGGATTGGGTGACCATGACGTTCACCTCAAACCGCTCAAGCGCGCCGCCCAGACGCAGGATTGACGTCGGATCGGCAGCCGCTTCCTGCGGGGCGGCGAAGATATGAACGTTTTCCAACAGGTCAGTGGTGAATTCGTCGATATGCGCCAGTACGCCGGCCAGGTCGGCGAACGCGGCCTTTGCCTGAGCGACCGGATGTTCGATGGTTGATCGGGCGGTCTCGCGCTCCAATGCCAGAACGGCATCCCGCCGCTCCTTTTCCAGCCTCGGCATGGCGCGCAACGTGTCTTCGAGATCCTTCTCCAACGCTTCAATGGATTGCTGCGCGGCAAGCTGTTGTTCGCGCGACCAGGCGTTGAAATCCTCGGGCGGGACGATCTTGCCATCGCGGATCGGTGCCATGGTGAACCCGGCCGGGGTACGCAGGATGGCAATGTTTTGTGCCTGTGCCTTTTCGTTCAGTGCAGCGAAGGCGGCCTGACCTCTGGCCTGAATCGCCTGCTCCACCGCACCGCGCTGCTTCTGATAGTCTTCACTTTCGAACACGGCGGGCAACGCGGCTTTCAATTCCTCGATCAGGTCGTGAATGGCTTTTTGCAGGGCCGGCGCTCGGCCGGCGGGCAAGGACAGCGCTTTCGGCCGCTGCGGATCGGCAAAATTGTAGACATAAACCCAATCGGCGGGAGCCGGAACGCTGAGGGCCGCCTCGTCGAGCATCAAACGGACCGAATCGCGGACCCTCCCGGCGGTATCGCCAACGGCGAAGATGTTGAAGCCGGGCTGGCTGATGCAGGTGCCGAACCCGATCGCCTCACGCGCGCGTGTCTGATGAAAAAGCCCAGGAAGTTGGGCGATTTCAGCAGTGGTGGTGAAATCGAGGATGTTGGGGTCGGTAGTACGATAGAGACGATCAGGCGACAGTGCCGCTGCCATGTTTCCTCCGGTTATTCAGGCGCCGCGGCGAGCCGCTGTTGGCTTTTTACGACGTGGCGTCACGGAACCACACTTCCACCGGGCCGTTCATTTTCATCGTCAACGGCATGCCGCGGCGGTCGGTGGTCTTGCCGACGGCCATGCGGACCCAGCCCTCGCTGATGCAATACTCTTCAACAGTGGTGCGTTCGATGCCCTTGAAGCGGACGCCGATGCCGCGGGCCAGGGCGGCTTCGTCGTAAAACGGGCTGGCGGGATCGTTGCACAGGCGATCGGGTGGCGAGTCTGACATTGGCGACCTTTCGGTTGAGAGTTCCGGCTTCATCCCGTCATGAACCGGTTCCAGTCCGGTGTCGGCAGCGTGTTATCGAGATAGTTGAAGGTTCCAAGATCGCGCACCTCGGTCGCCGCGGTCAGCAGACCGGTCATCGCGGCGCGGAACAACGACGTCGCGAGACTGATCCGCTTCACACCGGCGTCCGCCAGTTCTGCCACGGTGAATGACCGTCCCTTGATCCCGGCCATGAAATTCACCGGTTTGCTGACTGCGGCGCATACTGCACGGACTGCGGCAAGATCCGGCAGGCCGGGCGCCATCAGCACATCGGCGCCGGCTGCCTCGAAGGCCTGCAGGCGGCGGATGGTGTCGTCCAGATTGGGATTGCCGCGAAGAAAGTTTTCGGCGCGTGCCGTCAGCACGAACGGAAACCCAACTGAGCGTGCGGCCTGCACCGCTGCCGCGATGCGTTCCGCGGCGTGCGTCACGTCGTATAAAGGATGCGCCGAATCACCGGACGCGTCCTCGATCGAGCCGCCGACAAGGCCAATGCCCGCGGCGAGGGTGATCGTGCGCGCCGCATCTTCCGGCAGGTCGCCAAAACCCTTTTCCAGATCAGCGGACACCGGTAGGTTGGTGGCCTCGACGATGGCTTCGGCGTGCGCCAGCGCCTCTTCCCGGTTCACCGCGCCGTCGACGCGGCCGAGGATGCCGGCTTGCGCGCCGGACGACGTCGCCAGCGCCTTGAAGCCGAGTGCGGTCAGCAGTTTCGCCGATCCGGCGTCCCAGGCGTTGGCGATGACAAATGCCTCGGGCGCATCGTGCAACGCACGGAACCTTGCGGCGCGGTCTTGTTGGGTCATGCGGCAATTCCCTCCACTTGTGCCAGCGGTTCGCGGCCACGGATCATGTCCGACGCTTTCTCGGCGATCATCATGGTCGAACTATAGGTGTTGGCCGAGGGCATGTTCGGCATGATCGATGCATCGACCACACGCAAGCCTTGCAATCCGTGCACCAGCAACCGATCGCTGACGACGGACGTCCGGTCGGTTTCTGGACCCATCCGTGCGGTGCCGATAAGATGATACGAGGTCGATCCATATTGCCGCGCATAATCCATCCATTCATCATCGGAATGGACCGCGGGGCCTGGCAACTCATCCCGCTCGAAATATGGCGCCAGCGCCTGCGTGTGCAACAGTTTGCGCGCCAGCTTCATGCCATTCAGCAGCGCACGCTGATCGATTGGGTCCTTCAGGTAGTTCGGCTGGATCGCCGGATCTTCGAACGGGTCGGTGGAGCGCGCGCGCACATATCCGATGCTTTCCGGGCGATGCTGCCAGACGCCGGCGGTCATCCCGGGATAGTCGTCGAGCAGACCGACAAAACCTTGCTTGTAGCTGGCAGGTGAAAACACGCCCTGCAGATCGGGCTGTTCCATCGTGTCCGCGGACTTCCAGAACCAGTGTACGAGCGACGGACTGACCGCCAGGATCGATGGTTTGCCCAATGCCCAACGCGCGATCTGACCGGCCAGGCCAAGGCCTTTGGACATTTCGTTGATGGTACGGATGTTTTTCACCCGCGCCACGATTCGCGCTGAGTAATGATCGCGAAAATTTTCCCCTACCGGCAGATCGGCGATGACCGGAACGCCAAGCTCGTGCAACAGCGACGCTGGACCGACCCCGGAAATTTGCAGCAGTTTCGCTGTGTTGGCGGTACCGCTGGAGACGATCACCTCCTTGCGGGCGAACACCTGCCTAAGGGTGCTACGGTCGCGATCATCCACATAGCGCACGCCTTTTGCACGGGTGCCGTCGAACAGAATACGCGAGGCACGTGCGTCGGTTCGCACCTCCAGCTGGCCGCCGCGTCGCGCCGGATGCAGGAACACTCGTGCGGCCGAACGGCGATAGCCGCGGTTGATCAGACGTTGAAAATACCCAACGCCCGCCTGCTGATCCCCGGAATTATAGTCCTCGCATCTGGGGATCCCCAGTTCCCGGGCTCCTGCCATGAAGGCGTCACATACCGGATGGAACCAGTCCAGGTCGGTGACCGGCAGATCTCCGGCGCGGCCATGGATCCGATCGTCGCCGATGCCGATCCGCCGCTCCGTGCGTTTGAAATAGGGCAGCACGTCGACATAGCCCCATCCGCGATTGCCGCGTTGTGCCCAATTGTCGAAATCCGCACGTTGGCCGCGGTTGTAGATCATGCCGTTGATCGAACTCGACCCGCCCAGTGTGCGGCCCTGCGTGGTGGGGATGCGCCGGCCACCAATGCCCTCGCCCGGCTCGGTCTGGAATTGCCAGGTGTACGCCGGATTGAACAGCATCTTGATGAAGCCGGCCGGGATGTGGATGAACGGGTGCCGGTCCGGCGGGCCGCATTCCAAAACGCAAACGGTGACTCCTGGATCTTCGGTCAACCGTCGGCACAGGATGGAACCAGCCGCGCCACTGCCGACGATCACGTAATCGAACGTGTCCCCGCCGCGTTTCTCGCTTTGTTCCGGCACGCCGCTACACTCCGTTGCTTTCCGCCCGGGTTGTATCCTATGCTGGCCGAGGAAATCAGTCCAAGCATGACCAACCGGAGACGGAGCCCGCATGGAATACGTTTGCGACGCGCCGAACGATGAAACCTGGTTTCGCCTCGTGACCGAGGCCGAGGCCGTGGCCGAATCGGAAGAGATGCGGCACGCGGTCGAAAAACACTACCGGCGGGAACGCGAGCGGGCTGGCGAGAGCTTCCGCCCGCTGTCGAGCGTCTATATCGAGCAGGATATCGGCAAGGAGGCCCACATCCAACGTTCGATGCCGTTGTTTCTGACCTTGCGTGACATGAACGGCATGGGTCTCGCGACTGCGATGCTGCCGCCAGGTGGGAAAAGCGGCGGCGCCTGCATCATCGTCGGGCCCGGCAATGCCGATCCCTATATCGACCATGGACCCGCGATCCAGGCCCTCGGCAATCATTTTGGCCTCAGTCTGGACCGCGCCCATTGCTACCCCTATCGCCGCTGAACAGGAGATCATGAATGGCCAGCAAACTTGACAGTTTTGTTGCAGACTGCCGCACCGCGCTGAAAACCCAGCCGGGCACCGCAGGACGGGAGAAAGTGCGTGACCTGGTCAAGCAAATTCTGACCGACCCCGAGTTCGTTACGACCTATATCCCCGAAGGCACGCCCGAGCGCCACGTGTTGTACGAAGATCCCGAACTGGGCTTTACCGTTCTCGCCCACGGCTACACCGGCGCCAAAGGCTCCAAGCCTCACGATCACGGTCCCTCCTGGGCGATCTACGGCCAGGCAGCGGGCGAAACGATTATGACCGACTGGGATTGCCTGGCTCGCCCCACAGAGACCGCCCCTGGTCAGGCGAAGTTCAATCACAACTACGTGATGAAGCCGGGCGACGCTTACCTGTATGACGTCGGCGTGCTGCACTCCCCTGAGCGCAAGGGTGCCACCCGCCTGTTGCGGATCGAAGGCATCAACATGGAGAAAGTGAAGCGCCGGCCGTACGAGGCGGTCAGCCAGCAGGCGGCGGCGGAATAATCTGCTTCTCCTCGATCACGTAGGATTTGATCTGGCCGATAAACAGCGCGCCGTCATCCGTCAGCCGCTTCATTTCGGGTGACGCGGCGGCGCGCTGAGCCGTTGCCATGTCGTCGTACCAGAGTTCCGCGATCCCATCGATCTCGACATTCGTCTCCGGGATGTCGGGCCGGGTGCGGGTGCCGATGATGTGCGATTGCACATAGCGCCGTACCCCCGGCACCGCGAGCGCCAGCGGGCCGTGGATATTCAGCCAGTGATCGACGAACTGCTCATGCGTAAGATGTGGCTTGCGCGTGAGCAGTCCGAGCATTTTGATCATGTTATGCGGCCAGTTCCGTCATGCCGAAGGCGCGGCCGAAGCGTTTCGCCGGCTCCAGCGGATCGCCGTATTTGCGGTGCATCGCCGTGTGATAAGCGGCGCACAACAACAACCGGTCCCGATTGGGCTGCTGATTGGTGCCGAAATCCATCAGCATGCACTGGGCGATTTCCTGATTGTGCGGGTCATTGCCCAGTTTGGTGGCAGCCAGCGCGATGCGACTGACCAATGGCCCGCGATCGCTGAAGTTGTCGCAATACGCCTGGGTCCACGCCACGCTGTCCGGACCATTCAGCGAGCAAATCGCCGTGTCGACCCGATCCAGCACCTGCGCCTGCGACAGCCCGGTAGCATCGGCGGTTGGGAACGCCTCGGGGTGGACATCGCCAAGCCCGATCTGGTTGCCGGCGACACGATTGGCAAAACACGCCGCGACATAGAGCAAGCGCAACCGCCGCGGATGATCGAAATTGTCCCAAAACCAGGCCAGCGTGTTGTGATATTCGTAGCAGTGGTGCGGCATATTGAAGTTTTCCGGCGTGTGCGTTTCCAGCACGGTCTGCGCCACCGCAAGTTGCAGCACATCCAGGATGCGCCGCGGATTCTTGCCGGCCTTCAACAGTGTGGTGACTTCCTCCAGCACTGGGATTTCGCTGTCGTGCAGCACCGTTTCGATCAGGTGCCGAGATTCTTCCGGCGTCACCAGGCCGGTGTTGCGCAGCAAGGCAAGTTCGGCCTCGCTTACCCCGCCGTAGGGGACGGCATGCAGCGCCTCGCCCTCAATTTGCATTTTGACGTAGTTGCAGGCCATTTCGTAGGTGGAATACCAGCGCGGCCCGACTGCGATATCCAATGCACCGGCGTAGATCACGTTGTGTGCATTGTCCCAGCCAAGCGCATTGCCGATTTCCACCGTTGACCGCGCGCGATAGGCTTTGTGTCCGGTCGTATAGGATCGGTTGTGCAACAGCCGGTCCTGCACGTCCATCAGACCGGCAAAACACATTTCCGCCAGCACGTCTTTCCGCTCCGCCGGATTCTGCATCAGACCGAGGAACACCTGATACGCCTCGATCACGTTGCCGCGATGCACCAACGTCATCCAATGGTTGAGACGCTCCTTCAGCGGGCCCTCCAGGCTCACCGGCTCCTGGTCCTGCCAATAGACAACGGGAGCAGGAGGCGCGGTCACCTCCCCCAGATTGCCGCGGTGGCGGGTGTAATGGCCGGGCGCCTTGTTGATCTTCTGGTTCCAGATATCCAGCCCGCTTGGGATGTACCAGATCGTTTGCGCCATCGGCAGCATGGCGAATTTTTCCGGCACCATCTTTGTCAGATTAAGCGTCGCTCGCGCACTGAGCAGGCAGTGATCGTTGTTGACGAAGTTCGGGTAACCGTCATCGATCCGCTCGTGATACGGCACATGGGTGAACGGTGCATGGACGCGCACACCCTCGGCGACGATTTCCGTCAGCGGTCGTCCGGCACGGATAAGGTCGTAGTAAACCTCACTGGCTCCAACCTGGTCGCGCTGCAGGATGCGGTCTTCGAGCTTGTCGTAAAGCGCCTTCGCCAAGCCGAGATCGGTCTGGTTATCCATCCTGCGAACCTCCGGAACATCCATTGTGGTCGGAAGCTTACGCTTGACAGACCGCTTCGGACAACCATGGATGCCCTCGTCGGGAGGCATGCGAGCAATGACCAATCCACAGAGCGAAATCGTCTGGATCATCAGCACCGTAGCTGGAACCGGCGTGCAAGGCTGCGCCGGCGACGGCGGCAAAGCAACTGAGGCGTTGCTGAACAACCCCTTCGACCTTGCGTTCGATCCAGCTGGCAACCTGATTTTCTCCGATACGTATAATCATCGGATCTGCAAGATCGACGCACGCACCCAGGTGATCACCACGGTCGCCGGCTGTGGCGAAAGCGGGTTCGACGGGGACGGCGGACCGGCGACCAAAGCGAAACTGAACCAGCCCTATGGCGTGGTGGTCGACGGGACCGGAAGGATTTTCTTCGCCGACCGGCTGAACCGCCGGGTCCGGATGGCCGCGCCGAATGGCACGATCTCGACCCTCGCCGGCGACGGGTCTGGCAAATACAGCGGCGATGGCGGACCGGCGCCTGTCGCCGGTCTCGCCGAGCCCAATGGCCTGGCACTGAAGGACGGTCGGTTGTACATCACCGATGTCGCCGACCATCGGGTCCGGGTCGTCGATCTGAGCACCAGCACGATCGCCACCTTCGCCGGCACCGGCGTGGCGCGCGATGACGGCGACGGTGGGCCAGCGATCCGGGCCGGAACGTTCGGCGCCCGCGCCGTGGCGTTCGCTCCCGATGGTTCGCTTTACGTGATGGAGCGCCAGGGCAGTTGCATCCGCAAGATCGAGGACGGCGTCATTTGGACCGTCGCAGGAACCGGCGAACGCGGTTACTCCGGCGATGGCGGTGACGCGCGCAAGGCGGTGTTCGACGCACCGAAGGAAATGGCAGTTGCGCCGAACGGTGACATCTTCGTGGTTGATACCGAAAATCATGCGATTCGCCTGATCGATGCCGCAACCTGGATTGTGCGCACCATCGCCGGCAACGGCACGGCCGGTCCCGGCATCGACGGCAGTCCGGCAGCACATGCCTGCCTGTCCCGTCCGCATGGCGCGGTGGTGGCAGCGGACGGCTCGGTTTACATTGGCGACAGTGAAAACCATCGTGTCCGTAAACTGACTCGCGCCAGCTAACAGGACAGCCCGAGATGAAAAGCAGCGCCAACTTCATTCAGACGACCCATGTGGGCAGCCTGCCGCGTCCCGACGACGTGATCGAACTCGCTGGAAGGCGGCAGGCCGGCGAGGTCGTCGATCCGACCGCTTACGATGCCCGTCTCGCCGAAGCGGTCGTCGACGTCGTTCGTTTGCAGCAAGAACTTGGCATCAGCATTCCGGGCGACGGCGAGTTCGGCAAGGAAATGGGCCAACGGGTCAATTACGGTGCGTGGTGGAGTTATTCCTTCCAGCGTCTTGGCGGTCTGAAACTCGGCACGGAACTGTACCGAATCCCGCCGAAACGCTCGACCCATGATAACATCACGTTGACCAGTTTCGGCGACCGGCGGGACCGGGCAATGTTCAGTGCCGCCTACGCCGATCCAGAGTCCGGTGTATCCACCAATCGCGGCGGGCCCGGCATGAAACTGCCCGTCTGCATCGACAAGATCACTTACACCGGCCAGGAAGCGATCGCTGCCGACATCGCGCATTTCAACGCCGGCCTCGCATCGGCGGGGATCGACGAAGGTTTCATGACCTCGATCGCGCCTGGCAGCGCGTCGCGCATCGGCAACGAATATTACAAGACCGAAGAAGAACTGATCTTTGCCTGTGCCGACGCCATGCGCGAGGAATACAAGGCGATCATCGATGCCGGTCTGATCCTGCAACTCGACGATCCCTCGATCGCCGAGAACTGGGATATGGTGAACCCCGAACCCTCACCGGAAGCGTATCGCAAATTCACCATGGTCCGGGTCGAGGCCTTGAACCACGCGATCAAAGGCCTCCCCCAGGATCGCATTCGTTTCCACTTGTGCTGGGGCAGTTGGCACGGACCGCACGTCACCGATGTTCCCATGCGCGACATTGTCGACGTCATGCTCGCGATCGAAGCCCAGGGCTACTCGTTCGAAGCGGCGAATGTCCGTCACGAACACGAATGGCGAGTCTGGAGTGACGTGAAATTGCCGGAGGGTAAAATCCTCATCCCCGGCATTGTCAGCCACGCCACCAACGTCGTTGAACATCCGCAACTGGTGGCCGACCGGATCATTCGTTTCGCTAACCTTGTTGGCCGCGAGAACGTCATTGCCTCCACCGACTGCGGACTCGGCGGACGCATTCATCCCGACATCGCCTGGGCGAAACTCAAGACATTGGCGTTGGGTGCGGAACTTGCAACGAAACAGTTGTGGAGTTAAACGTTAAACCACGCCCCGCATGATTGCGACCGCCTCATCCACCAATGCCGCAGTCACGTCGAGGTGCAGGCAGGCGCGGCCGCGCCACGTGTCGGAGACTGATACCATCACCCCTGCCTGACGCAGCTTGCCGGCAAACGTTGCCGCAGTCATCCCGGTGCCCTTGGTATCAAAGAACACCAGATTGGTTTCCGGCGTTTCTACCGTGATCCCCGGAATCTGCGCCATCCCGCGCGCCAGTGAAGCAGCGTTGGCATGATCCTCGGCCAGCCGATCGATGTGATGATCCAGTGCATAGACGCAGGCCGCAGCGTTCATTCCACCCTGGCGCATCGAGCCGCCCAGTCGCTGCTTCCATCGCCAGGCCTGGCCGATGAAGTCGGAGGTGCCCGCCAACACCGCGCCCAAAGGCGCGCCCAGACCCTTGGTGAAATCCAGCCACACCGTGTCGCAATCGGCAACGATCTCCGAGGCCGGCACGCCAAGCGCGACCGCTGCATTCATCAGCCTGGCACCATCCATGTGCACCGCCATGTTATGACGATGCGCGGCCTCGGCCACCTCGCGGATGGCCGCAACCGGCCAGCATGCGCCGCCACCTTTATTCGCGGTCTGTTCAATTTCGACCAACCGTTGCGGCGGGGAATAGCGCGAGATCGGGCGGATCGCTTCTTCTAACGTCCCCGCGGAAAACTGGCCGCGTTCGCCGGTCAGACCCTTGATCAGCACGCCACTGATCGCACCTGGAGCGCCACCTTCGGCAGCCTGGATATGCGCATCCTCATGCGCGAGGATTTCGTCGCCCAATCGCCACCTGATTGCACATCGTGCCGCTTGGCAAAAACACCGCAGCTTCCTTGCCCAACAGGGCCGCGACGCGGTCACACAACTGCCAGACGGTCGGGTCCGAACCGCCTTGCTCATCGCCCACCTCGGCGTCGAGCATGGCCTGCTTCATCCCCGGCGTTGGTTTCGATTGCGTGTCGGAATAGAGGTTGATCCGCACGGGAACGGAGAAATCGAAACGCTTCGGTGCGTGGCTCATTGTCAGGTCACTCCGGCGGTCAGCTGCGACACACAATACAGAGGATTTACCGTTGCTTGACAACCTGGAGAGGGTCCCGCAGTCCTGCTCTATGGGGCCACTGACCGATTACACGACCTACGCTGACGCGCAGCGACACTTCAGCGGCGCCGCGCTGTGGGCGCTGTTCGATGGCGATCGCGATCGGCTCAACATCACGCACGAGTGCATCGACCGGTGGGCCGGCGATCCCTCACGCGTGGCGATCCGCATTGCCTATGCCGATGGCTCCGACGAAACGCTGACCTTTGCGGCACTGTCCGAGTGGGCGGCGCGGTTCGCGCATTGGTTGAACGCCTCAGGCGTGCGGTTTGGCGACCGGGTGGCGATCATGCTGGAACCGTCACTGCCATTTTACGCCGCCCTGTTCGGCACGATGAAACAAGGCGCGGTCGCGGTGCCGCTGTTCACCTTGTTCGGCCCGGATGGCGTTCGGTTGCGCGTCGACGACTGCCAGCCAACCGTGTTGGTGACGTCCTCCGAAGTCGGCCCGCTGCCCAACACACGGATGGTCGTCATGGACGAAAGTTTCATGCAAGACCTGCGGCGCTTCGATGCAACCTTCGCCCCGGCAACGGCCGCCAACGATATGGCGCTGTTTCAATACACCTCCGGCACCACGCGTGATCTGCCCGAGGCGGTGAAACACACCCATCGCGCGGTGATCGTGGTTGCCGCCGCAGCACTGTACGGAACCGGCGTGCGGCCTGGCGACCGGTTCTTCTGCCCGTCATCCCCGGCATGGGGCCATGGTTTGTGGCATGGCACTTTGGCGCCGCTCGCACTTGGCGTGCAAACCGGAACGATGTCGGGACGCTTCGCCCCCGAGCGTTTGCTGGCCGCGTTGCACGACTACCGGATCACCAACCTGTCGGCCGCGGCGACGCACTACCGGATGATGAAAAATTGCGGCACGCGTTATCCGGTCACGTTGCAAAAGATGACTTTCACCGGCGAACCCGTAGACAGTGAAACCCTGGCATTCGCTGAGGCAACCTTCGGCGCACGTCTGTGCAGCATGTATGGCACCACCGAAGTCGGCGTCATCCTGGCCGATTATCCGGGCGCCGCCGACCATGTCCCGAAGGCAGGAGCATTAGGCAAGCCGGTGCCAGGGGTAAAAGTCGAAATACAGTCACCGGACGGCACACCGTGTCCGCCGGGCCGCATCGGCGAGATCAAGGTCTGGCGGCACGGGTCCTGGTTCCCGACCAAAGATCGCGGTCAGGCCGATAGCGAGGGATTCTTCTGGCACGCCGGTCGAGCTGACGATGTTATCATCTCTGCCGGTTGGACCATCGGCCCCGTGGAAGTTGAAGACGCGATCATGCAACATCCCGACGTCGCCGAAGCGGCAGTGATCGGAGTGCCGGACGTTACCCGCGGCCAGGTCATCAAGGCCTTCATCGTTCCAAAGCACTCTCCTGGGCCTGGTCTGGCGGAACAAATCCAAACTTTGGTGCGCAGCCGCCTCAGCCAGCACGAATATCCGAGGCAAATTGAATTCGTTACCGAACTGCCGAAAACGCCAGCCGGCAAGGTCAATCGCAAAATGCTGCGAGAGAGAACATGAGCCTGTTTCCGAAAATCACCGACCAGAGCATCGACGATCTGCGCCGCCGTGTTGGCGTGCGCATCGAGAATACGCTCGAGCCGTGGTGCCACGAGGCAACCCGCGACAATATCCGCCATTACGCGCACGGCATCGGCGACGACAACCCACTTTGGTGCGATCCGGCTTATGGGCCGCGAACGCGTTGGGGTGAGCTGATCGCGTTGCCGAGTTTCCTGTTCGCGACGAGCCGGATCATTTCAGGTTATGTCGGCGGACTGCCCGGCGTGCACGCCATGTGGGCCGGTGCAGACTGGACCTGGCACAAACCAGTGCGACGCAATGACGAGATCTCCACGGACGCCTGGCTCAAGGAGCTGATTGAGCACGAAACCCGCTTCGCCGGTCGCGCAGTGCAACAGATTTACCATGTGCGCTTCTTCAATCAGCACGGCGACCTCGTTGCGGAGGCCGACAGCTGGTGCTTCCGCACCGATCGCGATGCGGCGCGCGAGGAAGGCACAAAATACACCGAACTGAAATCGAAGCCGGTCCGGCGTTACACCGAAAGTGAGCTGGCCGACGTATATCGGCATTATCATGACGAAACAATTCGCGGCGCCGACCCGCGTTTCTGGGAATCGGTCCAGGTCGGCGACGCATTGCCGACCATGGTCAAAGGACCGATGACGGTCACTGGCTTTATCGCTTATGCGCAAGGCTGGGGCGGCCTGTATATTCGCGCCAACAAGCTCGCCTGGAAGCAAATTCATTCGCATCCCGGCCTGGGTATCCCGAACCGCTTCAACATTCCCGACTGCCCGGAGCGGGTGCACTGGGAGCCGGAATTCGCGCTGATGGTCGGCGCACCCGGCGCTTACGACTACGGTCCCGAGAGGTGTTCGTGGCTGACGCATCAGCTCACCAACTGGATGGGCGACGATGGGTTCCTGCGTCGCGCCACCAGCAAAATTCGCCGCCATAATCCGGAAGGCGATGTGTTGTTCATCAAAGCCTCAGTGACCCGCAAATTTCAGGATGAAGGCCGGCATTTGGTGGAAATCGTCCAGGAAGCGCGCAATCAGGACGATGAATTGTCGGTGGTGGGAACCGGGGTCGTCGAACTGCCGGCTACGGGTGCACCGGCAACCTGAACGACGTGCTCGCCTGACGGCGCTGGCACAGGCATACTGCGGCCTCCGGGGAAGGGCCCAACCATGCGCGTTTCCAACTTTCTGTTCCCGCAAAGCACGACCGCTGCCGACGACGCCAGGGTTATCGATGAAACCTTGCGCGAGGCGAAGCTGACCGATGAGCTTGGTTTCGACGTGATCTGGCTGGCGGAGCATCACTTCGACGGCATCTGCGCCTATGTCGATCCGATCAGTTTCGCTGCCGCGCTGGCCACCGCCACTCATCGGGCAAAGATCGGTTTCGCGGTGGCACAGATGGCGTTGCACCATCCAATCCGCATGGCCGAGCAGATCTCGCTCATTGATCACCTTTCGAAGGGTCGGTTGATCGTTGGGCTTGGCCGAGGCACCGCCTATAACATCTATGACTATCAAGGCTTCGGGATCGATCACACGGAAGCTCAGGCGCGGTTCGAAGAAGCCGAAGCGATCATGTTCGAGGCCTGGAAGGGCGAGGCATTCGAACATCATGGCGAGTTCTTCAATCTTCGGCTACCGGCGTTTCGGCCGGTGCCGTATACGAAGCCGCACCCTTACGTCATTCGCGCCGCCGCGACCGAGCATGGGATGCTGGACATCGCCAAACGCGGCCGGCCATTCATGATGAATGTGCAAAGCAATGCGACGACGATGCAGCGGATGGAACTATATCGGGAAACATTACGCTCCATCGGTCAGGACGAGGCGACGATAGCCGCCAACACCGATGCCTGCTGGGCCTGGCGCAATGTTTTCGTGGCTGATACCGATGCTGAAGCAGAACGGATTGCCGTCCCGGCGTTTCATGCCATGCACGCCCACCGCACGGCGATGCGCGAGCGCGTCTACCAGGAGCAGGGTGTATCCATTGTTCCGATGCCGGCTCCAGGAACAGCGCCTCCCGCGCGTATGGTGCTGGAACATTCGTTGGTTTGCGGATCGCCGGCGACGGTTGCAGAGAAGCTGTCCGCGGTCGGCAAATCCGGCATCGGTGGGTTGATCATGCAATTCCGATTGGGCCCGATGTCATACGAGGACACCGCCAGCAGTCTGACTCTGTTCCGTGAAAAGGTCAGGCCGCACCTCTGACTTTATCCACCAGGGTCAGCGGATTGTCCGGCACGGTATCGCCGCGCCACGCGATGTGCTGGTCGGGCCGGGAGAGCAGCAGTTTGTGGCGGTAAACCTCCGCCGGCGCGAGGTCGAGCACGCGTAACGGCAGACTGCGATACGCTGCGGCGTCGATCAGCCTGCCGACATCGACAGAACGATCGAACCGCAGCACACAGAAATCAGGACCCATTGCGTCATACAACGACTGCCCGTCGGCAAGCCAGGTATGCGGTGTTCTGCAGCCCGGCACCGTTGCCGGGGTGAACTGGTCCATTGCGTAGGACGGCGCGGCTTCTCCATCGTATTGGATAATCGGCGAGCGGTCGTAGAAATAGCCGAAATTCAAACCACCACAGCAAAATTGCGGCGTGTGCATTTTCTGCATGGCCCGACCGAATTCCGCCTGGGTTGCGGTGTTGTACTCGAGATCATCAGGCACTTCGGCTCGTGTCCGAGCGACAGAAAGCGACGTGCTCATGGCGAATTTCGAGACTTGTTCGGTGATCGGCCAACGCTCTGCCTCGTGTGCGGCGAGAATGTCCGGATCGGCCCAACCGTGCAATACGCCGGCCAGCATCCAGGACAGGTTCATCGCGTCGGCGATGCCGGCGTTCATTCCAAAACCCGCCGACGGGACCCAAAGATGCGCGGCATCACCGCAAATGAAAGCCCGGCGGTCGCGGAACCGATCGGCCAGCAAGCGACGGCCGATCCAGTTCTCTCGGGTGATGACGTCATAATGGAAGTCGGCGTCAACCCCCATGATGGTGCGGATGCACCAGTCGGAATCAATGGCCGCGAAATCGGCTTCCGATTCCCGTAGATAGTTGTGGATCAGCCAGGTTTCCCGTCCATCGACGGCAAACATGTTGGCGCTGCGCCGAGGGTTCATCACCTGGGTCGACCAGGCACGCGGCGCCTGCATTCTTTCGGCAAGGCCCGGCGCCCGGACGTAGGTCGACTGCGTCCGGCCAATGAACGCATCGCCGGTCAGGCGCGCCTCGATCAAATGCCGGACCTGGGATGATGGTCCATCGCAACCAATCAGATAATCGCATTGGATGATCGTGCGGGTGCCAGTGCCGTGATCCATGGCTTCCGCCGTGATCCCGTCATCGGACTGGGTGAACCCCTCCACCTCCAGTTGGTTGATATAACGAATTCGCTTATGGTCTCGGGCGACGCTGGCCAGCAGTGGATCGAGATAAATCTGATTGATCCGATGCGGCGGTTCCGGCGTCGGCCAATATCCGTCCGGCCCGTCTTTGTTGGTGTAGCGATCACGGCGGCATGGGATCATGATGCGGCCAAACTCGATCCCGGTCGCCGACGTGCGGAATGCAATGTCGTTGGCGTGGTCGGCCGGCAACCCGCTATCGCGAACGATCCGCGCTATTCCCAACCGGCGAAAGATCTCCATCGTGCGCGCCGCGACGTGATTGCACTTCACGCCGGGCATTTGACCCGGAGGGTTACGCTCGGCGACCACAACATCGATGCCACGTGAAGCGAGGTCGAGTGCAAGCGTTGACCCGACGGGTCCGCCGCCAACGATCAGAACCGGTGTGCGGATCATGGACATATTACGTTGACCAACGCCTGTTGACCGTTTCGCACGGCCTCTGCGGCGCGCTGGAATGCCGCCGGCAGTTCAGCGGGACGTTCGACTCGTTCACCGTAGCCGTCATGCGCAGCGACGATTTTTTCAAATGACGGTGCCGGGAGATCGGCGAGAAATCGTCCGTCAGCCTCGGATGCGACGCCATGCGCGTACATGTCCAGCGTCGCCCGTCGCACTGCACCGTATAACGCGTTGTTGTAGATCACCGTCAGAACCGGAAGCTTCTGCATTTGCGCCACGTAATGACAGGCCACCGGATTGGCGAACATATAGGCACCGTCGCCAAGCACCGAAAGCACCAGCTTATCGGGTGATGCCAGTTTGGCACCGAGTGAAGCAGGGAAACCCCAGCCGAGACCGCCTGCGGAGCTGACGCCAAAGAACCCGCCAGGTGTGTCGAGCGGGCAGTATTCCTGCCGGAACGAATATTCGTTGATCACGATGGTGTCGGCGTGGACAATATCTCGCAGGCAGTGATTGAGCCAGGGCAACGTGATGGTGTTGGCATTTCCGGCGCGTTCTGCCTCCTCACGCCAGGTCTTCCGCAATGCGTCCGAACGTGCGGTCAACCGCGGACGCCGATCGTTGACGTGTGGCACCGAACGGGAGGTGAGTGCGGTTTCCAACGCCTCCAACACGGACAGCGACGTTGCGGTTATGGTCAGGTCGGATGGAAAACCTCGCATCGGCAGTCGGGTGAACAGTGGATCCTCACCAATTTGCACGATCTTCGCACCGGCTGTGGGAGCTTCCCGACTGGGAATCCATGGCACATCGGATTCGAACACGACGATGAGATCGGCTTCCTGCAGCAGCGAACCGGGCGCTGATCCCTGGAACATCGGATGATTGGCCGACATCGCGAAATATCGCGTGTTGAACGGCACGACCGGCAACGCGTAACGCTCTGCCAGCCGTGCCAGGACCACGCTGTCACGCGGATCACGCCCCAACATGCCGGTGATGATCAACGGATTGCGCGCGGCGGCGATCCAATCGGCGAGTTGCTCGACGTCTCTGGATGTCGGCTCCGGGTCGCGCGGCCGTGCACGATGGTCCCGGTTGCTCTCCAGCGCTCCCACCGTTTCGCCCAATACTTCCCTGGGTAAACTTAAATACACCGGTCCACGCGGCGAGGCATTGGCCATTTCCATGGCGCGGTCCACCACGATGCCGGCCTGATCACCGCGCTTCATTTCGTAATCCCACTTAACCATTTCACGCAACATGCCGGCCTGATCGTACATCTCCTGAGCCCAATGAATGTAGGCGCTGCGGGAACCTTCGGCACCGGACTCGGTGAACGGGGTGCGGCCGGAGGTGAGCAGCATGGGAATTCGATCGCGGCTCGCATCGATCAACATGTTGATGGAGTTGGCAGTGCCAACGTTGGTGTGCAGCATGACGGCCTGCGCGCGGCCGGTGACCATGGTGTAGCCGTGCGCCATGCCGACGGCGCAGTTTTCGTGCGGAATGACCATGGGCTTCGGCACTGGCCGGTTGGTACGGGCAGCACGTGCGAAAGCCTCGACAATAGGGGCGAAGTCGGTGCCAGGATTGACGAACAGGTGCTCGATCCCCTGCGCTGCCAGTGCATCGAGATACTCTTCCGCGGCAATCCTGGTCATGGCGAGGCCTGCTCCTGAATGGCCCGCCAAACACGTTCCGGTGTCGCGGGCATGTCGATATGGGTCACGCCGAGTGGCGCCAGCGCATCCAGAATTGCGCAAATTATGGTCTGCGGTGCGGCCATCGCCCCGGCCTGCCCAGCACCCTTGACGCCAAGCGGATTGGCGTTGGTCGGCGTGCCGGTCAGCGTAATGTTGAGGTCGGGCAGGTCGGCGGCTTTGGGCAACGCGTAGTCCATCAGCGAACCGCTCAGCAACTGGCCGGAATCGGGGTCATAGACCGTGTGTTCCAGCATCGCCTGGCCAATGCCTTGCGCCAGCCCACCCTGGACCTGACCGATGGTCAGCAGCGGATTGATCAAGGTGCCGTAATCGTCGACGGCGTAATAGCGGTCCAGAGTGACCAGGCCTGTGTCGGGATCGACCTCAACTTCGGCAATGTGGCAGCCATTCGGGAAAGTAATGATGTCCAGCAGGTTCCAGACATAGGTGTCGAGCGATGCTTCGCGCGCAACATCAAGCAAGGCAATGGCCCGTTCGCCGGCGACAAATTTTCCCCCGTCAAAGCGGACCTCTTCGGGCTTTGCCTGTAACAACAACGCAGCGGCGGCAGTGCCTTTGGCAATGACCTCGTTGGCTGCGCGGAACATTGCCGCACCACCCATATGCATGGACCGGGCGCCGCCATGGCCGTTGCCGGCGCGGACCCGTCCGGTATCGCCCTGGGTGTAGCGAAATGCCTCGGGCGGTAATCCAAGCAGGTCAGCGGCAATTTGCGGATAACTGGTTTCGTGCCCTTGCCCGTTCGATTGGGTGCCGACCAGCAGTTCCACGGTGCCGTCGCCGGCGAACCGAATTTCCGCACCTTCGTTGGGTGCGCCGCGCGCGGTTTCCATGAAGCAGCACAGGCCAAGTCCGCGCAGCACGCCGCGTTGCTCGGACGCGGCGCGACGCGCGGCAAAGCCGGCGCGATCTGCGACGGCGGCAACGTCACCGATATTGGCGGCGAACCGTCCGCCATCGACGACACTGCCAAGCGCTTTGGCGTAGGGAAACGAGGTGATCATGTTGCGCCGGCGCAGATCGGCCGGATCGAAGCCATGCCGTCGCGCGGCGAGATCGATCAGCCGTTCCAGCAGATAGTTCGCCTCTGGCTTGCCGGCACCGCGATAGGCATCGATCGGCACGGTATTGCTGAATGCAGCCCGCACATCCATGGCGATTGCCGGAATGACATAGCCGCCGCCCATGGCATTCGCCGGCGCGTTGGTGGAGCTGCCGGGCCCGCCGCCGGACATGTAGGCGCCCAGGTTGGCGATGGTAGAAACGTCCAGCGCCAGAAAGCGCCCGTCCGCGTCCAGACCGAGCCGCGCAGTGGTCCGGTTGTCGCGACCTTGGGCGGTGCTGACGAAATCCTCAGCACGGTCCTCGACCCATTTGATCGGCCGGCCAAGTCGGCGGGCAGCCCAGAGCAGCATGACCCACTCGGGGTACAGTGCGTTCTTGATGCCGAAGCCACCACCGACATCCGGGGCGGAAACTGTCATTTGCTCGGTCGGCACGCGAAACACCCCTGCCAGTTGGTCGCGCAAAGCATGCACGCTGGCGACGGTAGCGAACAAATGAAACGAGCCGTGTTCGAACCGGCCGATCGCCGCGCGGGTTTCGGTAGGCGCAATGATCAGACGGTTATTGATCACCTCCAGTTCCACGAAATGGGCCGCGCGTGCCATGGCGGCATGAACCGCGTCGGGGTCGCCTTTCTGGAAACGGAACGACAGATTACCTTGGTCCCAAAGCTGTGGCGCATCTGGCGCGAGCGCCGCCGCGGCATCCACCACCGAAGGCAACGGACGGTACTCCACCACCACGCGCTCGGCCGCGTCGCGTGCCGCCGCCGGGGTCTCGGCAACGACAAATGCGACCGGATCGCCGACATGCCGTACTTTGCCATTCGCCAGTGCTGGTCTGGGTGGCACCAACATCGGCCCAACAGTTGCGACGGCCGTCGCGCACGGCATCAATCCAAGATCGGCGATGTCGTTGTGTGTAAAGACCGACCCACCACCGGCATCGATCCGTTCAATCACGGCGTGGGCGTGCGGGGAACGCACGACATACGCAAACAGCTGGCCAGGCAGGTTGACGTCATCGACAAAAGTCCCGCGGCCTGTAAGGAAGCGTAGGTCCTCGACCCTGCGCGTGGACTCGCCGATGAAGGTCACGGGGTTGCCTGCGCTCCTCGGATCAGGCGACCCGGCAGAGCGCCGGTTGCCTCGCCGTTGCGGGAGACCGGCGTGCCGGAAACGATGGTCACGTCGTACCCGTTGGCGCGCTGGATCAGGCGGCGTCCACCAGCGGGGAGGTCGTAAACGACTTCCGGAGCGCGCACCCGTAACCGATCATAGTCGATCACGTTCAAATCGGCCTTGTATCCGTTTGCCACCACCCCGCGATCATGCAGCCCAATCGCCTGCGCCGAATCCCGGGTGATTCGTTTCACCGCCCATGGCAAGGCAAACCGTTCGCCCTTCCGATCGCGGGTCCAGTGGGTGAGCATGGTGCTGAGCGCGCTGGCGTCCGACAAAATGCCGACATGCGCGCCGCCATCGCCGAGACCAACGATTGTGGCGTCGTGCGCCAACATGTCGTGCACCGTATCGAGATTGCCGTAAGTGTAATTGGACAACGGCCGGTACAGTAACGTCTTGCCATTGTTTTCCAACAACAGATCATAGGCGAACTCGGCCGGATCGCGGCCCATCTGCACAGCGCGCGCGGCGATGCTGTCTTCCGGCGAAGGCTCGTAGTTCGGTGGATCCGACATTGGAAACATGCGGTCCCAACGGCGAACCCGGCGGCGCAGGCCGTAATCTTCAGTGTCCTCAGCCAAAATCTTCGCGCGACGCTCCGGCTGGCGCAGTTCCGCAATCTTTTCGGCAAACGGCAAATCGGCGATGGCATCATAACTGGGCCGGCCAAGAAATGGATTTTGCGAAATCTCAAAGCCGAGGATAATCCCGGTCGGTCGCGTCAACACCTGACCCAACATCGGCAAGCCGGACCGATGTGCATCGGCGATCCAGCCGGTGATCCGGCGCCATTCCTCGGGCACGGCATCACGTTGCAAAATCGTAATCGCCATCGGTCGGCCGGACTGTTCCACCAGGCGACGCAGCATGGCAAATTCCGACTCTGGCTCATCAAAGTCGGAAATTACCTGCAGCCAACCACTGGGCAGTGCCCGTGCAATAGTGGCGAGTTCCGCCTCCTCGGCATCCAGCGTCGGAATATGCTCGCCTGCTTTGGTCTTGTGGTTGATCGTGCGCGATGTCGAGAAACCCAGAGCCCCCGCCCGGATCCCCTCTGCCGCCAGGCGTGCCATGGCTTCCGCGTCCGCCTCGGTTGCCGGTTCGCGATCGACGCCACGTTGGCCCATCACATGCACGCGCACCGCAGCGTGCGGCACCTGCGTTGCAATGTCGAGATCAAACGGCCGCGCCGCCAGTGCATCGAGGAAGTCCGGGAAACTCTGCCAGTTCCACTGTAACCCTTCCGTCAGCACGGGCTCCGGAATGTCCTCGACACCTTCCATCAATTTGATCAACAAACCACGATTTGCCGGCTCGCAGGGTGCAAAGCCAACACCGCAATTGCCAATCAACGTCGTTGTCACCCCATGCCACGAACTCGGCGTAATCCGACTGCTCCACGTTGCCTGGGCGTCATAATGCGAATGCGGATCGACAAAGCCAGGGGTGACAATCTTGCCCCTGGCGTCGATTTCCTCCTTGCCACGTGCGGACACTTTGCCAACCGTGACGATTTTTCCGGCTTCAATTGCGACATCGGCCTCGAACGCATCGCGCCCGCTGCCGTCGATTACCGTGCCGCCACGGATGACAAGGTCCACCATGATCAGAATCCCAATTTGTCAGCGATGCCGTAACCCTTCGCCAAATCACCCAACCGTTTCCAGGTCGCGTCCTCGATCGGCACGCCGTTCTTACGGCGGTCCTGTTCTTTGCGGTACTCGACCTCACCGGGATAGAACACTTCGGTGAAGCCCTGCGCCTTCGGCGTATCTTTCAGGTACTGTGCGAAATCGGTGACTTCTTGTTTGAACGTGGCCAGATCGCGGAATGCGGCGACGTTGAACACCGCCATGAAGCAGCCGTCATTGTGCCGCCCTTGCGGATCGACACCAAACCCGAGACCGGTCAGCAAACCGGACAGAATTTCCACAATCGCAGCAAGGCCAGTGCCTTTGTAACCCTCGGTGCCGCCCAACGGCAGCAAAGCCCCGCCGGAGCGCAAAACTCTCGGATCGGTGGACGGCCTGCCCTCGGCGTCGATCAGCCAACCTGCCGGCACCTGCTCGCCGCGCGCGGTGGCGACGTTGATCTTGCCGGCGGCGGCAGCGGAGGTCGCCATATCGAACACCAACGGTCCATCCAGGTTCGACGGAATCGCGAAACAAATCGGATTGGTGCCAAGCCGCGCCTTGGCCCCGCCATACGGCGCAACCGCCTTCGAGGACCGCCCGGAATCGGCAGTAATCATCGCGATCATGCCCTCGGCGGATGCCAGCAGCGGATAACTCGCCAACCGCCCGATATGGCTTTGACGCCGCACGGTGGCGACGGCGACGTTTTGCTTTTTCGCCTTTTCGATCGTGTAGCGCATCGCCCGGTCATTGACGACGTAGCCAAATCCCCAGTTACCGTCGATCACTGTTGTGGTCGGGGTTTCCTGTTGGATCTCCCATGGCGCGCCAGGCACGATGTGACCGGCCTTGATGCGGTCGATGTATTGCGGGATCAGAATGATCCCGTGGGAGTCATGGCCCACCAGATTGGCGCCGACATTGTAACGCGCGATGATTTCGGCTTCCTCGGCCGAGGCTCCGGCAGCGATCAGCAGCCCGATCTCAATCTCGGTCAGGCGTTCGGCGGTGACGTTTGGCATGGTTCCACTCCCTTACCCAGGCTCGGCTTCAGGCTACGCCATCCGGACCGCTCTGGCCAAGCGGACGCCGCTCCGGTAAGCTGCCACAAGGAATTCAGGAGAGGAGCGTGCCATGGCGAAGTCAAATTTCTATGCCGGTGTCGCCGGTTACGTCGGGCGGGCGGATCAGGTGGGTAAAGTTGGCGTGTTCAGTCGTGCCGCCGGTGCGGAGAGCTGGACGCAGCCGATCAGCGAACACGAGACCTACGCGGTGCATGTGCATCCGACCGATCCGAACGTCGTATTCGCCGGGACCAAGGATGGCGTGTATCGCAGCACCGACAAGGGCAAAACGTTCCAACGGACGAACTTCCCTGGCGCGCGGCAGATCTGGTCGTTCCTGGTCGACTCCGAAAACCCGAAGCTGGTTTATGCCGGCGGCTCGCCGATCTCGATTTATCGCAGCGAGGATACCGGCGAGACGTGGAAGGAAATGCCCGATCCCGGCATGCCCGACCGCGCGGTCATGCCGTTTGCCTGCCGGGTCATGCGGATGGCGCAACATCCGAACAAGCCCGGCACCATCTATGCCGCTCTGGAAGTGAACGGCGTGATGCGCACCGACAATTTTGCCGAAAGCTGGACCGATCGCAGTGCCGATCTGCTACGTTTGGCGGAAAAGCCGAACCTCAAGAGCAAGATCGTCAGCAACACCTATAACGAGGGTATGCTCGATGGTCACGCGATCGCGATCAATCCGGCGGATCCGGATGGGGTGATTTTTGCCGCTCGG
Source organism: Acetobacteraceae bacterium (assembly GCA_049519555.1). Classification (GTDB taxonomy): domain Bacteria; phylum Pseudomonadota; class Alphaproteobacteria; order Acetobacterales; family Acetobacteraceae; genus Rhodopila. The sequence goes on from JBEKQQ010000023.1 coordinate 68,460, forward strand.
ATGGGGCTGTTCCAGACGCATGATGGCGGCGAGACCTGGCAGGACATGGAAGTCGGCCGCTTCTCGCCGACGACCTATGGGCGTGACATCAAGGTGGGGGCCGATGGCAAGACCCTCTATGCTGCGCTGAGCGTTGCCGCCGCGAGCAAGGATGGCGCTGTCTACCAAAGCACCGACAAAGGCCAGACCTGGAGCCGTTACGATCGGGTTCAGGTGCATGGGACAATCATGTCGGTCGCGCCGCACGCAAAGGACTCAAAGGTCGTGGCGATAGGCGCGCGCTACGAGGGTGAAATTTACGCCACCGAGGATGCCGGGGCGACCTGGGAGTCGCTGCCCCTGCCGGCTGGTGTGAAGGACATTTATTCTCTGGCCGTATCGTAATACCGGATGGATGGGCGGCCTGCCAGACGGGCCGCCCGTCACATCGAAGCCCTTGTCACATCGAAGCCCTTGTCACATCGAAGCCCTTGTCACATCGAAGCCCAGGCGAGGAACAGGACGAAAGCGGTGATTGCGAGGGAGGCGTGGATGGCGACCATTGCGCCGGCCACGTGTGGTGCTCGTCGTGCCAGCAGCGGCATCAACGGCCCACTTGCCAGGGCCAAACCGAACAGCACTGCGGCAAAAATGCCAAAGGACCCAACGCCCATGGCGTCACCGCGCCGTGGACCCTGTAGTGCGAGGATCAGCAGGCCAAGCCCGACCGCGCCGGTCAGGCCGTGAACGATGCCCACGACCGCGCTACGCGGCGACGTACCCCGAACATACAGCAATGCCAGAGTAAGACCCAACGCCACCGCGGCCGTCAACGCAAAGGCGGCGGCCCGGATTATGCCAGCACACCCAAATTGCGCAGGCGGGCGATGTCGTCCGCACCATAGCCGGCCTCGCGCAGCACCGCTTCGCTGTGCTGGCCAAGTTCAGGCGCTCGCTGTGCCGGCACTTTATCGACACCGTCAATATGGAACGGTGACGAAACAGTGAGATGTTCGCCGTCCGCGAATGGCACCAGGGCGCCGCTGTCACGCATTTGCTGGTCGTCCAATACCTCATTGACGGTGCCGACGATCCCAAATGTGACGCCAACGCCATCGAGGATCGCTCGCCAATCGTCCAGATCGCGTTTGGCGAACTCGGCATCCAGCACTTTCACCAGTTCGGCCGCATTTTGCTTGCGTGCATCGGGCGTGGCGAAGCGTGGATCGTCGGTCAGATCCTCACGGCCAAGGGCGGACAGGAAGCCGCGCAATTGCCGCTGCTCGTTCCACATCGCCATAATGAACCAGCGGCCGTCGCGGGTTTGATAGTGATTGGCCAGAGCATTCGGCGCTTCCTCACGGGTGGGTCGGTGCGCTACGTGTTCGCCGAACAGGCGGGTTTGGACGGCGCAGCCATTGGCCCACAGACCGTTTTGCAGCAGGGACGACTTTACCACACCACCTTGGCCGGTCTTCTCGCGCCGGTACAGCGCGGTAACGATTGCGGCATATAACCCGGTGGCGCTGGGGTGATCGCCCATACCGGGCATGGACCGAGCCGGCGACGTCGTTGCCTCGGCGCGCACCTGGTCCATGAGACCGGTGCGAGCCCAGTACGCGGTGGAATCGAAGCCGGTCTTCGCCGCTTCTTCCCCCGCTTCACCGTAGGCAGTGAACGACGCGTAGATCAGCCGAGGGTTCAACGGCAACAAATGCGCCGGGGACAGTTGTAGGCGATCACGTACCGGCAATGGGAAGTTGGTGACGAACACGTCGGCCGATGCGACCAGCCGGTGCAGCGCGGCGATGCCATCCGCGTGCTTCAAATCAATAGCCAGGCTGCGTTTATTACGCGCGGTCAATTGCCAGTAGTAGTCGACGTCCTTACCGGGGATCGGTCCGCGCCCGCGCCAGGGATCGCCAACGCCGGGCGGCTCGACCTTGATCACGTCGGCACCAAAGTCAGACATGATCGTGGCGGCGGCGGGTCCGGCGATCCAGCTCGCGCAGTCGATCACTTTCAGGCCGGTGAACAGGCTTTCGGTCACGTTTGTCTCCCCACGCCGCATTGTAACCCAGGCCGGCAGTGTGCTGGCGGCGACGATGGGGTCAAGCCCACGCCTGGCGCCCGGCTTTGTACGAGAAAGCTTCGTGACCTTGATGTGCGTCCTGCCCTTGGTAAATATTGCAACCTTTCAGCATGCACGGACGGCAGCGCCCCATACGCTGCGGCCAATGCCATATCGCCGTTCGAAAATTTCACAAAGAACGAAAAGGACACAAAGCGCACGAAGATTCCATACTGGCGCAGGGCTACGGCTCCTGATTGGTGAAAATGATCGTTCCGGATGCGGCGAACATGCCGCCGACACCGTGACACACCGAAATCTTCGCGTCCGGCACCTGCGCCGGCGCGATGCCACGCATCTGCCGCACGCTCTCCTGCAACGCGTACATTCCGTACATGCCCGAGTGCATGTACGACAACCCGCCGCCATTGGTGTTCAACGGTAACTTCCCACCCGGCGCCGTATTGCGGGCGGCAATGAACGCAGCCGCCTCACCGCGCTGCAGAAACCCGAGATCCTCCAGCCCATAAATCGGCAGATGCGCAAACGCGTCATAAATCATCAGATGATCCACGTCGTTCACGTTGATCCCGGCCTGCTGGAACGCCGTCGGCCCGGCGACCCGGAATGCGCGCGATGAAGTAAAGTCCTCCATTTGGCTGACCATCGGGGTTTCCACGCTCTCCCCCGTGCCCAGTATATAAACTGGTTTCGTTTTGAAATCCTTCGCCCGCTCGGCCGAGGTCAGGATCAACGCACCACCGCCGTCCGTTACCAGGCAACACATCAGCAAACGGAACGGATATGCGATCATTCGGCTGTTCAGCACATCGTCGGTCGAAATCGGCGTCTTGAACGTCGCCCGCGGATTTTTCCCCGCCCACTCCCTCTGCACCACGCATACCTGGGCGATCTGCTCTTCTGTTACTCCATAAGTCTTCATATATCGCAGCACGGGAATGGTGAACATGCTCGGCGGGCCCATCGGACCGAACGGCTGCTCGAACTGACCGTTCAGCGACGATGGCGCAACTGCCCGTCCCGCGGTACCGACACGCGAGCGGCCGCTTTCGCCATGCGTAATCAAGATTGTTTTCGCAAGGCCCGCCTCGATCGCCGCCGCCGCATGGCGGACATGGATCATGAACGAACAACCGCCAACCGACGTCCCGTCCACCCAGGTCGGAGTGATCCCGAGATAATGCGCCAATTGCACCGGCGTTTCATTCGCGGTGGCGATCCCATCAATATCCTTGGGCCGCAATCCGCAATCCGCCATGGCGTTCAGCGCCGCATCAGCGTGTAACTGGATTTGCGATACATCAGGGATCACTCCCAGTTTTGTCGTTTCGGCGGCGCCGACAACGGTCACAGCATTTCTGCGCATCGGTTTAACCTTTCGCCGCAACGGGACGGAACAACGGCAGCGTAATGGTGTCGTTCTGTTTCTCGAACACCACCTCCAGCTCCATGTCCAACACCAGCGCTTCCGGTGTTTGTTCGCATTCGACGATGTTGCTCATCATGCGCGGCCCTTCGGCGAGCTGCACCACCGCGATCGCATAGGGCGGCTTGAAACCGGGCACCGGACGGTGATGGATCACATAGCTCCACAGCACCGCCCGCCCCGACGCCTTGAACCAACTGACTTTGCGCGATGCACAGACCGGGCAGAATGGCCGCGGCGGGAAGTAATTCTTGCCGCAGGAGTCGCAGCGTTGCAGCCGCAGTTCGCCGGCATTGGTGCCGTCCCAAAATCCTTGCGTTTCCGGTGTCGGCACCGGCAAGGCGCGTCCTGGTTCAGGCATTTGTCGTCTCCCTATCGTTTCTCAATATGTCGTGGCCGGAGCCGGAACGCTACGCGGGGGCTGTTCTGAGGCAATGACGTGAAACGAACGCCGTGCCGCCGTCCATCCCCCGGACGAGCCGGGGGACGGACGGCGGAAATGGTGCCCGGAATCTGACCTCAGACGGCGCGGCGTCCGGCGATGTAGGCGACACCTCGCGCACCGACCTGCTCGGCGTGCAGCTCACCCGCCGAGACGGCGCAACTGTCGCCTACCCCGAACGTTTCGGCCTTGCCGTTGCGTGTGATGGTGATCTCACCGCCGACAACCATGACACGGGCCTGCCAGGGGTGCGTGTGATCCGGGTTGGTGTGCCCCGCCTGCATCCCGCCGTAAAACACCTCATAGCCTTCCCGCTTCAGGTCGGCTTCGAATTCGCTCTGGTTCATCATATCTCTCCGATTAGCGGCGGTTGGCGGGTAAGCGGCGGCCGGCGACGTAGGTGGCTCCGGCGGCGCCGGCCGCTTCCGAGTGGCGGCAGCCGGCATGCAGTTCGAACCATTCGCCAACCTGAAAGGTGCGTGCGCCGGTGTCCTCGCGGTCGACGGTCATTGCACCCTCAACCACCATCACACGTGCATCGAACGGATGCACATGCTGCGGGTTCACCGCTTCCGGCTGCATCGTTATCGAGACGACCTCATACCCATCACGGGCCAGTTCGGTCTCAAACGCAGTACGATCCATGACATTCCTCCGCCAACTCACAGCAAAGCTAACTGACCAGCACTGCCTTGCCAATGACCGCACGGTCGATCACGGCCTGCAATGCCTCCTTCGCCTGATCAAGCCTGAACCGGTGCGAAATGCGCGGTTTCAGCTTGCCCTCCCCGGCCAGCCTGGTCAGTTCCTTCATGTTGGCAATCGCCAGTTCCGGGTTCGCTTCATTAAGGCCGCCGATCCGTACGCCGACCGCGTCGATGCCCTTGATCAACAGATAGTTGCTGCGAATGTTGCTTGGCCCACCGCCGAGGAAGCCAAGGATCAGCAGCCGCCCGCACCACGCGAGGCAGCGCAGCGAGTCCTCGCCGACATTGGCGCCAATCGGGTCATAGACGATGTCGACACCACGGCCGCCGGTGAGTTCCTTCACTTTGTCGACGAAACCACCGTGATACTCGATGGCAAAATCGGCACCCTCCTCCAGGCAGGCCAGATGTTTCACCTCGCCGCTCGCCGTCGCGATCACTTTGGCGCCGAACAGTTTGGCGACCTGGATGGCGGCAATCCCGATTCCGCCGGCCGCGCCATGCACCAGTACCCACTCACCCGGTTTCAGCCGGCCACGCTGCAACAAGGCATGATACGCGGTGCAATAGGCGCCGCGGAACACGCCAGCCGACTCCAGGCTCATGCCATCGGGAACGAGGTCGCATAACGCCGCCTTGGCATTGCCGCGTTCGGCGAGCGCACCCAGGGTATGCCGCGACATGACGCGGTCACCTGGCCTGAACGTTGTGACGTCCGGGCCGACGGCAATCACCTCGCCCGCCGCCTCGCCGCCGGGGATGAACGGAGGCTCCGGGCGGAACTGGTACTTGCCGGCCAACATCAGCACGTCGACATACTGGACGCCACGCGCACGAATTTGGACCTGGATTTCTTCCGCCCCGGGTGCAGGCGGATCGGGGAGGTCCCGCCAGGCCAATACTTCCGGACCGCCAAACGCTTCACAAACCATTGCCTTCATCGTCGCTCTCCCCGCCTTGTGGTCCGATCGGCAGGGTAACCGGCTCATGAACGCAAGGGTAGTATCGGCCACGGAAGCGCCGTTACGGCTGATTAAATCATGGCAAAGTGGTGCCCGAGGACATTGACCAACGTCAATCGCGCTACCTATATGGTTTGTTAACAACCCGGCGAACGACCGGAAGCACCGGAGGACCTCTAAAGGTGGATCAATCCATTGGGCGTCAGACTGACGCCATCGATCGGCCGGAGTCGGAACGACCGTCAGCTTCCCAGTTGCGCGGCATGCCGATCTTCGCGGACCTGGAAGATCGCGTGCTGGAGCGTCTCGCCGCAATGTCCGAGTTACGGAGCTTCGAAACCGGAACCAGGATCTTTGCACAGGGGGATCTTGGGATCCCTTTTTGCATTCTGGTATCTGGACAGATGTCGTTCTTTCGCACTGCTCCTGACGGCACAGTAACCGTTGTCGATGTTGTACACCCAAACGGCTACACCGGCCTGCAGGCTGTCCTGACGCAAATGCCGGTGCTGACCGGAGTGGAGGCCGTCGCTCCGTCGTGCGTCATCCTGATCGATGGCGCGGGGCTGCGCGCGATGCTGAAGGACGAACCCTCCCTGGCCACTGCTCTGCTGCGGGCGGAGGCGATGGATTTTCGCTCGCTCGTGCTGCAGGTGTGCGATCTCAAGCTGCGTACCACGGCACAGCGGCTTGGCTATTATTTGCTGGAGCTTGCGCCGGATAAGACAAGTAGGTCCGCCACCTTGCGCCTGCCCTTCGACAAGCGTCTGCTCGCCGCCCGACTGGGCTGCCGCCAGGAAAACCTCTCCCGCGCCTTCGCCACGTTGCGTGAGCAGGGAGTCGAGACCCGCGGCGCCCGCGTGGTACTGCACGACATTCCTCGGCTGCGGGATTATGCGGTGGCGTTTGACGGACCCGAAACCGCGGCGTGGTAATCAGGCGGCGGTAATTTCGGCCCAGTACCGTCTCGGGCCGGCCTTCGCCATGTGACGGCCGGTCAGTTGGTTCCATTCCGTCTCGTTGCCGAACTCGTCGCGCCACGACCACAGCCGCTTTGTCAAAAAGTGCAGGCTGTGTTCGTGGGTGAAGCCGATTGCCCCGTGCACCTGATGGGCGATCGCTGCGCCGATGCCGGCGGCCTCACCGCAGCGCGCCTTCGCCGCCGCAATCGGCAGCAGGCGGATGGTGTCGTCCACCGCCTCCGCGGCAATGTCAGCGGCAGCCCCGGCGGCGGCAGTCTGTCCCGCCAGCACGGCGAGATTTTGCTGCACCGCCTGGAATTTGCCGATCGGACGGCCAAACTGGGTGCGCTCCATGGCATATTGGGTGGTCATGTCGAGCACCCGTTCCAGCGCTCCGGCGATCTGCTGCGCCCGCAGCGCGGCGCCGACCGCACGCAATTGCAGGCGATCGAGGCGGGCATCGCCGCTTTGATCGGTACGCCCGCCAAGCGTTACCGCGTTCCTGGGTTCCCGGGCGACATTTTCGCCTGGTTCGATGGTGCAGTCGTCGCGCGGCGCGATGGTGACGCACCCGGCATTGTCCATGGCAACGATTGTCGTGTGGTCCCGCGCCCAGGGCACTCGGAGGGCCTGGCCGCGGGGGTAACAGCCGCGTTCGTTGCAGGTCAGGGTGATGCTGTCGCCGTAGGCTACGGTCATGGGACCGTCCGGAACCGGCAGGCCGGCGCGGGCCAGCAGCCAACCCGCGAGCATGGTTTCGGGCAACGGCAGAGGCAGCGCGAACCATCCGGCGGCGCGGACAATAACCATGGCGTCGGCAAAGCTGACGCCGGAACCGCCGGCGGCCTCGGGAACCAGGGCTTTGGGCAGGCCGGCATCCTCGACCGCGCGCCACATGGCAGCGAGCCAGTGGCCGCCTTCGGCGGTGCGTAACGCTTCGGGTTCGCACAGGTCCTGAAACAGTCGCGTTGCGGTGTCGCGCAGCAGTTCGCGGGTGGAGGCGTCGGTTTCCGGCATCGTTGGTCCTGATCCTTGCTGCCATCGCATAGCGAAGGGCGGGCCGGGACGCCAGTGTCGGGAAACGAAGCGGCGGTTCGGTTTGAATGTCGGCGACCGGCGGATCGCGGACCTTCGGCAACCGAGCGATGCCAAAGGCATCAACCCACGTGGCGGGATGCGCTTGGTGCGTAATTCAACAAATTCGCAGCAAAACCAGATCGCTGAAAAGATGGAGCGTTAGTGCTACGGAACTCCGCTGCATATTGGCGGCGTGGTTTACGGCTACGCACAAGTCTTAACGGGCAGGCAGAGCGTCGTGGCACGAATGGCCGCGCCAACGGCAGCCAAGTGCGGCTAGGCTTGCCGAGAGGTTGCGAGCGGCGCAAAGGGAAACCGCTCGCAACTTCAGCGCACGTTCGGCCCCGCCGGAACATCGAAGGGAAGGAGGCAATGACTCCGACCGAGCTCGCCGTCCATATCGACCGAACCGTCCGATCCTTGTTGGGTCCAGGCCTTGTTCGACGAATGAACCGGGGACGCGCTGCCTCGAGCTGGAGGAGCAGAAAACCATGATTGTCGAGAAGCTGAAATCAGGTGTCATTACCGTTGGTCACGGACGTGGCTTCGTCGTCGAGGGTGCGGGCGAACGCCTCGTCATCACGGCCGCGCACTGCCTGCCGGCCCTGCCTTCTTTCGGGCTCGAGGCGCGCACCTACGGGCCGCTCCTCGCCTGCCGTGGGGAGGAGCCCCGCGCGTGGGCGGTGTGTCGCTTCGTCGATCCGATCACCGACATCGCGGTGCTCGGTTCGCCCGACAATCCACACGCCGATGATTACAGAGCGCTGATGGCGACGGCGACGGCGCTGTCGTTCGGCGATCCCGTCCGGCACACGGTGAATTTCTGGGCACCGGCCCGGCTGCTGTCGCTTGACGGCCGGTGGTTCTCCTGCACCATCCGCCACTTCGGCGGGCCGCTATGGATCACCCACTCCGCCGAGCGCGTCCACGGCGGGATGTCGGGCTCGCCGATCGTCTCGGCCTCCGGGATGGCGATCGGGGTCGTGTGCACCATCACTTCGCCCAGGGAGGGCGGTCCTAACGCGCGCCTCCCAGACAACCTACCGGGATGGCTGCTCCGCGACCCTCTCTAGGTGGCCCGCCCGTCACTGTTTTCGCGGCTCAATGGCTGGCCAGCACGTTCCCCCGTCAACGCTTCACGAACAGCCTCGCGGCCGCCCCTTCCTATATCCGATAATGTCCTTTATCGGATGCTGGTCAGTCTGCCAGCGTGTCGGCCCTCGACTTCGCTGCGCCGTGCCCGAACAGGGGCGCGTCTCCGTCCGTGCCGCATGGTCGCTTCCAACGGCGACACAACGTCTAGTTGTCAGGATGCCAAAAAAACCATAAGGTGATCGTTCCACGGGTCGGGGCAACCCACATGCACGTAGTAGTCGCGAGGCACAAGGTGACCGGACAAACGTACCATTCAGCGCCGATGAGCGTGCTGGGGATCGATCACGCGCAAGATGAGCGGAAGTGCATAAAGATGGCGGTTGATCAGCTACGCCGAGATCGGATTGTCAACATAGATGTCCTAGACGATTACCAATTTGATATGGTTGCCTGCTAAAAGGCTTCCTGAGATTCGAGTCGGGTCGCACCAGCGCGCCCGAGGCCCTCTATAGAAAATTGCGCGCTATTATCCCAAGGATTGATAAGCCCAGCATAATTGCGAGTCCGACCAAAAGTGCGGTGACGTACTTACTGACCATTGTCCCCCACGGCCCGAGCGGCGCAGTCTGAGCTTCTCTCTGCCTACGCTCATACGCCTCCTGTGCGGTACCAAATTCTTTTAACCTTTGCTTAGAGTTATTCTCCCGCCACTCTTTTGCGTCTCTGATCGATTCCGCAGGAACCATGTTTCTCACGTACAACAAAAGAGGGACGAGAATAACCGCCACCAGAAAGACAGCGATGGACAAAGGCAAGTCAAACACCCATTCGATAATCTTTTGAAGGCCTATCCAATCGACTGTTGGCATTCTTACGCCAACATCTTCCGCTGCCACCTTAACCTGCAATGATGGAGCGACGCCGAATTTCAGCCAGCAATATGCTCGCCAGCCAACATCCAACAAAGGAGCACCCATCCCCACCAATGTAACCGCAACCGCAATTGCGGTGCAGCCTTCAGCTATCAATTCATCAAATAATACAGCCCATGGTGTTGGTGGCCTTTCATCCATTGCGGCCCCCTCCCCGAGTGGAGAAATGCGGTGGTGTGGCAGTCCTTGCTTCATACCGGTACTGAAACCGGATCACCAGCGCGTCGCAGCGGGGCGGGTACTCTGGTTATCGAGGCATCCCTCCCAACCCGATTTACTATTGATAACCTATTTTATCACGAATAGACTAAGCCATTGATTTAAATAGGACTATTGTGCAGCGTCGCTCCTTTCCGAGCGAGATTGTCAATCGGGTTGGTCACGAATGGATGTCCCGTCCTCACCATGGCGCGGAGGCAATGGCCGACGGCCGCCTGGAAATCCTTGCCTCGAGTACCAAGCTTTGGTACATTCCCGTCGGAGCACCCAGCCATGAGCAAAAACACGTCGATCAGCCTCGGCGAGCACCTCACCCGTTTCGTTGAGGCCCAGGTCGGTCAAGGCCGCTACAGCAGCGCCAGTGATGTCGTGCGGGCAGCATTGCGACTGCTCGAGGAGCAGGAAGTGAAATTGGAGGCGTTACGCGCCGCCCTCATCGAAGGCGAGCACAGCGGCCCATCTACCCCGTTCGACTTTGAGCAGTTCATCGAGCGGAAGCGGGCGTCCCAGTCATCCGCGGCATGACCGGCCACTTCACGCTTACGCCACGAGCGCAAGGTGATCTGGATGAAATCTGGACGTACACAGTGAGACGTTGGGGTACTGACCAGGCGGAATTTTATATCCGCCAGATTGGGCAGAACATTGAGACCGTGGCGGCACAGCCGATGATAGGCCGGGCATGTCCTGAAGTGCGTGCCGGTTACTATAAGTACCCTTCAGGTTCGCACGTTCTGTTCTACCGCATGATTGACGGCGGTATCGATATCGTTCGAATTCTTCATGAGCGTATGGACTTTGGACGTCACCTCTGACGACATCAACGCACCGACTGTGCCGAGACCTGATGCCGAAACAACGTTGCCATCAGCCCGTCGCAACCGCCTCAATCCGCAGCGCCTCGTCCGGCATTTCAGCCCGCGCCTGCTTCAGATCGTAGATCATTTGCAAATTCAACCAGTACTCCGGTGTCGTGCCGAACGCCAGGCCAAGCCGTATCGCCATTTGCGCACTGATCGAGCGCTCCCCGTTCATGATCCCGCTGACGGCATTATGCGGCACCCCGATGCGGGCGGCGAATTTCCGTGCGCTCATTTCAAGCGCCTCAAGTTCGTCTCGAAGGAAACGCCCAGGGTGGATGGGTGGAAGATTGTCAATCGGGTTGGTCATGGCGTCAGCTGCCTGTCGCGCAGGTCTGAACCGGCCGCGTCGTGAACAGGATCAGGGGAACCTGGTCCTGCATCGGCAAGTGTGCCGCTGATATTGCGATCCACGACGCAGTACCACCTCAGGCTTCTTGTCCGGATGTCACGCTCAACACGTCGGACGCGATCAGCCGCAATTGCTGGAGCAAATATTCGACCTGTTCCACTGGTACCTGGACCGAGAGGTCGCCATGGACCACAGCATTGCGTAGCTTCGCCATCTCACGCAGCCGGTCAGCCGCCTCGTTTTCGATATAGCCTTCCTCAGCCAGCGTCTGCACGGCCCGGATCGGCGAAAATCCCTCTGGTCTCCTGACCTCGCTATTGGCGCTTGCCAACCGAGCCAGAGATTCCAGCGCAGCCCATGCGGCGACAAGTCCGGCGGCGGGATGCCCGGCTTCCGTCAACGCTTCAATTTCTCTGAATGTAGCCTGCAGTTGCTCAGAGCTCGGCGTCGCAATGGGTGGCGTCTCATCCATGGGCGAATTCAGGTAGATGGCCTGAAATTCCCAGCCTTTTTGGCCGGAGACTTTCCTGGCGACCGTCGCCAGTTGCTGTTCGGACTCTGGACCTCCTCGACGCAACATTCCGATGACGATGCCGCCGTCCGGCCCGAGCGCCATGGCGTCCGGCTGATAGTCCCCCAGAAAATCGGGAACAATCTCACGCGGGGGATTGATATAGAACTTCAGCCCGCGCGCTTCCGATACCTTCCGCAGATTTCGCAGGACGTCGCTTTCCCCGAGCTGAGCCTCAGACGTCATGGCACCTGCCTCCAGCCAAGGTCGTCATCAATTCGGATGTAAATTGCAGGAGGGTCTGTTCTGGCCGCCCGGTCAAGCGTAGGCGTCAGAGAGTGAAAAACCGACTCAACGCCCGGCTCGAACTTCTGCACGACGATCCGTTCCAGCCGTTGGTCATCCGGGTAGATGATCGTAACCATTCCATCGACGATCAGCTTGACGATGTTGTCCACATCGCCGTCCATCTCAGTTGGAGGAAAGTAGACGATCGTTGCCGCCAGCGGACGTTGGTCGATGAAAAAGAAGTCTCTCAGCGTTTTCACATGCGCACTGGCGATCTGGCCGACCTTTCGCTTCCACGCCTCCTTTCCCTTCGTGTTGGGCGATTGGTGCGAGCGCGGAGTACCCCTGATCACGAACTCAATCGGGAACGGTAGGCTGATATCCGGGTCGAGTGTCACATCGCTCAATGTCGGCAAATCCCTCGCTGCGCGAGGGTATATCACGGTCCGGTCGCTGAACGGCACGCCCTTTCCGCTCCCGGGCGACGCTCGACGGGATTTTCGCCGCCGACACTCGCCCACACCCCCTCGCCCGCCTTGCATCCGCCGCGCCACCAGGTTCAAAGACTCCAACCGAGCCACGGAGGAAACAATGCGCCAACTGATCGCCGGCAACTGGAAGATGAACGGCCTGTCCGCAGAAGCAGCCGCGATCGTCACCCCGCTACGCGCCGGCGCCACCGGCCTCGCCTGCGACCTCCTGGTTTGCCCGCCGTTCACTCAGATCGCCGCCGTAGCCTCGCTTCTGGCCGGATCGCCGGTCGCCGTCGGCGGCCAGGACTGCCATGTCAACGACAAGGGCGCACATACCGGCGACATCTCCGCCGCGATGTTGCGCGACGCCGGCGCCACCTGGGTCATCCTCGGCCATTCCGAGCGCCGCCAGGATCACCACGAGACCGACGCCCTGATCCAGGCCAAGACCAAAGCCGCGATTGCCGGCGGCCTGACCCCGATCGTCTGCGTCGGCGAGACCGAAGCCCAACGCAACACCGCCGAGCATAACCAGGTGGTCGGCGCCCAGTTGGCCGGCAGCCTGCCGCCAGGGTTCGCCGGCGTCGTCGCCTACGAGCCGGTCTGGGCCATCGGCACCGGCAAGACCGCCACCGAGGACGACGTCGCCGCCATGCACCTGTTCATCCGCACCACCTTGGTGCAGCAACTCGGCCCCAACGGCGAGGCGATCCGCATCCTGTACGGCGGCTCGGTCCGGCCAGCGAACGCGGGCAGCCTGTTGGCGGTGCCGCATGTCGGTGGCGCCCTGGTCGGGGGCGCCAGCCTCAAAGCCGAAGATTTCCTGGGCATTGCCAAAGCTGCCAAGGTCTGAGCCCAGACCGGTGCTTACCCCGCCGTCCAGCCGCCATCGATCACCAGGCTCTGCCCGGTCATGTAGGACGAGGCGTCGGAGGCGAGAAACACCACGCCACCCGCCATGTCGTCCGGTGCCGCAAACCGCCCCATCGGCGTGCGAGCACGCAATCGTTGCCCATGCACATCGTGTTCCAGCAACCCGTGCGTCAGGTCGGTATCGACCCAGCCGGGCGCCAACGTATTGACCCGCACACCTTTCGTTGCCCAATCGAGGGCCAGCGCCTTGGTCAACATCTCGACGCCGCCCTTCGACGCACAATACGGCACCGAGCGCAGCAGGCCGCTGTGACCCGCCACCGAACTGACGTTGATCACCGAACCACCCTGCCCCATCGCGCCGCCGATATATTTGCAGCACAGAAACACGCCGGTCAGGTTGACGTCGATGATGGTTTGCCACTCTTCCAGGCTTGTGCGCTCAATCCCCTTGAAGATCGCGTTGACACCGGCGTTGTTGACCAGCACGTCGATCTTGCCGAAACGCGCCAGGATGGCATCGCGTAACGCAATGACCTCGGGTTCCTTCGATACATCAGCGGTGTGAATGAACGCTCGGTCGCCGATCGCTGCCGCAGCTTCCTCCAAAGTCGCCAGCGTGCGCCCGGTCAACACGACGTTGGCGCCATGCTGCGCCAGGCCTTCGGCCATGCCGCGCCCGATGCCTCGACCGGCACCGGTAACGATGCACACCTTGCCGCCGAGATCAAAATTCGCACTCACCAATTGGCTCCATCACGGTTGATTTTCTGCGCGAGGCTCCAGCGATGCACCTCCGAGGGGCCGTCATAAATACGGAATCCGCGCACCTCGTTGAAGATGCGCGCAACCAGGGTTTCGCCGGTGACGCCCTGCCCGCCAAGCACCTGAACGCAACGATCGACCACCCGGAAAATCGCCTCCGAACAAAACACTTTGGCCATGGAGGATTCCGTCGTGCCGCGCGCCCCCTGATCCAGCAGCCAGGCGGTGTGCCAGATCGCCAACCGGCTCATGCGGATATCGATCTCGTTATCGGCGAGCATGAATCCGACACCTTCGTGATTGACCAGTTTCGCACCGAACACCTCGCGGCGCCGAGCATACGCCGTGGCGATGTCATGTGCCCGGCGCGCCGTGCCAAGCCAGCGCATGCAATGGGTCAGCCGCGCCGGCGCCAGGCGGACCTGTGCGTAACGGAACCCTTTGCCCGGCTCGCCCAGAATATCCGAGGCGGGAACCCGCAGGTTGTTGAACCGAACCACCGCGTGGCCGCCGGCAAAGGCACTGTCGAGACTGTCCATCGCGCGAACGATCTCGATGCCGGGCTGGTTCATGTCGGACAGGAACATCGTGGCGTGTCCGTCCTCGCCTTTTGCCATGATGATGGCGAAGGCTGCTCCGCCGGCACCAGTGATGAACCATTTTTCTCCGTTAATTACGTAATGATTGCCGTCCAGCCGTGCGGTGGTCAGCATCGCCGAGGGATCGGAACCGGCACCGGGCGCAGGCTCCGTCATGCAGAAGCACGAGCGGGTCGCCCCGGACGCGAGCGGACGCAACCATCGCTCCTTTTGTTCCTGCGTCGCCACAACTTCCATCAAATGCATGTTGCCCTCATCAGGGGCGAAAATATGCATCGCCACCGGACCGAGCAACGAATACCCCGCCTCTTCAAAGACGATTGCCTTACCGACATGGTTCAGCCCGAGACCGCCCCATTCGGTGCCAACATGCGGCGCCAGCAACCCGGCCTCGCGGCCAAGTGCCACAAGCTCCTGGCGGAATGCTTCCGTCGGACCGTGATGCGTCTGCCGCTTGTCAGCCTCCAGCGGCAGAATTTTATCGCGGATGAAAGCGCGCGTGCGTTGTTGCAGTTCCTGCAAGTCGGACGTCAGAGAGAAATCCATCAGAATGCGCGTCCTTGGGCGATCTCGTGGGTGAACTCCAGAATGCCGGTGCCGATCGCGGTCAGCGGCGCGTAGCGCGGTTCGGTGGTCGCACCGCTGCGGTAACGCAGGCCAAGCTGCAGGAAAATCACCGACAGTTTGTACATGGTGATCACGCGGTGGAACAAAATATTCGACACGTCGCGACCGGTCAGCTTTGCATACGCCGCGACCGCGTCAGCGCGCGGGCACAGGCCGGCCTCAACCGCGGGCATTTGTTTCATATCGTGCATGGCCCATGGATCGTCAGCATGGATCCAGTAGGACAACAAGGTAGCGAAATCGAACAACGGATCGCCGCGGGTGCCCTGGTCCCAGTCGACAACGGCGACCGGCGACAGGTCCCGCGGGTTCAGGATCATGTTGTTCAACTTGAAGTCGTTGTGCAGAAGTCCGGGTTTGCCGTCCGGCACGATGTTCCATTCCAGCCAGCTTGCAATCGCCTGGTGCAACGTTTCGGTACCGTCCTCCTTCGCCGCCCAACCGCGTTTGACCCAGCCGGATACCGCACGCGCCAGGAAACCGTCAGGCCTGCCGAGGTCGTCCAGACCAATCGCTGCCGTATCGACTGCGTGGATCGCTGCAATCGTCTCCAGCAACACGTCTGACAACCGCGCGCCAAGGCCAGGACGCGCGGCAAGCTCCGGCGGAATGGTTTCCCGAATGACCAGCCCAGGCCGGTATTCAAGAATTTGGAACCGTTGGCCACAGACCGACGGATCATCGCAGAGGTGCAAGCTGCGCGGCACAAACGGCAGAGCATCGGGGAGCCGCGACAGGATGCGGTGCTCGCGCGCCATGTCGTAAGCGCCGGCCGGCAGCTCGCCCATCGGCGGACGGCGCAGCACCGCCGGTTTGCCGTCGAGGTAAATCAGGTAATTAAGGTTGGCCAGCCCGCCGGCGAACTGGCGCGGCGACGGATCGTCATCCAACCGCATCCCACGGTGCGCCAGGTAAGCGCGCACGGCGGCCCAGTCCAGTTTGACGCTGTCCTCTTGCGAGCGAAGGGCGTCGTCTTCTGGCACGGGATCCTCCTATCGGCTTGCGAGCGGCCCAGGTAGAAGCCAATACTGATACAGGAGGAACGCGATGACGCAACCGAGGGCAGTGCAGCGGGTTGCCGTGCTTGGTGCCGGCACCATCGGCGCCAGCTGGACGGCGTGGTTTCTCTCGCGCGGCCTGACGGTCGACGTCTGGGATCCGCGGCCGGAAGCCGAGGCCTACGTTCGGCGCACAATCGCCGACGCCTGGCCCGCGCTTGCTCGACTGGGCATGATCGGCGGCGCCTCGCCCGACGCGTGGCGGTTTGTCGGTGAACCGGAAGCGGCGGTGCAACACGCGCAGTTCGTGCAGGAAAACGCACCCGAACGACTGCCGATCAAACGCGAACTTTATGCCCGCATCGACAGCGCTTTACCGCCGGACGCGATCCTGGCCTCCAGCACGTCGGGTCTGCTTATGTCGGAGATCCAGGCCGGCTTTCGTTCTGCGCCGCGCTTCGCTGTCGGCCATCCGTTCAATCCGCCGCATTTGATTCCGTTGGTGGAAGTGGTTGGCGGCCGCGAGACCACCCCCGAAACCATCGCGTGGTGTCTGGAGTTCTACCGCCATATCGGCAAGAAGCCGATCCATATCCGTAAGGAGGCGCCAGGCCATCTGGCCAACCGGTTGCAGGCGGCGTTATGGCGGGAAGCGGTCAGTGCGGTGGTCACTGGCCTCGCCTCGGTCGAGGACGTCGACACCGCGATATCCGCCGGTCCCGGCCTCCGGTGGGCGGTGATGGGTCCGCACATGACGTTTCATCTGGGCGGCGGCGAGGGCGGCATCACCCATATGCTCGACCAGTTCAAACCGGCGTTCGAGGCGTGGTGGGCGTCGATGTCCACACCGGAATTGTCGGCGGCGAACATGCAGCAGATTATTGACGGCGTGGCGGCCGAAGCACGCGGCCGCTCGATTGCGCAACTGGCAGCGGAACGCGACGCAGTGTTATTGCCGCTGTTGGAATTGACCGGAGGACGTTCATGACAGCGCTCAGCTACGCGCATGGTATTTCGACGACGCCTTTGCTTGGCGAGACCATCGGCCGGCATTTCGATCGCACGGTGGAACGGTGGTCCGAACGGCCGGGTTTGATTTCGCGTCGGCAAGGGATCGCCTGGAACTGGCGAGACCTCGGCGCCAAGGTCGACGCCTTCGCCGCCGGTCTGGTTGCGATGGGCCTGAAACCGGGCGAGCGGGTGGGCATCTGGTCGCCCAACAATGCCGAATGGATCGTCACGCAATATGCCACGGCGAAAGCCGGCCTGATCCTGGTGAACATCAACCCGGCGTACCGGCTGTCCGAAGTTGAATATGCGTTGAACAAGGTCGGCTGCCGGGCATTGGTCACGGCGACAAGGTTCAAGACCAGCGATTACATCGGCATGGTCAATACGCTTGCCCCGGAACTCGCCAAAGCGCGGCCGGGACACCTGGACGCCGGGAAATTGCCAACGTTGCGCGCAGTCATCCAGATCGGTGGTGCGGCGCCCGGAACGATTCCGTTCGATTCAGTGTATGGTTTGGGCGGCGCTGCCGAACTCGCAACGTTGGCCAAACTGGCCGGCCGGTTGCAATTCGACGACGCCATCAATATTCAGTTCACCTCCGGTACGACAGGGCTGCCCAAAGGCGCCACGCTGACCCATCACAACATCCTGAACAACGGCTATTTCCTGGCCCAGGCCATGCGTTATACTGAGCTGGACAAGGTTTGCATTCCGGTGCCGATGTATCATTGTTTCGGTATGGTGATCGGCAGTCTCGCCTGCCTGACCAGCGGTGCCGCGATCGTGTTTCCCGGCGAGGGGTTCGACCCATTGGCAACCCTGGAAACCGTTGCCGCCGAACACTGCACCTCGTTATACGGCGTGCCGACCATGTTCATTGCCGAACTGGACCATCCGGATTTCAGGAAATTCGATCTCGGCAGCCTGCGCACCGGCATGATGGCAGGCGCACCCTGCCCGATCGAGGTCATGCGCCGCTGTATCAACGACATGCATCTCAGCGACATCACCATCGGTTACGGCATGACCGAGACCAGTCCGGTCAGCACTCAAACCCTGATCGGTGATACCATGGAACATCAGACCGCAACGGTGGGAAAAGTCCACCCGCACGTCGAGGTCAAGATCATCGACGCGGAAGGCCGCATCGTGCCGGTCGGCACGCCGGGAGAATTCTGCACCCGCGGCTATTCGGTGATGCTCGGCTATTGGGATGACGCGGAACGCACCGCGCAGGCCATCGACCCCGCGGGCTGGATGCACACCGGCGATCTGGCGACGATGGATGCCGACGGCTATTGCAACATCGTCGGCCGCATAAAGGACATGGTGATCCGTGGAGGCGAAAACATCTATCCGCGTGAAATTGAAGAATTCCTGTACCGCCATCCGGCCATCCAGGACGTGCAGGTGTTCGGCGTCCCCGACCCTCGCTACGGCGAGGAACTGTGCGCATGGATCAAGATACGCGACGGCTCGACACTGACCGACGACGACGTCAAGGCGTTCTGCAAGGACCAGATCGCGCACTATAAAGTGCCGCGGCACATCCGGTTCGTGAACGACTTCCCGATGACCGTCACCGGCAAAATGCAAAAGTTCATCATGCGGGAAACGATGATCGCCGAAATCGGCGTCAAGGAAATCGCCACCGCCTGAAAACAGGAGAACACCAATGCGCTGGGCTCGTTTCGATAACGGTGGGACGCCAACCTATGGCGTCGTAGAAGGCGATACCATCATTCCGGTGCGCGGCTCGCCGTTCGACGCCTGGGAGCGGACCTCGGCGCGTCGAAAACTGTCCGACGTGAAGCTGATGGTGCCGGTAATCCCGCCGACCTTCTACGCCGCTGGCCTCAACTATGCGGTCCACGTCCGCGAAGCCGCCGAGAAACTGGGCTTGCCGGTCAGCCTTCCGACGCAGCCTGACATCGGCTATCGTGCCAACAACGCATTGATCGCGCATGGCGAAAATATTGTTATTCCAACCGATGCCACCGAACTGGTGCAATACGAGGGCGAGTTGGTCGCAGTGATCGGCCGCAAATGCAAACATCTGACCCGCGAAAACGCATTGTCTGCCGTACTGGGCTGGACCATCGGCAACGATGTCAGCGAGCGCAGTTGGCAAAAGCAGGATCGCACTTTGTGGCGCGCCAAGAACACCGATACCTTCAAACCGATGGGCCCCTGGATCGAAACCGATGTGAAGCTGGACGATCTGGTCACCAGGATCCAGCTGAACGGCAAGGAACTGATCAACTTCAAAACCAACGACATGGTATTCGGCGTGGTCGATTACCTGGTCGCAATGACCACCTGTCTGACGTTGTATCCCGGTGACGTGGTCTGGATGGGCACCGAGGGTAAAACCGAAAACATGAAACACGGCGATACCATCGAGGTGGAAATTTCGGGCATCGGCACCCTAAGCAACGGAGTGGTGCGGGAGGGGCAGTAACCGCATGCGCTGAAACGCGCCGAACCATTTGCGGAACATCACCTCGGTATCCATCGTGTCATGGAAGCCGGCCTGGTTGATCTTGACGGTCGAAACAATCGCGGGCGGGCCGATGTCGGTCCGCCCGAAGCGCATCTGATAATCGGCATATTCCAGCGACTGACCAACAAATTCGCGCAGCGGCGGCGCCAGCAGATTGTACCGCGCACGAATGAAATCCCAACCGGCGGTGCCGGTCTCCAGCAAGCTGTTCAGCGCGAAAGGTACCGGCGCGCCGGGACGCATGCCAACCGATTCAGCGATCGCCGGCCAGACATTTTCCCAGACGAAAACGTCGCCATTGGTGACGTTGAAGGTTTCGTTGCGGGCTTTGTGCGCCTCGCCGGCCCAATCGATCGCGCGTGCCAACACGTCGGCGTCGACCGCCTGACCAATCCTCGGCGCACCACCCGGAAACGGCAGAACGTCGCCGCGTAGGCGCATTAGTGCCGCATGCACGCCGAGTGCGGGGATCAAATTCATCGCGCCGCCGATCGCCTCGCCGACGATCAGTACCGGACGCAGAATGGTCCAGTGCCAGGACGAACCGGCCTGCTGTTGCCGGAGATAATCCTCCTGCGCCCAATAGAAGTTGGGCTGCTCGCGCATTTCAGAACGGCCCTCGCGTGCCGGAACGGTCAGTGGACGGACATGCACGCCATAGGCCTTGGTCCCCTGCAGCAATGTGACATGACGCAGTCCAGGACTGGCTTCCAGCAGCGGTTCCACCAGATTGCGTAGCATTTGGTCGTTGGTGCGGATCTGACGGTCGTCACGCCAGCCCTCGACCAGACCGGGGAGTTCGAACAGTGCCGCGTAAACGAGATGGGTCACCCCGGTCAGCCCGCGGATCACGGCACGGCATTGCGCGGTGTCGGTCAGATCCAAGGGAAGGAAACGAGCACCGAACGTTTCCCGCGGTGTGCGGCGCGACAAGGCGATGACATGCCGGCCGGAATGCTGCGTGAAATGCTTCAGCGCGGCATAGCCGACGAGACCCGTGGCACCCGCAATCAGAATGGTCCTTTCAGCCATCAGCCTTGAGTTTCCAACCGCCGATTTCCGGCCGCGCCAGTCCCAAATTCTCGCGCAAGGTCCCGCCCTTATACTCCTTCGGCGACAAACCGCGCCGTTGCAATTCCGGCACGACGAATTTGACGAAGTCCTCGAACGTGCCGGGCGTGTGCGTGCCGGCGATGACGTAACCGTCGCAGGCGCCCTCGGTGAACCATTTTTCCAGGCGGTCGGCGATGTCCTTACCACTGCCGATGATCGCCTCGCGCGGGCGGCCTCGGCGGGTAATCTCCAGGAAGTCGCGCACGGTCGGATTGCGGCCGGATCGTTCCATCACCCGATTGCGCATTGCTTGCATGCCGGACATGCCTTCGAGTTCTTCGTCGGTAAACGCCTCATCCATGCCCTTCTTCTTGAAGTCGTAGTTCAACGCTTCCGATAACAACGACAGGCCGTCGACTTCCTTGTAAAGCGAGTCGATCAAGGCCCATTTATCCTCGGCCTCTCCGCGGGTTTCGGCCACCACCGGATAAGCGATCGTATTGATGGTCACTTTATCCGGATCGCGGTTCAGTCCGCCAATCGACGCTTTCATCGCAGCGTAATCGCGTTTCGCTGTTTCGAAGTCCGGATAACCGACAAACATCGTTTCGGCCCACCGCGCGGCGAACACTTTGCCGCGCGGACTGGAGCCGGCCTGGATAACCACCGGATGGCCCTGCGGCGACCGGGGCACCGTGAACGTGCCATGCGACTTCAGGAATGTTCCTTCGTACTCCAGACGGTGCACTTTCTCCGGATGAGCGAACAGGCCCGTTGCCTTATCGACCACCAGAGCATCATCCTCCCAGCCGTCCCAGCAACTGTGCACGATCTCCATGAACTCGTCGGCCCGGTCGTACCGCAAATCGTGATCCATATGCACGTCGCGACCCATATTGTGCGCCTCGCCGTCGTTGACCGAGGTGACGACGTTCCAGGCCGCCCGGCCGCCGATCAAATGATCCACCGTCTGAAACCGGCGCGCGACATCGAACGGTTCGTAATAAGTCGTGGAGGCCGTCGAACCGATGCCGAGGAACCGCGTGCCAAGGCCCATCGCCATCATCGTCGCAACAGGATCGATTTTCACAACACGCACGCCATTGGCGACGACCTCGGCCGGGTTGCCGCCGTAAATATCCGGCATTGCCAGGCGGTCATCGAAAAAGCCCATCTGAAATTTTCCTGCTTCCAGGACCTCGCCGATTTTTCGATAGTAGGCAGCGGAAGTAAAATCGGAACGGGCGTCGGGATGCCGCCACGCGCTCGCCAGCGTTGTGCAGTTCTGCGCCTGTAGAAAGCCGACCAGGACCATTTGTCGCATCGTGAAGCTCCGTCCGTCATTGCGGCTGGAGTCTAGGGCGGCGACGCCTCAGAAGGAATAGCGCCGCAACCCACCATCGACCGGAATGACCGTTCCGGTTATGTAACGCGCTAATGGCGAGGCCAGCCAAACCGCCATTACCGCCAGATCCTCCGGTTCGCCCCAGTATTTCAGCGGGATTTCCGTCTCGGCGAAGGTCTTTCGAAAATCTTCCGGGTAGTTGCGGCGAATTTGCTCGCTCATGATGCGACCGGGGGGAATCGAGTTCACGGTGATGCCGTATTGCCCGACCTCGATGGACAGGCCTTTGGCCCATGCGTGGATGCCGGCTTTGGCGGAGAAGGCGGCGTTGAGGTGGTCGGGTTCGCTTTTGCCGGTGATGTTGATGATGCGGCCCCAGCGACTTTCGATCATCTTCGGCAACAAGGCATGCGCGAGCTGGCGCGGGCGGGTGAAGTTCAGGGTCATCGCCTCGACCCAACGTTCCTCGGCGGCATCGACCGGCAGGCGGCGGCTGCCGCCGGCATTGTTCACCAGAATGTCGATGTGACCGACCGCGGCATAGGCTGCATCGCGTAGCTTAACCGCCGCGTCTTCCTCCATGACATCTTGTCGGATCAGAACCGGCCGCGGATATTGTGCAGCTTCGACCTCATCGGCCATACGTTCCATCTCTTCAAGGCGGCGGGCAGCGCCGACCACACGCACGCCTTCGGCGGCAAGCGCTTTGGCGATAGCGCGGCCGATACCCATGCTGGCGCCGGTGACGAGCGCGGTCTTGCCGCGAAGTTGCAGGTCCATGGCTCAGCGTCCCTTGAAGTTCGGTTTACGTTTTTCGAAGAAGGCGGCCCGTGCCTCGGCGGCATCCTCGGACTTCGACAGCGCCACGGTCAGATTTTGCTCAAACCGGTAGCCGTCGCGCGGCGGCATATGCATGGTCGTGTTCATCGATTGTTTTGCATAACGCATGGCCAGCGGACTTTTCGACGCGATCTCACCCGCCAGCTTCATCGCCTCCGGCATCAACTGTTCCAGTGGCACGCAGCATTCGATGACGCCGGTGCGGTACATCTCGTCTGCCGGCACGCGCCAGCCGGTATAGAACATCCGCCGCGCACGCGAACGGCCGAACAGTTGCTGCAGCATTGCCGCCCCACCCATCAGACCGATATCGATTTCCGGCATGCCAAACACTGCGTTGTTCGACGCCAATATAATGTCGCAGGCGGCAGCCAGAGCGAACCCCGCGCCAAGCGCCGGGCCATTCACCGCCGCAATGACCGGTTTGGCGCATTCGCTGATCGAATTGAACATTTCCCGGACCAGCCGGTTGAAAGCCCAGTACTCGCCGGCGGTATCTCCGGTGGGGCGGGATTTCATGTCGGCGCCGGCAGAGAACATCCGGCCAAACCCGGTCAGGATGGCAACGCGCACATCGTCTCGATCGGTAAAGCTATCGAATGACGCGATCAGTTCCTGACGCAACTGGTCGCTTTGCGCGTTCACCGGCGGGCGGTCCATCATCACGGTGGCGACATGGTCTCGCACGGTGACCTTGGCGACGGGTTCCATGACGTGTCCTCCGGTTGGTTGTGGTGCCGCCTGTGCCATAGGATCGACGGCGGGTCCAGGATGGGCGCGTGAGGAGACCAGATGCGGACGACCGTCGTTGTGCCTATGCTG